>JAFPYR010000122.1 GCA_017412115.1 Bacteroidales bacterium | reverse complement strand
GTTATCCTTGTATGTTAGATACTTATCTCGAATGGTATCGAAAATAGGAACCGCCGTATGCCGAACGGCACGTACGGTGGTGTGAGAGGTCGGAAAACAAAGTAGGAGAAAAACTACTTTGTTTTCCTCCTACTCGATTTGCGGAATAGTCACAAAATTTTTTAGCCGATAATAATAGCCGTTAATCCTATTACAATTGCGATTGCGGCTTTTATACCTTTTACTAAAAAGAAATCGCGTTTGTTTTCTGCAAAAAGCGGAATTGCTCCGTGTCCGTCTTGAACGATACTATTAGCAAGCAAAACTGTAAAAGGTATTGCACCCGAACAATAAAGCGTTATAAAAACGATATGCGGTCCCGATTCCGGTATTAATCCTATTAAAACGGCGACTAATAATAAAACAATTTCAATATTTTGTTTGTTGAAACTTTTTACCCAATCTTCTATTTTGAGAAATTCCGTTAAGAAAAATATTACGGTAAGGGCGGCAAATGTCCACAGAAAAACTTTTTTGAAATGTTTTCCGATAACATGATGCCAAATGTGGTCTTCAAAAAAGTGATCTGACACTTTTATAATTACAAATAATGACACCGCCGATAAAACCAAAAACGTAATTTTTACGGGTGTTAAACCGTTGTCATCTTCGTCTTCGTTGAAAAAACCAAGGCACGTTAAGGCGATAAACGTTAAAACCGAAAAAATCAAAATTAAACGTTTTTTGCTTAAATGTTTTAAGTTTTCGCGTATGTCGCCACCGATTGAAACTTCGTTGTGTCCGGTAGAATGTATTTTGTGAAGTTCAAAATGGAGTTGTCCGCCTCTTGGCATTGAACGTTTTCCGGCTATGAAATTAATAATATAACCCGTTGAAATAGAGATAATTATCAAAATACCGAAAATTAACCATGCTTTTTCAGGCATTAACGATACCATAAAAAAAGCCTCATCGCCCGTTGTTGCGATAAGATTGCTCATCAATGCTCCGAAACCTATAACCTCGTGAGTGTACATCGAAACTGCCGTAAACGAGCCGACACAACCAGGCAGAATTCCTAAAAACGCTGAAATTAATATCTGTACAGCCGGCTTTTTTTGCATGAAACTATTGACATGACCTTCTGAAAAAACGTTAAGACATTCCAAAACCATTATCATGCACAAAACAAAAAATGTTATAAGCACACTTTGCATTATAACATCTGAAAAAAACTCTTCAAGCATAATTTATTTCTGCCAAAACCACTTTTTTTTCTTGGGTGTTTCTACTGTTTTGTTGCTTATCCTCTGATAAATTTCGCTCCAGCCGGGGAAACCTCCGAAATTTCTGTCATCAATGAACATATCCGCATCAAGTTTTCTCATAAAATCTCTTTCCGAATATTCCTCTTCCGGAAAATTACGGTTTACGGCATAAAATTCAATGCCGTTTTTTTTGCAAAATTCAACCGCATCATCCAAAAGTTTGCCTTCACGACAAGTCCAAAGTATAAGTCTGTGTTCCTTTTGAAGTTCTTTTAATGCCTGAAACACAAACATTTGAGGTCTGCCGATTTCGGGGTATTTATCCTCTACTATCGTGCCGTCAAAATCTATCGCTATTTTCATTTTTTTACAAATTAAATTTCGGGTCAATCAATTCGTTACGCATAGCGGTAATTTTTACGCTGATGTCGTTGTAGAGCTGCGGATCGATTTCTTTGCCCGGAATTTTATCATAAACGCCTTTTATGTTGTTGAGTTTTAGGATAATAGCTTTCAAATCGTAGTTGTAATAAAAAGCCGAACTCTCAACCATTACTTCATAAAGATAGTTTATAAGATTTTCCAATCCTTCTTTTTGCTCCAAAATTTTGGCTTTTGTAGCTTTCAAATCGTTTGAGGCAATTGTTAGATATTGACTTTCAACCCAACCACCATAAATTACGAAAGGCAGTATGTTGTTTTTCTCGTTTTCGTCCAAATAGTTGCACGCTTTCCAATACGATTCGTTAGCAATAAAACTTAGTGAATCGGCACTTGCTATATTGTTTTCGATTCTTTCAATGGATTTGTAGGTGAAACCTTCCGAAATTTCAAGCCTGTCCGCAATTTTGAATGCGCAGTTGAAATAATCCAAAACCTCATGCTGCCGTCCGTAACTTGAACAATACGCAATATCTGCCGAATATACGCCTAAAACCATTGCTTGTTTGGTCTCTTTCGTATATTTTTCCCTCTGTTGCGTAGACAAAAGAAGATCTATATTATAAGGTATCTCCTCTTTTACCATGTAAGAGAACAATTCCACCGGCAAGGGTATGTTATACTTGGTATAAACAATTTTTTTCTGGCCTTGCGTGTCGGTTTCATCATCTTTATATTTAGATCTTTTGTGCTGCGTATTACCTGTGCATGCCGTCAAACATGCTAATAATAAGCCGGTTACAAGTATGTATATAATTCTTCTCATTTTATGGTTGATTATCAGTATGCTAATGTTTTTATAATTTGCAAATATAGCAATTTTATAACAAAAAATTACTTTTTATATTGCTTTTTTCTTTAATATATCTTAATTTGCTGATAATAAACTCTTTAAATCAATGTTTTTTTGGAAATGAAATAATAAATTCAGTTCCTTTACCTTGTATGGATTCCACTTTGATATTTCCGCCGTGTTTGTCGGCAAATTCTTTACAAATTAGGAGTCCCATTCCGGAGCCTTTTTCGCCAGCCGTGCCTTGAGTGGTTTTGGTTTGCGAGGGCGACATTAATTTAGAACGTGTCTCTACGCTCATTCCTATTCCGTTGTCTTTTATCGAAACCTCGTAAAAAATCCCTTTGTCTTTGCCTGAAACCTCAACAAAACCGTCTTCGTTTGTAAACTTTATGGAATTTGTGGCGATGTTTCTGACAATGGTTTGAAACATTTGTTTATCAGCGTAAATAATGTCATTTTTGTTGGTATTGTTCAAAAGGCAGATATGTTTTTTCTGCGCTTGAACTCTAATTTCGCTCAAAGCCTCTTCCGTGATTTCGTTTAAGTTCAGCTCCTGAGGGTTGAACTCAATATTGTTCATCTGACTTCTTGCCCATGTGAGTAGGTCATTGAGAAGTTTGTACGCACTCTTGCTGGACTGATTGATAACCAAAGCCATTTGCGAACATCTTTCTTCTGAAATACTTTGAAGCCGTTTCGTTAAAATTTCCGACAAGCCCGTTATCGCGTTGAACTGATTGCGTAAGTCATGTGAAATTATCGAAATAAATTTGTTTTTCGTATCAACGGCTTTTTTCAGTTCTTCGTTGCTTGTATGGAGTTTTTCTTCGTATTGTTTTCTTTGAGTGGTATCGGTTATAACGCCGCCCAACATTTCGGGGGCACCGTTGTTTACGTCCATTCTGACGGTAGCTCTAACCATTATCCACATTTCTTGTCCGGATTTTTTATTGACACGGACTTCTTCTTCAAAATTATCCGCACCTCCTAAAGCAAATTCTCTTAACTTGTTGTAAAAAAATTCTTTCTCGTCTTGGTGGGCAATAATTTCAAAAATTTCTTCCGGGGTCTTGATTTTTAAATCTTCCGGCTCGTAACCCAAAAGCCTTTTGAATTGTGGCGAAAGATATAATTCTTTTGTGGAATAATCATAACTCCAAGCTCCGTCCTTGCTGCCGTCCATGAAAAGTTCAAACTGATAATTTCTCATATCAGAGAGTTTTACCATTTTTTTGAGCCTTTCGTTGGAGAGCCTTGAAAAAGTATTATCACCGATTATAAGCGAAATATATTTCGAGTTTACCATGAAAATGTTGATTTTCAGGTATTTGTTGAAATGTTTCGACTGATATTCCAAACGTTTGTTTTCTCCCGTTGAGAGTACTTCGTTTATAGCAGAGGTTAATCTCGGGTCGTAATCTACAAGCAATTCCGAAAAATTAGTGCCGATATACTCATTTTGATCAACACCGAAAATCTCGCAAAATCTTTTATTAACGGATTTTACGAACAATTCTCCGTAGGCATTGTTTTCCAAAACTATATACCCCGACAACAGATTGTCTATTAATGTCGAATATTCCGAATCCGTGTCTTTGAGGTCTTCGTAAACGTTTTGAACCGATTTAGCAAAATTTTCTATTTGTTTTTTTGCATCTTGGCAATCATAATTTTCGTTGTTAATTTTTTCAAGACAACTTGTTATGATTTCAGAAGATTTTTGACGGATTGTTACATCTTCAAAATTTATGAAAATACATTTGCGACCTTCATACAAAACGGGTGCATAACTTACCTTTATGGTTTTGTTTTCCTCTACGCCGTTGTTTTCATAACGGTATTTATGAATTTTTCCTTCCGTTATTTTATCGTTATCGGCAGCATCTTTCCCGTAAATGCAGAGATTGCAGCCTTGACAACCGTCATGAAAATAACTTGAATTGAGTTTCCGCTTGTTGCAACCTATAAAACCGCCAAAAAGTTCACCTATAGAATTTTCTTTTGTCCTTGAAAACTCTTTTAAGGCACGTGAATTAACGTTTTGAATTCTTCCGTTAGTATCCGTTACAACTGCCGGCGTTGCAATCATGTCAAAAATTTTTAAAAGATATTGAGAATATTTTTCAATTTTTTTGCACGATTGTTTGAAAATCGTTTTTAAGGTCATTCTTAAAACTTTTTCCGTGGTCGGCAATGCAATAAAACCGTCTACACCGCTGTCCAAAGCGTATGAAACCAAATCCATCTCGTTTTCTGTTCCCGTTATGATAACATCTGAGGTGTATTTGGTTAAGTCCTTAACATATTCTATTGTTGAAATGTCAGATAACGTAGTCAAATTTATAATCACGGCAGAATAAATCGTCGTAGTAACGGTACTTTCAACGCTTTCTCTTCCGTCATAACGCTCGGTTTGTTTGCCTAACTTCGCTAAAGATTCTTCAAAAAGTTTGAGTCTGTCCTTATCGTTGTCTATGATTAATACTTTGTCTGCCATAAATGTTTTTTTTTAAGACAAAAAATTAGAAACGGTATCAAAAAACTTCTTAGAAGCCTCCTGTAAATTATCGTTTATAATTATTTTATCGAAATTTTTTGAGTATGAGATTTCTTCTGATGCCTTTGCAACGCGTTTTTCTATTTCTTCCATAGAATCTGTGCCGCGACCTATTAAACGCTTTTTCAATTCTTCAACGCTTGGCGGCTGAATGAAAATTGACAGCGCATTATTCCCGAAAATTTTTTTTAAGTTGATTCCGCCTTTTACATCAACGTCAAAAATCACGTTAAATCCTAATGAAAAAATCCTTTCGATTTCACTTTTTAACGTGCCGTAATAACGCCCTTGATATACTTGTTCGTATTCTATAAAAGCATTTTCTGAGATTTTTTTCTCAAATTCCTCTACTGAAAAGAAATAATAATCCTTTCCGTTTTTTTCCTCACCTCTTGGAGAGCGCGTTGTTGCCGAAACCGAAAAAGACAGTTTTAACTCTTCGTGCTGCATTAATGAAGAAATCAACGTGGATTTGCCAGAACCCGAAGGTGCTGATATAATGATAACTTTACTCATAAGTCTTGGTCAAAAAAATATTCGGTCAAAGTTAATAAAAATTTGTATTATCCAAAAAAAAAAGATAATTTTGCGCATAAATTTTTATGCATAAAACAGATGAATAATATCGAATTATCCGAACAGGAACAAATCAGACGGGCATCGCTCGAAAAAATGCGTGCGTTGGGCATAGACCCTTATCCCGCACCGAAATATGAAGTAAATATTCACACCGAAGAAATCAAAGAAAAATATTCTTACCTCAAAGAAGAAGAATACGCAGAAGGATTTCAGGCGTGTATTGCGGGACGTTTGATGAGCCGCAGAATCATGGGTAGTGCGTCTTTTGCAGAATTGCAGGATTCAAAAGGAAGAATCCAACTTTATTTTAACCGTGACGTTCTCTGCCCTACCGAAGACAAAACGATGTACAACGATGTTTTCAAAAAACTTCTTGACATCGGCGATATTATCGGCGTCAAAGGTCCGGTTTTCAGAACGAAAATGGGTGAACTTTCTGTTAAAGTTGAAGAATTGACCGTTCTTTGCAAATCCTTGAAACCGCTTCCTATCGTTAAAGAAAAAGACGGAAAAGTTTATGACGCTTTCACAAATCCCGAACTCCGTTACAGAAAACGTTATGTGGATTTGATTGTTAATCCGCAAGTAAAAGATGTGTTCGTAAAACGTACAAAACTTATGAACACAATGCGTCAATATCTTGATAATCTCGGTTGTTTGGAAGTTGAAACTCCTATTCTTCAACCGATTTACGGTGGCGCTTCGGCAAGACCTTTCAAAACACATCATAACGCTCTCGACCAGACACTTTATTTAAGAATTGCTAACGAACTTTATTTAAAAAGACTTATCGTAGGCGGTTTTGACGGTGTTTATGAGTTTTCAAAAGATTTTCGTAACGAAGGTATGGATCGTTTCCACAATCCTGAATTTACGCAAATCGAACTTTATGTGGCTTACAAAGATTATTTCTGGATGATGGACACCGTTGAAGAAATGGTTGAAAAAGTTGCAATCGCTCTCAACGGCGACACAAAAGTAAAAGTAGGCGAAAATGTTATCGACTTCAAACGTCCTTGGAAACGTTTTACAATGTTTGAGGCAATTCAGCATTTTACCGGTGTTGACATCTCGAACATGGACGAAAAGGAATTGGCAGAGACTGCTAAAAAATTCGGTGTTGAAGTAGATTCAACAATGGGAAAAGGCAAGTTAATCGACGAGATTTTCGGCGAGACTTGCGAGGCTAAAATTATTCAGCCGACTTTCATCACGGATTATCCTGTTGAAATGTCTCCGCTTACCAAAAAGCACCGTTCAAAAGAAGGCTTGGTTGAAAGATTTGAGGCAATTTGCAACGGAAAAGAACTTTGCAACGCATATTCAGAACTTAACGACCCGATTGATCAGCGTCAAAGATTTGAAGATCAGTTGCTTTTGGCAAAACGCGGTGATGAAGAAGCAATGGTTTTGGACGAAGACTTTTTGACAGCAATCGACCACGGTATGCCTCCGACAGCCGGAATCGGAATCGGTATCGACCGTTTAACGATGATTATGACAAACAGTGAGTCAATTCAGGACGTATTGTTCTTCCCGCAAATGAAGCCTGAAAAGAAATTTGAATACGACCCGGTTGAGGCTTACACGGCTCTTGGTATTCCTCAGGAATGGGTTTCACTTATTCAGAAACTCGGATACTTGAAAGTTGAAAACTTGAAAGATGCAAAACCCGGAAAACTTTTCAACGACCTTTGTTCGCTCAACAAAAAAGGCAAACTCAACCTTACAAATCCGTCAGCAGACGATGTTAAGGCTTGGGTAGAAAAAGCACAATAAAAAAAATGGCTGCGTTTTAGCAGCCATTTTTTTATTATATAAAGTTTTATTAGCCTCTGATAGCTACGATACCCGGAAGTTGTTTGCCTTCCATGTATTCCAACATTGCACCGCCACCGGTAGAAACGTAACTTACTTTGTCAGCAAGACCGTTTTTGTTGATAGCTGCAACTGAGTCACCGCCGCCGATAAGGGTGAATGCGCCGTTAGCAGTAGCTTTAGCAACAGCCTGAGCGATTGCAGAAGTACCTTTTGCAAATTTTTCCATTTCAAAAACGCCCATAGGACCGTTCCAAATAACGGTTTTAGAGTTTACGATAACTTCTTCAAATTTAGCAATTGATTTTTCTGCGATATCCAAGCCCATCCAACCTTCAGGAGTGTTGTTAACGTCTGAAACTTGGGTGTTAGCGTCTTTGTCGAATTTATCTGCATTAACAGCATCAACCGGCAAATATACGTTTACGCCTTTAGCTTTAGCTTTGTCAAGAATTTCTTTTGCGAGGTCGAGTTTGTCGTCTTCGCAGAGTGAATTACCGATTTTGCCGCCGAGAGCCTTAATAAAGGTGTAAGTCATACCGCCACCGATGATAAGGTTCTGAACTCTGTCCAAAAGATTGGTGATAACGTTGATTTTGTCAGAAACTTTTGCACCGCCCATGATTGCAGTGAAAGGTTTGCGTGCATCGTTAAGAACTTGATCCATTGCGTTGAGTTCCTTGTTGATAAGGAAACCGAACATTTTTTTGTCTTCAGCAAATGAATCAGCGATAACTGCTGTTGAAGCGTGTTTTCTGTGTGCAGTACCGAATGCATCGTTTACATAAACCTCAGCGTAAGAAGCGAGTTTCTTTGCAAATTCAGCCTGTTTAGCTTTCATTTCTTTTTTAGCAGCCTCAAAGTTAGGATCATCTTTTTCAATGCCTCTGGGTTTGCCTTCTTCTTCAGCGTAGTAACGTAAGTTTTCAAGAAGGAGGATTTGACCGGGTTTCAATGCAACTGCTTTAGCATCTGCATTAGCGCAGTCTTCAGCAAATTGAAGTGAAGGAACACCAAATTCTTTCGTATATTTCTCAATAGCGGGAATAATTTGTTTGAGGGAGAATTTAGCATCGCCTGCGTGAGGGTCTGTGTTTTTGGGTTTGCCCATGTGCGACATTAAGATAGCTGCACCACCGTCTTCGATGATTTTTTTGATGGTCGGCAACGCGCCGCGGATTCTCGTATCGTCAGAAACCTCGCCGGTTTCTTTGTTCAAAGGCACGTTAAAGTCTACTCTGACAATAACTTTTTTGCCCTTAAAATTGTAATTATCAATCTTTTGCATGAATAATTAAATTTTATGTTGAATTAAAAATTTTTACAAATGCAAATTTATTATTTTTTTTATTAACTCCAATACTTTTTTTTCAAAAAAATACTTAATTTAGTGCGGTTTTTACTTAGAAGAATTATGAGTTATTTAGCGGTAGGAGATTTTAGACAGACAGTAAAAAACTTTATCGGTTTTGACGGCTACGGAGCAGTCTCTGATGTTGAGAGGCTAAGCGGACTTTTTATAAGACTTTTCGGTGGAAGAGAAGAAATCTCAACTATTGCCAATTTGCTTGAAGTTGAGATTGTTGCGGTCGTAAAAGAACCTTTTGGTCAGCGTTCGAGTTTCTTTTTGGAACATGACGTCAAGAATTTTAACAGTTTTGTTACAAGGCTTGCCCTTGAGCGCATTGAAAATCCTAAACCTTGTGCCGATATTATAAAATCAGATGACGGAACTTGTTGTATCTGTATTCCTATATGCTTTAAACAAATGTGTATAGGCTATGTTGTTTGCGGAAAATTTTATACTGAGAACAACGATTCTTCGTTTGTCCTTTCTTCTTATCCGGTAATTTACAGACGCACTTACGAATATATGGTCTGGCAGATATGCTCAAGCGGAAGTCAGATTCTTGAATATTGTCTGCGCAGTCTCTCTGAAGAGGGGTCTTTGCCGAGGGTCGATTATGATTTGTTTTTTAAGTACGGCAATTATTATGATTTTAATATTCAGACCAATAAGTATATTCTCAGCCTTAGTACGGGTGAAATTTTAGGTCTTAGAGACAAAGAACATTGTACTTTGGAGGAGTTTTATGCGATGCTCGTTTTAGAGGATAAAAAACGTATTATTGATTTTTTTACGGATGAGGTTTTGGGGAGCGGAAATCCTTTCTCCTTACAAACTCAAGTTGTAAGGCCGATTGACGGAAAAAAGATATGGATTGAAATAAAAGGTGTTGTCATAAAAAATGACAGAGGTTTTTCCGCAAGAGTTTTAGGAACGGTTTCTGACATTACGGAATTGAAAGAAATTCAGGAAAAACTTCAAAGGGAAAACGCTGCTAAAAACCGCTTAATAAGAATTATCGGACATGATTTGAGAAATCCTTTTAATGCGTTAATCGGATTTAGTGAACTTCTTGGTAAATCACTTGCGCTTGGTGATTATAAGGAGGCTGAGGATTATATTCAGATTATTAGACAGGCCTCTGCCGAGGGGTATGATTTTTTGGTTAATCTTTTGGAATATTCAAATTCTGTCTCCGATGATTTAAAACTCAATCTTCAGACTTTTCCTTTGAATGTAGCCGTATGCCGTGTAATCGACTTGCTTTCGGCTCAAGCTTACAGAAAAAACATACGCCTTGTAAATCAAGTCCCAAAAGATATTAATCTTTGCGCCGACGAATACAAGATTGCAACGGTAATCAGAAATCTCGTTTCTAATGCCGTGAAATTCAGTTACAAAGGCGAAGATATTGTTATAAAGGCAGAAGAGGATTCTAATGGTAAAATTTTGATTACCGTTACGGATTGCGGTGTGCCGATTGACAAGGAAAAAATTGATAAAATTAATACTGCTCAAGATGTGGAATCTACTTCCGGGACGGATATGGAAAAGGGTTCGAGCATAGGACTTAAACTTTGTAATACTTTTTTACAACTTCATTCAAGCAAACTTACGGTTTCTTGTGAAAATAATTTAACTACTTTCGGTTTTGTAATTTAGATGAAAAATATAGGAAAAATGCCGGGAAAATTTACGATATTATTTTTAATGTTTTTTATAGCACCGTTTTTCTCTTGCAAGGCTCAAGACAAAAGCGTTTTGCTCAAATGTATTGATTCTTCGGCTGTTAAACATAATTCTCAGAGATCTTCCGTTTATGCGGCACGGTTGTGTGCGGGAGGTTTTAGGGACGATTTTTTTGAAAAATATTCAAATTTTCCATCTTTAATGGGATTTGTCGAAAAGACTGACATTGAAAATGCCGTTATGGAGGCGGCTTTAGTAAGCGGTCTTAACGATAAAGAACGTTTGTTGCTCCTAGCAAGGATTTCCGTTTTAAGGCTTGATGTTGAGGGCGCTGAAAATTATTATTCCTTGCTTGTGGAGTTGGAAAATTATGAAAAATTTTCTTCTTTAACCGAATTTGTAAGATTTTGCATTTATAACGGTTATACTCAAAAAGCGGAAGAATATTCTAAAAAAGCCATGAAAATCGCTTTGGATAACGATCAAAGGCAAAGAGCTTTCGTTTTGTCAGCCGTTGTAAATTATTATTTAGGCTATGATTCTAAAGCGGAGGAGGATATTTTCAAAGCCGGAGAAATCAAAAATTCCAAACAAGATAAAAAATTAAAAGCGGAAATTTTTTTCATAAAAGGTCTTATTTGTGCTCAAGAGGCAAAATTCGATTCCGCTTTAACTTTTTATAAAAAAGCCTCAGATATTTTAGATAAAATTCAGGACGGATATTTTTTCCGTCAGATAATACTTTTGGACAGAGTAAAAATTCATTTGGCAAGATTGGAATATGATTTGGCTCTTCAAAATTTGAAAAAGGCCGTTGAATATGCTAAAAATATTCCCGACGAAACAGACCGAAACGTCTTTCTTTCAAAAGTTTATCTTAAATGGGGCGAAGTTGAAAAAAATCACGGAAATTATACTTTGTCAAGAGAAAAACTGAATTTAAGTCTTTCATTGGCGATGAAAAATGTTAAAAGAAATCCTAACTATGCCTCTGATTTAGCCGATGTTGAGGCCTTGCAGGCATCGCTTGAAATTCAGATGAAAAATTTTCCGCGTGCTCAAAAACTTTGCGAAGAGGCGCTTAATATTTATTCCGATAAAGCTTTTTCAAATTCTCCGGGTGCATTGGAAGGAAAAGCCGGAGTATTAAACACTTACGGAAATATTTTTGAGGAAACTTCCTTGTATTGGGAGGCTAAACGAAAATACGATGAATCCTTGGAAAATTATGCTCTTTTGGCTAAAATTTGTCATAAAAAATATGATTTTCAACGGGCTTTGGTTTTAAACAATCTCGGTTATCTTTACGATAGAGGCAACAATTTTGACGATGCGGTTACTTGTTACAAAACTTCAGCGATGATTCTGAAAAAACTTTCACACGTAGACCGCTCTGTTTTAGTAACTTACGCCAAAACTTTAACAAATATCGGAAATCTTTACAGAAAGTTTTCAAAAACGGATTCCTCGATGAAATATCTTCAGGAGGCGTTGAATATTTTTGCCGCTAAAAAAACTTTTACCGATCCCGAAAATGCGGAGTATTCTTCGCTTTGCAACAATTTGGCTATACTTTACAAAAATAACAACGATTACGACAACGCAGAAGTCTATTATGCAAAATCTTATAAAATCCGTGAAGAATTAATCAAAAAATCAAATCTTTACATTGACCTTTGGGCTGATATTCTCAACAATTACGGATTGTTTTATGCCGAATTAGGCGATGCGGACATGGCAGTTTTTTATTTGGAGCAGTCGTTGGAGATAAGAAAAGAGCAGGCGAAAACTAAAAATCCAAAGTATCAGAATCTTTTGGCGGATAATTATGACAATTTGGCATACGCTGCTCTTCAAAACGGTAATCCAGAAAAGGCTACGGAATATTATCAAAGCTCTCATCAGGAAAGAAAAGCAATAGTTTCGCAAAATCCGGAATTGTTTTTGGAAAGTTTTTGCACTACGCTTTTTAATCTTTCCTCCGTTTACAACAACGAGAAAAAACATATTGAGGCTTTGGACGTTTTGATGGAATTAAAAGAAGTTTATTTGAATCTTGTGGGAGTTCAAAACTTGGAATATTATTATCAAACGGCTCTCATAGATTACAATATAGCAATGACTTACGGTATTTTAGGAAATACCTCTGAGGCATATTCCGTAATGAAAAAAGCCGAAAACGAGTTTTCTTCTGCTAATGCTTTAAGCTCTGACAATTATCTTTTGGATTTGGCTGATGCCTTAAATCAACTCGGAAATTACGCCTCTGACCTTTCTCTTTGGCAGGAGGCTGAAAAATATTACGGACAGGCTCTTGAAATCAGGACTTCTTTGGCAGAAAAAAAACTGATTTCATACCATTATCCTGCCTCAACGCTAAACAATCTCGGTCTGATGTATTTTAAAATTTCTGACATTAAAAATGCTCAGGACTGTTATTTCAAGGCACGGAAATTGTTTGAATTAGTACCGCAGGAGAATTACAACATTGAAACGGTATTGGCAATGGCTATGACAAATATTAATATTGTTCAATGTTATATTTATGAAAAAAACAGCGGAAATTCCGAAAATTTTTACGACCTTTGCGTTGAGTATCTTAATCGCAATACGGAACTATTGCAGCCTTATCTCTACAACGGTTCCGCCGGTTATTATTACGAATATTCGTTGAAACTGTTGGAAAACTTGACTGAATAATACTTATGACAAATCTTGAAGAAGACATAGTTGAATACGGTAAAACGTTGGAAAAACTTCAAAAAGAGAATCTCGCCTTGAAGAAAACTTTAAGACGGTATGCTTTTTTTGCGGAACCCTCCGCTTTTGACAGTCTCGAAAGCGACCTTTACGAACAGTTGCAATATACGGAAAAATTTTTGGATGTTTTTTTTAGGAATATTCAAATTCCGGCTTTTGCGGGCTCTATAATTTATGCCGATGAGGATAATCAAAAACCTCTGGATTTTGTTTTTACGAGGATTAATCCCGAATTTGCCAAATTTTATTCAAAAAAGGTAGAGGATATTATCGGTAAAACTAATTCTGAACTCTCCTTGATGAAATCTTCCGCATGGTTGGAGGGTTTTGCTCAAGCTGTCAAAATCCTTGATACTGTTAGTTTTAATGCCGAGGAAGACGGTGAGATACTTTCCGTAAAAGTTTCAGCCGTAAGACATGATACTTTTTTTGCTGATTTCAAACCCGATACAGGGGATTCTCAGGCCGGCAAAAAAATCCGTGAAAATCTGAAATTTACGCAAAAAATGATTGATGCCATTCCCGTTCCGTTGTTTTACAAGGACGTGGAAGGGCGTTATCTGCTTTGCAACGATTGTTATGCAAAGACAGTCATCGGTGTATCTCCCGAAACAATTATAGGAAAAACCTCTCAAGAACTCGACAAATATTTCCCGAAAGAATATGCCGATTTTTATCAGGGCAAAGACATCGAACTTATTAAAGAAAAAGGTATTCAGGTTTATGAAGGTCCGATAAAATGTGCCGATAATATTGTCAGGGAATACATTGTCAGCAAAACTCTTATCACCGATTCTTCGGGAAAAATTTCCGGCATTATCGGCGTTATGCAGGATATTGACAAGATGATAAAAGCCCGCAGGGAATTAGCCGAAAGCGAAAACCGATACAAAACTCTTTTCAACGGAATCAAACAGCCGGTAATCGTTGTGGATTTGGACGGTAATATTATAATGTGTAATTCTACGGCTGTGGAACTTTTTGAGGAGGATACCACTAACGGAGCTTTAGGCACAACGAAAATTCCAGCCGAGGAGTTTATTGATATGGATTTAATAAAATCCGTAGCGCAGACGGGCGAGGTTATGACCCGCAAACTCAGTGTCGTGGTTGCCGGAAAGGAAAGATGGTATCTTTCTACGATGCAGTTAATCAACGATTTTATGGGCGAGAGGGTTGTTCAGATAATTTCAAACGACATCTCCGAACTAAAACGTTATCAGGCAGAACTTTTAAAACAAAAGAACCATGCCGAGGATTCCAATAATTTGAAAACGATTTTCTTGGCAAACATTGCTCACGAAACAAGGACACCGGCTAATATTATAAGCGGTTTTGTTCAAATGATTCAATCGGGTCTGCATCCTGAAAAACTCAACGATTATTTGACGGCAATATTCAAAAACACCAAAAAACTGCTTGATATAATTGACGATATAGTTGAACTTTCCAAAATAGAATCTGGGCAGATAAAATTAAGGCATGAAATATGCAGTGTTAATTCGATATTGGAGGAGGCTTTTATTTATCTGACTGATACTCACGCAGAATCGGGCAAAAAGTTGGAACTTTTAAGAAGTGAGGCTTTCAACGAATACGATGCTTTGATTTATGCCGACAATCAGTACATTAGTCAGATTTTCAAAAAATTGATTGCAAATGCGGTAACTTTTACGCAAAATGGCAAAATCGAAATCGGTGCTAAAATTGGTCAGGAAACCGTAACATTTTACGTAAAAGATACGGGAATCGGTATTTCGGAGTCGAAACTGAACATTATTTTTGAAAGGTTCAGACAAGCTGACGAGGGAATTTCCCGTCAATACGGCGGCAACGGTCTCGGACTTGCTATTGCAAACGAATTAGTAAAACGAATGGACGGAAAACTCAGTGTCCAAAGCGTTTTGAATGAAGGTTCAACCTTTAGTTTTTATATTCCTTACCGTAAAGCGGGAATGTAAAAAACAGTTTTGTTTTAAAAAAAGAAAATGCTGAAACTTTATAAAATATTATCCGTTTTGTGGCTTGCCGTTTTGGTTTACGGCGGCGGACTTTCTGCGCAGGAAGAAAATTCTGTTCAGAGGGATTCTCTGTACAAAGTATTCTCGGATTTGAACGACAAATACGGAAAAAACATAAATACCGAACCCTATATGGCATTGGAATATGCCGCTCAAGCCCGTCAAGTTGCCGAAAAATATCTTGACAGTCTTGATATCGCTTTGTCTTACAGAAATTTAGGACGTGCATATTTTACCGTCAGAATTTATTATCTGTCGATGGAAATGCAATTCAAAGCCTTTGAAATCTATTCTAAATACGATATGGAGGAAGAGGTCGCAATTTGTTTTGTTGATATTGCAAAAATTTATTTTGTTCAAGATGTTTCAGACCTTTCCGAGGAATATTGCATGAAAGCAATTAAAATTGCCGAGACTAACGACCGTTTGGACATCAAAGCCGATGCTCTTGCTGTTTTAGGCAGAATTTATGTTATCTGCGATGAGGAAACCTCAATCGGAAATATGAAAAAAGCAAAACATATTTATGATTCTCTGAAACTTGACAATCAGTCAAGCGGTTTGAATGTTAATATTGCAAGGGCTTATCTTTATTTTGAAGAGCCGGATTCCGCAATCGTACTTTTGGATTATAATCTTAAATATTACAAGGACAATCCCGATTTAGAAAAAGATATAGCCCATACGTATTGGGTTTACGGTCAGGTTAAAGAATTTTTGAAGGATTATTCTTCGGCTGAGGAATATTATATTAATGCCGTTAATGTTTTTACAAGGCTCAAACTTACGCATTTGGCTTTGCTAACCAAATTAAGACTTGCTAAAATGCAGCTTACGGTCGGCAAATCGGAAGATGCTTTGGTTAATGCCGAAAAAATACTTTCCGATGCTCAAGCTGAGGAGCTTCAGCACGGGACAGAAGAAATCCTTATAAAACACCGTGCTTGTGAGATTATTTATAAGGCCAACATTAAGTTAGGTAATCAGAATAAAGCTTTGCAATACTGCGAACGTTATGCTTTAACGGGCGACAGTGTGTATATTCTCAAACGTAAGGAACAGTTTTCGGAGTTTCAGGTCAGCATCGAAAACCAAAGGCAGCAAAAAGAATTGGAAATGATGCAAATAAATACTGAAAAAAGCCGTCTTTTGCTTGAGAAAAAAAGTTATACACGCAGCATACTTTTCTTGACTATAATTATCATTTTGATTATAGTTTTGGTTTTTATTTTCCGTTACCGTTATTCGGAGAAAAAGCGCCATAACGAACAACTCTCAATCGCTAACAACAAAATGGAAAGCGAAATCCGTGAGAGAAAAATGGCGGAAATGGAGCTTAAAAATTCAGAAGATAAATATCGTCTTTTGTTCAGAAAAACGCCGATAGGAATTATTCAGTTTAGTGATAAGTTTATAATTACGACCGTTAATGACAGATTTTTGGAAATTTTCGGTTTGAGCAACAAGAATGTTATCGGACAAAATATCAGCAATATTTTCCCGACCAAAGTTTTTGAAGATTTTCATACGAGCGAAAATAGCGACAACCAAAGTGTTATCCGTCAGGAACTTGACATAAAGACTCCCGAACGTGATGCTATTGTTGCAATTACATTGAAATCATATTATTATAATACCGGAACGGGTGTTGAACGAGGCGGTATTATGATTGTTCAGGATATTACGGAAAGCAAACTTGCAGAACGCAGAGCCGAAAAACATGACAATATGTCAAATATTTTGGAAATTTTGCCGGATTCTTTTTACCGTTTGGATGCTGACGGTAATTATATTTTTGTCAGAATTCCCGGTATAAGTAAGGCAAAACAAGAGGCTTATCTCGGCAAAAATTTCCGTGAGGTTCTTTCTCAGGATTTGTTATTACCTTTTCTTGTGGCTTTTAATACCGTTAGAAAGACGGGCGAGCCTCAATACGTGGATTATATGCTTGACGAAAACGATCCTGAGACATCCAAAGAGGCAAGGTTTACACTTTGTAACGATTCTACTGTTTTGGTTTGTATCAGAAATAATTCAAGTCAGAAACGTATCGAGGACAAACTCAAAAGCGATAGAAAGAACGCTCAAGAAACCAGCATTGCTAAAAGTCAGTTTATCAGCGGAATGTCTTCTAAAATTAAAGAGCCGCTTGATCATATCGTTCAAAAATGTGAGGCTCTTGTAGCCGGTATGCGTACCGATGAGGATTCTTCTGATTTGAGGTCTGTGCTAAATTCGGCTTCGTATGTCAATGAAACTCTTGCTGACATTTTGGAATTGACCGAAATGGAACTCGGTATTAAAAATCGTTTCACCAAACTTGTTAATCCCGTTACCGTCGGAAAAGATGTTTTTGAAATTTTCAGACACAAAGCCGATGAAAAACACCTTGATTATCAATTGAATTCAGACGGTTATATTCCACCCAAAATGGAAGTTGATGAGGTTAGGTTGAGGCAGATACTTTTTAATTTGCTTTTAAACGCTATTACTTTTACCGAAAAAGGCAGCGTAAAGGTAACTATCAGCACCTCGCCTTCGGTTTTGAAAGATAAAATTAATTTGATTTTTATGATAGCCGATACAGGTATCGGTATCAAACAGGACAAAGCCGATGTTATGTTCAATTCCATTAATGCTACCTCAAGCAGTAATATTCGTGGTATGGCGTTGTCTAAAAAAATGGCTGACTCCATGAAAGCTACTATTACGGTGCGTTCTACCGAGGGCGTCGGCAGTCTTTTTACTTTAACGATACCTAATCTGACTATTCAGAGCGATACTCAACCCTCCGGCGAGGCCGAACAAGTTCCGCACGGTAAATTTACCGCAGCTAAAAAACGTAATAATGATGCAATGAGAGAGTATATTTCGGTTTTGAAATACGCTGTTATTCCCGAATATAAAATTCTTAAAAATCAGATTTCGTTTGAAGAATTAACCGAATTTGTGAACCGTTTCAGGGAGCAGTCCGTTAATTATCATATCGACAAGGGTATTGAAATTGCAGACGATTTGTTGCTCAATATCAAGAATTACGATATTTCAAGTATTACTATTAATACAAGAAAATTGGAAAATTACGTTTTGGGACTCTCTCAAGAGTTGGATCGCTAATTTTTTATAATATTTGCCGTTGTTTTTTCTTTTATTTTTTTGTGGAAAAAATGTATTTTCTACTCTTAAATGTACAAAATGAATGTTGAGGTTCGGCTTAATTTTTGTTATATTTGCAACGGTAAGATGTTAAAAAAGATGAAAATATTGACGATTTTCTTTAATGTATATAATATAAGTACGGCTCGGATTTTTATCTGTTTCGTGCTTATGTTTTGTGTGTTGTCAAAAGAAAATTATGCTCAATTTAATCCCGACCGCGAAAAAGTAATAGAAAATCTTAACCATGTGAAAATCAATACGCCTGATACTATTGCGGCACTTTATTATTATAATGCGGCGTATTATTCCGAAAGCAATGCCGACAAAATTAAATATTATACTAAAGCGTTGAATTATGCAAGTAAAAACCGCTTGGATATTATCGGATATGGAAATTTTTTGATAGCCCAAGCTTATTGGTATAGCAACGAATCTCAGACGGCATTGAATCATGCTTTGACGGCCTTGAAAATCTTTATGCAACGTCAGGACACTATTAAAATCGTTAATGTTTACACCCTGGCGGCTCAATGTTATATTAATTTGAATAAAAGGGATAGCGTTTTTTATTATTTCTCCTTGGCGGAGCAGATTTATTTGGACGTGCAGGATACCGTCGGTTTGGCTACCGTTTATCGCGGTGCGGGACTGGCGGCTCAAAAAATGTCGTTTTTGGACATTGCCGAGGAGTATTACGAAAAAGCTTTTTATTTGGATTCTGTGGCTTCAATCGATATGGATATGGGACTTGACTACTATTATCTCGGATATTTGAAACTGAAAGTTGATAATCAGTTGGCGATAGAGAGTTTTAGACGCTCGGTTGATATTCTTCTAAAGGACGATTTGAGTCCGTATTACCGTTCGTATTTGAATTTTAGTTACGGAGGATTGGCGAGGGCTTATTTGCAAATCGCCGAAAAAAACGCAGATGACAGATATGCTGATACTTCAAATCTTTATAATCAGAGAATCGGTGATTTCTTTTTACATAAAGGCGATTTGGTAAATCATGTGCTGGCAAGAATGCAAGATGCTGATTATCTTTGTTATAAGAAAAAATATAGAGAAGCACTAAATTTAATGCTCAGTTTGAAAAAATATTTAGGCTCTGACGAGAAAGCAAAATTTGTGGAAGTATACAACGAGTTGCTAATGAATATTTATAACAAATTGGGCGATTATAAAAATGCGTTTGAATATCAGAAAAAGTTTTATGAGCATAGAATCGAATATATTAACGACAGTACGGTTGCTGCACTTATTAACTTTCAGTCCGACCATGCTTTAGCGATGGAAAAAGACCGTCAAAAGCGTGAGCAGCAGGCGGCTTTGAGTGAGAAAAAATTTTTGAAAACGGTTGCAATTTCGCTTGGAGCATTCCTTACGGTTACTTCGATTTTGGTTTTTTACGTTTTGAAAATGTTGAAAATCAAGAAAAAAGCTAATAATACCCTGATGCTGAAAAATCGTATTCTTGCCATTCAGAAGGATGAAATTGAGAGTCAAAAATCCGAAATCGAAAGTCAAAAATCCGAGATTGAAACTCAAAAAGATATTATTACCAGTCAATGGGAAGAGGTGGAGAATGTCAATAAAAAACTTTTGAATTCTATTTCATACGCTCAGAGGATTCAGCGGGCAGCAATTTCTTCGCCGGAGGACGTTACGGAATTGTTCAAAGAAAATTTTGTTTATTACCGTCCGAGGGATATTGTCAGCGGAGATTTTTATCGGGCGTTGAAGTGCGGAAGATATTCTGTTATGATAACGGCGGATTGTACGGGACACGGCATTCCGGGGGCGTTTCTTTCGATGCTCGGCATTTCGTCTTTGAAAGAATTTATGGTAACCGAACACGATGCCGAAAATCCGGGCACGGTGCTTGACCGTATGCGTAATTTTATAAAAACGACTTTGGCTTCTTCGGCAACTAAAACGATTGACGACGGTATGGATATGACGATTTGCTGTTTTGATTTCGAGAAAATGGAATTGATATACGCCATTGCAAATCAGACGGCTTATATTATCCGCAAGGGCGAGGCGATAAAACTCAAGGGCGATACTATGCCGGTCGGACGTTATGTCAGAGAAAAGGAACATTTTCAGACTTTGAAAATCTCACTAAAACATGGTGATATGGTTTATATGTATTCTGACGGTATCCAAGACCAGTTAGGCGGAGATTTGTCAATGGGTTTCGGTAAGAAATTTTTGGGTAAAAATCTTGTATCGCTTTTGACTGAGGCTTATAGTTTGGAACCTAAACAGCAGAAACAACTTGTTCATCAGAGAATTATGGAATGGCGTAGCGGCAGGTCGCAGGTCGATGATATTACAATGATTGGAATCAGAGTTTAATGGAAATTTTAAAAAAAATTGCTTTTTTCATCTCTTGAAAATCTTAAAAAAAACTTTTAACTTTGCGGTCTGTTTTTTTTAACACAAAAAGTTTTCCGCAATGAAAAATTTTATCGCTGCCGTAAGAAACCACAGAGTTTTCGGTTGGATTATAATGCCGTGTATTGTTTCGGAGGATTCCTCGCATGATTTTTTTTACGTTATGAATACTGTTACAAAAGATAATGTTGATAAAAATCCTGAGAAATATTCTGATTTTCAGCAGAGAATCGTTAAAATTTCGGAAAAATACTCGGAAACACAAATCCGAAAAACTTTCGGAGATAGGAAGGTTTCAGACAACCAACAGTTTTTTAAACAGTTGGATAGGGATTTTTTTGAACTTAACATTCGCCCTTCTATCGAGAGAAACATCGTTGAAATTATAAAAATTTGTAGGGAAAACAATGTTCGTATGTTCTTTTTGGAAACTAATCAAAAGGCTGTTTTTTTGGAGGACGAAATCTCTCTGACAAAGGAAAATGCCGAGGCTGTTTTCAATTTTTTTCGCACCGATGAGGAGACAAAATACTTTCTTTCAGCGTGTTATAAAAATCAGAATTTAAGTTTTTACGGAAAATCCGTTCATTTGCTTTCGGATAATCCGTGTTTTCTAACTATTGACAACAAATTGTATGGTTTTGATGATGTTAATGCTAAAAAAATCATTCCTTTTGTTACAAAAAAATATATTCCCGTAATAAAACGTACCGAACAGCAGTATTATGAAAAGTTTATTAAAAACGTAATTGCTTCGGGTGCAAAAATTCATCATTCGGGTTTTAAAATTTATGACGAAAAGGTTTTGCCTCAAGCCGTTTTGTCGTTGGAAAAAGATTTAACGGGAATGACCGTTTTTCAACTTTATTTCAGATACAACGAAATAAATTTCAAGATAAATTCACCGAACAAAATCGTCGTAAAATTTTTTACTGATGATAAAGGCGGATTTTATTTTAGCCGTTTGAAAAGAGATTTGCAGTTTGAGGCGGACATCGAAACTGCCGTTGATGAGATTTTTCCGGACAAAATTTCAGAGGGAATTTACACTTTGAAAACGCAAACTCCCGATTCTGTGATTCAGAATGCGTTCGCTGTCAATGCTTTGAACGAAAACCGCGAAAGACTTCTTCAACATGGAATCATCGTCGAACAATCCGAAAGAGTCAAAAATTATTATACGGGAAAAATCTCTTTGGAGAGCAAAATTAAAAGTTCTCAAGATTGGTTTGATGTTTATATTACGGTTCAACTTGAGAATTTTGCGTTCCCTTTTACATCGCTTAAATATCATATTCTCAATAATATACGCGAATTTCAACTGCCTAATGGCGAAGTTGTTGTCTTGCCGGAAGAGTGGTTTGAAAAATATAAAGCCGTTTTCTTGACGGGTGTTGTTAATAAAGAGGATTCAAGTGTAAGGCTTAAAAATTTTCAGTTTCAACTTTTGAGCGGATTGTCCTTGGAAGAAAGTGTAAATAAAAGATTATCAGAGATTTATGATGATTTAACGGATCTGACGAAACTGCCTTCTGATAAGCCGCAAAACGTTAATGCCATACTTCGTCCGTATCAGATTACGGCTTTCAACTGGCTGAAAATGATGCAGAAACACGGTTTCGGAGCTTGTCTTGCCGATGATATGGGTTTGGGAAAAACGCTTTGTACGTTATCGCTTTTGAGCGAAAGCAAAATGAACAGCGGAGAAGGTTTCAAAGACGGATTGTTTGATTTTTCGGAGAAAATTCCTTCGCTCTTGTTTGCGCCTAAGTCGCTCATTTACAATTGGAAAAACGAGGCGAAAAAGTTTGTTCCCGATATGAAAATCCTTGAATTTACGGGTCAAAACCGTCAAGAAATGATTAAGGCTTTTCCACTTTATGATTTGATAATTGCGGGTTACGGAACTCTTAGAAACGATGTTGAACTTTTGAGCAAAAAGCGTTTCAATTATATAATTTTGGACGAAAGCCAGATAATAAAAAATCCGTCGTCAAAAACTTATCAAAGTCTTATGCAACTTTCTTGTTGTCACAGACTTACGCTGACAGGAACTCCCGTTGAAAATTCTCTTACTGACCTTTGGAGTCAAATAAATTTCTTAAATCAGGGACTTCTCGGCAGCCTTGAAAGTTTTAAAAGGCATTATGTTTTCCCGATTGAAAAAAACGGCGATGCCGAACGTTCAGAAAAACTTTTATCGCAGATTAAGCCTTTTATTTTGCGCAGGACCAAAGAGCAGGTTTTGAGCGATTTGCCGGAATTAGTTGAGCAAATTGTGTATTGCGAAATGTCCGAAAAGCAAAAAGAACTTTATGAAAAGGAAAAATCGAAAGTCAGAAATTCTATTCTTGACATTATGGAAACGGATAGTTTTGAAAAATCTTCCGTTATGGTTTTGCAGGCTTTGACTCAGTTGAGACAGCTTGCTTGTTCGCCGCTTTTGACCATGGACGAAGGCTACGAGGAGACTTCGGGCAAGACTTCTCAAATAATGTCATACGTTCAAAATGTTGTATCTCAAGGTCATAAGGTTTTGATTTTTTCTTCATTCGTAAAACATTTGAATCTTGTTGCCGAGAATTTGAAAGCCTCGGATATTGATTTCGTGCTTTTGACGGGCGGGACTCAAAACAGAGAAAACGTTGTGAAAAAATTCAACGAAAATGACGTTCCCGTATTTTTGATTTCGATGAAAGCGGGCGGCACGGGTTTGAATTTAACAAAAGCGGATTATGTTTTTATAATTGACCCGTGGTGGAATCCGGCTGTTGAGGCTCAAGCAGTTGCAAGGGCGCACCGTATGGGGCAAAAAAATTCCGTGATGGTTTATCGTTTTATTTCAAAGGATACTATCGAAGAAAAAATTCAACTTTATCAACAAAAAAAATCCGATTTGGCAGAAACGTTTATTTTGAAAAACGAAATTTTAAATTTACTGTAAAAATATGTCATCAAAAAATAATTTTTGAAAATTACGTTTTATACGTATTTTTCCCGGATTTAATAAAAAAAGTTTAAAAAAAATTTTGCAACAGTCGAAAAATACTATAACTTTGCCTCGCATAGTAAAAAGATTAGTTTTTAGAAAAAAATGGTTATTAACTCTAACGCATATTATTTTTACGCCTTTTATTTCTACTTTAGCAATAAGGTGGGGCGGTAATTTTTTTGCGTAAAGTAAAATAACTTAAAATTATTAGAGCCTCACCTGTTAAAAAAAACGGTTGAGGCTTTTTTTATTTAACAATTTAATATGAAAATAGCAATTCAAGGCGTGAAAGGTGCATTTCACGAAATTGCGGCACGGAAATATTTCGAAGACCGCAACGATTTGGAAATAGTTGAAAAACTAACATTTGAGGACGTTGTGGAAAGCGTTGCAAATTACGAAACCGCTTACGGTGTTATCGCTATCGAAAACGCATTGTCAGGGACTATCAACGTAAATCTCGAACTCATTAGAAAAAACGACGTAAAAATCTGCGGCGAAATTTTTATCAGAATAAAACAAAACTTAGCCGCTAACAAAGGCGTTAAAATTGAAGATTTAACAGAGGTTCATAGTCACTATATGGCTATCAACCAGACACGGCAGTTTTTCAGAAAATATCCGCATATCAAACTCGTAGAATGTGCAAGTACCGCTGTCGGTTTGAGAGAAGTCGCTCAAACTAAATCAACAACGATAGGCGCAGTCGGTAGCGATTATGCAATCGAACTTAATAACCTCGAAATTCTCGCTCCCGGTATCGAAACAAATTCAAGAAACTACACACGTTTTGTCATCATAAGGCCAAAAAACGAAGAAAACCCAAGTACATACGACAAGGCTTCGCTGAATATCGTTCTCGAAAACGAACAAGGCAGCCTTTCAAAAATACTTTCAATTATTTCGATTTACGATGTAGATTTAACCAAAATCGAATCTATGCCGCTAATGGGACAACCCATGAACTATATGTTTTATATTGACGTAAAGTTCAAAGATATAATGCGTTATAAAAATATGCTGACCGCCATACGCCCGCTTTTAAGAGATTTGAGCATTCTCGGAGAATACAAAGAAGGCTATCAATCATGGAGGGAAGTTCACAATAATTAATTCACAATGCATAATTCACAATGCATAATTAAGTAAAATACGATGAAAAAAATTTCAATAATAGGACTCGGTCTTCTCGGCGGCTCGCTCGCTATCGACCTCAAAAACAGAAAGTTTACTGACCATGTTAAAGGTTTTGACAAAGACCCCGTTCACACTTCTTACGCAAAACAAGTCGGAATCATCGACGAAGAAGCCTCTTCAATTGAAGACGCAATTTTAGGCTCTGACATTATTATAATTGCTGTCCCCGTAAGCGCAGTTATAAAAATTCTGCCGGGAATTTTGGACAAAATTTCTGATAATCAAATCGTTATCGACGTTGCCAGCACAAAAGGAACGATTTGCGAAAGAGTAAAATATCACACTAACAGAAAACGTTACGTGGCTTGTCACCCGATGGCAGGAACGGAAAATTCAGGACCATGGTCGGCAATTTCAGGAATGTTTGACGGTAAAGCCGTTATCCTTTGCGATGTTGAAGACAGCAGCGAAGAAGCAGTCGGAGTTATCAGAAAAATGTTTGAAGATAATCTCAACATGAACCCGATGTTTTTCAACTCGTATAATCATGACATTCATGTGGCATACGTCTCGCACATGCCGCACGTCTGCTCGTTTGCTTTGGCGCTGACAGTCCTCGAAAAAGAAAAAAACGAAAAAAATATTTTCAACCTTGCTTCGGGCGGTTTTAACAGTACCGTCAGAATCGCAAAATCAAGTCCTGATATGTGGACACCGATTTTCAAAGACAACAAAGAAAACGTTATGACTGTCCTAAATACTTACATCGAAAAACTTCAAGATTTTAAAAACTTGATGGAAAAAGATGATTATGAAGGACTTTACGATTATATTTTCAACGCAAACAAGATAAAAAGAACATTAAAGAAATAAAAAAATGGAATTTAAAGAAATTTTCGGCGACAAGCCATGGATAATTGCAGGTCCTTGCTCTGCTGAAACCTTAGAACAAACACTTGATACTGCAAAACAATTAGCCGCTAACGGTATAAAAGTTTTCCGCGCCGGTATTTGGAAACCCCGCACACGTCCGGGCAATTTTGAAGGCGTCGGCGAAATCGGTCTTGAATGGTTAAGACAAGTAAAAAAAGAGACCGGCATGTTTACCGCCGTTGAAGTTGCTAATTCAAAGCACGTTTGGGACGCTATCCGTGGCGGAGTTGATATTTTGTGGATTGGCGCACGCTCGTCAGCAAACCCCTTTGTAATGCAAGAAATTGCTGACGGTTTAAGAGGTTGCAACATTCCCGTTTTGGTGAAAAATCCCGTTAACCCCGACGTTGAACTTTGGCTCGGCGCAATCGAAAGACTTGAAGCCGCAGGTTTAACAAATATCGGTGTAATTCACCGCGGATTTTCAAGTTACGAAAAAATTCTTTACCGCAACGCTCCTATTTGGCAAATGCCGATTGAACTCAGACGCCGCCGTCCTGACCTTCCTATTATTTGCGACCCGTCACACATCGCCGGAAAACGTGAATATTTGAAAGAAATTTCACAAAAGGCTCTTGACCTCAACGTTGATGGTTTGATGATAGAATCACACTGCAACCCCGACAAAGCGTGGTCTGACGCGAAACAGCAATTAACGCCCGATGCGTTAAAACAAATGCTTTCGGAATTGGTTGTTAGAAAAGTAAATCCTGAAAACGCTTCAATGGAAACCTTGAACGAGTTGCGTTTCAAGATTGACGGCATTGATAATGAATTGATTGCGCTTTTAACAAAACGTATGGGCATTTCAGCGAAAATTGGTGAGTACAAAAAAGCGAACAACATGACCGTTCTTCAACAGCAACGTTGGGATTCTCTTTTGGAAAAATATTACAAGGCCGCTGACGACAACAATCTTGACAGAAAAATGATTGATACGATTTTCAAAGCGGTTCACCAGGCAAGTATCAACGTTCAGTCGAAAATCGTTAACGAGAACTAATTATGTTATACGTATGCTTGTCGGCTGAAGGAGTCGAAAATGCGAGAAAGCAACTCGGCGACAATAAATACGCCGAATTAAGACTCGATTTGGTAAAACCTTCAACCCAAGAGATGATTGAAATGCTTTCCGACAAATCGGTAAGTTTTATTGTAACGTGTCGTCCGGGTGCTTTTGACGAGGAAACCTCTTTGAAAATGTTGGAAACGGCGGCAAAATCGGGTGCGGATTATATCGACGTTGAAATAGAACGCGGTCAATCTGTTGCTCAACGTTTGAAAAATGCTTGCAAAAATTCATCTTGCAAATTGATAATTTCTTATCATAATTTTGTTCAAACACCTGATTTAGAGGAACTTCATTCCATTATTAGGACGTGCGTAAATTACGGTGCGGATTGCGTGAAACTTGCTTGTAAAGTAAATTTTCCCGAGGACAATGCGAAATTATTATCGCTTTATACCTTAGACGAAAACATTGTTGCTTTCGGTATGGGACAATTAGGCAAGATAACGCGGGTAGCGTGTCTGAAATGCGGTTCACCGATAACCTATCTTGCTCCCGATAATGGACAGGAAACTGCTCCCGGACAATTCAAAGTATCTGAGATGAAGAATCTTTTGGAACTAATCTAAAAATAAATAGAGAATGCGGTCTAAATGACCGCATTTTTTTTATATCTCATACGTTATTATTGGTGATTTTTATTTTGGATTTTAATGAAAAGTTTTTTTACTTTGCGAAAAAACAAGCGATTAAAGATGAAAAAATTTTTAATTATTATTTTGATTTTTGTGTCATGTACCATAGCGCAAACAAATAATGGTTCTGTTGCTAAGGATACTCTTGTTGTCCAAAATAATGACACAATTCCTTGGGGGGCAAAAAAGTTGATTCTTTCGTATCCGGCTTTAAATTTAAAATATGCAGACAATCATATAATTTTCCCTGATGGAGAGAAAATCGTTTACGATGACGGGCGGAAAAAAACTTTTATAGAGCAACTTGACGATTGCGATATTGAAGATATGTTTTCAATGGAGTACGATACGGTTTCGATGCCGCCAAAATATCTTAACGATTGCGGACGCGGACGTTCTGAGCAGTTTTTTAAGAAAGTTTACGGTAAAAGTGCTGCTGAGGTTTCAGCAAATCTTGAAAAAGTTAATTGGTTCTCTCAACAGATTCCTATGACAAAAATTAACGGTGTTTCAGATACTTTGAAAATTATTGCGAAGGAATTAGCGCAAAAACCGCATTTGAAAAAATATTTTGAAAAATCTTCATCTTTTTATTGGCGGCAGGTGCGCGGTGCAAAAAGATTGAGTGCACACAGTTACGGTATCGCAATTGACATTAATGTTGCAAACAGCACATATTGGCTTTGGGCTAACAAAAACAAATCAGAAACGGATTCCATAAAGTATGCTAATAAAATTCCGTTGGAGATTGTAAAAATTTTTGAAAAGCACGGTTTTATTTGGGGCGGACGTTGGTATCACTACGACACAATGCACTTTGAATACCGACCGGAATTAATGTAAGATGTTGATATATTGCTTTAATTCCTTTATGGTACAAGGGGCTTCATTTGATTAAGACTTTTTTAAATCTGATATCCGCCGACGAGAATATCGTCCATCTGCAAGAAATTGCCTTTCCAATTAATCAAAAACTCTCCTAAAAAATTCTCTTGCGCCTTTCCTGAAGATTTTTCAACTGAAAGCGATTTTATCAAATTACGAAATTTTGTACTCATAAGTTTACGTTTAGTTTTTTCACCAAATTGATCAATGAAACCGTCCGAAAACATATAAATCCAATCACCGGGCATAACCTCAACCTCATAAGTTATAAACGGCTTAATAACAGGATATTTACCTATCGGATTGCGAATTGCTTTGTATTCTGACAATTCACCATTACGCACCAAAAGCATCGGATTGTTAGCACCCGAAAAATATACTTTCTTTGTTTTAGTATTGTAGATGCAAAGGGCAATATCCATACCGTCGTCCATATTTCTACCGTCGATGTTACGGCTCATAGCGGTGATAATGTTAGCACGAAGAGCCTCCAAAATGTCGGAAGGCATAGTTTTTTCGTCAAGATTTACGCAAATGTCGTTCAAAAACGTAATACCAAGAAGACTCATAAAAGCACCCGGAACACCGTGTCCTGTACAATCCGCAACAGTAAAAACAACAAGATCGCCCGATTGTTTCATCCAATAAAAATCACCTGAGACGATTTCCAAAGGCCGCCAAAAAATAAAATAATCTTTGAACCAATTCCCTAAAACATCAACAGGTGGCAAAACTGCTAACTGAATGTATCGGGCATAATGAATACTGTCAGTTACAGAAATATGTTTTCTTTCGATGTCTCTTTTTAAAAAGTCAATCCGCTCCTTCTCCTTCTGAATTTTAAGGCTCATGTCCCAAAGTTTGCGGTTGCGGTTTTCAACCTCAATTTTTTCTTCTTCAATCTGCTTACGCTCCAACATAACAGACTCTGCTTCAGAGAGTATGTGACGATAAGCAGCATTTTTGCGCTCGTCATGCTGATGAGATAAATTCTGATTACTAATCTCCGCATTTTTGATACTTTCGTACAGCGTCTTATAACGCAAAACCTCGTTTGAAGAAAACAAGATTTGACGTTTCAAATCTTCATTTGAATCATCTACAGCCCGCTTAGCCGCTTTGCGCCGCGTTAAATAAAAATAAACCGCAACCAAAACCGCCAAAACCAGCAAAATTATTAATATGTAGTCTAATGTTGTCAAAATTCAAGTTTCTTTAAATCGTCCACTTCAATATAATGTACTTTGTTAGACCAGAAACTGACTTTTGAGTCGTTGTCCTCCGGTCTGAGTTCTCTGTAATAGATACCGTAAATACCGTTTTCGTACCAAACACCAACAATTACAATCGGATTAAGACCGCTTATTTTATATAATTTGTTATCTTTAAGGATAATACCTTTGCTTGGTGTGATATTGTATATATAATCAGCGTCCCTTGAACCCGTGTAATTTTCTCTGCAATAACCGTACAAAAATTCACTGCCAGAGCAATATGATCCGCCTATAATTACATAAGTGGAATCTGAGTCCTCAAAATAATTTGTTTCGATTTCTGGGAACATAAACTTGTCGTATCCGTATTTGCCTATTTCAATTGTCATAGGCACTCCTTCTGCTATTTCACCGCCTATTTCTTTTTTATCTTTGTCGATGTGTATCATAAATGTTGAGTTTCCGGTATAAATTGCCTCTCCTGAGTCGTGGGAAAGTGTCAAAGTGTTCAATAATTCGCCCGAAGTTGAATAGCCATAAATCTTTCGGAACTCTTCACCACTATATGTTACACAGTTAAAGCATATTACATCGTTGCTTGAAAAAATTGTATGAAGACTATATGAACTCAAATCTATATTTATTTTATTGTCGCTTTCTGTATTTCCATCTGAATCCAAAACCATTATGCTCCATTCTTCTTGACCATATGCCCCCGTATAATAGTCATAAGTTTGTTCTTTTTGCATTATGACTGCAAATTTGCTATTAGAGAGCGGAATACCATATTTCGGTATTTTAAGATTATTACCTTCATAATCTTGTGTACTATACATTACACATTTATTATATATGATATTGCAGTCTTTGTCTAATTTCACAATAGACATTGCCGTAACATCTGAGCGGAATCTCGGAGTATTAGTACCCCAAGCATACAAAAAGCCGTCGGGTGATTTGTACAAACGATTTGCCACTACGGATTCAGGTTCAAAGCCTTTCAATTCTTCTTTGAAATCTTCCATTTCCTCGGGAAGTTCGTATTGCCATTCAGGTTTAAGGTGAATTACCTCTTTATTTCCCTTTTTATCGATTTTAACAAGCGATAAATCTTTTGATTCATCACCTATTTTTCCCTGAATTTGATGTTCCATAAATACAAGATTGCCATTATAGATAACAATATCACCCGTACCTATTGTATATGTTTTGACAGATAATGTAGAGGATAAAGAATCTAACACTGCATTATCGTCTATTAAAACGCCGCCATCTTTGCATCCGGACAACAAAAATACTGCAAATATGATAACTAACAATCTCATAATCTATTTATTTTAATATCCGTAACCGTATTTTGTTTTTGTAAGATAAAAAATATTTACTTTTACCCCGAAATTTAAACTCACTTGATTGAGCCGCATTGCATCTGGCACAAATAAGTGATGTACAGCAAGTTCTGTATTATTTCCTTTCTTTTTAGGGTCTCTAAGTTCTTTTGTGGCAAATCCGTACGTCAAACCGGCAAAAACAGAAAATCTGCGGTATTCATAATTGAGCCTTAATCCGCCGTAAAGACTTACAAAACTATTTTCTTGATTTTCAGCCTTGCCTTCACATTCTACCAAATCAAGGGCTGTAACTTCCGCAATTTCAGATCGTTTACCATCTTTGACGGTGTAATGACTGTCATAAAAGTTAGTATATTTTGCTCCTACAAACACTTCCGGTTTTATAATGCCGTATATTGAGGGCGCAGAATAAGAAATTTCAAGCGGAAAACTAAAAAACTTATCCTTTTCTCTATAAGTAAAATTGACTTTTTCATCGGTTTCTGTTCTTGTATATCCGAATTTTGAAAATGCAATTCCGCCCGAAATTGACAAAGTATTAGTCGGATAAAATACCAAATGAATTTCGTAGTTTGAGGCACTAAACTCCGAATATTTATATTCAGATTTTGGTGTTCTCAAGGTGTAAATCGTATCAATTACTACTCTCGGATAAATTTTTGAAATAGAGACCTTTATGGCAAACCACGGTCTTGTTGAAAATTTTTCTTTGAGTTTTACAAAAGCCACCGGGTCGTCGTCCTTTACTTTATAAAAAGGCGACTGACTACAAAAGATTTTCATTAAAGAATCAGCATGTTTGTCAAAAGCCATTTCTTTCATTGACGCGATAGCATATTTATGAAAATCAGTTCGCTCCGTTTTTGACATTTTTTCGCTGTATTGTTTTTCTTTGATATACAATGCAACGCCAAAAGCATTTCTAAAACGTCCTGAGTGATAAAGCGTTTTAAGATTTTCAACTGCAGTGCTAATGCTCATTACTGAGTCGGAGCTATTATCAACGGTTTTTACTTTTCCGTTAAAATCCTCTGGTAAAGGCTCGTCAGGAGAAGTTAAATTGTCAAAAAGTGGAATATAACCCTCTGGTTTTGAAGTGTCCCGCTGAGCATGAACTTCAAAACAAACCAAAAATAATATTGCTATAAAATAAAATTTTTTCATACTGTCAAAATAATATTTTTTTTGATGACAATTAAAAACCAATCCCCTATAATCCGCCTGCAAACTCACGTCCTAAAACCACTTTCTTTTCATCTCTGGTTAGAGGCTGAAGATTAAGGGTTTGAAGAGTTTTAGCGTATTGATTGATGTCGGTGTCCCAATACAAAATACTGTTTTTATCTGTTAAAGCAAAAATCATACCTTTATCGTTGAATTTCAACGAGTTAGCCCTTCCCTCGCGTAAATTTTGCTCTTCTATCAAAAAAGGTTGCGAGGTTAAATCCTCGGTGTTGATAAGCGAAATTCTTTTATCTCCGCCCGACAAAGCAAGAAATCCAGTTTTCGGGTCATAAACGGCACGTTCAAATTTTGAAAATTCGTTTGAAAACTCACTTATCACTTCTTCGGTTTTAGTGTCAATAAAAGTAACAGCACCATCACCATAACAAACTGCCAACATATTTTTGTCTCGAATATCGGCAAGTGCAAAAGCGTTTTGATAATCCTTCTTAAACACTTCTTTAACTTCACCCGTTGCTGAATTCCATTTAAAAACAGTACCGAAATGTGTCAAAGCATAATACTCTTCAGGGTTTTCGGTAAGACAAATACTCATGACTTTTTGTTTTAAATCTATACCTAAGAAAGCACCTTTTTCGGGTAGTTGAGCGTCATAAACAAAAATATTTCCGTTATCGAAGGCCGCGATAATTTTTTTTTCGTCGTCCGACAAAACTGCCGCATTAATATACCCTGAGGGTTTTAACTGCGAAATTGTTTTTCCGTTAATATCGGTTACAAAATTTTTCTTATCGAAAGTGCTGTAAACAAAATACTTATCTGACAAGAAAAACGCTTTTTGAAGCGGTGTTGAACTCTCAGTATTTTTAATTCTAAAAAGTTCTTTCGGCTTGTCGCCTGCAATTTTATAGGCTGCAACCTCGCCTCTGTCTGTTACGGTAAAAAGTCTGTTAGATGAATTTATGAAAAAATCCGAAATCTTTTCATCGTTGATTTTGAGTGAGTTGTCAAAGCCATTTTCTCGCATAGCGCTAATCATAGCCTCGTAAAGTTCGGGCAAATTTTCTGTTATTGCAAACTCCTTGTTAATAAGCCATGCCGACCAAGCAAGTCTAAGATTCATGGATTTGTCCTCATAACGACTTTTCGCTTTCATAGCCAAAGCATTTGAAATCGCAATATTATAAAGGCGAGCCGCTGAATCAGAGGCTTTATCCGCTTTTTTAGTTTGCTCTTCTGCGATAAGCCGTGCCTCTTGAGCCTCGTTAAGGGCTTTTTTGGCGGTTTGAAGGTTTTGTAACGCCGTGTTTTTCATGCTGTCAGCAAGAATACGGGCAGCATTTGCCGATTCGTATGCCTTTAACGCCTCTGCTTGAGCCTCTTGCGCTTTCAACGCCTCTTGAATTGCTTTACGACGTTCTATATCTGCCATTTTCTCGGCTTCAACAGCACGCACTTTTTCTCGCTCATTAATAATGGCTTGATTTTCAGCCTCTTTAGTTTTTTGAGCCGCAATTTCAGACTGTGCCTGAGCCGTATCTCTTTCTTTCAATGCCCAAAATGCAAAACCTGACAAAAATATCAACGACCCTATAATTAACACACCGATTACACGGTTTTTACGTTTTTTTGCTTTTTGAGTTGCCTCAACTGCTTGACGACTTTCAACAATGAAATCGCGGCATTGTTTTGTTAAAACGTCCGCTTTTTTGAGTTTTTCTTCAAGAGGAAGTTTATTTGAGTCTAACCTTGCGAGCCAAAACGCATTCGGTCTAATCCTCAAATACATGTTTTCAAAAAAGTTGAGGTTACCGGCCGGAAGCAAAAAGCCTTTTTTACGGTCATGGCTCTCCCAACGCATAAGTTGCGATTTCAGGTCGTAAAAGTCTTTTGTATCAACAGCATCTTGAGTATTCCAAGTCTCAAGTTTTTTCCAGTTACGGATTAATGCCTCGTGCGTAATATCAAACACTGTATCGCCACTAAGATATTGTGTTTCAATATTATCAGGGTCGATAAAGGGTCTTAAAAGTGTGTTGTCAGGACTTCTAAAAATATTTAAAACACCGCAAACAACAGCCGGTGTGATATTCTCACGGTTGATGATTCCGGTAATTTCGTTCAATGTGCAACGGTTTCTTACAGGGCGGTTGTTGTCAATCTTTACCAAGGATTTAAAGGTTGCCTCGATAATTTTCTTGCTTTCCTCTCGCGTGATTGTTTTATGCGCCCAAGTCGCATTTTTCTGATAATAATCGTATGCCGATTCGTAAAGAATACCTGCATGAGCATTCAAAACGTTGTTAAGACCGGGTTTTTCAAAATATTTTTTTTCGTAATCGGGAAGTAAAGCAAACCATTTTTCAAATTCTTCTCTATCTTTCTTGTCAAGAACGTTTTTTGAAATACCGGCGATTTTAGCCAAATGAATCAAATCCAACTGCTGCTGACCGTCATTGGCATTTTTCCAAAGAAGGTTCATTGCGTGCTGAATAACCGGCAGTTGGTCGAAACCACTACTTAAATTATTAACAAGATAATCGGTCAGACGACTTGAAACACTTGAGCCTGCAAGTACGGCCGGCTCTTGAATTACCTGAGTGATTTCTTCGCGTTTGAGTTGTTGAACAAAAAACTGCGAATAGGCGATAAATTCAGGCAAATTTTTGAAAACGGTGCATTGCGGAATAAAGTCGCTACGCATCGTAAACATCACATACACAGGTAGTTTTTCAGCAACTGCTATTCTAACTGTCTCGATTAAAAGGTTTACCGTAGTGTAAGTTTCAAGACTTGGCGTACCGTTGTCAAAATTTTCTTTATTGGTAAAAACTTCCTCAAATTGGTCAGCGATTATAAGCAGATTTTTGCCTTTATTGACAGAGAGTTCACCACTATCGACATACAGTCCGCTTTTCTTGTAAACTTCTATTATTGAGGAGAATCCGTTGTCAAACTCGTTGTAGAGGTATTGCGCATCAAGTCCTGTCTGTTGAGACATAGATTCGCAGAGAGATTTCAGCGGGTTGCGTTGCGGCTTAAAGTCGAAAATGAGCCAATTATTGAACTTTGCCTTCAACATGCCGGCCCTGATAAAAGGTATCACGCCCGCATACACCAGCGACGACTTGCCATCACCCGAAGCTCCCGTAATGAATGCCATCTTCTTGGTTTCCAATAGTTTAGCTAACATTCGGATGTGCACATCCCTTCCCTTGAAGAAGATTGTCTCCTCTTCGGTAAAAGGTCTAAGACCGGGATATGGACAGATGTCTTGGTTCATTGCGCTTGATGTTGTAAATATTCTATTTAAGTTTGCAAAATAGATGCCATTCTGACATACAAAGATAGTGATTTTTTTTATGAGAAACGGATGAAAATTTCTTTAAATTATTTAAATTTGCAAGTAGCAAATCTAATCACCGAAGATACAGAATGTACGTAAAAATTTTTATATTGAAAACGATTGAAACGTTTTTTTCGGTGTCTTGCGGCTATCCCTTGCCCGTAACTTTGTCGTAGAACACTTTGATTTCCAAAGGTATGAGACTTACTTCGCAAATCGCGGTCTTGAGTACGTGATTGAAAATTGCATGAGCCTCGGATGTGGCGTGTGCGGAATTTCCGATGAGTAAAATCGGAGCTTTGGCAGATTTGCCACCGTTGTCTTTCCATATCTGACGCGCAAACGACACAGCCCATTCGCCAGCGTAGTCGTAATAGATGATGCACGCCTTGCAACCGGGAAGTTGCTTTTGAATATAGTCGGTATAGTCGGTGTAGTCGTCCATGGAAACAGCGAGTTTTGTGAGCGTCAGCACGTCCTCTGTCATTCCTATGATGCCTTCGGCGGTCTCTTGATCCAAGTAATTGTATATGAAGAATATGTCTTTCTCTTCTGTTTGGGTTTGAACTACGGATTTTGTGCTCATCATGCTTCTGAGCTCTTCTACAAAAAATATCGGTGAGGGATTAGCATTGTAGATTGTATTGTCAACGATGTCGCGGCGAATGTCATTGATATACTTGTTTTGCTGATTGACCTCGCCAAAGGGATTCCACAGAAACATCTTGAAATCTTTGTTGTGAGAGGATTGCGCAACGCGGTATTGCAACCCCGCTCCCAAGGTGAACGCCTCGCCGTCTTGATTGTAAAAATCTTGTTTGCCGAGTATATGCACCGAACATTTGCAACTTTGCATAAGAGCCTTCACAGCATCTTCGCTGGCGTTTGGCTCGGCTGTAACCGCCTCTATCCGCGCCCTCGAAAGCACCGTGAGAAGTTTTTGCCTTTGAGAATTAACCTCTGGCGTGGTCTCGCACACAAAAACTTTGATGTGATCCGTAAAAAGTGTTATAATGTCCATTTTTTCCAACGGCAAATTTACTGATTATTTTGGAAAGTTGCAATTTTTTTAGCTGAAATGCGTTCTTTTGCACATTGGCGGCTAAAAAAAAGTCAATTAATGATTCCTTAAATTTATTATGAAAACACCGTTTGAACTATTGCAACCGTAAATTGCAGCACTGCTGTCTTTTAGAAGCGAAATTTCCTTGACATCGCAGGGCGAAATATAATCTATCGAGTCCACAAAATAACCGTCAACAACGTATGTTGCACATGGTGAAGCGTACAAAGTGCTGATGCCTCTTACAAGTATGCAGCCGTTTGAGGTTATGGTTACTCCGTTAAAATTATTCTTAATCAGGTCGTAAATATTAAGATAAGTGCAATAATTTTTGCCGCCTCCGATATATTCTATGGCTTGTGTGCGGTCTTTTTCGCTGATATAACCATACCCGATTGCCACTTCAACGTTTTGAGGGCTTGGAATAAAACGTAAATTCACGGAAAGAGGATTTTTGGTTTTTTCATCAATTTTTACCCGCTTGGTATTGAAACATCGTGATTTGAAAACCAAACGGTCATTTTTACAACATTCGATTGTAAAATTGCCTAAACTGTCGGTAACAACAGCGGTTTTGGCTTTTTTTGCTGATACGCTTATTCCTGAAACTGCTAAAGTGTCAAGCGTAAAGACTGAGCCTGAAATTTTTACGGTATCCTGTGCGTGAATCTCAATGCATGAGATAATCAATAGCAAAAACAAAAATCCTTTCATAGTATTTAATTTTTTTAAGGTTTTAAGTCATTTTTTCGCCGATATATATGGCTGACAATCCTAATGACAGCCATTTTAAAGACGCATTTTTGAACCCCGCATTTTCCATGAGTGAAAGAAATCTTTCACCGTAGGGAAAATTATCGACACTTTTTGGAAGGTACTTGTAAGCCTCACCGTCTTTTGAAACTACTTTGCCCCAAAACGGCAAAACTTTATGAAAATAAAAACTATATCCCGCTTTAATTACGGGATTAGGCGGTTCTGACAATTCCAAAACCACAAGCCTTCCTCCGGGTTTCAAAACTCTGAAAATTTCTGAAAGTCCTTTGGGAATATCAGAAAAGTTTCTAACACCGAAACCGACCGTAACGGCTTCAAAACTATTGTCCTTGAACGGCATATCCAGCGAATCGGCTTTGAGAAAATCTATTCTGTCTGATAAATTTTCCCGTTCAGCTTTTTTAACGGCGATGTTGAGCATATTTTGTGAAATGTCGATTGCCGTTATTTTCGCGGAAGTTTTTTTTGCCTCAAGAATCGAAAAATCACCCGTTCCGGCTGCAATGTCAAGAATTGTTGCGGGATTTTTTTCCGCTGCCGCTTTTATGGCTTTTTTTCTCCAAATTTTATCAATTCCGAAAGTTAAGGAATGATTCAAAAAGTCATAATTGCCGGCAATATTATCAAACATCTCTTCCACTTGTTCGCGTTTGCTTTTGGAAGAAGATGCGTATGGTTTTACTTCCATTTTTTTGCTGTTAAAAATCAGTTTTTCCGTTAAAAATTTTAATTCCTACGGTTTCAAAAGCGTATTTGTCATAAATTACTTTTTTGACATCTATCTGTTTGAAAGGTAATGCTTTGATATCAAGCGTGCGGGACGAACCTTCACCGTCGCGTACAAGATAAAACTGCAAAGGCTCTCCTTGCGAAAACAAAACACGTTTTTCCTCTACGTAAAGATTAGAACCGTAATCGTCTAATTCTTCACCGTGCTTAAAAAACAATGACTGAGTCATTTGCAATTTCCCGTCATAAAAGTAATAAACGTATTTTTCACATTCGAAGAGCGTTCCTATTTTGCCCGTATAATATTCCGCAATGAAAAAAAAGTCTTTGCGTTTAATACGGTAAAATTTGAAGTCTTCATAGTTTTCGAGCCAGACCGTATCGCCGGTGAGTTCGTTGTTATAATCCACAAAAAAATTATTAGCATTGTTTGTCAATTCCGTATTAACAAAACTCTGCTTGGATAATTCTTTTTCAAAACGTGTAATCAAAGAATCTGATTTTTGTTTTAATTGCGGATACCCGTTTTGAGCCGAGCAATTAAAAAGCGGAAAAATCCACATCAAAATTATAACAATGGCATATTTCATAACGCACATTTTTTTTAAAGGTTTAATTATTAAGTTGTTTTTTTTATTCTATTCTGAATCTTCTAAAGAGAGTCCTTCGACATCTATGTCATCCTCAAAACTTGAAACGGCTGTTTTGTTTCCGAATTGAGAATCAGGCGTGCCTTCAGAATCAGGATTTTGCATCAAATAATCAATCGAATTGATGGCATCAACGTTTTCCTGACGTTCTTTTTCTTGAGCCTCTGCAATTTGTTCAGGGGTTTCCTCCTGTTTCGGTTCAACGTATTCTTCCCTCATAATATTGAATCTGCGGTTGCGCAAAATCATTCTGAGCAGCGATACGATATATTCCAAATTAACGGCAATATTTTTAGGTCCTGCAAGCGAAGGTATTTCGTTGATAACGGTTAAATGTTCACCCGAAAAATTAGTAACGTGAAAAACTTTGCCCGCCCCTATCGGCTGTTCAGGATTGTCAATAAAACTGAACTCTATTTCCCGAATGTCGTTGTTGATAGAGGTAATGTCCTGAAAATAAAATTCATTGGTCGAAACGGTATTAATACTGTCAGTGAGCCAATTATAATTGCATTTAAAGAGGCTTATGTAATATTTTGTCAGCACTAAAATCTGAACCCTCCAAGCCGTATAAATGTAAGTTCCGTCCGAGAGCGGCGACCTTAAAACCTCTTCCGCTGACAAGCCTTGAGCCTGCCAAAAAATCGGAACGGGAATAATTATGAAATTTTCGGGTTTAACATCGCTCATGTTAAGCCCTAAAGTTGTGATACTTCGCGGTTTAACCGTCTTTTTTAAATCCTTTATCAGCCACGAAACCATTTGTTCCTCGCTCGGACGTTGCGAAAAAAGTCTTTTCGTCCTAAAATACGGTCCGATAAAAAGATAAAACTGCCAAAACGCAAAAATAAAACACGCGGAACTAAAAATTACAGTCGGAACAGCGCGTCTTAAATATATCATCAGCAAAAGTCCTAAAAAAACTCCCGCATAAACGAGCAAAATACGTCCGCTCGTAAAAGAGGGAAGTTCCAATTTGGTGACTTTGAAATAATTAGTTATAAAAAAACGGCGTTGTTCTTCCGTTAATTCTTCAGTCGAAACGCCTGTATTATCATTTGCCATATTAATTTTTATAATAATAAACTCTGACATTTTTTCTCAATGCCAAAGCTGTTAATAATCGTAAAATCGGCTTTTCTGCCGAGGTAAATATCGGAATAATTTCCTTTAAGACAAAATTCTGAGGCATCAAAAGTTTTTAATGCACCGTAATTGTCAAGTTTTCCGATATTTACAATTCTGTAATCCGTAAAATCGTCAGTAAAATCCTCATCGTTGAAAGTTGGTTTTATGCGTCTTATGCCCAAATCAACACGGTAAGAGCCGTATTCTGATTTGATTTCAAGATTTTTCAACTTCAAATCGAAGGATTTGTATCTTATGTTTAGAGGAAGATTTTGATAAATTTCCTCCGAAAAATTTTCGTAACTTGAATTTGCAACAGCCTCTAATGCCGTTAAAATTGCACAAAATACGGTTTTTCTTGCAAAACATCTTTCTTTGTCGCCCTCAAAAGAGCCAGCCTCTATCAACACCGATGAAATGCCGTTTGAGACGAACGTATCACCGAAAGCCTCGGGTGTATAAACGTCATCGTATCTTGCAATTCTGTTTTTTGCAATCGGTTCCAAGGTTTGAGAAATGCACGAAATAAGTTTCATGGCATTGCTCCGCGCTTTCAACGCCTTCGGTGAAATTTCACACTCGGGTGCTAACATCGCAATTGCAGTTTGCAAAAGTAAAGGTTTTGTCATATAATACAATTCCTCATCGTGCAAATTTAACACAAATTTCGGATTGATTTCTTTGGCAACCTTTGTTAAAAAAACTGCTTCAGGCGAAATCAAGCTTTTAGCATCTCTGTTAATATCAATTCCTTGGGCGTTGCGGCGGTCGTTTTTTTCGTTCCCGTCGGGATTAACAAGAGCCAAAACGTAAACCGTAATTTTCTCTTTTATTATATGATTTAATTCTTCGTCTGATTCCATAAAATTCATAACATCGGTTAATGCAAGCGTTGAAACTGGTTCGTTGCCGTGCATTTGCGACATTATAAGTACGGAAGTCGGTCCGCTGCCGTACTTTAACAAATTTATGGGACGTTTTTCAAACGAGTATCCGCAATATAAAAAATTAAAATTTTTTTTTTGCAAATGTTCCTGCAATACTTCATTTAATTTATTATATTTGAACCGTCTTTGCGGTAAAGCGTTTTCTTTGTAAATATCGTATTTTCCGTGTAAGGCTACAATATCCATAGTTAAAATATTTTTTACAAAATTATAAAAAAAATGAAAACAATAGCATTAATAGTGAACATTATTGCAATTTTTGTTTTTTTTACCGGTTGTAATAATAGCGGTAAAAAGAAAATGATTTTTGAGGCGAAGAAAGCCTTTACTTGCAGTATGGACACAATCAGGGATTTTAATATCGGGAAAATCATTAACAACCGTTATCAAGTCAATACTCAGCATTTAAAGAGTAAAACACCCGTAACTTTCAGCGATTTACAAATTATGCGTGATACTTTGTTTAAATTCAGAGTAGAACCCTCTTCTAATGCTAAAGGTTTAACAATCAGTGGTTTAATAACTTTTGTTTATAACAATACCGATAAAATATCAAGTGTATTTTTTTACAGTCAGGATAGGAAAAGGCTTTTTGTCTGGCCCGATGAATATGCTGAGTTGGCAGATGTTAAAAACGAGGATACGGAAGTTTTGATTGACCAATTGTTTTGTAAGATGCCGATGCATTGGGTTAATCATTTGGCTTACATGGCTTTCCCTGAAATACCCGGGGCTATAAAATTGGATTTGCTTCATAGTGGAAGTATTTATATGTTGGGTGAAAACGAATGCGAAGAATCTCATCACAGATTTGATATTTCCGGTCTTACTGGCAAGGACGGCAAAATTTACTGCATTGCAGACAAGGTTGAAACACCGGATATTTATCAAGTTGATACTTGTTCTGATGGTAGATTTTACATTACAAGAGCCGCTAAAACTAATATTAAAACCAAAGAACTTGATATTGAAGTAATTGATGTTTATGACAACCGTTTTGTAATTTCGGACGAAATTCATGATTTGTTGTATTTTCAAAACAAGAACAATCCCGAACTTTTTGAACCGCTTGAAATAGATTTTACCGTTTTGGGCGAGGATATGAAATTGTGGGGTAATAACAATGCCGGAATTGAGGGCATGACTATTGACAATAAAAACAAATTGATTTATATCGCTAAAGAGCGGGATCCAAGAAGACTTTTTGTTTATGATATTAAGACAGGACAACTTACTGCACCGTTTGACGATGTAATTTTGCCGCGCGACGGTGATATTTCGGATATGTGCTGTGAGGGAAAATATCTTTACATCTTGGACAGACAAAACTGTTTTGTCCGCCGATTAGATGTTAAAACCAAAGAAAGCAAATACGCGTCTTTTGTTAAATATTCAACTGACAGAGTTCAAAATAATTATCTCGCTGACTTCGGAATGGCTGAGGCGTTGTGGCTTACCAAAGATGCTATTTTCATCGGTTTTGACAACAACAACGACATGGTTTCGGAATACGGCGAAAAAATCGGATTGAAAAAAGGCAGTTGCAGACCTTCAATTTTCGTTTTTAAGCGTCCTGCCGGATTTTAAGGCTATTCAAAATGTAATGAAAAAATTAGTGCATTGGAACTCAATTTGTTAATACAATCAGTGTAAGGCGTGTCATCACGTTTCAAAGTGTTAAGAATTCCGACACTGTATTTGAGTTCCAATGATAATTTGAAATATTGAAGATAAATATCAAAACCTGCGCCCCATTCTGCACAAGGGTCATGCTTTAAAAGTTTAATTTTTGGCATTTCCTCAGGGCGGGGCTTTTTGTCTGCCGCTAAATCGTATTTATAATTAGCTCCTGCAACCAGATACGGTGAAAAATTTCCCCATCTTTCGGCTTTGTATTTAAACAAAACGGGAAATTCCAACATCGTGCTGTTGATTGACATTCTGTGATTCTTCATTTCGGTTTTGTCGCCCTCCATAAAATAATAAACCAAATCTCTCTGATTGAACGACAAATTGAACATCATTCTCAAATCCAAATATTTGCATATTCTAAGCGAGGAAATAGGTCCGATGTGAAAACCTGTAAACTTTTCTGCCTCAATGCCGTACATATCTTCCAACGCAAAAAAATCGTCGCAGCGGTCTATTTTAAAGCCCATATTGTTGCAACCGACCGTAAAGCCGAAATGCCACAATTTGTTGTCATATTGCGGAAGGTTTTTAACAGCTTTGCTATATTGTGCCGACAAATCTGAGCCTAAAAAAATCAATATTAATATGCAAATAATTCTTGTCTTCATTTTATTTTTTTTAGTAAAGTTCTAAATATAAAAACAGAAAATCGCCTTTTTTATTTTGTCAGAATAAACATTTTTAGTTTTCAAAATGCCATTTTCCCGAACCTACGATTTGAGGGACAGGATTTCCGGGTAAATAAATTTCTGCCGTTGTGTTAGAAGGAATTTCAACGTTCATGCTGAAAGGTTTGCCTTTTATGTTGGAAAAATTAACGACAAAAAAGCCATTTGGAGAAGGGATTTTTGCTGACAATGTTTCCAAAGTACCGGGTTGCGGATTTATTTTTACCCTTTTGAAACCGGGTTCTAAGGGTGAAATCCCGATTAATTTTCTTACGATAATATTTAATGCTGCCGCGCCCCAAGCATGATTCCAATCAATATTGTGTTTTAGCGAGTTGTCCCAAGCCTCGGTAGTCATTGTTGAACCCATTCTAATCATGTTGTACCATGAACGTTTTGTGGTATCGGTCAAGAGTTTAAGACCGTAATAATCGTCTCCTGAATCATAAATTGCATCCAAAAGAAATTGAGAGCCGTAAACGCTGCATCCCATTTTTTTTGAGGCTACAAAATCTTCAACCTTCCAAACCGATTCTTCGGGTACGATGCCGAATGCTAAAGCAAACATATTGGCGTGCAATGAGTTATGTTCTGAACTTAATCCGTCTATGTAAAGTCCTGTGGAATCCCTCAAAAGAGAATTTATCGACTCTAAAGTTTCTTCGGAAATTTTTGAATAATATTTTTCGTCATAATCGTTGGAAAGTGCTTTAGCTATTTTTTCCATACATTTTAACGAATAATAATACCAAAGATTGACAACCGTATTACACTCTGTGTATTCGTAATCGTCATCTTCTTCACCGTGAGGCCAGTCTACGATGTTGCGGATATTGTTTCCTTTAAAATGCAACTGCTCGAAAATATTAACGTCCGTTATCGTATCGCCGGTGTGAATTAAAAAATCGTCAGGGTCTCTTAAAAAGTTTAACGTTTTGGCTTTCAATTCGTTATAATACTTTTCCAGAAGTGATGCATCGCCGCTGTAAAGAAAATCGTTGTAAGCGATGACAGGAGTTTGTAGAAGCCATTCCGTTGGCCATGTCGGATTGAAAATCAAATGTTCAACCGTATTTCTTGAAATCGAGTACTGATTACAAACCGAAAAAAATGATAACTGATTAATCAAAGCATCAGCCTCATAAGCTATTCTTTCGCGGTCGCCGTCAATAAATTTTCCCGTAAAGGAAGTCGCTTTCATCGTCCATTTGCACAATTCATAAATCTTATTCAAAACCGTATCGGAGCTTTTAAAATAAGATTCGTGATAATCAAACGGATATGTTACGATAGTCCTCGTAACGTTTTTATAAAGTATTGCACCTTTATAATTTTCTACTTCGCAATATCTGAACGGATAAACCTCCCCCGTTATCTCCGGCATTAAAATCGGAGAAACGCCCATTTCGTTTTGATTCGGGTCGGTATTTCTTGAATCGGGAACTATTTTTATTTTATAACGGCGATAACCTTTTTTTAGCGGAATCTTGTATAATGCGTAGCGGATTGTCCCGTGAGGCTCTCTGTCAATTAAGCCTTCGTCCAAAGCCTCGCCCAAATGAACATATACGCTGTCTTTTTTGCCCGTGAAAGAATTAAAACAAATCTTAATTTGCGAAAAAGCATCTTTGCCGAAATCTATAACGGTATGTCCCGAAATATGAGTTATGCTTTTGGGGTGTTCGTCAGTTTTTACCAAGGGCAAAACCGATGTGTAATTATCCAAATCCGGTGCTGTCTTAAAACTTTTCGGTTCTGAATAATCGTATTTGCGATTTTTATTGTCAATAATTTTTACTTTCCAATAATAAATTTTTGACGGACTAAGTTTAGCCCCTTTGTAAACGATTCCCGTATTTGAGGAGTCTTCAACGAGCCCGGAATCCCACATATCGGCTTTGCCCTCTTGCAAAAGGTTCAGCGAGGAGGCAACCAAAATGCGGTATTTCAATTGGTAGGTGTTTTTTTTGTCAGAATATATCATCCATGAAAAACACGGATTTTTACTTCTGATTTCAGCCAATTCCAATCTTGAACTGTCATAATACTGCATTTCTTCCAATTTAATACTTGAGGGATAGCCGTTCGAATAAACGACATCCGTCAAGTAAATCATGTCAGTGGCGAGATTATAAATATAATAATTTTTCCCGCAACTTGTCTGAGTTGTAGAAAGCAGAAGCGCAAAAATACATATTATAAAGTGTTTTATTCTCATTTACAATTTCTTAAATCGTGAGAAAGTTTTGCAGCACAGAAATTCGGACCGCACATTGTACAATATTCTCCGTCCGTATGACCTGCCGATTTAAAATATTCCAATGCTCTTTCGGGATCAAGACTGAGGTTGAACTGGTCTTTCCAACGAAAATCATAACGTGCTTTGCTCAAAGCATTGTCCCTGATAAAAGCTCCGGGGTGTCCTTTTGCCAAATCGGCGGCATGAGCAGCGAGTTTGTAAGTTACGACACCCGTTCTGACATCTTCTTTGTTTGGCAAAGCGAGATGTTCTTTCGGCGTAACGTAACAAAGCATTGCCGTACCCGCCCAACCTATTTGAGCTGCACCGATTGCCGAAGTGATATGGTCGTAACCGGGGGCAATATCCGTTACCAATGGTCCTAATGTATAGAAAGGTGCATTATGACAAGAAATAATTTCTTTGTCCATGTTTTCTTGGATTCTGTTCATCGGAACATGACCCGGACCTTCGATAAAAGCTTGAACATTTTTGCTCCATGCTTTTTCAACGAGTTCGCCTAATGTTTCGAGTTCGGCATATTGTGCCTCGTCGCAGGCATCGGCAGTACAACCCGGTCTTAAACCGTCGCCTAACGAAACAGCAACGTCGTATTTTGCTAAAATATCGCAAATCTCGTCAAAGTGTTCATAAAGAAAACTTTCCTTATTGTGAACAAGACACCATTTGCTCATAATAGAACCGCCTCTTGAAACTATTCCGCAAACTCTGTTGTCAGCCAAATGAACGTTTTTGAGTCTGATTCCGGCATGAATGGTGAAATAATCCACGCCTTGTTCGCATTGTTCTATTAACGTATCTTTGTAGATTTCCCAAGAAAGAGCATCGGCATTGCCGCCCGTTTTTTCAAGAGCTTGATAAATCGGAACCGTTCCTACCGGTACGGGGCAGTTTCTGATAATCCACTCTCTTGTCTCGTGAATATTAGCGCCCGTGGATAAATCCATAAGCGTATCTCCACCCCATTTGCAAGACCAAACGGCTTTTTCAACCTCTTCTTCTATTGATGAGGTAGTTGCCGAGTTTCCGATATTGGTATTGATTTTAACAAGAAAATCGCTGCCGATAATCATCGGCTCTGCTTCGGGGTGATTGATGTTAGCGGGAATTACGGCACGTCCTTCGGCGATTTTTTGTCGTACAAATTCTGGTGTTATGCCCGTTTTGATGCCTAACGCCTCGCAATTCATATTTTCACGGATTGCGACATATTCCATTTCGGGCGTTATAATTCCTTTTTTTGCATAATACATTTGCGAGATTTGAGAACCATTTTTCGCAACGTAAGGTTTTTGAATATGTTCAAAACGAAGACTGTCAAGGGATTTGTCCTTTAAACGGGCTTTGCCGTATTCAGAGGAAACCTCCTGAAGTTTTTCAACGCCGCCTCTGTCCAAAATCCATTTTTCACGTATTCTGGGAAGACCTTTTTTGAGGTCAATCTGTTGATTTTCATCACCGAAAGCACCGCTCGTGTCATAAATTATAACCGGAGCGTTTTGCTGAAAATGTTTTTTACCGTTTTTGTCTAACGTTACTGTCGGAGTAAGAGTAACTTCTCTCATGCCGACTTTTATATCGGGATAAATAGAACCTTCCATGTAAATTTTTTTACTGCCCGGATAGGTTATTTTCGTGATGTTTTCCATTTTTTTTATGTCTTTGAAATATTTTTTTGTCTGCAAATTTAACCAAAATCTTATAATCTTGAAAATTTTTCTTCCTCAATCGAAACCTGCGACATTATGCTTTGAATATTCTCTTTTGTAATTTTTTGATAATCAGACGGTAACGAACACGGAACGATTCCTGCCATGTCAGCGAAACCGGGTGAAACGAGTATTCTGTTATCACCCTCAAGGCTGTATTCTCTTGGACGGTGTTTCTCTCTTGGCAAAACTATTACACGGAAAAATCCGTTTTTGAAAATAATGCCGATATTAGCCTCAGGCTCTTTGGTTGAATAAATTTCATTAACCCCGTCAAGAATTTTCCTTAAAATTTCATCGGCTTTGAAAATATCTTTGGTTTCAACAACTAAAAAACGTCGTGTCCCGTCGTTAATCTTAAAAATCCCTTCGGAGGATTTTTCCGTATAAAGTTTTTTAAGGTTTTCTATCTGATAAAAAAGCGGCATTTCATCTTCTCCTCCGGCTTGAAAATGACAATGAAAAGGAGCTGAAGCACCGGCTTTAGGACTGTTATAAAAAACTACAAGATTTTCCAAAACTTTTGCTAACTCCAACATTATCATCGTATTACCGATAATCGTCTGATTAACGTGCTGTCTTGAAACTATCGTAAAATGCCTTTGAAAAATCGGGAAAGGATTCACAAAAAGTGTAAATTTAGTGTTTAAATCCAATCCTAATTGGGTTTGAGGCATATTTTCTTTACAAAGAAAACATTTTGAACTGTCAAGCGGTTTGGTAATATCAGCCGTTGAGGATTTTATTCTCATGGGATTGAGTTGCAAAACGTATTTGAAACCCTCAAAATTAATATCTCTTAACTGACAGTTTTTCAGACCGTTGAAAGTATTACGGAATTTTTCGTCATATTCCGTCTGATAATTGAAAAAAAAACTTACGTCCATTTTTAGCATTGTTTTTTTTTAAAAGTCCAATTCTGCGACCGTGATGCCTGCGCCGCCGAGTTCGATTTTTTCGTCATGGCATTTTTTTACAATTAGTTGGGAATTAAGATAATCCCGAATCATTGATTTTAATGCTCCCGTGCCTGTGCCGTGAAGAATTTTAATTTCGTTGTGTCCGCTTGCAATGGCTTCATCGAGATATTTTGCCACTTTTTCTACGGCTTCGTTTCCTCTTAAACCTCTGACATCAAGACCGAAAAGAAAACTTCCTTTTTTGGTTTCGGTTTCAATGCTGACATTAACTTTTTGTTTTTCAGGTTCTTGATTTTTGCTTTTAACTCTTGTTAATCGTTTTAAGTCGGCAAAGGTCTGCATTTGCCCTAATTGCAAAAGTGCTTTTCCGTCTTTGATTTCCAAAATTTTGATTTCCGTTTGGGAATTATCGAGAAAAACTTTATCGCCGGGTTGCAAAGGTTTTTCTTTTTCTGGAAGAATTTTTGAAAGTTGCTGTTCCCTTTCAAGACGTTTTTGGGCTTTGCGTTCGGCTTTTTCCCGCTGTTTTTGACGGAGTTTTTCTATTTTTTTGTCGATTTCGTCCTCTTCTTGAGAGACTTCGGCAAGTTTTTCTTCGGCAAAATTTTTAAAACTTTGACGGATTTCTTTTGTTTTTTCTTTTTCCGCTTGAGCGTTTTTGATTTCGAGAATCGTATTTTCGATTTTCTTATTAACCTCTTTCAAAACCGATTCGAGTTTTGTTTTAGCGGCTTTAATAATACTTTTGCGCTGTGAAAGCGTATATTCGGTTTCCGTGCGGAAAAAATCTTCTTGACGGCTCAAAGTCTGTTCTTTGATTTCAAGATTTTTAAGACGGATTTTCATAACGCGTCTGTCCTCTTGAAGTTCTTGTATACGGCGTTCATAATCAATATGTTCCCTTCCGGCGATTTCTTCAGCGTGTTTTAAAATTCCTGAGTCCAAACCGATTTTTTTAGCGAGCAAAAAGGCAAAAGAATTACCTGTCTGTCCTATTTGCAATTCAAAAAGCGGTTTCATATTGGTATTATCATAAAGCATTGCACCGTTGATAATGCCTTGAGTTACTGAGGCAAAATTTTTAAGATTGGTGTAATGCGTTGTTATAACGCCTTTTACCTTTTTGTGATTGAGCCTTTCCAAAACGGCCTCCGCAATAGCACCTCCGAGAATCGGTTCTGTTCCCGAGCCGAATTCATCTATTAAAATAAGTGATTTTTCAGAGGCGTTATTGACGAATTTTTTCATGTTCAACAAATGCGAACTGTACGTACTGAGGTCATTTTCAATACTTTGTTCGTCGCCGATGTCAATGAAAATGTCTCGAAAAATTCCTAAATGCGAATTTGAACTGACGGGCGTTAAAAGTCCGTTTTGATGCATATACTGAACAAGTCCCGAAGTTTTAAGGCAAACGGATTTTCCTCCCGCATTAGGACCGGAAATCATTATAATCCTCTGATTTTCATTTAATTCTATGTCCAACGGAACAACTTTTTTGCCCTCGTTTCTAAGCGTCATTTCCAAAACGGGATGACGGGCTGTCCTTATGTCCATAATCGCATCTTCGCTCAAATGCGGCATTACGGCATTCATCTCAATTGCCAAACGTGCTTTTGCCCTTGCGAAATCCAATTCTGCAAGAATTTCTTCAGAGGCTTGAATTTCAGGAATATACGGGCGTATTTTGTCTGAAATTTCCGTTAAAATTTTTACGATTTCCCTTCTTTCCTCAAATTCCAAAGCACGGACAGCATTGTTGAGCTCGATACTTTCAAGCGGTTCTATGAAAGCCGTTTTTCCCGAGGCAGATTCGTCGCTGACAATACCCGAAATTTTGCGTTTGTTGCCCGCCGAAACGGGAATCAACATTTTACCGTCCCTAATCGTAATTTCAGCATCCGTTTCGCACCAACCCTGAGATTTCGCCTGACGCAAAAGCCTTGCAACAACGCCCGAAACGGCTGCGGATTTAGTTGCTATTTCGCTGCGGATTCTTTTTAATTCCGGACTTGCCGAATCTTTGATTTCTCCGTTTTCGTCTATAACTCTTGCGATTGCCTGCAAAAGTACGTAATCAAGAAAAACCTCTTGACATAAATCTCTTAAAAACGGGAATCTGCTTTCATCGCTGTTCTTGAAAAATTTTATGATATTTTTTAACGTGTCTAACGAGAGTTTCAGTTCAAACAATTCGCGTGTTGTCAAAAAAGTGTTTTCCAAGGAAATTTTTTTCAGAGCCTGTCTTGAATCGAAATAATTATCTTGCGGAAAATCAACGTTCATAACGCAGATTTCCTTGAATTCCGCTGCTAAATTTAATTGGGTTTTGATATAATTGAACTCAGTTGAAAATGTCATTTTTTCAACTTTGTCTGCGCCTAACCGGGAGGAGCATTTATCTTTCAAAAGGTTTCTGATTTTAAAGAAACCGGTTTTAATTTCAAAATTTTTCGGATATATCATTGAGTGTTTTTCAAAAAAAACATATTAAGATAAAAAAACGGCAAGTTAATGAAACCGCCGTTTTTTTTACCTTCAGAAATTACTTTTTGTCAGTGTTTTCTTTGGAATCAGGTTTCTTGGAACCGTCCTCCGAATTTTCTTTTTTCTTGATGAACGGCACACGGGGAATCAGGGTATAACTATATTTAAACCCTAATCTTTCAGCTCCGTCATTGTCGGTAAACCAACTGAGATTGCAGTCTACGTCCAAAATATACCTGTCGGCAAGTTCCTTAGGTACTTCGTTCTTTTTCAACTGCTTGAGAAATTTTGTGATGAACACGTATTCTTCAAACATGTCCCTTTTGAGTAGAGTTTTTCTGTACTCCAACATAATGTTAGGCAAATCCTTTCTGCCCCTTCTTGCGCCTACATACGATTTTATCAGGAACGAAACGCCTACTAAAATCAAGACAGCAAGAATGACCCCGAATGTAGCAAACAGGCCGCCTAAAAAGCCTGATGAAATAGTTGTTGTCATATTTTTACTTATACGTTTAAAATAAAAAAAGATAGTGCGCAAATTTAAAGATAATTTTCTGTAATTCAAAGCCTTTTTCCCGTGCCTAAAAAATGCTTTAAGTTTAAAAAAATGATTTTCAAATTATTATCAACCAAAAAAAAATGAAAAAAAATTACTCTTAGTCCTTCAAAAATTCCAAAATCGGGTCGGGTGAGTTTAGTCCTGAGCCGTATTGCTGACTTGCAGCCCTGCAACCGGCTTTACAAACGGAATATTTTGCGCAATTTTTACAAAAATCCGGAATTGTGGCTTTCCACTCGCTTGATTTCGGGTTTGAAAATATTTCTTGTGGCGTATCCTTGAAAATATTTCCCAAAATAACGGGTGAATGATTGCAAAATCTCAAATTTCCTAAATAATCTATCGTAACGGGACGTTTTGAAACCTCAAACGAACAAAAGGAAAAATGTATTCCTTTGTAATCCTGAGGGTTAAGAATACAAACGGGCGTACAAACGCTTGAATAAACGTTTAATTTATTTTTTAACGCCTCATAGGAAACCGTTTTGAAAGCCTCTTTTAATTGTGTTTTTCTCGGAAGAATTTCATTGGGATTCAACACGCCTTGACCGCCGATGTTATAACGGTTGAGCATGATTTTGTTGATTCCGAGATTTGAAATATATTGAATCGTTTTGTCAATGTTTTCGGCATTGAATTTTGTTAAAACTATTACGGCGGTCGGCAAAACGCCTTTTTCTTTTAGGGCGTTAATAATATTGACACTTTTTTGGTGCGAGGCTTTGCACCTTGTCATAAAGTCGTGAATTTCAGGATTATAACTGTGAATAGGCAATTCAAAAAGTTTTACTCCGAGATTTAGGAGTTGAAAATATTTTTCTTTTTCGGCAAAATTTCCGTTTGAAATTATTCCAACCGAAGCACCTTTTAATCTTGCCGTTAAAACTAATTCCGAAAACCTTTCGCCTAAAAAAGGTTCTCCGCCCGTAAAAGTGATTTGCCCTATGTCAAAAACCTTGAAAATTCTCCGTAATGTTTTGTCTGCCAAGTCGTAAGATGATTTCTTTGGTGTTAAATTCATACCTTTGAAATGATTGTAACAAAATCTGCATTTCAGATTGCAATTCATTGTTACTTCAAAACTTACAAACGGCAACTTCGGTTTCATTTTACAATCGAAAAATTATAAGAGGATATAACATTTTTCGGATTTTCGTCATAAATAATCATCATGTAGTTGCCCTCTGATATTTTTTTGTCAAGCATAATTAAAAAATTATTTGCTGATGTTTTAGACGAATCCTCTTGAAGAAATTTTAATTCTCCGCTTTGCACGGTATCTTGGTCTTTGATTAATGCAAAATTATATTTTTCTTTGGTGCAATCAAAAATATTGCCTTTAAGTTCTTGAGTTTTAGAGATTTCTATGCTATCTTGTTCCAAATTGAGCACATCGGAGAGCGGCACGTCATAACACATAACTTGTTCAGGGTCTCTTGCTACGTCGTAACACGTTGTATGACAGCCTATTCCTGAAGGCGCACAAGAGGCTATTGATATTAGTGTCAAAACTATTCCGCCGAGTTTTAGCTTTTTGTCAATCCAAAACTCTGATTTTCCTTTTGTTACAAATACGCCAAAGGCTGTAACAGCAAATGCCGTTCCTACAAAAATCAACGCTATTGCTGCAAACGGTGATAGAATTTTGTTGCTCATAGTGTTATTTAATTAACTCCTATTTCCTTGAACAATAAGAAAATAGTTTTTTGGTTCAACAAGAAAAATACTATAACGAGAATCCATGCAATAACTCCCGGATAACGCTCTTTTTGATTGAAACCCAAATCCAAAGCCGTGCCTGAGGATTTTTTTAGGCCCCACTTCTTTTTGAAGATTTTGCTTAACGAAAAATCGTTTTTTCCGAAAAATCCTTCGCTGACCATATTCATTGACCACAATTCGTCCAAAATCAAATGGCTCAAATAACCGCAACTTACGGCAAAGGCGATTACGAATTGTTCTCTGATATTAAGTTTGGTCGTTGAGGCAAGCCAAAGTGAAATCAAATAACTTAAAATCCATGCCGGAATCGAGTGAATGATTCCTCTGTGTGTTGTTGTTTTTGCAAAAAAATCTTTAACGTACTTTATCACAAAAACAAAAACAGCCAGAGGCACAAAAATTTTAAGTGCTAACACCGCTCCCGCAACGTGCATCCAATAAAGCGACATTGCTGCCAAAAAATAAGCATTAACACCAAAAACTATTTTTAACGGGATACCCGGCGGCGAGTCCATGTCGGGCAAAAACGAACCCAAAACCGTCGCAAAAAAAACTATAATCGCCATGTACGCATTAGGTATCAGATTCCAATTGTATGAAATAATTGCAACTGCGAACCCCGTTGCTGCACCGACCGATATATGATTTTTAAAATCTGCCATGATTGTTTTCTATTATTGCCGTAAAAATAATATTTTTTTATTTGATATCGAAAACTTTTTTCGCGCTTTTTTTCTCCATGTATTTTGTTAAAAATTTTTCATAAAAATAGTAAATGCCCCATGCGATTAAAGTGCCTTCCAATGCGCCGCAAATTATATCGCCCAAAAAATGACGTCCTAAGTAAATCCTTGAATATGAAACTAATACGGCAGCAAAGTAAACCGCAAAAGTATAATATTTGTTGGAGAAATATTTTTTTGTCATAAAGGCTATCGTAAAAAATACTGCGGCATGAGCCGAGAAAAATCCGTATTTTCCACCGCGGTCGCCGTTTACGATATGAACAATATCTTTTATTGTATCGTCATGACAGGGGCGGAATCTCTGAACCGTGTATTTAAAAAGGTTGCAAATCTGGTCAGCGCACAAAACCGCCAGCGCTAAAAATATTATAAAAATTATGGCTTTTCTATATTCGGGACGTGCCTTTCTGAAAACATAAAAAGCAAGCAATGCTCCGATTATAAACCAAACGTATTTGGAGGATACATAATAAAAAAACGGATCGAAACTCTCTGAGTTGAACCCGTTTATGGCAAGAGTAATGTCTTGATCTAATTGTACTATGGGATTCATTTTATGATTCTTTGTTTGTTTGACAAAAGTATCCACAAAAACCTAAATTTCCAAAAAAATTTTGTCAAGTTTGAGAAAATATGTAAATTGCGCAAATTTTTTTACAAACCATAATACAATGAAAGGATTTAAAATTATTGTTTTAATGAAGCAAGTGCCTGACACTCACAATGTCGGCAAAGATGCTATGAAAGAAGACGGTACGATGAACCGCGCCGCCCTTCCCGCAATCATAAATCCTGAGGACTTGAACGCTCTTGAACAAGCCCTTAGAATCAAAGACAATTACCCAAATACGCAAATCACAGTATTAACAATGGGTCTGCCAAAAGCCGCAGAAGTCTTAAAAGAAGGCCTTTATAGAGGTGCTGACAAAGGTATCCTCTTAACCGACAGAAAGTTAGGCGGCTCTGACACCTTGGCAACAAGTTATGCAATCGCTCAGGCAATAAAAAACGTCGGCGATTACGACATGGTACTTTGCGGACGTCAGGCTATTGACGGCGACACCGCCCAGGTAGGTCCTCAGGCTGCCGAAAAACTCGGTATCCCGCAAATCACTTACGCAGAAGAAATCGAAAACTTAACGGAAAGTTCAATCACAGTACGCAGACGTTTGGAATCCGGTATCGAAACCGTAAAATGTCCGTTTCCCGTTTTGATAACGGTTCACGGTTCGGCCGCTGCGTGCAGGACTCGCAACGCCAAATTCTATATGAAAAACAAAAACGACGAAAGCAAAATCATAACTTGGGGTGCTGACGATATTAAAGTCGAAGACGACAAAGTCGGAAAGGCCGGTTCGCCGACCACCGTTAAAAAAATCGATTCAGTTGTCCTTCAAGCAAAAGAATCAAAAAAACTCACTGATTCTGATGGCGACATCGACGTTTTAATTAAAGATTTATTGTCTAACCACATTTTGGGATAATATTGAAAATGAATAATTTATTTGTATTTTGCGAAACAGAAAACGGCGTTGTGGCAGATGTCAGCCTCGAACTCCTCTCAAAAGGCAAAAAACTTGCCCAAACCCTTGGTTGCAAACTCGAAGCCGTTGCCGTTGACTACAATTTATATAATATCGGAAGACAAATTTATAAATACGGTGTTGATGTCATTCACGTTGCAGACGACAGAAAACTCGCTCCGTATCAGACACTTCCAACTCAGAAAATTATTTGCGACCTCGTTAAACAAGAGCAACCGCAAATTATGCTTTTCGGCGCAACAAGTATCGGACGAGACCTGGCTCCAAGAGTTGCTTCGGCGTTAAGATGCGGTCTTACAGCCGATTGTACATCGTTGGAAATCGGCGACCATGAGGAAAAGAAAACCACAAAAGATCCTCAGACCGGCGAACTCACTCAAACCGTTACACCTTATAAAGATTTGTTGTATCAAATTCGTCCGGCTTTCGGCGGAAATATCATCGCAACAATCTTGAACCTTCATACACGTCCGCAAATGGCAACCGTCAGAGAAGGCGTTATGAAAAAAGAGGTTTTCGACGAAAATTACAAAGGCGAAATCAAAAAAATCGACTGGCAAAAATCCGTTACCGACCTCGATTTTGCGGTTGAAATCATTTCACGTCATATCGAAAAATCAAAAATCAACCTTAAAGCCGCTCCTGTTATTGTTGCCGGTGGTTACGGCGTGGGCTCAAAAGAGAATTTCCAACTTCTTCATGAATTGGCAGATGTTCTCGGCGGACAAGTCGGCGCATCAAGGGCTGCCGTTGACGCAGGTTTCTGCGAACATGAACGTCAAATCGGACAGACGGGCGTTACTGTCAGACCCAAACTTTATATTGCGTGCGGAATTTCAGGACAAGTTCAGCACAGAGCCGGAATGCAGGAATCGTCAATTATCGTGTCAATCAACACGGACGAAAATGCTCCGATAAATGCAATCGCTGACTACGTTGTAACGGGCGACGTGGCAACCGTTTTGCCCAAAATGATTAAATATTACAAAGCAAATTCTAAATAACGGAAGAAAATGGCAAATTTTTATACTGACAACGAAGATTTGAAATTTCATCTCGGACACCCGTTGATGAAACGCATCATAGACCTTAGAGAAAACGAAGACTATTCCGACAAGGACAAATACGATTACGCCCCAAAAGATTTTGAAGACGCTTTGGACAATTATGACAAAGTGATGGAAATCTGCGGTGAAGTCTGCGCTGACGTTATCGCACCAAATGCTGAGGGCAACGACCTTGAAGGTCATTCAATTGAAAACGACCACCTTAAATACAACAAATACGCTACGGAAGATTACGAAGCGTTGAAAAAAGCGGGCGTTTGGGGAATCACCATGCCAAGACAGTATGACGGTTTGAATATGTCAAACGTTCCTTACATGATGGTTGGCGAAATGGTTTCCCGTGCTGACGGCGGTTTCTGTAACTTCTGGGGCTTGCAAGATTGTGCTGAAACGATTTTGGAGTTTGCCTCTGACGAAATCAAAGCAGAATACTTACCGAAAGTGGCTCAGGGTGCAACCTTGTCAATGGTTTTGACCGAGCCGGATGCGGGCTCTGACTTGCAGTCGGTTCAACTGAAAGCCAAATACGATGAAGAGTCAGGAATGTGGCTTTTGAACGGCGTTAAACGTTTTATCACCAACGGCGACGCTGACATTCAACTCGTTTTGGCGCGTTCGGTAGAAGGCACGACAGACGGCCGCGGCTTGTCGCTTTTCGTTTATGACAAAGACAAACACTGCGAAATCGTCCGCCGCGTAGAAAACAAACTCGGTATTCACGGCTCTCCGACCTGCGAAATGGTTTACAAAGACGCACCTGCGAAACTTGTCGGCGAGGAGAAACTCGGACTTATTAAATATGTGATGTCGCTTATGTACGGCGCACGTTTAGGCGTTGGCGGACAGTCAGTTGGTATTGCAGAGGCTGCATATCGTGAAGCGTTGAAATATGCCGGTGAGCGTGAGCAGTTCAAGAAAGCGATTATCAATTTTCCGGCTGTTTATCAGTTGCTTGGCAATATGAATGCTAAAATAAAAGGTATGCGTTCGTTGCTTTATGAAACAGCGAGATTTGTTGATATGTCGAAACTTTTGACCGAAAGAAAGAACAAAGGCACACTTCCCAAAGAATTACGCAACGACTTGAAATATTTTTCAAAAATGGCTGACGCTTTCACGCCGCTTTTGAAACTGTTCTCGTCAGAATGGTGTAATTCTGTATGTTATGACGCTTTGCAGATTCACGGCGGTTCAGGTTACATGAAAGATTTCCCCGTTGAAAGAATGGTACGCGATGCAAGAATCACGACGATTTACGAAGGAACATCACAGTTGCAGGTAGTTGCGGCGATAAAAGGCGTTACGACGGGCATTTTTGCAGAGCGCATGGCAGAATATGACAAAATGCTTGAAGGTCAAGAAAAATATGCGGCTCAGAAAGCAAAATTGTTGGAAATGACAGAAGATTTCAAGGCGGCAGTTGCAAAGGTTACTGAATTGAAAAATCAGGAATATCTTGATTTTCAGGCTCGTAACTTGGTAGAAATGGCTGGAAACATTGTTGTTTCATACTTACTTTTCACTGACTCTTTGCGTGGCGAGCAGTATGAAAAACCCGCTAACACATTCTTCAAACTTGCAGTTGCAGACAACGCTCAGCGCAAGACCTATATCGACAACGGCGATGTAGCAGATTTGGAAAATTACAGATAATTTTTTGAAATATTTATTGTAGAGACGCGATTAATCGCGTCTCTATTTTTTATTTATTCAGTGCGTCAATCAACGCACAAAATTCGGGGCAAGTTTGTTTTAATTTAGCCGTGTCGAGTTTAGGGAAAATATTAGCAAAATCGCGAACTTTGTTATATGTTTTACCACTCTTTTTATAAAGGTCGGAAAGTTTATCACTTGGATCTTTAATAGACTCAACATTCTGACAATTAAATTTCGACATATCAATTCCCGCTTTTACTAACACCTCCGGCTGAGACAACAACCACGCCTCGGCTTCTTGAATCATAAGAAAGGTGTTATTGATAGAAGAATCAATATTCTGTTTGGCTTTAAACTTTTGATTATATTTATCGCAGATATGCTGTTTATTAGGCTTTGGCTCATCAGAATCAACCAACAAAAAACGTTCTTCCTTAGAATCAATTGATTCAGTGAAAAAACTTTCGATGGTATGATTCTTACTATCGCCCATAACAATTCGTGGCATATTACCCTTCAACTCTTTTGAAAGTAGTTTAGCAAAAGCCATGCGCAAATTGCCGTTAGCTGTATTGGCAGAGCCTTCAATGTATAATCTCTTCATTTTTAGTGTCGTTTTAATAACGGTTACCACCTAAGTTGCCATTTCGCCACAAATTGCCGGTGGCATATTGCGAAGCCCATTCTACATAATCTTTATCGCGGAATGTATTAACAATAGTACCGTTGTCATCGTCCTTTTCGCAAACCAAAACATTTTCAACCGAAAGATTGTTTAAAATATGCTCGCTATGGGTAGATATTATAAACTGCGTTTTGTCTGAAACTTGATTCATAGCCTCAACAAATTCACTTATCATATCGGGGTGAAGACCAATTTCCGGTTCGTCGATGCAAACTAATTCTCCGCGTTCAGGATTATGAACTATTGCAAGAAGGCAGAGATAGCGCAAAGTACCATCTGAAATGTGGGTAACATGTACGGAACGTTCCAAATGCTTTTCATCTAACATCAATTCAATATTGTTGCCTATAAAATTGAAGTCAAAGCCATTGTATTGAGGATTAATAGCCTGCAATGATGCTATCAAATTGTTATAATTAGATTTACTATTAATCTTAATCCTATTTAAAATCTGAGGCAAATTGCTTCCATCAGACAAAAGTCTTGGTGAAATACCACTCGGTAACATAGGTTTACGAATCAGACTTTTGGCTGTCGTGTCGAAATAACAATAAACAGACATATCTTTTATAGCAGCACGCAATTCTGAAATTTCTGCAAACTTTTCTGAATTTATTGACTGACAAAGTATTGACTCCAAGTTGTTTGTATGTTCGTAATCAACATCGCCATTTGAACAAAAACGCTCCGTAATGTAGTAATTTTGTGTTGAACTTACTTTATTGAACGCGATGAAATAAAAAGTTGATTTGTCAAATTCAAATTCTATTTCAATTCTATTATCATCTTCGGTATGATTTCCAGCAAAAAACATAGCATCAAACCCACCCCACTGATTTAGAATCAATTCGGGTAATGCGCCTTCGGTAACGGTGGCTTTAAGAAGTTGCAACGCCTTAATAAAATTAGACTTTCCTGTGCCGTTGATTCCTATCAAGGCATTGATATTGTTAAGGGTTACGGTGCAATCCTTAAAACTGAAAAAATTTTTAAAACGAATTGACTTTATCATATCCTTGCTATTTTTCAACCGCAAAGTTATTAAACAAATTCAAAATAATCAATTTTTTGTAACAAATCCAAACATAATATTGCAAAAAAATACTATATTTGTCCCAAATATAAAACTCTCACAAAATGAACGTAAATGTACAAGCCATTTTGACAAAATTTCTTGAATTATCAATGTCTTACGGTCCGAAATTGATTTTGGCAATCATAGTTCTTATTGCCGGATTTTGGATTGTAAAAAAAATATTGCGTTTAACAGATCTTGTTATGGAAAAACGCAACATCGAAATTTCTCTCCGCTCTTTTCTCAAAACACTGATTAACATCATCTTAAAAGTTTTGCTGCTGATTTCAGTTTTGCAAATGGTCGGAGTTGAAACAACATCTTTTATCGCAATGCTCGGTGCGGCAGGTTTAGCAATCGGTATGGCTTTGCAAGGTTCGCTTTCTAATTTCGCGGGCGGCGTTCTGATTTTGATTTTCAAGCCTTACAGAGTCGGCGATTTGATTGAGGCGCAAGGCTTTACAGGCGTTGTCGCTGATATTCATATTTTTACAACTAAACTTACGACAGCACAAGGCCTAACAATTATAATTCCAAATAGTCTGTTAAGCAACGGAAACATCGTCAATCACAATATTTTAGGATACAAACGTGTTGATATTGTCTTCGGCATTGACTATGCTGCTGACATTGACACGGCAAAACAAGTTTTGACAGAGGTTGCCGTTTCTGCTCCGGGTGCAAAGACAGACCCTGCACCTTCTTGCGTTGTTTCCGCACTCGGCGATAATAGCGTAAGCATAAGACAATCAACGTATTGCGATCCGAAAGATTATTGGGCAATTTATTATTACAACATGGAACACGGCAAAAAAGCACTCGACAGAGCCGGCGTTAATATTCCGTTCCCGCAGTTGGAAGTGAAAATGAAAAAATAATATTACATTATAATGAAAAAGCTTTTATTAACCACACTTTCAATCCTTTATATTGCCACTGCATCGGCTCAGCGGCTTTATATTACGCCGTTAGATAACAACGCCGCACGGGTGCGTTATTCAACCGACAGTATTAGCAACCTGCCTGAATTAGTTTATCTGCCGCAAGATTTTAGTGCTACTAAATCTCTAAATGTCAACGAAATAAAAGATAAACTTGCCGCATATTCACTTTCCGGCGACACGGCTTTTGCTTCTTTTAAGGTCTCTGACGATGAATATTTGTTCGGGCTCGGACAGTTTCAGGACGGTTATAGTAATCTCAACGGTCTTCCGCGCCGTTTGACGCAGGTTAATACGCAGATTTCAATGCCGGTTTTGATTTCAAACAAAGGTTATGGAATTGTTTGGAATAATTATTCAAAAACCGAATTTAATCTTCCTGACAACAAAGTTGAACTCAAAAAGACAGCCGCTGAGGGCGCAGCCGAAACCGTCAATGTTACCACAACTGAGGGCGGAAAACAGGAAACCCGTCATAAAAATATTTTTGAAGCCGAAATCTTCGTTTCTGAAAGCGGCGAATATGCTGTGCTGTTGGACGTTGGACAAAAAATGGCACGCCGCCACAATCTCGACATCGACGGCAAAAACGTTATCGAAATGCAAAACCTTTGGTTGCCGCCGACCGCCTCAAAAATCGTAACTTTGGACAAAGGCAAACACAAACTTTCAGCCGAACTTACCGAAAACGACCGCCCGATAGTCTATTTTTCAAAAGTGAAAAATGAGTTTTCGTTTACATCGTATCCGTCTGATGCTGTGGATTTTACTGTGATTTTCGGAACGCCTGACAAAATTATTGCAACTTATAGAAAACTCACGGGCGAAGCACCTTTGATGCCGGCTTGGGCTTTGGGCTATATTCATTGCCGCGAAAGGTTTCACTCTCAAAAAGAAATCATCGAGACTGCCGACCGTTTTGAGACAGAAAATATCCCTGTGGACGTTTTGGTTCAAGATTGGCAGTATTGGGGCAAAAACGGCTGGAACTCAATGGTTTTCGATGCTGACAACTATCCTGACCCTAAGGCTCTGACTGATTATCTTCATTCAAAAAATATCAAAATGATGTTGTCGGTTTGGTCAAAAATCGACAAAAATTCTGTTGTCGGCAAGGAGATGTTGAGTAAAAATTATTATATTCCTAACACCGATTGGATTGACTTTTTTAATCCCGAAGCCGCTGCTGAATATTGGAAAAATTTCAGTCAAAAACTTCTTCCGCTCGGCATTGACGCTTGGTGGCAAGACGCTACCGAACCCGAAAACGACGACCTTGAAAACCGCTTTGTAAATAATGGTACTCTTGACGGCAACCGAGTGCGCAACGTCTATCCGTTGATGGTAAATAAAACTGTGTATGAAGGTCTTACAAAAGACCAGCCTAACAAACGTCCGATGATTCTCACCCGAAGCGGATTTTTGGGTATTCAGCGTTACGGCTCGGCACTTTGGAGCGGCGACGTTGGAAACGATTGGGAGACTTTGCGCCGTCAGATTACCGGCGGATTGGGACTTCAAGCCGCGGGCGTTCCGTGGTGGACTTACGATGCGGGAGGTTTTTTCCGTCCGTTCGACCAATATCAAAATCAAGACTACATCTCTCGTATGCTCCGTTGGATAGAACTGTCTGTATATCTGCCGCTTATGCGTGTTCACGGATATATGAGCGACACTGAGCCGTGGCGTTACGGACCAACCGCAAAAAGCATTATCACGTGCTGTATCAGGGAGCGCAAACAACTTTTTCCGTATATTTATTCCAACGCCGCTGAAATCGCTTTCAACGGCTCTACTCTGATGCGTCCTTTGATTTTTGATTTTGCGGGTGATGACAAAGCGTTAGAGCAAAAATACGAATATATGTTTGGTAAAGCATTGTTAATCAGTCCTGTAACCGAGCCTGACGTAACAGAATGGGAAACTTATCTGCCTGAAAACAAAGCCGGCTGGTACGACCGTCATGACCTCGGCAAATATTACGATGGCGGACAGACCGTCAAGACCAAAGTTAACGGCAGTTTTATTCCGGTTTTTGCCAAAGGCGGCAGCATTGTGGTTCAAACCGGCTTGAACTCCAATACTGAAATAATGGTCTATTCCGGTGCTGACTGCGAGTTTACGCTTTACGAAGACGATGGAGAATCGCTTGATTATAAAGCTGGTAAATATTCAAAGACTCTTATTAAATGGAATAATCAAAAACGCACGCTTACAATAGAGCCTTCCGAGGGACAACTCTCAGCCAAATATACTTTTGAAGTTTTGGTATACGAGCCTAAAAACAAATGCGTAAAGCGTAATGGCGACAAAGTTAAGAAAACCACCCTTGACGGAGAAACTTTCCACAAAGTAGCGGAGTATAATGGAAAAGCGTTAACAATAAAGTTTTAGCCTTAGTCTAAAATATCATTGTATTAACTAATATTCATAAAAAAAGGAGACATTGTTCTAATAAAAAATGTCGGCATTGATGATTTTTCTGTGCCGACATTTTTTTTGAAATGTTGATAATGTCTAATTTTTTACGACCATTATAAAACCGCCTCGGGGTTTACACGTAATTTTGTTTAACGGTTTTTCCAAAATTTTAATCTCCCATGAAAATTGTTGTTCACCGTCAGAAAAAAGTGTTGTTGGGAGATTTTTGCTTAAAAAATCCAAATTGAATTCGAGGGTTTGCTCTGTATTTTTGCCGTTGATTCCGGCTATGAACCAAACATCGCCTTTACGTCTTGCTAAAACGATGGATTCTCCTGGATAGCCGGCTAAGAATTTAGTTTCGTCCCAAGCGGAAGGTAAATTTTTGAAAAAGTCTTGAACTTCTTGCGGTTGCGACAAATAACTTTCAGGTTTGTCGGCTAAATGTTGAAGACCGCTTTCGTAAAGTACCGTTAAAGCCAATTCATGAGCGTTTGAGGTGATATGCGGATGTTGCGAATCGGAAAAAGCGCAAGGTGTATAATCCATCGGTCCGATGACGTTTCTCGTAAAAGGCAGCGTTGCATTGTGCGAGGCTGCTTTGTCGGTAAAAGTCGGGACGTTGTTGTACCATTCCGCACCGTAAACGCCTTCGGTTGAAAGAAGGTTCGGATATGTCCTTTGCCAGCCTCTTGGAATTGTTGCACCGTGAAAATTAACTGTCAGATGATGTTTTGCTGCACATTCCAACAAGTCTTGACAATACTCCATGTTCAAAACGTTGTCACCGGAAAAAAAGTCGATTTTAACGCCTGCAACTCCGATTTTTTCGCACCATGAAAATTCCTTTTCTCTGTCTTGAGGTTTGTTAAGACGAAATTTCGGACCGGGTGCACCGTCAATCCAACCAACTGACGAATTGTACCAGATTATAGGTTTTACATTTTGGTATAATGCATATTTTACGGCATCTTCTATGGTTTTGCCATTTTTCATCTCGTCCCATTCCGCATCAATCAAAACATACGGAAGATTCAGAGTTTTAGCCATATCAACATATTTTTTGATTATATCGTAATCGTTGGAGCCGTGATTATAAGCCCAATAAATCCATGATACGACACCCGGTTTTATCCAATCCGTATCTTGAAGTTTATTTTCTTCGCTGACATCTGTTATGAGCGTTGTTTCCACAATGTCAGAGAGTTTGCCGATTATAACAACTCTCCATGGAGAATGCCATGACCCGTTTATGATTTTATCGTTTTTGTCGGGAACAACTTTGAAAATTTCGCCGTCGTTGTAAAGGCATGATGCGCTTTGAAGTCTTTCGATGTTAGCCTCAGAGATGAGAGCAAATACGCCTTTTTCTGCTTCTAACAAACAGGGATAACCCCAGCGGTTGTTGAAACCGTCTTTGTCGGTGAAAGTTCCGCTGAAAGAGGGTTCGGGTTTTAATTTTGCCGTTGTTGAAGTCGGGAAAAAGCCTTCGTAGGCCTCTGTCCATTGTTGAAACCATCTTGTAATTCCTTCGGGAATTTTGTAAGATGTTAATTCTTGGGGTAACGTTTTGTTTTTAAGACCGCTGATTTCGTAACGGAAGGCAATTCCATCGTTATAAATCCTTAAAACGAGTTTCGTGTTTTTGGAAAGTACGGCTTCAAATTCTTTTGCTTGATTGGTGCAATGGCTTTTTTTGCCGCAGAGCATTTGATAGTCATGAGAGATTTCCTTTACGAATTTGAAATTTTGTGCCGGTTTGCAGCCTTTGAATCCCGTTTGAGGAATTTCCAAAACTTTAGAATTTTGATAATAAACCGTTAAAATGCCATTTCCAGAGGTTTTAACAGTGATTTCCCCGTTCGGCGAGCTCAAATTCTGAGCGTTTATTGTTATGATTGCCGATAGAAAGAAGAAAATAAACAGAAAATTTTTTTTCATGTGTTTTTGTTTTAAAAGTGATTTACAAAGATAATCACTAAAAAAGTTTAAATTGTTATATTTTGGTAACAAAAGGTTGCTTTTTGGTAACAAAAATCTTATCTTTGCGGGAAATTTTATTAGTAAGTTTTTTAAAGAGAAAAAATCCATGAACTTTAAGAGAGCGTTGTTATATGCTGTAATTTCGTCAGTTGCATTTCTTTCATGTGAAAAAGACTCGCAACTCGATACTGACAAAAAAGACATTAAATCTTACCTCAATTCCAAAAATATCAGTTATGAGGAAAAATCCAATATTTATTATTCTGTCATAACGGAAGGCACGGGAGAGCAGTGTGAGGAGGGCGATACTATTGCTATAAAATACAAAGTGTGCCTTATGAACGACGAGAGAACGGGAGTTGATTCTTCGCTTATAAAAGCTGAAACATATTATTTGCCTGCAGCTATTCCTACGGCTGTAAACGATGGTCTTATTCCGGGAGTTCAGATCGGTTTAACGACAATGAGAGAAGGCGGAAAATCAGAACTTTATATTCCTTCAGGATATGCGTACGGAGCTCAGCAAATAAAGGGCGAGGCATACGCCAATCTTATTTTTTATGTTGAACTTTGCGAGATAAAACATCATGACTCCAAGCATTGATATAGTTTTTGCACCTGATTTGTACCGTTTTCACGAAAAGCATCAAAATATTGTTTTGATTGATGTTTTGCGGTTCACTTCAACGATGATAACGGCATTGGCAAACGGTGCGTTGTCGGTTGAGGCATATGCTGAGGCTGAGATACCGTTGAGGCTGAAAAAGGAACAGCAGTACGTTATTTGCGGTGAATATAAAGGTGCAGATATTGAGGGTTATGATTTCAATAATTCGCCTGTTTCTATGACTAAGGAAAACGTATCGGGCAAAAAACTTGCTTTTTGTACCACTAACGGAACTTATACAAGGGCGGTTATTTCCGATTATGAAACGATTTTGGCAGGTGCGTTTTTAAACTTTTCAGCCTTGTGTAAGAGGCTTTCTTTAGACAACAAATCGGTAACATTGGTTTGTAGCGGAAGTTCTCGCCGTCCTGCCGTTGAGGATATTCTTTTTGCGGGGGCAGTGGCTTCTTACTTGTCGGAAAAATCCGGCTTCGATTATATTGACGAAAGTGTTTTTATGGCTGTTTCGCTTTATAATCTTGCTAAAAACGACGTTGAGGCTTTTGTTAAAAAAAATGCACCGGGAAAAAGAATTATAACAGAAACTAATGAAAAATATGCAGCCGATTTTGATTATGTTTTTCAAACGGATTTGTATGATATTGTGCCGGAGGAAACCTCTGCATTTAAATTTGAAATAAAAAAATGAGCAAAAAAGTAGTTATCGGTTTGTCCGGCGGTGTAGACAGCGGCGTTGCGGCTTATCTTTTGAAGCAGCAAGGGTACGAGGTACACGCTTTGTTTATGATTAATTGGAAGAATTCTTCCGTAACACTTTCCGGCGATTGTACTTGGGAAGAGGATCAGTTGGTGGCTCAAATGGTTGCTAAACAATTGGATATACCTCTTCATGTTGTTGATTCGAGCGAAAGGTATCTCTCGCACGTTGTCGATTATATGTTTAACGAATACGAAAAAGGTCGTACTCCTAATCCTGACGTTTTGTGTAACAGAGAGATAAAATTTGAAATTTTCAACCGTTATGCTCAAGAGCTCGGAGCGGATTACGTTGCAACGGGACATTATTGCCGTCGTGATACTGTTATCGGCGAAGACGGAAAAGAGTATTCCCGACTTTTGGCAGGCTCTGACCCTAACAAAGACCAAAGTTATTTTCTTTGTCAGATGAGTCAGCAGCAATTGAAAAACGTACTTTTTCCGATCGGGGATATAATTAAACCTGAGGTCAGAAAAATAGCCGCTTCAATTAATTTGGCTTGTGCAAAACGTAAAGATTCTCAAGGAATTTGTTTTGTTGGAAAAGTTGATTTGCCGGTTTTTCTTCAGCAAAAACTCAAATCAAAGGAAGGTAACATTGTAGAAATGACCGATGATGCTTTTGTTTACCGTTTACGACACGATGATCCTCAAGATTACCGTGCGTTGTCAAAACCGTATGTTTACAAAGAAGACGACGGTTTTATAATCGGAAAACATATCGGCGCACAATATTATACGATTGGTCAAAGAAAATGTCTTAATATTGGCGGACACGAAAAACCCGTTTATGTTTTGGCAACCGATACCGATACTAACACTATTTATATCGGTATGGGCGATGAACATCCGGGGCTTTTCCGTAAAGCATTATTTATCAGAAAAGATGAAATTCATCTCGTACGTCCCGATATGGCACTAAAACAAGGTGAGCGTAAACGTTATCTTGTAAGGATACGATACCGTCAAAAACTTCAGGAGGCGGAATTGATTATGGAAGAAGAAGGTCTTTACATACTTTTTGATGAGGCTCAAAAAAGTATAACGCCCGGTCAGTTTGCGGCATGGTATCAAGATGACGAACTTATAGGCTCTGGTGTAATTGCTTAAGTATAAAAAAATAAAAAAAAATCGTAAAAAAAATTGAATATTCATAATAAAATAATATCTTTGCGAATTATAAAAAACTTTTTTACTAAAATTATTATGAGCAAGAATTATTATAACAGCATAGCATTTAGTATTTTACTAATAGGCTTGACATTAATGAGTTGCGGCTCAGTTTCGGGTTCATCATCTCAAAACGGTGGTGTTAATTCTGAAAAAGAAGAAATCATTGTTAATGTTGATTTAGAGGCTTACGGATTGACAAAAGACTTTATGGCGAAGTTTGAAGGCAGAAATATTTCTGACTTCGGTGATTTGATTCAAAGTTTTCCCTCTCCTGTTGAGGTTTCGGCAATCATAAAGGACTCTAAAGTTAAATACAATCATAACTATTTGTTTGATACGCAGATAAGCCAAGATTTTGAAACAACGTACAAAAAATCTTTAGGTTTGGGCGTTTATTGTGCAGACTTAGGTTATCTTAACGTTTACGACCAGACGGGTGATGTTTTGGAGTATCTTGTTACAATCAGAAAATTGACTGATGATTTGAAACTCGGACAGTTTTTCGATTTTTCAGCCTTAAAACGTATTGCAACAAACAACAACAATCTTGACTCGTTGTTGATTCTTTCAACCATGAGTTATTACAGCATGGATACATACTTGCGCAGTAACAATCGTGCTAACGTTAGTGCATTGATGGTTACGGGCGTTTGGACGGAATCTCTTTATCTTGCAACAAAGGTTTATCTTGAAAAAGAAAACAAACGCATGAAAGACCATATCGCAAGTCAAAAATATATTTTGGACGAGTTGATGACAGTTTTAATCCATTACATGGGTAACGACCTCAATTATGTAAAACTCGTTTCGGCATTCAAAGAGCTTTCTAAAGCTTACGAGCCTGTGGTAATCGAGACCATAGAGGGTGAAGACAAAACGGAAGTTGTAAACGGTCAGTCAATTACAACGCAAGGCTCTCACACCGTTATCACGGCAAGCAACGAACAAATGATTCAAATTTGCAAAGCCGTTGAAATTTTGAGAAAGAAAATTGCTGAAGTATTGTAGAAAAATATGCGTTAGAGAAGTAATTTTTAAGTTAAATATAAAAAAAGGGGGAGGTCTAAATGGCTTTCCCTTTTTTTAACGATAAAAATAAGTTAAAAACTTTGGAAGTTTTGTTTTTATTTTTATCTTTGCGCAGTAGAAAATATTTGAGTTTTATTACGCTTTTTTCAATAAAATGCGATAAGGTCAAACAAGAGAATTGTATTGGTTATTAATGAAGATAGACAAGATATTAAAGATTTTTCATGCATATTTAGTGTAATTGGTAAAAAGGATGCGGCGGGCGTTGTGAAACGTATGCCGCTTTTTTTTTAGAATTTCCTTCTGAAAAATTCACTGCAAACAACTGAAGCTGCGGACGAAACGTTGAGCGATTCGGGTGCGTTTTCTTTGTCGGCTCCGCTTGGGATAAAAAGCCGTTTTGTTATCAGTTTTTCTGTTTCGGGGAGTATTCCGTGACCTTCGTTTCCTAAAACGATTATACCGTTTGACGATAATTTTTCCTGATAAATATTTTTACCGTCAAGGAACGTTCCATAAACGGGAATTCCTTCTTTTGCGGCCTTTGATAGCGTTTGAGTTAGGTCAGTGTAAAAAACGTTTATGCGGAATGCAGAGCCCATTGCCGCTTGAATAACTTTGGAATTATAAAGGTCTACACAATCCTCTGATGCGATTATGTCATTGATTCCGAACCAGTTAGCTATCCTTAAAATCGTGCCGAAATTGCCCGGATCGCGCACACTGTCAAGACAAAGGTAAAGTTTTTGAGCGTTGAGTTCAAATTCTTGAACCTCTTTCATAAAAACTTCCGCTAAAACTTCGGGCGGTGTTTGCATATCGGAAAGTTTTTTGATTTCTTCAGGACTTACTTCCTGAATTTCAACGTTTTGAAAGTTTTCTGAATTTTTCTCAATCCAACTTTTAAGGGCGTAAACGGTTTTAATTTTCAGCCTTGAACGCAACAATTCATTAACAACTTTTCTGCCTTGCGCTATAAAAGTGCCGGATATTGTTCTGAATTTTTTCAACTCCAAAGAGTTTATATGTTTAATACAATTTTTGCTAATCATTTAATTTAATTAATTTTGAAACGAAATTACAAAAAAAATTGAAAACACATTATATTTATATAATATTTTTGTTTTTTGTAGCGGCTGCTTTTTTTCAGTGTTCGCCCAAAAAATATTTTACTGAGGATGACAACTTGTTGGTTTCCAATAAAGTAGAATGTGATGAACCTTCTATTGATGTCGCAGAACCGCAAGGGTATATCCGTCAGAGTCCTATTAGAACTACTCTCGGAATGGCTTTGCACGCAAGAATTTACAACTGCGTAAACCCTCGAAAGGCCGATTCTTTGCGTCAAATTAATGAAAAAAAACTCGAAGAAAAAAACAAACTTATTAAAGATAAGTTCAAAAATAAGGAACTTTTGTTGAGGGATACAATCAAAAAATGTTCTTACGTTGCCTCATATTATATGGGAATTTCAAATCTTGATTCCATGAAATATTGGAACAAAGTCAGTGAAAAATTTGAAAAAAAACTTTCCAAACATCTTGAAAAAGGTTATGAGGAGAAAAGCAAAATTTTTTCGTTCCCGTTGTTTTTGCAGAAAATAGGGGAGGAGCCTGTTAAATACAAACCTGCTTCAACTAAAAAATCTGCCGAGCAAATCGCCCTTTACATGAAAACCAAAGGTTATTACGAAGCTCAGGTTACTTACAAAGAAAAAATCAAGAAGCAAAACGCATCGGTCATTTATCAGATTAAAGCCGGTAATCCGATGAAAATTAATAGCATAAGTTATAAAATCGAAAAAGACGACACTCTGAAAAAATATGTTTTTGAAGATACTTTGCAATGTCTTTTGAAAATCGGAAACAATCTTGATATTGATGTTTTACAGTCGGAGCGTTCAAGGATTACTAATAGTCTTAAATGCAACGGATATTACAGATTTTCAACGGACTACGTGACTTTTACGGTTGATACTTCGCGTTCGGTGTATTTAGCTGATGTTACGATAGAGATTTTGCCCGTAACATTATCTAACGGTAAGACAGTCAAGCATTTACGTTCGTTTATTTCCGAGGTTTCTGTTTTTCCGAATTTTGACAACAAAGCCGCTTTGAGGGACAGAGACGAGTATTTGAGCGATATGGATACGACTTATCTTAAAGCCAAAGATAGAATTTTTCCAGGTATTAAATTTATTTCAAACGAGCCTTCGGTTGTAAAAAACAGCATGATTTTCCGTGAAGTTTTTTTGCGTAAAGGTCAGGTTTACAATCAACAAAATGTTAATAACACGTATCGGCATTTAACGGCGTTCAATATTTACAAATTGGTTAATATCGAGTTTGAACCTTCTTCATACAGGGATTCTCTTAATTGTAATATTTATTTGACAAATTCGGCTTTGCAGTCTTACAGTTATGAAATTGACGGAACGAATTCTTCGGGCAATCTCGGAGCTTTGTCATCGTTTACGTATCAGCACAAAAATTTTTTTCACGGTGCTGAAAGTTTCGATTTGAGATTGTCTTTGGCACTGGAATCGCAAAATAATTTTTCAGCGGAGCAAAACCATTTCGATCTTAACACTCAGGAATATGCCTTAGAAACGAGATTTTATTTTCCGAGACTTTTAGCACCGAGGTATTTCCGCATGATAACGCGCCGAAAAACTCCGAAATCATATTTTTCTTTGGGATTCAATTACCGCAAGCGTCCCGATTATACAAGAGCAGCTATTAACGGTAGTTTTTATTATCAATGGAATGTCGGAAAATACGCTACGAATACCGTAACGCCCGTAAGATTGAGTTCTATCCGCATCACAAATGCCGATAGTGCTTTTATGGCATGGCTTGATAGACTTTATATCAAAGATTCTTATCAAGACCATTTTATTTTGGGCAGTTCTTATTCTTTTACCTTTAACAATCAGAGTCGTGGTAAGAGAATGTATAATTATTTGAAAATCAGTCTTTCATGGGCAGGAAATCTTTTGTATGCCATCAACAAACATTCTAATGCAGAAAAAAACTCTTCGGGAGCCTATACAGTTCCTTTTTTTGAAACTGTTTATTCTCAGTTCGTAAAGACGGATATTGATTTTCGGCATTATATCAAGACGATAGGAACTAATACGGTGGTTTTTAGAGCCTATTTGGGTATTGGTTTTCCATACGGAAACGTTTCTGTAATGCCTTTTACCGAACAATATTTCTCCGGCGGTGCTAACTCTTTGAGAGCATGGCAGATAAGAAGTCTTGGCCCGGGCAGTTACGTTAATGACGAAAAAAACGGTTTGATTTCAAAATATCCTAACATGACCTCGGATATGAAAATCGAGGCAAATCTTGAATACCGTTTTAAGATTTTTTGGGTTGTGGAAGGTGCATGGTTTTTTGATGCCGGAAATATTTGGTCTGTTAACAAAGATGATAAACGTGAAGGCGGAGATTTTGCTTTCAACCGTTTTTATAAGGAGATTGCTTTGGGAACGGGTTTGGGATTGAGATTGGATTTTGATTTCTTTGTTTTCAGAGCAGATTTCGGTTTGAAACTTTACGACCCGGCTTTAGAAGAAGACCACCGTTGGGTTTTTCAAGATGATAAAAAATTTATTTTCAACACTTCAAATTGGGCTTTTAATATCGGTATCGGTTATCCGTTTTAACATAAAAAAAGGGACTTCCCATTTTGGGAAATCCCTTTTTCTCTTTTTTTTGATAACATTAACCCTTATCTTATTTCGATTGCTTTTTTGGTGTTCTGAACCTCACATTTAGGAATCTCGAGTTTTAAGATACCGTCGGTGTAAGAACCGCTGATTTTCAGAGCGTCAACGCCTTCCGGTAAAGTAAACGACCTTGAAAAACTGCTGAAGCTATACTCGCGACGATAAACTTTTGCCTCGTTTTTCTCTTTGTTGTTGCCGTTGTTGTTTTCCGTGTAAGTGTTTTCTTTTTTCTTGTTGACGGAAATCGTCAAAAGATTTTTGTCTACATTAACGGCAAAATCCTCTTTTTTATAACCCGGAGCGGCCATTTCGATAATGAAACCGTCGTTTTTTTCGCTGATGTTTACCGGGGGAACACCGTTCATTTTGTTGTTGTCAATCTGAAACAGATTGTTACCAAACCAGTCAATGTCATCATTGTTGAAAAATCTCTGTAACATAATAGCCTCCTTGTTTAAAAAGTTTATATTATTCATTTTTTTATTTTTTTCTTTGTTTATTGTTTTTGTTTTTTGTTTTACACTTGAGGAATATTCAATTTGAGTGCCAATGCCGAAAAATGTTATTTTTGCTGACAATTTGTCATAAAACCGACAAATTTTCACTGACAATTTGTCAAAACGGAAATTTTGTCATTTATTTTTGGTAATTTTGCCCCGAAATAATTAAAAAAATATAGGTTGGTATTAATAATACAAGCGAAAAGTTTGGCATGGATAACAAATTGGAAGAAAAAATTTTTTCGGGCGGTGATTTTTTTTCTACTGCTCTCGAAATATATGATTTTCAACGGGTTAATAATCCCGTCTACGCAAAATATTTGAAACTTTTGAAAAAATACGACGAAAAAATCAATGATGTTAGGCAAATTCCGTTTATGCCGGCTGAGTTTTTTAAACTTTTTGAGGTTAAAACAACGGATTTTTTGCCTGAGGAGGTTTTTCTGTCTTCCGGCACGACTGGCAAAGAGGCTTCGCATCATTACGTTAAAAAATCTGAAATTTATTATCGTTCTCTTATTCAAGGTTTTGAGGAGTTTTACGGTGATGTAAGGCAATATCATTTTTTGGCATTGTTGCCGGCGTATTTAGAGAGGAAAGGCTCGTCGCTTGTTACAATGGTAGAGCAACTTATGGAACTCTCCGGTAACGGTAACGATGGTTTTTATCTTTATGATTTTTTGTCCCTTGAAAAGAAAATTGATTATTTGTTGAAAAAAGGGAAAAAAATAATTTTGATAGGTGTAACGTTTGCGCTTTTGGATTATGCCGAAAAATTTCAAAAAAATTACGGAAAAAATCTTATTGTAATGGAAACCGGTGGTATGAAAGGCCGCCGCAAAGAGATTACGCGTGAGGAAGTCCATGAAATTTTATGCTCAAGACTCGGCGTTGAAACTATACATTCAGAATACGGTATGACCGAACTTTTGTCGCAGGCTTATTCTTCCGCTAACGGTATTTACAAAGAGTCAAAAACGATGAAAATTTTAATTCGTGACGCCTTGGACCCGTTTGAATATGTTAAGGACGGAGTTACGGGCGGAATCAATGTTATTGACTTGGCAAATCTTTATTCTTGCAGTTTTATTCAGACGAAAGATTTAGGAATAAAATTTCCTGACGGAACGTTCAAAGTTTCAGGCCGTTTTGATAATTCCGATACGAGAGGTTGCAATTTAATGTATGAAAAATAATATAGAGTTTTTTTGAAAATTTGCTGTATTTTTTCTAATTTTAGGCACTTTTATTTTTAAATATTATGAAAATTAAAAGACAAGCTACGATAAAAGATATAGCGAAGATTTTAGGTTTGTCGCCTTCTACTGTTTCTCGTGCGTTGAAAGATCACCCGGATATTAGTCCTGAAACTAAAGAAATTGTTAGAAAAACAGCAGAAAGCCTTGACTATCAACCTAATACTCTTGCACTCGGATTGCATAGCGGCAAAAGTAATATTATCGGCGTTATCATTCCGCAAATAAAACACCATTTTTTCTCGGCTGTGATAAGCGGTATTGAGGAAAGAGCTGCTAAGGCGGGTTATAACGTTATGATTTGTCAGTCAAACGAGAGTTACGAGCGTGAGGTGAGCAATATCAAAACGCTTGTTTCGCTCCGTGTTGATGGTATTTTGATTTCTATTACAAAAGAAACTTATAATTACGATCATCTTTTCAACGTGATGAACCGTCAGATTCCGATTGTGTTTTTTGACCGTCCGCCTCATGCTACACTTTGCGACAGATGTATAATTGATGATTATGCAGCTGCTTTTTCTGCTGTTGAACATTTAATTTCGACGGGCAGAAAAAAAATCATACATTTTGCCGGTCCTGACAACGTAAGAATAGGAGCTGACAGAAAACGCGGCTATATTGATGCTCTGAAGCGTCATAAATTGTTTTTAGGCGAGGATATGATTTATAAATGCGATAAGTTTTCTCAAGCCGTGAAAATAGTGAACGATTTTTGTAAATCGGGAGAAATTCCTGACGCTATTTTCGCCGTAAACGATATGACTGCTATCGGTGCTATTACGACCTTAACGAAAAACGGTATCAAAGTGCCTCAACAGACAGCCGTTGCCGGTTTTACTAACGGTTTGATTTCGCAGGTAACAACTCCTCAGCTTACGACGGTGGATCAAAATGGCTCGTTAATCGGTTCAAAAGCTACGGAACTGCTTTTAAAACGTATTGAAACTCAAATTTTTCAACCTTTTGAAACCGTTATCGTTCCCACAAAACTTTTAGTGAGAGGCTCTACCGTAGAGGGCGCAGATACTGAAATCGAAGAATTGTAATTTGTTTTGGTTTTTTTTAAAAAATTCGTTATTGTACAAAAAAAGACTGCTAAAATTTTTTTAATTTTTTTAGCAGTCTGACATAACGAATATGAATAAAAGAGAGAATGAAATCTTTTAGCCTACATTATCAATTTCCAACGTAACGATTGTTTTGTTGAGCAATTGATATGCAATTTCACCGAATGCGTAAATACCGTTTTTGGTCACGTGTTTTCCGATGAAATCACCTCCGAAAAAGTATGACACACATGAGAAACAAGCTGCAACTTCAGTGCGTTTATCAGCTAATGTTTCGTTGAACATTTTCAAATAATCAGCACCGTTTTTTACCATTCTGTACTCATCGCCCGCATATGTAGATGAGAAAAATGATACTTCACCTTTATTAACGTCTACAACTTTGATATCGCGGTTGATAAGTGCACCGTTCTGACTTGTTATAAGTTGTGAATATTTGCCGATTTTGGGTTTAATTACATTTTCCAAGTATTGAGCAATATTGCCCGGCTTGCCGTCTATTGTACAATCCGATTGTAAAAATCCCGTCTTGGGGAATACAATAACGGAAGTATCGTAATCTATTGTGTCGAGGTTGATAATTTCGGCACGGGCAGCCAAATTATTAGGAAGTTCTATATAAAGCGCAACTGCTTTGTCTTCAGTGAGTTTTCCATTGATACCGCACGCTGTTTTGGATTTTACTTTTCCGTAATCCTCCATCTTCATACATGCAACGTAACCTACTACGGGATTGTCAAAAATGCCTTCGTAACTCAAAGAATTGTCCGAAAACGTATAGTAAACGTCAGTTTCTATTGGCAGAACAAGAAATACAACACCGTTTTTATAACCGTTTATAGCGATATTCTTAATTGTATCTTTGTCGTAAACTTCTATTTTAGATTGTTTTGCAATTTGAGTGAAATCATCAACAAAAATCATCTCTTCCTCGCATTTGCCGATATTATCCATGCAATACGGCGTTGTTCCGGCAATCCATTTACCTTTGGGTAAATCTTTAAGTGCATTTTCACTACCGGAGAGTAGCATGACATTTCCGGCGTTAATGAAATCTATGACTTGCTGTTTTGTATATAATTTACTTTCCATAATTATCAGATTTTTAGTGTTACCATTTTACAAAAATTGCCTTACAGTCTACTTGAACTGCTAATGAATACTTTTGACACAACTCATATAGTTGGTCTACTGCCGCATTTAGTGTGAGTTTACCCATGCTGATGTCTTTGCGCATTTGGTATATACGTATCTGTAACACGTAATTCTTAAACTTATAATCAATCTCACCGCTTATAAGTTTAGCCCATTCAATACGCGATTTTGGTGGAATAGTTATATTAGCCATACGTTTTCCTTTTGTTAATTGTATTAAATGTCTAAAAGACCTCTTATTAATTCTGCGTTAAATTATACAAAAATTATGCTTCTACCAAATTTTTTATCAATATTTTTACATTAATTTTTCAAAAAAAATAAGCGATGGACGTTTTAAACAATTTAAATGTTGCAATATCAGAGAGTTGCGATATAGACTTATATGCTAATTTTCTTCCAAAAAAAGTTAATTTTTCTTCATCAGAGGATATTTTTGCTTTTTTTGAGGCTGCGGACAAGGATTTTTCTCTTCTAATTTTTGAAAATATCACTTTAAAAGAGGAAATTTTGTCTGAAATTATCTCTTTAAGCGGAGATTTTTCTATGCTTTATAGCGAATATTATGATAATATTAATAAAAAAGTGCCTTTGTGCGATTATTTGGAGGGTTCATTAAGGGACGATTTCGATTTTGGAAAATGTATTATCGTTGATAATCTTAAAGCCAAACAAGCTGTCAAAGACCAAAACGAAAAACTTTTTCATGCCGGTCTGTATGATTTCAGATTAAAAATCTCAAGACTTGGAAAAATTCTTAAAACCGAAAGTTTTTACACTTTATATAATAGCGGAAATTCTTCAGAGGATTTCGAGACAGCACATTTTGCGTATTGCGACCCCAAAAACCGTGATTATCAAATAGAAGCGGAAAAAGTTTTTACGCAATATCTTGAGGCTATTAACGCTAAAATTTCACCCGTTAATACCGAAATAGAAAACTTTGATTTACTTGTAAAAACTTTCAAAACACTTGCAAGTATAATAATTCCCGTTAAAAACCGTCCTGATACGATATTAACGGCAATTAATTCGGCGTTGAATCAAAAAACGAATTTCCCTTTCAATGTTATCGTCGTGGATAATCATTCGGAGTTTAAGACAACGGAAAAAATCCGTTCAATCAAGAATCCGGCTTTAGTCCATATTATTCCTCAAGAAACTGACCTTGGAATCGGAGGTTGTTGGAACAAAGCAATCAATTCGCCTTATTGCGGTGCTTTTGCCGTTCAACTCGACAGCGACGATGTTTATTCAAGCGATGAGGTTTTGCAAAAAATCGTTGATGTTTTCTTGAAGGAAAAATGCGGCGTTGTAATCGGAAGTTACCGTTTGACGGATTTTCAGATGAGACCTCTAAACGATATTATTATCGACCACAGAGAATATACAAAAGAAAACGGTGTTAATAACGCGTTGAGAGTTAATGGTTTTGGGGCGCCGAGATGTTATTTTACGCCTATAATCAGGAAAAATCCTTTTGAAAATTTAAGTTACGGTGAGGATTATGATCTGTGTTTAAGATTGTCAAGGCAATATAAATTGGAAAGAATCTTTGACGTTTTGTATCTTTGCAGACGTTGGAGCGGAAATTCCGATGCGGGACTTTCCTTGGAGGCTATGGTCAAAAACAATACTTTAAAAGATAGTTTGAGAACAAGAGAATTAAAATTAAGGATTTCAAAATGAGAAAAATTCAGTTTATATTTTTTTTGTTGTGCGGCTTTGTTTTTCAGGGCTTTGCACAAAATAATTCTAATTCGTCATTACCGCTGATTGTTGGTATCGTGGTTCAGCAAATGCGTTATGATGCTATTGCAAGATACAGCTCAACCATGAGCGAAAACGGTTTTTTAAGGCTTTTAACAAAGGGCGCAGTTTGCAACAACGCTTATTATGAATACATGATAACCGAACCAGCACCGGGTTATGCAACTATTTTTACGGGCGCAAATCCCGTCAATCACGGTATTATAGCCGATACTTGGTACGACAGAGTATCCAAAAAATATGTTCCTTGTATTCAGGATACGAGATACAGAGCTGTCGGCTCGGAATCTGAGACGGGACAAGTTTCACCATTATCGCTTTTGGGCACAACATTAGGCGACGAGATGAAACTCTCTAATTTTAAGCAGAGTAAAGTTTTCAGCGTTTCTTATAATAATTACGGAGCGGTAATTCCGGTGGGAAAACTCGGTGATTGCGCTTATTGGGTTGATGAAAAAACGGGCGGTTTTATAACAAGTTCTTATTATAAAAACGAATTACCCGAATGGGTGAAAACTTTTAACAGCGTAAATTTTCCTTCGCAATATTTGGAACGCGGTTGGTTTACATTAAAAAATATGAGCGAATACAAGGCATCGCTTCCCGATAATAGTTTTTACGAAAACGGTATTGCCGGCAAAAGTACTTTTCCCTACAATTTGAAACAAATGAATACTGCCGGGGATTATAAAATATTGCGTTATACGCCCTACGCAAACGAATATGTTAAAGATTTTGTGCTAAATTTAATCGAAAACGAGGACATCGGCAAAGATAATTTTACGGATTTGGTGGTGATAAATTTTTCTGCGGCGGGTTATGCGAGTGATGTTTTCGGAATTCGTTCTGTGGAGTTAGAGGATATTTATTTAAGGCTTGATAGTGATATTGCTACGATTTTAACACGTCTTGACCAAAGATTAGGTCGCGGCAATTACATTGTTTTTTTGACCTCTGATAGAGGCAGTTCCGATACGCCACTTTTCTTACAAGATATGGGCATGAGCGGCAAAAAAATCGACGTAAAACATTATATGACCCTTCTTAACGCTTATCTCAGGGCATTGTACGGTGATGAAAAATGGGTCGATAAATATTTCAACCGTCAGGTTTATCTTAACCGTCTTGCCATTGAAAGACATAAACTCTCTTTGAAAGAGGTTCAAGATATGGCATCGCAGTTTTTGTTGGAAATAGAGGGCATTTCTGATGCAGTGCCGGCTTCGGCTTTGCTCGAAAATCATTCATTGACTGGAATATGGAAACAAGCCGTAAATTCTTTCAACCGAAAACGCTCGGGAGATATAATTATAAACCTTGAGCCGGGCTGGTATGAAATTGGAGAAAATACTTCTGATTTTTCGCTTTCAGCACAGAACTCTCCATATAATCATGATACTCATGTACCATTAATTTTTTACGGTCGGGGCATCAACAAGTTGTCGGTTAGTAGAAAAATCAGTACAGCGGACATTACGCCTACACTTTGTACGATTTTGAAAATTCTCTCACCTGATTGTTCATCGGGGCAAGCCGTTTTCGAGGTCGTAGATTACTGATTTTTGTTTTTTGCGATTGTTGTATTTATTGTTAATATAAAAATAACAATTTCCAAAAAAACGGGCTGAAAAAAAACATTTACCTTTGCCTTCGGTGTTTTGTTTCCGCTACCCGTTCAGGGTCTTCGGAATTAAAAGGGAATCAGGTGAAAAACCTGAACAGTCCCGCTGCTGTTAACTTTTTTATAAGGCGTTACATTCTTTTTGCCACTGAAAGTTTTTTCGGGAAGGCGTAACGTTAAACGAAGTAAGTCAGAAGACCTGCAAAACAGCCTTTTTTGTTATCTTAAGCTGCGAGGACGGCAAGGATAATGACTTTTGAAAATAACTTTCATTTTCTATAAAAATGAGAAAATTTTTGCCATACTCTTTGATTTTGGTGTGGTTGGTGGTGTTTTGTGCCGATGTTTCTGCACAAGGCTCAGATACCGTTATCACCAAAAATTTAAGGGAAATAGATGTTTTTGCTGATAAGGACAAAAAGAAATCCTCTATCGTTCAGGCACTTGAAGGAAAATTTATTTGCTTGATGCCGGTTAGCGAAATATCTGATGTTTTGAAATGGTTCAGCGGACTTAACATAAAGGATTACGGCGGTACGGGCGGTTTAAAAACCGTTTCAGTGCGCTCTCTCGGTGCTTCGCATACGGCTGTTGAATACGACGGTGTGCCAGTTTCAAACACTTTAGGCGGACAAATTGATATTTCGCGTTTTCAGGTCAGCAGCATTTCCGAGATAAATCTTTGCATCGGTCAGACGGACAACCTTCTAAAACCTGCAAAACTTTTTGCCGCAGGAGCAACGCTGAGTATCAACTCGTTTGACAACGTTTTCAATGAGCCTCAAAAATTGAAAGTAAATCTTAAAACAGGTTCTCTTGGGTATGTTTTTCTTGGCGCTGACTTTTTGAAGAAAATTTCTAATCGTTTGATTTTTAAGACAGACGCTGCCTTTTTGCGTTCTGACGGAATGTATGATTTCACTTTGAAAAATTATAAAACCGTAACAAAAGAAAAACGTCGCAATACTGATGTCCGTTCCGGAAAATTGGAGTTATCTCTCAGTTTCAATGACTCGTTAAAAAACAATTTTGATATAAAATTTTACGGTTATAAGTCGGAGAGGGGACTTCCCGGAAGCGTTGTTTTTTATAATCCTTATGCTAAGGAGCGTCTCAAAGATGCTGACTTTTTTCTCCAGACTAATTATAAACGCCGTATTTTCAGTAATTTAACAACTAAATTGATTGCAAAATACGACTATTCCAACAATTATTATACTGACAAAAATGTTATGTATACTGGGGGAAAACTTAAACAAAATTCCACTCAAAACGAACTTTTCTTTTCGTGGATAAATCTTTGGCAGGTGATTTCGCCGATGAGTTTTTCGATGAGTGTGGACGAGAGTTTCAACACTCTTGAAAGTGATATAACCGACAGAGACCCAAAGCGTAACACTATTCAAGCGGTGGCAAATTTGCGTTATCGTTTTAAGAATTTGTTTATAGTTACTTTTGGCGAAGTTTTTACGCATTTGAGGGAAAAAACTATTAGCGGCGGACATTTTCAAGATTTGGACAAGGGAACACCTTATATGACATTGGAGGTTTTTCCTATAAAAAATTTTGCTGTTAATCTCTTGTACAAAAATACTTACCGCGTTCCTACTTTCAACGAACTGTATTACACAACTTTAGGTTCTACGAATTTGAAACCCGAAGATGCAAAAGAATTTAATCTTGGCTTAAGTTACGGTGGAAAATCTTGGAATTTTTCGGCTGATTTTTATCACAATAACGTTGATAATAAGATAGTTGCGATTCCGACTTTGTATATTTGGAAAATGTCGAATTACGGCAAAGTTAAAATTTTAGGAGCGGATTTTTCTGCTAACAAAAATTTCAAGCTTTCAGAATTTGATATTGATGTTTTTGCAAAATATTCTTATCAAAAAGCCGTAGACGTAACAGACAAAACATCAAAGCTTTACAACAATCAAATACCTTATACGCCGTTACATTCGGGAAACTTTTATTCGGTGTTGAAATATCAGAAATATTCGCTGAGTTTCGTTTCTGTTTTTAGTGGCAAGCGTTACTTTTTAGAATATAACGTTCCGAGCAACGAAATCGAAAAGTACGCTGAATTTTCAGCCTCGCTTTCAAGAGAATTTTCTGTAAAAAACAGCAGTCTGTTTGTGAAAATTTCTTGCATAAATTTTACTGACAAACAATACGATGTCATAAAATTTTATCCGATGCCCGGACGACAATTCAGAATAGAATTTAATTTTACATTATAAACATTTAAAAACATATAACAAAATGACAAACAAATTTTTAAAATTTTTTTCGTTAAGTGCTTTATTGTTGAGCACAACCGCATTTTTCTCTTCTTGCGAAGATAATGAGGATAATGAACCTGGGATTATAATTGATCCCGTTTCTGATGAGATTAAAAAAGTTTTTATTCTCAGCGAGGGTAATTGGGGTACTAACGATGCAACTTTGGGTATTTATTATCCGAACGCAGAAAACAATTATCAATCAGATGTTTACGCTTTGCAAAATAATGAAAAACTCGGCGATGTGGGTCAAGATTTAATTTCTTATGGCGGAAGACTTTATTTGAGTGTTTTCGGCTCTAGTTATTTGGCAAAACTTGATTCTGAGGGCAAAGTTGTTGAAAAATATTTTTTCAAAACCGAAGAAGGTCAGCCGAGATATTTAGCGGCAAAAGACGGTTTCATTTATGTTTCGCTTTATTCGGGACAAGTTGCAAAGTTTGATACAACTTCGATTTCTGCACCGAAAGCTTTTCTCGAAGTAGGACCTCACCCCGAAGAAATCTGTATTAAGGATAATACGCTTTATGCTGCTATTGCCGGAGATTATACTGTGAAATACGATAACAGAATTGCTGTCATTGAGCTTTCTAATTTTTCGTTGAAAGAGCATATTGAAGTAGCTGAAGACCCGACAAATGTTATTGCTTTCGGTGATAATCTTTATGTTATTCATTATAACACAACGACTTGGGCACAAGAAATTCTTGAGGTAAATCCCAAGACTAAAGAATATTCTGTTTTTGCTCTCGGTACTAAATTCGTAACTGACGGTATTGATTTTTATTATGTTAATAGCACATTTGTCGGTGATGGAGTATATCAGACGGAATTTTATAAAAAAGGTTCAACGGAGGCATTTTTGGATTTAACTTCAACGCCAGAGCTTAAAACCGCAATGATTTATTTGTTTAATATTGACTATTCAAACGGTGATTTTTATATCGGCACTGCCGGTTATAAAACTTTCGGAGAGATTTACAGATTCTCTCGTGACGGTAAATTTGTTGAAAAATTTTCAACAGACAGTTACTATCCTAACAAGGCTTTGCTATTTGAATTTAATTAGTTGTTTTTAATTAAAAAAAAAGAAGCGGATTTTCCTCTTACGTTAGATTTGACTGTGTTTTTTTTAGAGAGAAAATCCGTTTCTTTTATATTCTTATGCCTGTTAATAATTGGTCGTCTAATTGTTCAACGGACAAAATAACGGAAGAATTTGTGTGTTCGGAAACGGCTGCCGAAATTATACTTTTTTGAAGTTGAGCCGGGAAATATGCTGTCTCTTGTAATAACTCCCTTAACGCCGGAACTGAAAATTTTTCAATTCCCGTTTCGCCTCCGATTTGATCGGTAATTCCGTCCGTAAACGTATAAAGCATATCGCCTTTTTGAATGTTAATTTTATGGTTTGTAAAATGTTTTTCGCCTTTCATAAAGTTTCTGCCGATGCTGAGTGAATCGGGCTTGTAAACTGTTAAAATATTGTTTCTGACTAAAAACAAAGGACGTTTTGCACCGGCGTATTCAAGTGAGGATTTGTTTTTGTCTATTATTATTAACGCCAAATCTATTCCGTCCTCTAATTCTCCGTTTACGTTCAGAGTATCAACGAAACGTTTTCTGAACAAGTCCAAAATGCTGCCTGCATTTAATGAAGAAAAACTTGAGGCAATATCGTTTAGAATCGAAATTCCTAAAATGCTCAACAATCCGCCCGGTACACCGTGTCCCGTACAATCTGCCGTGATAAGATATTTTCGCTCTCCGATTTCATTGACCCAATAAAAATCGCCTGAAACGATATTTTTAGGTTTCCAATAAACGAAACATTCTCCGAAAATTTTGTGCATGATTTCGGAATACGGAATAGCTGCGTTTTGAATCTTTTCTGCTGTGTGTATCGAATAAAGCAGGTATTTGTTTAGCGATGCCAAATCCTGGCGGTAGGCTTCAACTTGTTCTTTCAAAGCTTCAATTGCTGCTTTCTGTGCATAAATTTCCTGATATTTTATTTGAAGGTTTTTGTTTTGATTAATGATTTCATGGTTTCTTGCTCTTAATTGTTGCGTCAGTTGTCCTAAAAATATACTTTTGAAATACGAAAATGTTATTATCGCAATCAGCAAAAGTAGTATTATAATCATAAAAATCTGTCTGTATTCGGCTCTGCGTTGTGTTTGTTGCCAAATATAATTCTGACGTTTTTGACGAATTTCGCTTTCAACGATTTTGTCTTCGTAGGCTTTTTGTGTTAAATTTCTTTCGTATTTAACGGAATATTCCGAACTGAAAACCGTTTTTTCGCATTTGTTCCTTAGTTCATTGTATTTTAAAACTTGAGCGTAATCGCCTGCGGCTTTGCAATATTCTTCCATCGCTCCGTAAAATTCGGGCGTATCCTTTTCTTCTATTTGATTCAATAATTTCCCCGCTTGTTTGAGATTGTTGTTTGCCATTAAGACGTAGGCTTTTGAAATTTTTTCACGGGAGGAATATTGTCCCATGTATTCATGGTATTTGATGCAGCCGTTATAAATTTTCTGCATGGCTGTTTTGTAATAATTTTTGAGCGTATCGTTGTTTTCAAGTCGTGAAAAAACATAATAAAAATCCGATATTGTGCTGAAACACAGACTTATATAATCGATAATCATAAATTCTTGAACGTTGATTTCTTTTAATTGGGCTTCTTGATTTTTGTTAGCCTCAATCATTTTTTTTATGCCTTTAGGTTTTGAAATATCGAAATTATTTTTGGCGATAATTGCATTTACGAGTTTATAATTGTCGCTGTCTTTTGTTAAAGCGTACATTTCTTTGGATCTTTTGAGATAGTTTGAGGCTACGTCAGAGGCGTTGAGGTTCATGTTAGAGATTCCTAACAAATAGTTTAGCCAAGCCAAATTGTTGATATCGCCTGCCTCGTCCAAGATTTTCAAGGCTTTTTCATAATGATCGAAACTTAGTTGTAACTGATTGTAATTGGAATACATAAGGCCTATGTTAACAAGCATAAGCCCTACGTTTTTTTTATTTTTTAGCTTTTCAAAAACCTCTAATGCCTTATAAAGATACGAAACCGTGGAGTCCAAACAATCGTCTTCCATCGAAAGGTCAATTGCAGTATTGACGTAACTTTTTGCTATACTGTCATAAAAAATGCTGTCTCGAACAGAAAGAATAGTATCTCCAAATTCCGCAACAAAGTTTCGAGTATCATTTTGAGCCGATACTTTGCTGGGGAAAAATGCAAAAAGCACTATTATTAATATCAAGACAACATTTTTTAACATTCTTGCAGAATATTTTTTGCAAGATATAATTTTTTAAGGAATAAAACAACTTTTTTTATTCTTTTCCTACGAAAATTGCCGCACAATCTTTCTCAACAGCGATTTTGTACGTTTTGTCCTTGGAAATTTTGACGGGTTTTACTGCCTCGCCGCCTTTTGATTCGTCAGCATAAAGCGTTAAATCCGAATTTATAAACGGTAAAGAAATTGTACGTTTGAGCGGTTCTTTCTCTGCGTTGATAGCCACAACGTACCACGTATTCTGATGTTTTCTTGCCATGATTAAAAATTTTCCGGGATAACCGTCAATAAATTTAATGTCGTCCCAAAGGGTCGGGACTTTTTTCAAAAAGTCAAGTTTCCAAGGTTGGTTTTCTTTCGTAACTCTCGGATAAAGAGCCAAATGGTTTAGCGGACATTGAAACAAAACCGAAACAGCCAACTGAAAAATATCACTCGTTACTCTGTGTCCGCCCCAAATTGTAGTATCGTTAGCGGTGTTAAAATATTCGTTCAATGTTACTCCACCGTAATCCATTGAAGCAACCGAGTTTCTGATTAACGGGTGAAGTGTGGCGTTATAACTTTCTTGACGGCAAAATTCATCACCGAAATGTAAGTTTTCGCTCGCCAAAACCGCTTCTGAGCCGATAAAATTCGGGTACATTTTTTCCCAACCTCTCGGCAGGGTTGCACCGTGAAAAATCACTTCCAAACCGAAATCGTTAGCATCTGTCAAAATATCTTCGTAAAGTTGCATTGTCTGCTGTTTGTCAGAGCCGAAAAAGTCTACTTTTATGCCTCTGATTCCGATTTTTTGCATCCAAGCCATTTCTTTGCGGCGATTGATTGTGTTGTTCATAATGTTGCGCGGAGTTTGCGGCGCATCGTTCCAATAACCGTTGGAATTATACCAAAGAAACAGACTAACTCCTTTGCTTTGTGCATATTTTGAGAGAATTTCAATTGAATCTCTGCCAATTTGAGTATCCCACCAATTATCCACCAAAACAGAAACATAACCCATTTTGGCGGTAAAATCAATGTATTCTTTTTGACACTCGTAATTAACGCTTTCGTCAAAACCGATAATCCAACTCCACGTGCCGGCACCGTAAGTGTAATTTTTTTTGGGTTCGTAAAGCGGTTCAACAAAGTCCCAAGCAACGGTTGTTTCCATTATCGGTGCTAAATTTTCACCGACGGTAATCGTGCGCCATGGAGTTTCACCGGGTAGGGGAATGCCCGAGGCCGAACTGCCGTTATAATTATAATCGGAATCTATCGGGTTTGCAATTTTGTAACTTGATGATTTTTCGCATGTTAAATGAGAACCGCAATAAGCAGACGAAACTCCCGTTTCCGAAACTAAAATCCAACCGTTTTCAGGTGTTTTGAAAAGACACGGAAAAATAAAACCTGCACCGTCAGCATTATCACCTGAGGGTCGGTCGGTAAAATACGGCAGTTCGTAACTCGGAGCCGTTCTTGCCCAACCCGTTCCGCCTTTCATCTGAGCCGAGAGAAAAGTTGTTGTCCCGTTAGGAAAGTTGAAAAATGTTTTATCATCTTTTATGACGGCACAATAACGCGGATATTCGTCTTTTTCATTAACTTTATAACGGTAAAGTTGATATTTGAAAGCGATATCGTTGTTTTCAACCATAAAAACGATGTCGAAAATTTTTTGTCCGTTATGACTTAATGACCAAACACCGCGGGTTGCTTTGCCGGTTATGTGGCTCTTTTTCAAGATTTTGGACGAGTAATCAAACGTTACGGTGTCAGTTTTGAAATTTTCAACTTTTAAGTTTTTTGAAAAATCACCGAAATCCGTTACTAAACCGAGCGGTGAATTTTTTATAAATTCTTTTCCGTTGTAATTAACAGAATACGAGATGTTTCCTGATTTTTCAGAAAGTTTTACTTCCAATTTTTTATCAGGAGAAGTGATGGTTTGTGCGCTGACATTCATTGAAAATGTTAGCGCCGCTAATAACAAAAATTTGCTTTTCATATTGTGCTTTTTTTCTGAGATTTTAATTTTGCTGCGTTAAAATATTTGTCAAATCAATAAAATCCTTTACCGAGAGTTGCTCGGGGCGTAAAGTTAAAAAACGTTCTTCTTCTGGGCGGCCGCTAAAATACTGAGCCAAAGAATTTCTTAACATTTTGCGTCTTAAATTAAACGATTCTTTGACAATTTTTCTGAAAAATTTTTCATCGCACGGCAATTTCTCTACGTTGTTGCGTTTTAGGCGGATAACGGCGGATTTGACTTTCGGCGGAGGATTGAAAACATTTTCGTCAACCGTGAAAAGATATTCAATGTCGTAATAGGCTTGAAGAAAAACGCTTAAAATTCCGTATTCTTTTGTACCTTCATGATTGACAATGCGTTGCGCAACTTCCCTTTGAATCATACAAACAACTTCTTTCACGTCATCTTTATAATCCAAAACCTTGAAAAAAATCTGGCTTGAAATATTGTACGGAAAATTTCCGCAAATCACAGGAAAACCTTTCGGAAATTCTTTCTTTAAATCCAATTGCAAAAAATCTCCACCGATAATTTTTTCGTTTTTGTACAAATCGGTAAAATTTGCAACTAAATATTCCACGCTTTCTTCGTCAATTTCGATGACAAAAAGGTCAAGGTTTTCGTTTTGAAGCAGGAATTGTGTCAAAACGCCCGTTCCGGGGCCGATTTCCAAACATCCAGCTTTTTGGTTTTCTTCTTTATAATCAATACTCCCCGCAATTCTTTGTGCGATGGAAAGGTCTTTCAAAAAGTGCTGTCCTAATTTCTTTTTGGGTTTAACGTAGTTTCCGTTCATATTTTTTAATTCTTTTTTTTGTATGACAAAGTAAATGTTTTTTTTAGAGATATGCAATATTTTTTTTCTGAAATAAAAAGTGTCGTTTTTTTGTGAAATTCTTAAAAAAAAATATCTATTTTTGTAAATTAATAATCTTTAACATTGTTTTAAAAAAATGAAAAGCGTATTTTCTAAATTATTATTTGCAACTGCTACGGCGGTTCTTTGTTCTTGCGGCGGCAGCGGTTCGCAGCAGTCGGGTACAAGTGTTTCAGCAGAAAACAATGATCATTCGTTGATAAAACGTGCTGACGGTACGGTAATAAAAAAAGGCGGTTATATTCGTCCGACAAGTAAGAGTAAGGCTCCGATGTATAAAGCTTCTATGGCATCAAACGAATTACCAAAACGTGTGGATTTAAGACCTTATATGTCGCCTGTTGAAGATCAAGGTGAGTTAGGCTCTTGTACCGCTAATGCCGCAGCCGGTGTATATGAATATCTTATGAGAAGACTTCATAATAACAACTCTTTTGAAGTCAGCCGTTTGTTTCTTTATTATAATACGAGGGTTCTTATGGGAACAGAAGGCGAAGATTCAGGCGCATACGAGGAGGCTGTAATTCAGTCTCTTCTTCAGGACGGTGTATGTGACGAAAGAACTTATCCTTATGTAGAAAGTCGTTTTACGCAGACTCCTAACGATAATTGTTATGATGAGGCTCAAGAGCATAAAATAGGACGGTATGAATGTGTAGGCAATGACCTTGATGCTTGGAGAAGTGCTTTGGCTGAGGGCTATCCTATCTTTTTCGGTATAACACTTTTCCCGTCTTTTATGAATCCGAGAAACGGAAGAATATCTATGCCGCGTAGCGGTGAGCCTGAAGACGGCGGTCATGCAATGTGTTGTGTAGGTTATTCCGACCCTGACAGAGTTTTTATTGTACGCAATTCATGGGGAACTCAATGGGGCGACAGAGGATATTGTTATATTCCATACGATTATATTTGTAATGATAAATATAATTCTGGCGACAATTGGGTTATTTACGACCTTAATACTATTAGCAGGGAAGATGCTGATGATGCTTGGAGCGATGAAGAAGAATCGTTGTTTGTAGAATACGAAGACGAATTCTCTCAAATGGACGACGAAACATGGAACAATATGTGTGACGAACTCGGTGATTACGATATTGTATACCGTCTCGGAGCGTTTTATAATTTGCCGTGCTGGGGTGATGATACAATGGCAAAAGAGGAATACAAAGCAGCCGTTCTTAAGTTGAACGACCTTATGAAACTTTTCCGTTTGACTTATTCCGCTAAAAAAGTTTTCAAAAACTGTGAAGCACTTTGGGATAAAGAGGGTTTTGTAGAAGAAACTGCTGAAATCTTGGGTCGTTATTTGTCGGAAGGTGCACGTGCAAAAATTGCAGCCGATATGTTTGAAATTGTTGATGCAGACGGTGAGGCAACTGATGATGAAAAACTTCTTGTAGTAGGTCTTGTCGGCGATTGGATAAATGCTGAACTCGCAGAACAATACGGACTTATGGATATTGAAGTCGATGACGAGGATGATGACGAAGAATACTATGACGATTACGAGAATGATGATTTCGATGATTATGATGAAATCTAAAATTTAAGACTTCTTGGAAAAAACTTCGGAAGGTTATATAATTTGATTAAAAAACGTTGTATAACCTTCCTTTTTAAAAAACTGATTATTAAGCGGTTTGAATTTTTTTTGAAAAAATATAAAAAAAAATTTGGAGGGAAAGAAAAAACACTATACCTTTGCACCGTCTTAATAAGAGATACACATCTTAATAAGTGCTGAGCCCTGGTGGCGGAATTGGTAGACGCGCATGTTTGAGGGGCATGTCCATAAATTCGTGGGTGCAAGTTCAAGTCTTGTCTGGGGCACGAAAAAAGAAAGAAAACGGTTGTCAGAAATGATGACCGTTTTTTTTTATTCTTACTTTTTTGGTAATTTAATTTTTTTTATATATTTGCGTTATAAAAACTTTTTTCGTTCAGTATGGGTAAAATTGTTTTAATAGTTTGTTTTTTAATGAGTTGCGTAGTTATGAGGGCGCAGGATACGACTGTGTTTTCAAATTACGAAGCCCGTATTGCCGTGTATTTTGAGGAATGTTTTTCCTCTGATTCGGATTCCGTTAAAAAAGAAAAAGCAAATGCCGTTTTTAAAACTTTGGAAGAGGCTCTTAATTTTTCAGGAGCTTTCGGTTATAGCTTTTCTAAACTCAAAAATATATCCTCTGTTACTTCCGATAATGGTAAAGTCAGAATTTTTACTTTTGGAATTGCCTTAAATTCAGGCGATTATGTTTATTATGGCTTTACGCTTTTTAATAACGGCGGCGATGTTAAAATTACAAAACTTATTGACGGCTCCGAGAATGAGCAACACCCGGAATTTTCTGATATGCAGGCTCAAAATTGGTTCGGGGCGATATATTATGAGATTTGTCAGTTCGGTGAAAAAAATAATCCCGTCTATGCTCTTTGCGGCTGGGACGGTGCGGATATGTTTATCAACCGTAAAGTGTTGGAACAGATAAAATTTGACCGTGAAGGTAATCCTAAATTCGGAGGAAGTTTTCAAAACGAAACTTCTAAAGGAAACAGGCGTTTGATTTTTAGTTTTAGTGAAAAGGTTACGATGAGCCTTAGTTATTACAAAAAACTGAAAATGATAGTTGCCGACCATCTCAATGCTCCGCCTCAATACAAAGGCAATCCGAGATTTTTAGGCCCGGATATGAGTTTTGACGGTTATTATTACAAAGGCGGCGAGTGGTTTTACGCCCCGGATGTGGACGTTAAAATCAAAGGTGCAGATTTTCTTGCCCCGCTAAAAAGGATTCCGGCAAATATAATTCCGAAATAAAATTTGTCTGATAAAACTTAAATGTTTAATTTCGCCTAAGAAAAAAATAATCTGATGAAACTTTTTTTTAAGAAATCGTTTTTTTTTATGATATTTACGGCATGGACGCTTTTGTTTTCGTGCGGGGTCATAAAGGATTGCGATCAAATCGGTTTGGCGTTTTATAATTGCTTGAAAACTAAGGATTTCGCTTTCGTTACTACTTTGTTGGACGAGGAAGCTTTAAAGAACACTCCTTCTGAGGTTTGGATTGAGGGGCTGAGAAAAAAAGACAGCGATTTCGGAAATGTTTTAAACGTTAAACGAATTGATTTTGAAACCGTTACCAAGGATAGGGTAACAAGGGTTGGCATTAAATACAAAGTCATATATTCGGAGGCTGTGATGTTTGAAAAACTTGAATTTATTCAACGGGGCTCCGAGTACAAAATTACTTATTATCAGTTTAATGCGGATTCGCTTTTGGTTTATTAACACGAAATCATGAGAGAGGAAATTTTGAAAGTACTCAAAAAACTTGAAGCGTTATGCTCAAAAAACGAAAAATGTGAGAGTTATGCTTTTAAGTATATGACCGACAGAGGTGCTGACGAAAAAGAAGCCGCTCTTGCTGTCGAATACCTTGTGGAAAACGGTTTTGTTGATAATAAACGTTATGCCGGAGCTTTTGCAAGGGATAAATTCAGATTCAATAAATGGGGTAAACGCCGTATTGAATCGGAATTGAAAATGAAAAAAATTTCAAAAGAAGATATTGCTTCGGCCTTGGAAATTGAAGAAATTTCTCTTGGCGAAGAAGATTTGATAGCCGGTGAATTGAAAAAAAAATTGAAAAGCTTAAAAAATTCTCCGACGGAAAAAATCAAGGAAAAACTTTTGAGGTTTTCCTTGGGACGCGGTTACGCTTATCAAACGACTAAAATATTAATAGATAATTTGTTAAGAGAGAATTAAATTACCTTTTATGGAGAAAAAGGAAACTATACTTGCTGTCGATGACAATGAGGTCAATCTTATAATGTTGAGGGCTATTTTGAGTCAGTATTATGAGGTTATAACTGCCTCTGACGGTACTCAAGCAGAGATTATGGCAATAGAGCGAAATCCGGATTTGATTTTGCTTGATGTTATGATGCCTGTAAAAAACGGTTTTGAGACTTGCAAAACCCTGAAAGCTAATGATTTGACCAAAAATATACCTGTCATTTTCTTAACGGCCTCTTCCGATTCCGAAAGTATTGTTGAAGGTTTGGGGGCAGGAGCGGTTGATTATGTTTGCAAGCCCTTTTCGTCTGACGAACTTTTGGCGAGGATTAAACACCATGTTTCGTTGGTTAATGCCCGCAAAGAGCTTGACAAGCAGTTGTTTTTGCAGCAGCAATATCGCCGTCAATTAGAAGAAAAAACCGAAATGTTGAAACTAATGGGCGATAACGTTTTGGATTCTATTTTGATTTGCGATTTTAGCGGAATGGTCTTAAACGCTTCAAAATCAACCAAAGGTATTTTTAATATCGGTTTTGATTTGGAAAACCGCCAGCTTTGGGATATTGCGCAGACCGAAGAGGACAAAACTTTTTTTAAGGATTTTCTCGAAAAACTTGCCTCGATGGGAGAGTATTCTCAAAAATATATTCTTCACAAAAACGACAGGCTCAAAACTTTAGTCCTTGAAACAAAAGGCAAGACGATTAACAAGGGTCAAAAAAAGTTGATAATTCTCGATACGCGGAATATAACAGCTTCGGCAAAGTCGGAGGCAAGAGTTAGAAGAAATCTTGATTTTCAGCGGAAATTAAGATTTATTTCTCTCAATGTCAATAATATACACGGATTTATGGCAAGTTGTGCTTATCTGGTAAATTCGTTGATGGAATTGATTAACGCCGATGAAATTTTCTTGCTTTTGGGTCGAAAAGACAAGTGGACGGAGTTTTTTTATCATAACAGAGAACTCAAAACCTGCAAAAGAGGAAAATTGCCGCCTTCTCAAAAAACTTATCCTAAGTTTATTGAGATTTTGAAAACAGAATCCGACAATATAATTTGCAATATTCAAGACCCTTATATTCCGAACGTTATATCTTCAAGAAGTTCGAGATACGTGCTTTATCCGATAATCGTTGAGGGTATGTTGGTCGGCGTTTTTTATGTCAGCCGCACAAGTTACGGTTCGATTACTCAAGAAAACGTTTATGCTCTTGCTAATGTTGCTAATTTGGTAAAAAGCAATATCAGTAAGAAATTTTACGAGAGAAGGATTATCCGTCAAGAAAAAGAAATTACAAGCATTTTCAAATATAGTGCTAACGGTATAATCTCTATTAACAAGAAATTAGAAGTACAAAGATACAACAGAAGATTTTTGGAATTGTTCGGCCTAACGGAAAAAGCCGATTTCACTTTCAAAAAACTTGACACTATTATAAAAGGTGAACCGTTGAGGGAAATTCAAAAACTTGTGGACAAGGTTACTAAACCGCCGCTTTTTGAAACTACTACGATTACTTTAACACATAAAGACGGTTCTAAATTGTTTTTGGAGGCTACGCTTTCTAAAGTTCCGGTTTTGGACGATATGATTTCTCTCCTTGTTTTTACCGATGTTACCGGTCTTAGAAACATGGATAGTGCAATTATGGGCGCCTCAGCTGCTGCTGAGGAGAAAGAACGCACACGTTTGGCTCAAGAATTGCATGACGGTTTAGGGGCGTTGCTCTCAAGTATTAACATTTATATCAATTTGATACTCTCCGGCGGTGTCGGTTCTGACGAGATTTTTAGAACTCTGAAACTCACCAAAGGTATTGTAGGTCAAGCAATTGAAAGTGTTAAGGAAATTGCCGACAATTTGCACCCGGTAATACTTTCGAGGTTCGGGCTCGTGGCGACAATCAATAATATTATCGAGGGTTTGGAAGATTCAAGGCTTATTCGATTCGGATTCTCGCATTGTGATTTTCATCCTTTGAAAGACCGTAACCTAGAACTTACTGTTTACCGTATTATCAACGAGTTGATTAACAATACGATGAAACATGCTCACGCTAAAAACGTTGCTATCAGCCTTTTGTCGGAGGAAAATCACTTGATTTTGGAATACGTGGACGACGGAATAGGTTTTGATTTCGGTGAGTTGCCCAAAACAACGGGCGGCGGACGGGGTATCGAAAATATTATCGGAAGGGTAAAAGCAGTTAATGGAAAATATAGTTTTAAAACAAAACCTAAAAAAGGGTTGATTGTTTGGATAGAAATTCCTATATTGCAGTGTCAAAAATAACGGAGAGTATTTAATAAAAAAAAATAATTTAAATAAAATGAAAGTTATACTTGTAGACGACAAATTGGTATACAGAAATGCCATAAAGACGTTACTTCAGAAATTAGGCGACGTCGATATTATTGCAGAGGCATCCAATGGTAAAGAGTTTCTCAACCTTTTGGATACTTGCGATCCTGATTTGGTATTTATTGATATTGAAATGCCGGAGATGAACGGTATCGAGGCAACAAAAGAGGCTTTGAAAATTAATCCCTCGCTTGTAATCATCGGACTTTCGATGTATGACAATAAGAAGTATGTAAACGACCTGATTGAAGCCGGTGCAAGAGGCTATTTGCTCAAATTGAGTGATAATGCTCAGATTTTCTCGCAAATTCTTCAAAATCCGCGTGCTGAGGTTTTCTTCTCAAAAGAAATTTCTCCCGACAAGGATTCAGCCGAAAGTGCAAAGAAAACCATTCTTATTGCCGATGATTTCGAGAATACACGTTTTGTGATTGAGTTTACTTTGAAACAAGCCGGTTATGAGGTTATCAAAGCCGTAGACGGTCAGGATGCTTTGAAGTATTTTGACGGCAGACGTATTGATTTGCTTGTAACAGACCTTAATATGCCGCGCAAAAACGGTCTTGAACTCGCAGAAATTGTTAAAAAAATGCCTGAATACAAAGGTATTCCGATTTTGCTTCTTACAACCGAAATCAACGAGGAAAAGAAACAAAAATCAAAACAAATTGGTATTACGGGTTGGATTCAAAAACCTTTCGTTATCGACAGATTTTTGATGTTCATCAAGAAAGCATTGCAATAAGAAAACCTTTCGTTTTTTATCAAACTAAAAAAACTTAAAAAATGCTCGAACAGTTCAAACAGAAATACCTTGACGAAGTAAACGACCTGCTCAACGACATGGAAGATGCCTTGTTGAGATTGGAGAATAATCCGGGTTCTGCGGACGAAATCAATCAGGTCTTCAGGGTTATGCACACTATCAAAGGAACAAGCGGAATGTATGAGTTCAAGACCGTGGAAAAAATCACTCACGATGTTGAAAGCATATACGGTAAAATAAGGGACAATTCCCTTACTGTCAGCAAAGAGGTTTCCGCTCTTACTTTGGAGTGCATTGATTTGCTGCGAAAACTGTTGAACAAACCTGATGAAAACGATGATGCTCTTGTAAATGAGTTTATGGCACAACTAAAATTAGTTGCGCCTTCAATAGAGCCTACTCAAAAGCAGGAAGAGGTTCCCCAAAAAATTTTGGAACAAGAGGCGGAAGGCGTTGCAACCTATTATGTGCTTTTTACCCCGGAATCCGATATTGCAAACAGAGGTATTAACATAAAATCCATTCTTGGCGACATCGAAAACGCTGGTACCGGAATTACTATTCCGCGTTGTTGGAAAGAAACCGATGATTGCGCCGACAAATATTATATGTTTTGGGAGGCGGTTTTTTCCACAAAAAAATCTTATTCGGAGTTGGAAGAAATTTTCTTGTTTGTTTCCGATGAGGTCAAAATTACGAAAATAGCCGATGCAGATTTGTTTGTAAATGAGGATTTTGTTGCCGAAATTACAAGGCTTCAGGCTCTTGATGATAAAATTGATGTAACGGGGCTTGCAAAATTTGCAAATAGTCTTATCGTTAAGCCTGATACTAAAAAAACTATTAAAGTAATAACCGAAGCTTCTAAACAGACTCAGAAAGAAACTCCTGAAACTAAAACCTCTCCAAAAGCCGAAACTAAAACTCCTAATCAAGATCGTACAGAAAACGATATTGCTTTGGCTGCGGAAAAAATTATCAGCAAAACCATTGAAAATTCCGATGCTAAAGCCGGAAGCATAAAAGTTGAGTCCGATAAATTGGACGAACTTATGAATCTTGTTTCCGAACTCGTAACGGTAAAAGCCGAACTTTTCTTGTTGAGCGAGCAATACGATATTCCACCGCTTGGCAGAATTTGCGAAAAAGTAGATAAAATTTCCAACCGTTTCAAAGACAATGCACTTTCAATCCGACTTGTGCCGATTGAAAGTATGATGTTGAGGTTTCAGCGTTTGGTAAGGGATTTGAGTAATGAACTCGGCAAAAAAATAAATTTCGTAACCGAGGGTACGGACACCGAACTCGACAAAACGATTATCGACAATCTTACCGTGCCGCTGATGCACATTATCAGAAATAGTATTGACCACGGTATAGAATCGCTTGAAAGACGTAGGGAACTCAAAAAGCCTGATGCCGGAATTATAAAATTTACAGCTTTTTATTCGGGTAGCAACGTTTTTATTCAGGTTCAAGATGACGGAGCTGGCATGGACCCCGAATATTTAAGACAGAAAGGAATTGAAAAAGGTTTTATCAAACCCACAGACCGTTTAACGGAAAAACAACTTTATGAATTGATTTTCTTACCCGGTTTTTCAACGGCGAAAAAAATCACAGGTATTTCTGGCCGCGGCGTGGGTATGGACGTGGTAAAACAAAACATTATAAAGCTCAGAGGCGAAATAGAAATCGATTCCGAAATAGATTTAGGTACGATAATCACGATAAAACTGCCTTTAACGCTCAGTATCGTAGATGCGCTTTTGGTTTCGGTTGAAAATACGCTTTTGCTTATTCCAGTTTATTTAATTGAGAGTTGTTCGCAGATAACCCGTCGTCAGTTGGCAAAGGATAACGGCAGATTTATTTACGAGGGTGAACCGAGGACTATTATAGATTTGAGAAACGAACTTGAGTTCTTAGGCAAACCGCCTAAACAGGAGAATGTCGTAATCGTGAAATATCGCGACGGAAAGGTTGTCGGACTTATCGTTGATAAAATTATAGGTGAACATCAGGCGGTTTTGAAATCGCTCGGAAAATATTTTTCAAATCAGGAGTATATATCGGGGGGCAGTATTCTTGGCGACGGTAGTATTGCTTTGGTTCTCGATGTAAACAAACTGATTAAACAAATGGAAAAAAATAACGTTACGGACTAAAATCTAATTCCAATGGGCGAAACTTATTCTAATACAATATCATATTTGTCGTTTTATCTGAACGGTGAACTTTATGCTTTTAAAGTCTCTGATGTAATTGAAGTGATTGAATTACAGAAAGTTACTTTGATTCCTAAAACTCCGCCTCATATTTTGGGCGTTATTAATTTTAGAGGCGAAATTTTGCCTTTGATTGATGTGAGGAAAATTTGCGGCTTGAAAACCGATAAAAATTTTGATGAGAACCAAAGCGTTATAATCGTTCTTGAAACGGGGAAAGAAACACCGGAAAATTTGCTTACGGTATCTTGTATGGCAGACGCTGTAAGTGATGTAATTGACGTTAAGATGGCAGACATAATGTCAATTCCTGATTTTGACACAAAAATCAAAGCAGAATACACAGAGGGAATTTTTGAACATAACGGAGATTACATCACAATACTTAATTCTTCGGCAATTTTTTCCATTAACAACGGTAAAAAATAGTAAATTATTATGATGAAAATATTAGACACACATGCGATAAAAAATAATTTTTTTTCTACCAAAATCGGGACTATTATCAGACGATGGATGGTTGGTGCGGTTTTTTTTCCGCTTGTTATGATATTGCTGTTTTTTTATGGTTATGTGAAGGATTTGATGGTACAAAATTCTTCCTCTCGCCTTGTGCAACTTGGTGTTGCCACCAAGAATAGTATCGCCCGCATTGTTAACAAAAATATGGACATTTGCGGTGTTTTGGCTAAAACTTTTGCACTTTATCACAGCGATACTTCAAAAGTGAATTTTAGCAGGGAGGATATAATTAAAATCTTGACCACAAACTATCCCGATAGTATTTCATGCGGTTTGATGGGTGTTTATTACGATTGGAAAGCCTTTGACGCTGAGGATGATAACCTTAAAGAGAATCCGAAATATGAAAAATGGTACGGTCGTATGTGCTGGTTTGTTACCTCACAAAAAAATAAAACAATTCTTGATAAAAATTTCGTTTTTGATACCAATCTGTTTGAAGATGTAAAAAAAATCAGTAAACCAAAAGTTTTTTCTCCTATTGAAACCGTTGTTTACGGCAAACGTTATTTAGCTCTGCCGATTCTTGTTCCGATAAAAGATTCTGAAATGGTTTACGGTTGCGTGTTCTCTTACGTTTTTATTAATGAGCTGACTGATATTGTTTTACGGAAGAAAGGCGTGGTCTATGACCAAGCCTCGGTTTTGGTTGCTGACAGAAATGCACAAATCGTAACCTCTTCTTCTAATCCTGATTTTATCGGGAAAAAGGTCGGTGAATTTTTAACGAAAATAAATCAAGTGGATTTGTTTAATTATGAAAACAGAGTTACTTTTTCAGAAGGCGGAATAACTTTTGTTACCGAAAAAATAGATTTTCCAAGTATTTCTGATTCAATGATTGTTTTGTCTTATGTTCCGAGCAAAATAATGTCAAGCGGAATTTTCAAAAAAATGGCTAATATTCTGATACTTTGCTGTTTTTTGTTTTTGCTTGTTATCGTTATATCTGTTGTTGTCGGAAAAAGAATCGGCACTCCTATCAAAAAAATGCTTGAAGGCGTTAAGCGTTTGACAGCCGGAAATTTGAATGTGGATTTTGTTCTTAAAAACAGGGGTAATACCGAAATTTACGATTTGATGGACACCTTGGAGGTTTTTGTTAAAAATCAACGCCGTAGGGTTAGTCAGGTTAAGAAATCAGCCGTTAATATGAATGTTGCGGCAAAGGAACTTGCCCGTTCGGCTTCAACTATGGCAGGTGGGTCTAACGAGCAGGCCTCAGCAAGTGAACAAGTTTCTTCCGCAATGCAGGAAATGGTTTCTTCTATTACCACTAATGCTGAAAATGCGCATAAGACAGAAGTTATAGCAACTAAAGCCGCTGATTCGGTTTTAAGGGCTAACGAATCTGTCCGTCAAACTGTTGATTTTATGAAGGAAATTACTGATAAAATCGGCATTATTAATGAAATCGTCGGAAAAACAGACCTTTTGGCTGTTAATGCCGCTATCGAGGCTGCAAGAGTAGGCGAGTTAGGAAAAGGTTTTACCGTTGTGGCTGCCGAAATTAGAAAACTTGCCGAAAAAAGTCAATTAGCTGCTCAAGAGATTGATTCTCTAACGGAAAAAGGTGTAAAACAAGCTGAAAGTTCAGGCGAACTTTTAATACAGCTTGTTCCAGAAATGACCAAAACCTCTGAACTCGTCCATGATATTGCTGTTCTTTCCGTTGAACAAAACAATAATGCCGTTCAAGTTAATAACGCTATACAACAGTTAAACGATATTATACAGCAAAATGCTGCAACCTCAGAAGAACTTTCGGCTTCGGCTGACGAATCGCAGGCGCAAGCAGAATTTTTGAGCAAGGTTATGTCTTATTACAATTTTGAAAGTGAAAACGGTAATGAGATTTTGCGCTTGACCCGTGAGGCTGAGGCAATTCTAAAACGTATCGACGAGTTGAAGTCTGCAACCCCAAAAAAATTATAACGTGTAGTGTAAAATTATGCACACTATTATTATAATTAATGCCGTCCAAGACATTATTGCACCGGCTTTGTAGTTTTTGCGTCTTACTATGAGTGAGGCTATCCAAATTATTATTGCGATTAAGCCCAAAACAAAAATTATGTTCATTTTTTTTTGATTAAAAATTTTACGGCAAAAGTACAAAAAAAATCTGTGGAATAAAATTTGTAATATTTAAATTAACTGAGTATTTTTGCCGAGAGAATGAAAAAAACTGTATATATATTGTTTTTGGTTTTTCAATTGATTTGCTTGTCGGGCTATGCTGTTGATAATCAAGACTCTTTGTCTCTAAGAGAGGAGTTGAAAGGGTTGGAGAAATTATCGGACGAAAGCATGGAAGAAGGCGATTACGAAAAACTTGAAGGTTATGTTTTCCGCGAATTGGAGATTTCCTATGCGCTGAAAGATTCGTTGTTGTCTGCGAAATTTATGTTTCAGCTTGCAAATGTTTTTGCTAATACGTTGCGCTCAGCCGAGGCTCTGACGTATTTTCATAAGTCATTGAAGATTTGTCAAAAATTTAACGATTCCACTTTTTTAGGAGATATTTATTCTAAACTTGGTGCTATTTACGCCGAGACTCATGTCTACGATATGGCGTTGGAGTACCTTAAAAAGTATTTGGAGATTGCTAAATCCAGAGGCGATTCCGATGCTGTAGTTTCAGCAGAATTGACAATCGCTATGGTAAAGGGCGAATTGTATGAAGAAAAAAACGATACGGTCAGTCTTTTGGAAGCCTTGAAAAAATGTGAAGAGGTTTTCCCAAAATTGAGCAGGGACGGTTATGATTTTATGAATTTCTGTATTAACGTGCCGAATATGTACATCAAGGGCATGGAGTTTTCCGACGAGATGCGGGCAAAATATTTCTTGGAAAAAGCCGACGAAATTTATTGCGCCGGTCTGCCGCTGACAAAACAAAGCCAGATTTTTTATATTTATATGTTTCAGACCAAAATTGCGCTTTTTTGTGCAAAAGGCAATTTCGCGGAGGCAAAACGCAGTTTAGACGCTTTTAAACGGGATTCCGAAACTACTAACTACATTTATGTTAATGCCGCTTGTACTTATTACAGAGCCGTAAAGGATTATCCTGCGATTTTAAAATATACTTCCGAATTAAGAAAAATCTCGAATTTGAACTTTTCTTCGGATATGTGCGCTAAATACGAACGCAATCAGCAGCAGACAAATTACGAAAATACTATTGCCGATTATGAAAAACAAGCCCGGGAAAGAGATTTTATTTTTAAGGAAGAAAGTCGCAGGGCTGCGATTCAGAACCGTTGGCTTTTGGGAATTGCTTTTTTTGCGGGTCTAATCGTTTTGATAGTTGTGTTTCAGTTTGTCGGCTCTTCCAGAGTTAATAAATCTTTGAAAAAAACAAACGAGGATATTAGGTTCAGAAATGCAAAACTTCAAGAACTTCAGGACAGAATTCTTCAGCAGACAGAGGAAATAAAATCGCAAAATTCCGTTATTGAGGCTCAACGTAATGACCTTCAGCAGATTAACGAGCATTTGATTTCTTCTTTGAAATATGCGCAAAGGATTCAGCGTGCTGCTGTACCTTCCGCGGAGATGATGGCTGACATTTTTCCCGAAAATCTTGTTTATTGGCAACCGAGGGATATTGTTTCAGGCGATTTTTATTGGGCGGCTCAAGATTCTTCACGCAAATATCTTATAACGGCGGATTGTACGGGACACGGTGTGCCGGGCGCACTTCTTAGTATGTTGGGCATTTCGGTTATTAACGATACTTTTTCGGCAATTAATTCGCAAATGACGGCTGCCGGAATCCTTGACATTCTGAAAGATAAATTTGTAGAATCTTGGTCGAAAGGGCAGGGAAATATTGAAGACGGTATTGATATGGCTCTTATCGTTGTTGATAAAAAAACGGGTCAGCTTCAGTATGCGGGCGCGAAACGTCCTCTTATTATGGTCAGGGGCAACGAGATAACGCAGTACAAACCGGATAAACTTTGTATCGGATATAATATCAGAAAAGAGCATAAAAAATTCACTAATCATGTTATTGAAACTTGCGAAGGTGATATGTTTTACGCTTTTTCTGACGGTATTCCTGATCAGTTCGGCGGCGATGATGGTAAAACAAAATTCGGTCAGAGGGTAGTGGAGGAGTTGCTTGCTAATATTTCTGATTTATCGATGGAGGTTCAGACCTCGGCAATTAAAGCCAATGTTCAGAACTGGATGAATTATAATGGTTTGAAAGTCAGTCAATTGGATGACCAATTACTGCTTGGTGTCAAAATCTGAAAAAAAAAAACGTAAAAAAATAAAATTTGTAAAATTATTTTTATAATTTTGCTACTCAAACTATACATTAAAAAGCGCTAAAAAATTACCGTAAAAAAAGTTCGGTATACATATTGCATTTTAAGGAATGTAAGGCTTCAAGAATACTTGAGAATTAAGCGTAGAGAACAATGAAGAAACTGACATTATCACATTTATTAGTCAAGAATTTCGATTTGCGGCAACAGGAGATTCCTATCTTCCTGATGCTGTTTGCGCATTCATTTTTTCTCGGTCTTGCTGGCGCATTCTATTTTACACCCGCGAACTCTGAATTTATCCGTCATTACGGAAGCGAACAATTACCGTATGCTTATATGGTTTCGGGTATTGCCGGATTTATTTTCACGCAGTTGTATTCTTGGCTGCAAAAAAGTATTGACAGTAGAAAACTTTTTATTATAACGCTTGCTTTTATGACGGTCGTTACTATGGGCGCACCGTTTTTAATCAATTATGTTGATGCTAAGCATTTGAGTTTCTTTGTCTTTATTTGGGCGTGGCCGTTTTTGTCGATGGTCGGAATAGAAACCGGTGCATTGAGTTTGAAATTTTTGAATTTGGTGCAAGTAAAAAGAATTTTCGCACTTTTCAGTATCGGCGGCGTTTTGGCGGCAATGTCAGGTTACCTTATAATTCCGCTACTTAACAAAGTCTTTTCGCACTCGTATATGTTGTTGTTTATCAGTGCGGTAAGCTTTTTAGTCGGTATTGTTACGCTTGTTATCCTTTATAACAAATATCCCGAAAAACTTGCCGAAGAAAAAAAACGTTTGGCTTTGGAAAACAAGAAACTGCTTTCTTTTGCCGCTCCTACCGACGGTACGGGATTGTTTCAACTTCTCAGAAAAGATTATTTTAAATATATTTTTATCTGTGCAACGTTGTCAATGACGATTATTTACATCACCGACTTCTCGTTTTTGTCTACGGTAAAAATTCAAATTCACCCTGACAACACGGCGCAGTTCTTAACCTTGGTATACGGCGGTTTGAAAATCGGAGAATTGCTCCTCTCGTTTTATTCCGCTAAAATTATGAGCCGTTACGGTGTTAAATTAGGTCTTATGATTTTGCCGGTTTGTATGGTTGTCGTGGTTTCGATTGCGGCTGTCGTGGGGCTTATTTGGAGCGTTAATTGTATTATGTTCCTAATTTTAATCACCGTTAATAAATCTCAGGAAAGGGTGTTGCGCAGGGGCTTAGACGACCCGGCGTTTAATATTTTGTATCAACCTTTGCCCGACAACGAAAAAGCGGCTATTCAGACTAAAGTCGGTGTTGTTCAGCAGTTTTCAACGGGTATTGCGGGTGTTACGATTTGGGGCGTTAATCAAGGTATTAAACTTTTAGGCGAATACGATTTCAGATATTTTTTGATAGCTTTTGTTCCGATTTTGGTGCTTTGGGCTATTAGCAGTAAAAATCTTTATTTGAGTTACAAAGCCACTATCAAACAAATCGTTAAGGATATTTCCAACGATAAAAGCTCCAATAAAGCGAAAAATCAGTACGGAGCCGAACTTCTTAGAAAATTTGTTAAAAATAATAATCCCAAAATTCAGGAAAATGCGGTTACGATACTTTCAGAGACCTCGCCACGCAGTCTTGAGGGATATGCGGCTCAAATGCTTGAGACCGAAAACGAAATTATTACAAAAGCGATTTTAAGGAATATCGACCCGACTTGGCGTAGGCGTATCGGAGCCTCATGCAAAACCGTTTACGACAATTCTAAAAAGCTTGAAATCAGATTGTTGTCGGAGCGTGCCGCCTCGTATTTGGATTATACTCAAATCAAAGATACCTCCGTTGAGGAGTTTAATTCTTTGATAACAAGCAAATATGTTTGCGATCAGATTAAGATGATAAAAATTATGTTTTCAAACGATAAAATGTTGAATGAAGACGTAATTTTTCACATGTTGGATTCGCAGGACAGAAACGTTAAATCGGCGGCGATTACCCTTGCAGGAAAACTCCGTACTCCTAAAATGATTGACAAGTTGATTTCTTTGTTGGAATCGGCGGAATATTACAATACGGCAGGTACGGTGCTTTTGGATATGGGCGATAGAGTTTTGCCCGCTCTTAACGAGTATTTTGAAAAATGCGGTGAACCCTCTATTTTGCTTAGAATCATTGAACTTTATGCTAAATTTGGTTCTTCACCGGCTAAGGCTAATCTTGTTAAAAATATCAATTATCCAAACCGTGAGGTGCAGTTAGCTATAATCAGCGCACTGAATTTCTGTAAATTTCAAGCGGTTGAGGAAAAAGATATTCTTACCGTTAAAAACAAAATCAGCGAAGTCGTTGAAAATATCGTTTGGATAATGTCGTCTTTGGAAGATATTGAAGATGAGAAAAATACATTGAAACTCTTTCAGGCTTTGGATATGGAAAAGGAGAACAATATCGAAACATTGTTCAATCTTTTGAGTTTTATAAACGAGCCGCGTTTGATTTCTTTGATTCAGAAAAACATTATCGGTAAAAACAATATTTTCGCTGTTGAAATTATTGATAACAATTTCCCGAAGGATTTGAAGCAGATTATCACGCCTTTGTTTGATGATTTGTCTTCGGTTCAGAAAGTCAAAAAACTTTCGGTATTTTTCCCGCAAGAAAAACTCTCGTTTGAGGACAGATTGAAAGCTATTATCAAACGTGATTATTACAAACTTGATACGTGGACGATTTCAAAAGCAGTGGAATTGTTGGGAAAACTTCACAAATCCAAAGTAAATGACTCTTTGAAGGCTAATGTTATTGATTATAACGACGTTACGCTTTGGAATCATTCTCACATTGAGGACGTGCTGACAAAGATACGTAAGTCGGAAATTCCGGACGAGGTTTTCCTTTGTCTTTATCATGTTGATGAGATTGTTTATTCGGTTGCGGCGAAAATTGTCTACGAAGAAAATCCGTTGAAATGTTCTGATTATCTGGTAAATATGACCAAGAAAAAGCAGGCACTACTTTCGGATTTGAAAAACGACCGTCCGCTTTTGATGGACAGAATCCGCTTGATTAAAAAGCATCCTTTGTTTTCGAGCGTTCCCGACAAAATGCTTGTAAAAATCGCTGAAAGCATGAGGGTTGAGTCCTTAAACAAAGGTGAAGAAATCGACATCGAAACCCATAACGGTGATATTATAATTTTGATGAAAGGTACGTTGTGTGTTAAAGAGCCTTTTGCTGATGATGTTTACTTTTTCAAAAACGACATTATCGTCAAAGGTCTTAACCTAAATCAGGGTGCCGGTTTTATAACGGCGAAAAAAGATTCGTCGATAATTTTGATTGACAGGTTTTCTTATTTTGATACTTTGGTCAGAGAAACCGAAATTATTCCGTTTATTTTTGACGAAAATAATAGGGCAATGCGTTTGGAGGAGAATCAGACAGCGCAGTTAATTGAAGAAGCCGAGGCTAAAACTTCTTAAAATTTCAGAATTCGGCACATTAGTTGCTATAATGAAAGATAAAAAAGGGAGGTGATTATGGAAAAGCCAAGGGTTATAATAAAGGAATGTCCTATTTTGGGCGGATATACTTTAACGGTCAAAGATGATTGGAGTTATAAACTCAAAGCCGTAAATATTACGGAAAACGAGAAAGAGGCCTATTTAAAGGACTTCGGTGAAAATATTATCACATACAATGAATTTTTTGACTGGTGGAAAAAGTTTAACGGCAAAGCTTTGAGCACGTCGAAAGTAGGACTTGTGTGATTTTTTTTTTGAAAAGAAAAAAGGAAAAAGATTACTAAAAAGATTAAACGTAAAAGGAAAAATTTTTTTTGTACAATGAATGAAAGTGTTAAAATATTCGAGGAAAGCACGATGATAGGCGGCTATGCACTTGCAGTCAGGGACGACTGGAGTTATAAAATCAAACGTGTCAATGTTACCGAAGAAGAAAAAGACGCTTATCTGAGAGAATTTGGCGAAAATATCGTTACTTTCGACCAGTTTTTTAATTGGTGGGTAAAGTTCAACGACTATGGAAACTACTCAAAATAATTAGTATTAATGAATGTTAATTTATATTAAATTCCTATAACACTATTTTTAATTAATTCTTAACTTACCGATAAACAAAAATAAATCTTGCATTTCTTGTATACTTTACGGGTTGTTAAATATTGTTATAATTTGTGTTTTACTTTCTGTTAGTTATTGTTTATCAAAATACAATTAAAGTTTTGTATTTTTCGTGTAAAATTTACAAAACCCTTTGAAAAATTTGGAGGAGAAAAAAAAACGAACGACCTTTGCATTGTCATCAAAATGATGACCCGGACGATATATTTTTTCTGCAATAGGCCGGCAACCGAATGCGGATTTGATATATATAAAAAAATAGAAACAAAACCATAAAAATATATTCTCCGGATTGCTAACTAAAAAACAACGGGATGAAGAAACCACTGTTTTATGTTAATGCGCTTTGGATTTTCTGTTTTAAGAATACAATGAAAATTAGTCCCGTTGGGGACAAATGACATTGTCCTTAAAATAAAGTTTTGAAAGAAAAGTAAGTTTTGTAAAAGACGTCCCTCTTTTTTTAAAAACAAAAAAAACTTTTACGAGGCTGAAAAAATTTCAAGACTTTGAAAAACGAAAGTCAAAATGAAAAAATTAATTACTTCTTTGGTTCTGATACCTGTTTTTCTGACATTATCACAAAATAGGCTGATGTCCGAAAAATATGAACCGGAATTGGAAAAGAACTTCACATCAAGTGATTTCGATTTGGAAAACAGTTTGATGTGTAGTGAAAGTAAGAATTATGAAAGCGTAATTGACTACATTAAAGCTCATGAAGGTTTTGCCGGAGGTAAAGAATACATTTGCGTTTCTGGCAGAAGAACAATCGGTTATGGTCATGTAATACTAAAAGGAGAGAAATTTCCGGAACAAATTACAAGAGAATTTGCCGATTCGCTTTTAAGGGCTGATTTTTCAAAATCTTACATTTTAGCTCAAAAATATGCTCCCCAACTTTTGGGAAGCAGGAGGTTAGCTGTCTCCCATTTTATCTACAGCAAGGGTATTGCGGCGTTTTTGCAAAGCGGTTTACGCAAAGCAATCAATCGCGGCGGAGATGTTGATGCGGAATTTTCTAAGTGGTGTCATTACACTGACAGAAATACCGGTCGGAAAGTTTACTCCAAAGTCGGCGCAAGAATTCAACAATGGGAAGCTAATATGTGGCACAAAGACGATGAACTCTATGCATCGGACAAAAAGCTGAAGAATTCCGGCAAGTTGTAAAAAAAAGTTTTTTTTATATATATCAACCTATGCCGGAGTTTTTAACCGAAACTTTTTGGAAAAATAGAGGGACATGAAAAAAAGAGACGGTAAGTCTTCGGTTATAAAAAAAGGCGTTCTTAATTTTTTTTAAGAGCGCCTTAATTTTTTTATCCTTTTTTATGTTTTTAACTACATTCCGAATGCGTAATATGCTGCTTGTCCGCTCGGATAAACACCACCGATATAAACACCGCCTTTGACATTCTTTATGATTTTTTCGATGTCATCAATCGTTTTGACGGGGTTGTTGTTGATTTCTGTTATGATAAAGCCTTTTCTAACGCCTGCGCTCAAGAGTTTGCCCGAGCGTAAGTCTGTTACCTGAACACCGGCTTTAATGCCCAAACGTTTGAGGTCAGAAGACTGCATTTCTTCAAACGAAGCGCCTAAAACTTCCATCATTTTTTGTTTGTGCATTGCTGTATTGTTGTCAATGTTTTTGAAAATGATGTTTGTAGAATTAACTTTTCCGTTTCTTGAATAAGTTAAATCGGTTTTGTCGCCAGGACGGAAACGGTTGATTTGCTCTTGAAGTTGTGCAACCGTGTTCGTATTTTTACCGTTTACGGAAAGGATAATGTCGCCTTTTTCCAAGCCTGCATCGTCAGCAGAAGAACCCTCTGTAACGGATTCGATGAAAACACCGTTTACTTTGTCAAGACCTTTTTCTTTAGCAATTTCGGCGTTGAGTTCGGTGATTCTGATGCCGAGTAATGCCCTTTGTACTGTACCGTATTCCATTAAATCGGAAACTACTTTTTTAACGATGCTTACCGGAACAGCAAATGCGTAACCTGTAAAACTACCTGTTTGTGAGGCTATTGCGGTGTTAATTCCGACTAATTGTCCTTCGGTGTTGATAAGTGCGCCGCCCGAATTTCCGGGATTAACAGCAGCATCCGTTTGAATGAAAGATTCTACTGCGCCGGCTTTGTGGTCAAGAATGTTGATGTTTCTTGCTTTTGCGCTGACAATTCCCGCCGTAATGGTCGAGGTCAGGTTGAAGGGGTTGCCTATTGCTAAAACCCATTCGCCGATTTTCAAATTGTCGGAATTTCCGATTGGTATAACGGTCAATGAGTCGGCATCTATTTTCAAAAGTGCGATGTCAGTTGCCGGGTCGGTACCGATTAAACGCGCCTCAAAACTGCGTTTGTCGTTCAAGACAACTTCAATTGAAGTCGAATTTTCGATAACGTGGTTGTTAGTTACGATGTAACCTTCTTTTGAAATTATTACACCTGAGCCTGAGGCTTGAGCCTGTTGAGGTGTTGATTCTGGCAAACCGAAGAAATATTGGAAAAACTGATTGTCATAGCCTTGTGATTCTTGAATGTATTTGGTTTTGACATGGACAACGCCGTCAATACATTTTTCGGCTGCGCTTGTAAATTCTGTCGGAGTTGCCGAGGAGAAAATAGTAGGTATTGATGTAAATTGTGATTCTTGTTTTTCAGTCTGTTGTGTTGCGGGTTCTTTGTCTTCTGTAAAATTTTTTGAAACTGCGAAACCTGCAACGCCGCCTAATAAGCCAACTGCAAAAACCGCAGCTAATGTTTTGAAATTAATAACGTCTTTCATGATTTTATGTTTTTTAAAAGTTGTTTTTTCTTAATTACGATGCGAAGATAAAGTGTAAAAAAATAATGTCAAAATAATTTAACACGGATTAATATTTTTTGAACGAAGTTTAATTTTCAGACCTTTTTTTTAAAAATTAATAAAAAAAGAGCCGCCTTGAAAACAAGAGGCGGCTCTTTTTAGCTTAAAAAAAATTATATTCTTACATTAATTCCTTCTTTTATAAGGTATTGTTTTAAATCGGGAATTGCGATTTTGCCGAAGTGAAAAATACTTGCTGCTAATGCTGCATCGGCTTTTCCTTTTTGAAAAACGTCTTTGAAATGACTCATTTTGCCTGCACCGCCGGAGGCAATTACAGGAATCGAAAGCATTTCTGACAATTTGCACAAAGCCTCGTTTGCAAAACCTGTTTGATGTCCGTCATGGTTCATTGAGGTAAAAAGTATTTCGCCCGCACCTCTGTCTTCCATTTCTTTCGCCCACGAAAACAATTCTTTTTCGGTCGGACGTTTGCCGCCGTGAGTATGAACAATCCATTGATTTTCAATAGTTTTGGCATCGATAGCAACAACTACGAACTGTTTGCCGAATTTCAAGGCGAGGTCGCTCACAAGTTGCGGATTTCTAACGGCTGCCGAATTGACGGAAATTTTGTCAGCACCGTGAATTAACAGATTTTCAGCATCTTCCACGCCGGAAATACCGCCGCCTATTGTAAAAGGTATTGATAAGTTTTGCGCTACTTTTTCAACTAACGAGTAAATCTGTTTTCTGCCTTCGTTTGTTGCTGTGATGTCGAGATAAACCAATTCGTCCACGCCTTGTTCCGAATATGCTTTTCCGAGTTCTACAGGGTCGCCGGCATAACGCAAATTTTCAAAACTGACGCCTTTTACCGTCTGACCGTCTTTGACGTCAAGACACGCTATGATTCTTTTTGCTAACATTTTTTATTCCGATGTTAATTCCGCAAGTTCGCTTAAGCTGATTCTTTTTTCATAAATCGCTTTGCCCACTATAACGGAGTCGATGTCAATATCTATTAATTTTAGTAAATCCTCTTTGCTTGAAACGCCGCCGCTTGCCGTGATTTTAATTTCAGGAAATTCCTTTTGAAGCCTTTTATATAATTCAACGTCAGTGCCTTGCAACATTCCGTCGCATTTGATTGATGTTACGCAAACACGTTGCAAACCGTCTTTTAAAAAGCTTTTGATTAAATCGTTGATTTCAATTCCGCCGTCCGATTGCCAACCGTTGATTCTGACTTGAGTGCCCAAAACGTCAGCACTTAAAATTATTTTGTCGCCGCCGTATTTTTTTAGGCACGCACTCATAAGCGAAGGATTTTTGACGGCTGCGCTGCCTAAATTTACAGCGTATGCTCCGAGCGAAAACAGCATTTCAACATCGCCTAACGTTTTGATTCCGCCGCCGCAGTCAATTTTTAGCGAGGTTTTTTGAGCAATGTCCGATAAAACTTCCGTATTGACTAACGCACCTTTTTTAGCTCCGTCCAAATCCACGAGATGAAGACGGCTCAAACCCGCCTCAGCATATTCCTCTGCCACTTTTATGGGGCTTAAATCGTATTTTTTAACATTTTCGTACTTACCTTGCTCAAGTCTTACGCAATGAGCGTTGATAATGTCGATTGCCGGTATTATTATCATAATTTTATAAAATTTTCCAAGATTTTAAAACCTATTGAACCGCTTTTTTCGGGGTGAAACTGCGTTCCGTAAAAATTATTTTTAGCAATCGATGCCGAAAAATTTTTAACATAACAACATTCTGCCGCCGTATATTCAAACACGGGAACCATATAACTATGAACGAAATAAACAAACGAATCTTCTTTAACACCTTGATACAGAGGTGTTTTAAGATTAAAAATATTGTTCCAGCCCATGTGCGGAATTTTTTCGCCGTTTTCAGGAACGAATTTTTTTACCTCGGCATCAAAAATATTTAAGCCGGGTGTGTCTTCTTCTTCGCTGTGACGGCACATGAGTTGCATTCCCAAGCAGATACCCAAAACGGGTTGTTTCAATTTTGGGATTAGAATATCCAAGCCTTCTTTTTTGAGGGCTTGCATTGCCGTACCTGCGTTGCCCACACCGGGAAAAACGACTTTGTCGGCACTGAGGATTTTTTCATGATCTTTTGTCAGATAGGCCTGACAATTAAGACGTTGCAGTGCCGCTTCCACGGATTTTACGTTGCCCGCCTTATAATCTATAATCGCAATGTTCACTTTTGATTTTTTTCGTTTTTATTGCGCAAATTTAAAAAGAATACGTTATTTTTGCAATAAGAAAAAAACTAAAAAAAAATTTTATTGTATAAAAAAATGTTTTTATATTTGCTGCGGTAAAATTAATAGAAAAAATGATTACTTTAAAATTGCATAACGGTTCACATTTTCACTTCCATCATCTTCATCATGGAAACAATATCGTTGTGCGGTTTTAGATAAAACATATTTTGATAAAATTATTTTTTTATTATAAAGCTGAATCGCACTTAAAAAATTTCAAGTCGGTTCGGCTTTTTTTATTTTGATAACATATTAAATAATTACATACTAAAATGGAAAGATTAAAAATAGCAATTCAAAAATCGGGTCGTTTGAGCGACAAGTCGATAGAACTTTTTGAAAAAGCGGGCATTTCAGCCTCTAACAATTCTTCAAGGCTTTTGTTTGCCTCGGCTTCGGATTTTCCGATTGACATTCTTTATTTAAGAGACGACGATATTCCTCAATGCGTTGCTGACGGCGTTGCTGACGCGGGAATCGTCGGCGAAAACGTTATTTGGGAATCGGGTCAAAAAGTTGTTACCGCCGAAAAACTCGGTTTCGGAAAATGCAGACTCTCGCTCGCTATTCCAAGAGATACGCAGTACTCTGGGTTGGAATGGTTCAACGGCAAAAAAATCGCAACCACTTATCCCAATATCCTTAAAAAAGTACTTCAGGACAATAACTTAAACGCTGATATTCACGTAATTAACGGCTCTGTTGAAATCTGCCCGGTTATCGGCTTGGCTGACGCTATTTTTGACATCGTTTCTACCGGCAGTACGCTTTTGTCAAACGGACTTGTTGAAAAAGAAAAAATGGTTTATTCTGAGGCTGTTTTAATCGAAAACGACAAGTTGAATGCAGAAAAAGAGCAAATTTTGGAAAAACTATTGTTCCGTATTCACGCTATAAAAGCCGCTAAATCAAACAAATACATTCTTCTCAACGCTCCGAAAGACAAACTTGATGACATCATAAAATTACTTCCGGGTATGAAATCTCCGTCCGTTCTTCCGCTTGCTGACAGTGGTTGGGTTTCGGTTCATTCGGTTGTTGAAGAAAGTAAGTTTTGGGACATTATCGATCAACTCAGAGCAGCCGGCGCACAAGGAATTTTGGTTGTCCCGATTGAGAAGATGATTCTTTAATGTCAATTTTTTAGATGCAACTAAGATGTTTATCATAGACTATAAAGACGAGAATGATTTTTTGAAAAAATCGTCTCGTCCCGCTTCAAAAACTTCTGAAATAGAGCCTGTTGTCAAAGACGTTTTAGACAAAGTCAAAACTCAGGGCGACAAGGCTTTACGCGAACTGTCCGAAAAATTTGACGGCTCTTGTCCCGAAAATTTTTTGGTCCAAGAAGATGAGTTTGAAAAAGCGGAAAAAGAAGTTTCTCAGGAACTTAAAAACGCAATCAATATTGCAAAAAATAACATTGAAAAATTTCATAAAGCGCAACTTCAAACCGAGATAAAAAAAGTAGAAACCTCAAAAGGCGTTGTTTGTTGGCAAAAGGCGGTCGGAATCGAAAAAGTCGGAATTTATATTCCGGGCGGAAATGCACCACTTTTTTCAACGGTTTTGATGCTCGCAATTCCCGCTAAATTAGCAGGTTGCAAAGAAATCGTGCTTTGCTCGCCTCCGAGAAGCGGCGGAAATATCAATAGCGTCGTGCTTTATTGCGCAAAACTTTTGGGCGTAACAAAAGTTTTCAAAATCGGCGGGGCGCAAGCAATCGCAGCAATGGCTTACGGCACGGAAAGTGTCCCGAAAGTTTATAAAATTTTCGGACCGGGAAACCGTTTTGTAACCGTTGCAAAACAGCTTGTCAGTTCCTCAGAAACGGCAATCGACATGCCGGCGGGTCCGAGTGAACTTGCTGTCATAGCCGATGAAAATACAAATGCAGTTTATGCAGCGGCAGATTTGCTAAGTCAGTGTGAACACGGCAGCGATTCTCAGGTCGGACTTTTTGTCAGTTCAAAAGACAAAATGGCTGAAATTATCGCCGAGGCAGAACGTCAGTTGGAACTTTTGCCGAGAAAAGAGTCAGCGAAGAAAAGTTTTGAAAATAGTTTTGCCGTTTTGACAAAAGACGGTTTTGAGGCTGTAAAACTAACAAATCTTTGGGCTCCCGAACATTTGGTTATCAACACCGATAATGCTCTGGAACTCTCTGAAAACGTGGTAAATGCAGGTAGCGTTTTCATCGGAAAATATGCTTGCGAAAGTGCCGGCGATTACGCTTCGGGAACAAATCACACTCTTCCGACCTGTCGCGCGGCAAATGCTTATTCTGGTCTTAACATGGATTCGTTTACAAAGAAAATCACGTTTCAGACCATTTCCGAAGAAGGAATTTTCAACATCGGAAACGCCATAGAGACGATGGCGGCGGCAGAAGACCTTTTCGCACATAAAAATGCGGTTACAGTGAGGTTGAAAAAATAATTTTTTGTTCCCTTTTAAAAAAGGGAACCGGAAAATTTTTATAGGCGGCTCACTGCGTTCGCCGGATACGGTGCTAAACTCCGCGCGAAGCGCGAATATAAAAGTTTTTTGGTTCTTTTTTTCCAAAAAAGAACGCCCCCGCGGCGAGCGGTAAAACACAAAAAATCATGAATTTAGAAAAATTTGTAAGAAAAAATATTTGGGATATGGAGGCGTATTCGGCGGCGAGGGATTTAGTTGCAAAAGGCGACTATATTTTTCTTGACGCTAACGAAAATCCTTACGGAAATTGGAACCGTTATCCCGACCCGTTGCAAATAGACCCGAAAACGCTTTTGTCAAAAATAAAAGGCGTTGAAATTCAAAACATGGTCATGGGCAACGGTAGCGACGAGGTGTTAGACCTTTTGTACAGAGTTAGTTGTAATCCCAAGCAAGACAACGTTTTATCACTTGCGCCGAGTTACGGTATGTATTACACTTTGGCGTGTTTGAACGACGTTGAATTTAGAGAAGTTTTGCTTGATGACAATTTCGATTTTGACCCGCAATGGCTTTTGGACAAAGCGGACGAAAATTCAAAAATGATAATCATTTGTTCGCCGAACAATCCGACAGGAAAGGCCTTCAAGACGGATAAAATCTTAACATTATTGAAAAATTTTAAAGGTCTTGTAATTGTTGACGAGGCTTACAACGATTTTGCTGACGAAGAAAGTTGCATAAAATATTTAAAGGATTATGACAATTTGGTTGTCATTCAGACGTTTTCAAAGGCTTGGGGCTTGGCTTCGCTGCGTGCCGGCGTAGGTTACATGTCGAAAGAATTAGCCGCTATAATTAATAAGGTGAAAATGCCTTATAACATGGACGGTTTTACGCAGAAGTCCTTGAATGAGAAGATGTTGGATTTGGACGGTTTTGAAAAGACGGTAAAACTTCTTGTTTCGGAGCGCGAAAGACTCATAAAAAACTTGTCAACGTTGCCGTATATAGAAAAGATTTATCCCTCTGACGCAAATTTCTTTATGATTAAAACCGCAAAACACAAAGAGTTACAAGACTTTGTGCTGAAAAACGGCATAATTTTGCGTTCAAGACATTCTATGCCCAAATGTCAAAACTGCATACGAATAACCGTCGGCACACCCGAACAAAACGACTTGCTGTTTGATGTGATGAAAAAATTTAATTAAAATTTCTAAATTATATTATGAAAAATAAAAAAACGATTCTTAGCTGCTGCGCTTTAGCGGCAGCATTTTTGTTGCAGGCTTGCGCATCAAAGACGCAGCAGGCAGAAAAAATTTCAGGACATTGGACCGGCACTTGGGGTACGGCTGTCCAATTGACGGAAGAGCATAATATGCCACCGGCTCCGGGTTTAACTCAAAACACAATCCGTCAGCGTTTTAAGACTTCTATCGGTGGTGATAGTTTAAAACTTAGGCTTTCAAACGAGTTTGGAGATCAGCCTTTGGAAATTTTTGCCGTTACGATTGCACCCGCTCTTGAAGGCAGCGTTGTTGATTCTTTGAACATTGCTGAAATAAAATTTTCGGGCAAAGGAAATGTTACGATTCCTGTCGGTGAAAATATTTTTTCGGATGCAGTTGCTTTTAAGACTTCTCCGAGGCAGGATTTAGCGGTAACAATTGCATACGGAGTTGTGCCAGAAAAACTTACGGGACATCCAGGGTCAAGAACGACTTCTTATATTTTAACGGGAAATCAAATTCAGAACAATACTTTTTCGGGTGCGGTTACTACCGATCACTGGTATTCGATTGAGCGACTTGATGTTTTTGGTAACGAAAATACTGCAGCAATCGCCGTTTTGGGAAATTCAATAACAGACGGCAGAGGCTCTACGACTAATGCTCAAAACCGTTGGGCGGATATTTTTGCCGAAAGACTTTTGCAGAATCCCGCAACGAAAGATTTGGCGGTTTTGAATATGGGTATCGGCGGAAACTGCGTTTTGAATGGCGGTCTTGGTCCTACGGCTTCAGTGCGTTTTGAAAGAGATATTTTGAATCAGACAAATGTTAAGTATGTTATTGTTTATGAAGGTGTTAATGATATGGGCTACTCTCCCGATCCCGAAAAAACAGCAAAAGACCTTATCGAGGCTTATTCAAAAATGATTGAAAAAGCTCATCAGAAGGGGTTGAAAATTTTTGGTGCAACGATTATGCCTTTCAAAAAAAGTTTTTATCACGATGATAAAAAAGAAAAATGCCGTCTTGCCGTTAATGAATGGATTAAGACTAAAGCTAATTATGACGGTGTAATTGATTTTTCTTCAGCGATTTGCAATCAAGAAACGCCCGATGTTTTGGACGATAATTATCACGACAACGATTATTTGCACCCGAATGCTCAGGGGCATAAAAAAATGGGCGAGTTTGTTGATTTGAAACTCTTTGAAAATTAGAGTTTTTTCTTTAAATGAGAATTTTTTCGTTGATAATAATATTAATATTTTCTTCCGTCGGTTTTGCTAAAGCACAAATCGGCGGAGAAAATATTTATCCTTTTTTAAGGCTTTGTATTTCAAGTAATTATGCCTCTTTAGGAGGTTTTGTTCCTTCGGCGGATTTTCGCGGTGTCAATTCCGTGAAAGCTAATCCCGCATTGCTTGATACTCTTGATGATAAAACGTTGTCTCTCAATTATATATCCTATCTCGCCGATATAAAATACGGCTCGTTTTCATACGCAGGAAAAATCAAAAACGCAATAATTTTCTCTGGTGGTATTGATTTTTTTGATTACGGAGATTTTTTAATGACGGATATTTCTGCTAATGAATTAGGAAATTTTACTTGCAAGGATCATGTTTTTTTCGTTTCTGCGGCAAAAAATCTTATGAAAAACTTTTCTTTGGGATTCTCCGCTAAAACTATTTTTTCAAAACTCGAACAATATCGCTCTTTAGCTTTGTGTTTCGATTTTGGCTGTGTTTATAATGTTGAAAATCAAAGTCTTACTATCGGTTTTACTGCAAAAAATTTTGGTTTCAAACTCAAAAGTTATACAAATTCCGATCATGAAAAATTACCGACGGAATTAAGATTGTCGGTTTCAAAACAACTTTTGTATGCACCGATAAAATTTTCTCTTACGGCTCATAATCTTCAAAAACCGAAGTTAGACGATGATTTTTTAACCTCTGTTGCTGATCATTTTATAATTTCGTTGGAGGTGTTTCCAAAAAGTGTTTTTTCTATTAAAGCGGGGTTTAATTTCTTGGCGCACAATGATTTGTATGTGTCAGGAATGTCGCCTTTCCCCGGTTTTTCTTTCGGTGCGGATTTAAGATTGAAAAAATTTTCCGTGCAATATTCAAGACAATGTATCGCATTTTCACAAAATTCAAATCTTTTTACCGCTGAAATTTTTTTTAGTTCAATTCCAAAACGGAAATCCCTGTAAAATTATTTATCGAATTTAGATACGATGATAATGCGCCGGGAGTTTTCATCGTTTTTTTGCCGGTTGAGGAGGCGTGAATCATTTTCAAAACACCGTTTTCTTGCACCGCAATTCCCACGTGCGCGAAATCCAAACCGGTTTTGGAAGTCGTTATGAAAATTAATGCTCCGCTTGGAATTTGATTGCTGATACTCTGAATTTTGTTTTTTTCGATATAAAAAACGGGGTGAAGATTAATTTCATTTTCGATTTGTTTGATTGCCGAAATGTTTGCGGCATTATTTTTCAAATGTTTATAAACTTCTGAATGTGAGGACATAAAATTGACTTTTGTGTTCAATTTTATTCCGCCGAGTTTTGCACTTAAATCTTTTACGTTGCCTCTTTTGATATTGTCGTTAATCCAAATAGACGAATAATGAAGTCTTGAGCCGTAGCCTGCAAGTTTGCCGTTTTTGTAACGCAAATTTTCCAATTTATTTTTAAAATTTTCAAAAGACGGATTTTCGGATTTTTTATCCAGAGCCAGAGCTGCACAAGTTTCTTGAAATGTTACGCAGTCAAATTTCTTGAAATTTATTATCAATTTTTCCGTATCGCTTTCGTCCAAAGTGCCGCCGACGTAGGGCATACCCATTAAAAGCTCTGCCGATTTTACGATTAATTCGTTGATTGACAGATTTTTGTTTAATTGTTTTGAAATTCTTTCATAATCAGCCTCTTGTGTTTGAGCCGAGAGTATCAGTCCTCTGGTCAAAAACATTATCAGAAGTATTAAGTGTATCTTTTTCGTTTTCATTTTTTAATTGCATTAAATATTTTTTTGCCGTGAAATAATATTTGTTGTCTTTATTGGAATTTGGAATTTCTTCCAATAGTTTTTCTAAATTCTCTTTTGAAAGCCCATACATCAAATGCGAACTTATTATATAACACGCAACCGGAGTGGAAATATATTTTTCAACGAAACGCACTTGAAAATCAACTAATTCCGATTTCAAGACCGAATAACTCTCCTCCATGGATTTCATCATGAGGGTATCGTAATTTTTCTCGGCGTTCGATAAAGTTTTCTTAATTCCTGCCGCTTTGTCGCAGTATGCTGTATAGGATTGTACAAAATCCGTGAAAATTTTATGACTTTCTGAGCCTTTAACACTGCTTTTGCTAATTTTAGAATTGTTTAACTCTATCGAGATATTGCTGTTTTCTACAAAAACGGGCAGATAATCGTTGAAATTCTCAATGAAAATATACATTAATTCGGGTTTTAAAACTTTTCCCGAAAGTTTTGCCCTTGACATTTCGATTTTTGACGAATCTTCAAGTTTAAGACCAGTTTCGTTTTCCGAAAAAATTCTGACAGTCAGGTTGTTAGCTTGAGAGCATTTAATGTCAATTTCAAAAAGTTCGGTATTCTTTTTGCATGATGTAATTATAAAAATGCAAAGTAACGTTATAATTATTCCGTATTTCATCCTTTTTTTTATTTGGTTTGAGAATACAAAATTAAAACTTTTGCATTTGATTTTTAATAATTTATAAAAAAAATTTTCATAACAAAATGAAATCATCTAATTCCAAAACGGAGAAAACGATACTCTGTTTGGCTTATTTGCTGACATTTGCTGTTGTAGCATTTGCGGCGTTAAAACTTTTTATACAAGCAACTGTTGACGGTGATTCGGCTTACAGGGCGGATATGAAGGAGAATTACGGAAATTATTTGCCTATTATTCCCGAAAAATTGGATTTTTGCGGTGAAGAAGTTCCTTTGCAAAATTTTGACGTGAGGGAATCGTTAGAAAAAGAATTGTTGAAAACAATGTATTGGCATTCCGAAACCTTTTTGTATATTAAAAGGTCTAACAGGTTTTTTCCCCGTATTTCACAAATTTTGAGGGAGAACAAAGTTCCGGAAGATTTTGTGTATTTGTGTGTTGCAGAAAGTGGTCTTGACAATGTGGTTTCACCCGCTAAAGCAGTGGGTTTCTGGCAGATACTCGAGACTACGGGAAAAGAAAACGGTCTTGAAATCAATTCTGAGGTAGACGAGCGTTACGATTTTGAAAAATCTACGGAAACGGCTTGTAAATTTTTGAAACAAGCATACGCAAAATTTCATAATTGGACTTTGGCTGCCGCTTCTTACAACTGCGGACAAGCGGGAATGCAGAGAGTTGTTAACGCTCAAGGCGAAAATTCTTATTACGATTTGAGATTGAACGCCGAAACGGGACGTTATATTTATAGAATTTTGGCTTACAAACTTCTTTTAACACGTCCTAATGATTACGGTTTTGTTTTTAGAGAAAAAGACCTTTATCCTCAAATCAAAACCAAAAGTATCGAAGTTGATACTGCCGTAAACGACCTTTATGCTTTTGCAAAAGAGGTTTCGCTGAATTACAAAATGTTGAAATATCTTAATCCGTGGCTTCGGGACACAAAACTTCCGAACCCTGATAATAAGGTTTATAAAATTAAAGTTATTGACGAAAACGAAAGAAAATCAGTGTATTAGACTATGAAAAACGCGTTAATTATTTCATCTTCAGTTGTATTGCTGATGTGGTTTGTCTTTTTGGTGGACGTGATTGTTCCGATAGATTTTGCCTATTTCGGGATTATGCCGAGAACTATAAGCGGTTTGAAAGGAATTTTGTTCGCACCTTTTTTGCATGCTGATTTAGGGCATATAGTTTCTAATTCGGGAGCAATTTTTGTGCTGACCTTCACTTTATTTTGGTGTTATAAAAATATAGCGTGGAGGGTTTGGATACTTTCAGCGCTTTCAGCCGGTTTTTTAACATGGATTTTTGCGCGGACAAGTTATCATATCGGAATGTCGGCCGTGATTTTTGCTTTGCTTGGATTTTTGTTAGCAATAGGAATTTTCAAATTTTCATTAAAAACTTTAATAATTTCCGGAATTATTTTCTTCCTTTACGGCGGAGTGATTTTCGGAGTCCTGCCCTCTGACCCGAGAATATCGTGGGAAGGTCATTTGTTCGGTTTTATTTCAGGAATCGTAATTGCAAAATTAAACAAAAAAAGTGTCGAAGATTTTTGAATCCTAAATTTTTTTGTTTTATCTTTGTGCTAATTCCTTTTTACACTAATAAAACACGAGAAAAATGGACTCACGAATTAAAGATTTGAAATTTGAGGTAACGCATCAATGTTACTCAATCCTGTCATTTTGGCAGAAAAATACTTTGGACGAGGTAAACGGTGGTTTTATCGGTTCGATAGACTCCGATATGACAAAACATCCTGAATCAGAAAAAGGTGCGGTACTCAACGCACGTATTTTATGGGCTTATTCAGCCGCTTACAGAGTTTTTAAAAATCCTGATTATCTGACACTTGCACGTCGGGCATACGTTTATAATACGGAGCATTTTTTGGATAAAGAATATGGCGGTTGTTATTGGATGCTGAATGCTGACGGAACTCCTTCAAACACTCGTAAACAGATTTATGCAATTGCTTTTATGATTTACGGTTTGGTGGAATTTTATCGTATAACAAAGAAACAAGAGGCTTTGAATCAAGCAGTTGAATTGTTTCAAGTAATCGAAAAATATTCTTTTGACAAAGATAAAAACGGATATTTCGAGGCTTATTCCAGAGATTGGAAACTTTTGGAAGATTTAAGACTTTCGGACAAGGATAAAAACGATCCGAAAACTATGAATACTCATCTTCATATACTTGAGGCTTATACGAATCTTTTTCGGGTTTACAAGGACGAAAAACTCGAAAAAGCTCTTAAAAATCTGATTGTTAATGTCTTTTTAGGAAAAATTATTAATCAGGAAAAAGGTTATTTCGATTTGTTTTTCTCAGAGGATTGGACTCATCAGTCAAAAAATAATTCATACGGACACGATATCGAAGGTTCATGGCTTTTGTGGGAGGCTGCTGAAGTTTTGGGCGACGAAGAGGTTAAAAATCTTTGCAAGCCCGTTTGTTTGAAAATGGCGGAACAAGCCTTAAAAGACGGTCTTGATTTGGACGGCGGACTTATGAGCGAGGGTACTTTCGGCGTTGTGGAAGATTCTGACAAGCATTGGTGGCCGCAGGCTGAGGCTGTTATCGGTTTTATTAACGCTTATCAACTCTCCGACGATGAAAAATTTTTGCAGGCAAGCCTTAATGTTTGGGAGTTTATTAAAAATTATATTATTGATAAAGATAACGGAGAATGGTTTTGGCGTGTTTCAAAGGACGAACACAAAGTATATTCTCAGGAGCAAAAAACAGGACCTTGGAAATGTCCATATCACAATTCAAGAATGTGTATGGAAATAGCGGAAAGATTTCAAGCATAATATTGTTTGAAAAAAAATATATTTTGTAGAGCCGCAATTTGTTGCGGCTCTTTTTTTTGTGCAAACGGTTGCGGATTTTTTTCTTGTTTTTTTCTAATTGTATTATTAAGTTTTAAAAAATCCTTTTTTAACTTTGTGCATCATTAAATTACTAATAAAAAAATCTCCTAAGTTTATGAAAGCAAAACTGTTATTGTCGGCAATGTTGCTGTGCGGCATTGTCAATGCACAAAATCTTAAATCGCCTGACGGAAAACTCGAATGTAATTTCGGTGTTGAAGGCGGAAAACCTTATTACACACTTAAAAAAAATGGCGTTACCGTTATTGACAAATCTTTTTTAGGTTTCGTTTTAACGCCTAACGTTTCTCAACCTTATACTTTTAAGGTTACTGAGGATAATTCCGATATTGATTTTTCTAAAAATTTTGAACAAGGAAAAACTCGAAATTCTTCTTTTAGCGAAACTTGGAAACCTGTTTGGGGTGAAGAGCAAGAAATTTTGAATTCATATAATCAAGCCAAAACCGAGTTTATTCAAAAAACTTCCGGTAAAAAATTTGAAGTCGTTTTCAGACTTTTCAACGACGGTTTGGGATTCCGCTATGAATTTCCTGTTCAAAAAAACTTCGCTTATTTTGTTATAAAACAAGAGCTTACCGAGTTTAAAATGTCTTCTGACAATACCGTTTGGTGGATTCCGGGCGATTATGATTCTCAAGAATATCAGTATACCGAATGTAAACTTAGCGAAATTCAAAAGAATTTTTATAAAAATGTTCGTGATAATGCTTCACAAACTTTCTTTTCAGAAAATGGCGTTCAAACTCCGCTTTTGATGAAAACCGCTGATAATAAGTTTTTTATCTCGCTTCACGAGGCTGCTTTGATTGATTATTCTTGCATGAGTCTTGAATTTATTCCAAAAGAAAACAAATTTATTTCTCATTTAACGCCTGATGCAACCGGTAATGCTTGTTATATGCAGACACCTTGTACTTCACCTTGGCGTACAATTATCGTTACTGACGATGCAGCCGGTATTTTAGCCTCAAGAATTACCCTCAATCTTAACGAGCCTTGTGCATACGAAGATGTTAGCTGGATAAAACCCGTAAAATACGTCGGCGTTTGGTGGGAAATGATAACTAACAAGAGCACATGGAGTTATACTGACGAGGCAGGTAGTGTTAGACTCGGATACACTGATTTCAAAACCGCAAAACCTAACGGTAAACACGGTGCTAACAATCAGAATGTTAAAAAATATATTGACTTTGCCTCAAAACATGGTTTTGATGCCGTTTTGGTTGAAGGTTGGAATATCGGTTGGGAGGATTGGTTCGGATTTTCAAAGGACGAAGTTTTCGATTTCGTAACGCCTTATCCTGATTTCGATGTTAAAATGCTTAATGATTACGCACATTCCAAAGGCGTAAAACTAATTATGCACCATGAAACTTCTTCTTCCGTAAGAAATTATGAAAGATGTATGGATACAGCGTTCAAATTTATGAAACATTTCGGTTATGACGCCGTTAAAACGGGTTATGTCGGAAATATTGTTCCAAGAGGCGAACATCATTACGGTCAATGGCTTGTAAATCATTATCTTTACAATATCAAAAAAGCTGCTGAATATAAAATTTGCGTTAATGCGCACGAGGCAGTACGTCCGACAGGTCTTTGCAGGACGTATCCTAACCTTATCGGAAACGAATCTGCTGCCGGTACAGAATATGAAAGTTTTGGCGGTAACAATCCCGAACATACTTGTATTCTGCCTTTTACGAGATTAATCGGTGGTCCGATGGATTATACTCCCGGTATTTTTGAAATGGATCTTTCAAAACTTACTCCCGATAATACTTCTCACGTTAATAGCACGATAGCAGGACAATTAGCATTGTATGTAACAATGTATTCTCCGCTTCAGATGGCTGCCGACTTAGTTGAAAATTATGAAAGATTCCCCGATGCATTCCAATTTATAAAGGATGTTGCTGTTGATTGGCAAAAATCTGTTTATTTGGAGGCTGACCCGATGCGTTTTATAACGATTGCACGTAAGGCTAAAGGCTCTGAAAATTGGTTCGTAGGTTCTAAGACAGGACTTTTTAGCAGGACAAGCACTTTGAAGTTTGATTTCTTACCTTCTGATAAACAATATGTTGCAACACTTTATTGTGATGCTCAAGATGCTGATTTCAAAACTAAACCTCAATCTTATAAAATTACAAAAGGTTTAGTAAATTCAAAATCGGTTTTAACATTGAAAACCGTTTCAGGCGGCGGCTATGCAATTAGTCTTGTTCCTGCAACTGCTAAGGATTTGAAAAGTTTTAAAAAATTGAAATAGGTTATGTTAATAGAAAAAAATAGAGGCGTCGTTTATGATGCCTCTATTTTTTTTGTATTTTTTTTACCTTTAATGCGTTCTTACATAATCCATAATGCAATCGCATTGGAAACTCCATTCGTTTTTGCCGTAAACACCGTCCCAATAGTTTTTAAGGTCAGCCATTGCTGTATTCATTCTTGAAGTGATTTCTTGTTGTTCGCCAAAATCATAATAATATTGATAATCATGCCAAAGGAACCATACTTTTGCATAATATGAATCATATTTAATAGAGTCTACCGTGGATTTTGCGGCTACATCAAGATATTCTAACGCTTTGTTTTCATACGCAGTTTGAGCCGGAGTTCTTTCACCGTAAACGCTCCATGAATATTCCAAAAGATACCAACAGTTGCCCCAACGTGAGGCTTGAGAATAAAGTGTTGCAAGTTTTTGAGCCGTTTCACAATGCGGATCCCCGGTTGTTGTGTTAAAACGTGAGGTTAAGGCCTTGATTTCACGGCAGAAATCTAATTTTTGATTTGTTTTTGTTGTGCTTTGAGAATTGTCGTACCAATCGTCAATCCAATCTTGAGTTTTTACCCAACGTTTAACGTTATAATCCCTTTGACTCATGTATTGAGCCAAAAACGTTCCGTTATAATATAGTGGTGTAACTTTTGACAAAAACTCTTCTGCTTTGTCAAAATCCATTTCGCCTAAATATTTTGTACCGAGAGTTTCGTAAACTTCCTCTGTTTTAACATTACTTTTATCTAACAACCATTTTTCAAGTGCGTTCATTTTCTTGGGTTGAGAGATAAAACTTAAATAATTTTCCAAATCTTTAGTGGAATATTCGTACAATTTCTTAAAATTATATGAAGTTCCCACTAACATTCCGAAAGTACTTTTTTCGTTTGAGGGTAAAATATTATGAATAATAATCCTATCGCGTGCATTATCAAAATATATTTCATCTCTTGCTTTGGTTTCCAACCATTTTAACTCTGACTCATAATATGCTGCTTTTGCGGGAGAATATTTTTCAGCTTTGGTTTCGATGAAAAATTTTATGACCCTTGTTACATCTTTCATTCTTTGAGTACCTTCGAGCGAGGCGGTTTCGTTGATATATTTTTGAGCTGAGACAACATCGCCGAGATAAAAACTAACTATTGCCGCAGCCGTTTTCCACATTAAAGGTGTTTTTGAAGCTTTTTTGTCAGCGATATTATTAGCAAAACTTACAAATTCCTTTGCGTTTGACTTTTCGATGCCCCTAAAATCATACGGACGGGAATATTCGTCATCAATATTTTCCTGAAACATATTAACAAAATCCTCAACTAAAAATATTAATGACGCATCATTTTTGTCTTTGTTATAACGTTCTTGGATTCCTTGGAAATTTCTTTTTTCGTCAAGACAGAATTTAACGCTTTGCAAATCACCTATTTGCATGAAAATATTAATTGCCGAATCTATTTTTTTCTGTTTGTAAAGTGCTCCGGCAAAAAGTCCTGTCATAGTTTTTTTGCAATATTCGTCTTGAGTTTTAATGCCTTCAGCTATCCAATATTTTTCTAATTCGGAATATTTTTCCAATTGAAACATACAACGCATTGTCATCAGTCTGTAACGGTCTTTGAGTCTTGTGCCGTTATATTTTTTAGCGTTTTCTAATATTATTTCATATTCGCTTAACATTGCCCTTATTTGTTCTTCGCTCGGATAATCCCATTGATTGTAAAGATCGTCGTTGATGTTGAGATATTTTGACAAATCTTTTAAATAGGCAATCATTTCGTTGTCTTTTTTTAAGATTGCCGTCTGAAGAATTGCATTAGTACTGCTGCCGGCTTTTAGATCTTTTTCAATGTTTTCTACGGAGTAACTAAGATCATAACTGCTAACGGCTTTATTAACACCGGTATAGTCAATCCAAAATTTCATATACCCTTCGTCATTGCTTTGATTCTTTTCAAGGATTTTGAAGAGGTAATGATTATAAGTTTCTGAGCCGTAGCATGAAACGCCGGCTTTAACGTTACAGTTAATCAGCATTATAATTATTGCCGAAATTAAAAATCTTTTCATATTCATTATGTTTTAAATTGTTGATATTTAACGAATTTAAGTCGTAAATTATTTTATGGTTGAGTATATCTTTTCTCAAATTGGCGATTTCTTTTTCTACGTTGAGAATTTCTTTTGCTTCGGCTTTTTTCAAATAGATTGTATCGCCGAGGTTCATCATCACGTTAAAACTCTCATTATTAAGATAAACGGGAATATCTTTTGAGCGTATTACAACGAAAGTTTTTTCGTCAATTTTCCTAAAAAGTGTAGAATCCGAAAGATTTTGCCCGTAAAGGATATTATTATAAACGCCTTTTTTGAAGAGAATCTGCCATTTAAAATTCGGAAAAGCGGCAGCGAGTTTCAAATTATATTTTTTCAGATTTTTCAGATACGGTTTTATTTCTTTTAACCCGATAATAGGATTTTCGCATTTTTTGTCTTTGTAATTACCTGTATTATAGAGCATTAAAACGCCATAATCACACGGCGGCACTTTCATTGAAAGTTGATGCAGACGTATTGTAACGGATAGTTTTATGTTTTTTTGATTGAGATAATCTTTTAAGAGTGTCAAAAAAGTGTAATAATTTTCTAACGATTTTGCGGTGTAGTCGCAGTCGATTTGAATTTCATTGACTTGACCGATTTTATGAGTTTCGTTAATTTGTAATATTCTGTTTGCTAACGTTTTATAAAGTGTGTCCATGCGTTTTTTCAGACAATCTTCCGTTATGAAGACGGTTGGGATAACTTCCAAGTCTTTTTGCGGCATTTTTTTAAAACGTATAGTCGCATTAGGTTTTGGTTTATTTGTTTTTTTATCGGTTATAACATCGAAATATCTGATGTATATTTTTTTTATATTGAAATCGTTAATAAATTGATTTTCAATGCTGTCCGTGTCGAAAACTGTTTTCCAAAAATACACGGAATTTCCTTCGTATTCAGCTTTAGGCGGAGCGTAACACGAAATTAAAAATAATACATATAATATTAGCGTGATTTTTTTCATATCGCAAATATATAAAATTATCGGTTTAGAAATGAAATATTTTTTGAATTTTAATTTTTGCAAAAAGGAAAAAAATTGATTTTTGATGACTTATCATGTTCTGAGAAGTCGCTAAAAATAGCTTTTTGCTGAAAAAACATTGAAACTCACCTAAAAAAAGTGTATTTTTAATCCTTTGTAACTTTATGATTTTCAATAGGAATAAAAAAACTTGCAAAAAAGATATAAAAAAATTTGGATATGATTGAAAAAAGTATCTACCTTTGCACCCGCAAAACGAAAG
>JAFPYR010000121.1 GCA_017412115.1 Bacteroidales bacterium | reverse complement strand
TGGTTATCCTTGTATGTTAGATACTTATCTCGAATGGTATCGAAAATAGGAACCGCCGTATGCCGAACGGCACGTACGGTGGTGTGAGAGGTCGGAAAACAAAGTAGGAGAAAAACTACTTTGTTTTCCTCCTACTCGATTGAAAGAAATGTGTTTATTTTTTAGGTCCGTGACCGTGTTCTGCATGATATTTCTTTTGGTTTTCTTCCCATTTAGCAATCTGCTCATCTGTTAAGATGGCTTTGAATTTGGTGTTGTATTCTTCATGTTTTGCTTTACGGGCTTCAAATTCAGCTTTCTGTTCTTCTGTCAGATCCTTTTTTTTGCCATTACCGGGTTTGCCTTGACCATTGTGAGGACATTTATGTCCTACAAAAACATCTGCATATTCTTCGTTGAGAGCTAATACTTTTGCTTTTTGGTCGTCAGTAAGACTGAGTTCTTTAGCTAATTTTTCAACCATTTGAGCCGGTGTTGGTCTTTCATGTTTTTCTCCGTTTTGCGCACTTACATTGAACGCAAACGCGGCAAAAACTGCTAATAATAAGATTTTTTTCATTGTTATAATTTTAGTTCACTAAAATGTTCACTTTGTTGTTGCTACATTCTACCATGCCGCCGCTTATATCAAAAAACTGTTCTTGTTCTTTGTTTTTGACTTTGATTTTGCCTTTTGTGAGCGACGAAATTATTGCAGCGTGGCTCTGAAGTATTTCAAACGCACCTTTAGCACCCGGGAGGCTGATTAAATCAGCCTCGCCGCTATAAACTATGCTTTCCGGTGAAATTATTTCTACTTTCATAATTATTTGGATTCTTTGAGTAATCGCTCACCTTTTTCGATTGCCTCTTCAATCGTACCTACGAGGTGGAACGCAGCTTCAGGATATTGATCTACTTCTCCGTCCATAATCATATTGAAACCTTTTATCGTATCTTCAATCGGAATAAGTTTTCCTTGAAGACCCGTAAACTGTTCTGCAACGTGGAACGGTTGTGATAAAAATCTTTGAACACGTCTTGCCCTTGAAACCGTAAGTTTGTCAGCCTCCGAAAGTTCGTCCATACCGAGGATGTTGATAATATCCTGCAACTCGTTGTAACGCTGAAGAATTTGTTTAACCCTTTGTGCGCACTCATAATGAGCCTGACCAACAATCTCGGGTGTTAAAATTCTTGAGGTAGAGTCAAGCGGGTCTACTGCCGGATAAATACCAAGTGATGCAATCTTTCTTGAAAGCACCGTCGTTGCATCCAAGTGGCTGAATGTTGTAGCCGGAGCGGGGTCCGTTAAGTCGTCGGCAGGTACGTAAATCGCTTGAACTGAGGTAATTGAACCGTGTTTAGTTGAAGTGATTCTTTCCTGCATTGCACCCATTTCTGAGGCTAATGTCGGTTGATAACCTACTGCCGAGGGCATACGTCCGAGAAGTGCCGAAACCTCCGAACCCGCTTGTGTGAAACGGAAAATGTTATCAACGAACAAAAGAATATCGTTACCTTTGCCTTTTTGGTCGCCGTCACGGAAATATTCAGCAACGGTCAAACCCGACAAAGCAACTCTTGCTCTTGCTCCTGGCGGTTCGTTCATCTGACCGAAAACCATTGACACTTTAGAATTTAAGACGGCATTATAATCAACCTTTGAAAGATCCCAACCGCCTTTTTCCATATCTTCTTTGAACTCTTTGCCGTAGTCCAAAACGCCTGATTCAAGCATTTCCCTTAACAAATCGTTGCCTTCACGAGTTCTCTCGCCTACACCGGCAAATACCGAAAGACCTGAATAAGCCTTTGCGATATTGTTGATTAACTCCATAATCAACACCGTTTTGCCTACGCCGGCACCACCGAAAAGTCCGATTTTACCGCCTTTTGCATACGGCTCTATAAGGTCAATGACCTTGATACCTGTGAAAAGAGGTTGAGTTTCGGTTGTAAGTTCTTTGTACTGTGGCGGTTCGCGGTGAATAGGATAGCCGCCTTCTTTGTCCAAAATGTTAAGACCGTCAATAGCGTTTCCTACGACGTTCATCAAACGTCCTTTGATTTTTTCACCTATCGGCATTTTGATCGGAGAGCCGGTAGGATATACTTTCATGCCTCTGTGCAGACCATCGGTAGAGTCCATCGCAATTGTTCTGATAGTGTGTTCTCCGATATGCTGCTGACACTCGATAATCAGTTTTTCTCCGTTGTCGCGGGAAAGTTCAAGTGCGTCAAGTATTGCCGGTAGAGCCGCACCCGTCTTTTCAAAACTGACATCAACTACAGGGCCTATGACCTGTACTATTTCGCCATAATTATTTTCCATGCGTCAATGTTTTTTTAATGCATATTCTTTGAGCCAAATTTATGAATTTTTTTTTGTCTTAACCAAATATTTTTTCAAAAAAAATTAATATTTTTTTTATCCTTAACTTTTAATTTGATGTTTTTTAGGTAGTTATGAACTGTTATTTTAATTTCTTAAAAACTTTTGATTTTAAGATTTTCTTTACATATATTCTGTTTTTAATAACATTAAACCTTGTGCCGGAGCAGTAAAACCTGCGTTTTGACGGTTTTTGCTCTCTAAAATTTCCTTAACCTTTGATAATGAGATATTTAGATTGCCGACTTCGATTAATGTTCCTGTTAAAATCCTAACCATATTTTGTAAAAATCCGTCGCCGGTATAGTCTATAACTATTTCATTTTCAGTTTCTTGTATCGAAATCGAGAAAATTTCTCTTACAGAACTTTTCTTAAAATGAGGGTTGCCGCAAAAGGCTTTGAAATCGTGTTTGCCGATTAAAATTTCAGAGGCTTTCCGCATTAAATTAACGTCTAATTTTTTTTCGCTGTAATTATAAACGTATTTCCTTTCAAAAACTTCCGGAATTTCAGAAGTGTGGATTCTGTAACGGTAAGTCTTTGATTTACAAGAAAAACGGGCGTGAAAATTCTCCTCTACTTTTTCAACTGTATTAACGGCAATATCCTCAGGAAGATATTTGTTGAGATATTTTAAAATTTCCTCCTCTTTGAAATCTTCTTTCAAACGAAAATTTGCCGTTTGTTGTTTTGCGTGAACACCGCTGTCAGTGCGTCCGCTGCCTATAACTTCGATTTTTTCACCGGCAAGTTTGCTTAGGACTTCGGAAATTTTGCCTTGAATTGTTACCGATTTATCCCTTTGAATTTGCCAGCCGTTATATCTTGTGCCCTCGTAAGTGATTGTGATTTTGTAGTTTTGCATTACTTTTTATAAAAATGTTGATAATCCTTGTACGCAGCCCAGTCTCCGCCCCAGAGAAAACCGTATTTTTTGAAAATTTTGCAGCAGTCGTCCTCAGCGGTGATTTTATAATCGAAATCCTTTGAGCGGTCGCAATACGGTTCTCCATTAGCGGGTTGAATTACCGTTTTGTTGCTAAAAGTCCTGATGTACGGATTGTAACGTGTATTAATATCAACTGCTTTTCCTAACGCATGAAGCGAAAGAGAATTAGAGCCCGAAACATTTCTGAAACAAAAACATGAGGTATTGTTGTCCGACATCGATTTTTCGTCGTCGGCATCATAATCGTCTATCAAACGGATTTTTTCTATCGGATATTTTTTAACGAAAAGTTCGTGAAAAATATTTATCAAATCCTCTGCAACGGCTTTATTACAAACCATTTCGCCCAAACGTATGTCGCCGTTTAGGTCGTAATGAAGAAGTTTTAAATAGCGTAAATCTTCTCTTTTGAGGCTGCAATTATCCGCAAAGGATTTTCCTTTCATGCGCGAAAAAATTTTATCAGAAATTTCTTCAATGCAAAAACATTTTTCAAAACCGAATTTTTCAATGTCTTTCATCGTGACTTTTTCATAAACCTTCCAATGCTTTAACGATTGGTTTTCAGGTATTATAGTATCTTTAATTGAAGTTGTTTTTACCTCTTGAGGCTGTTGTGCGGGTTGATTGCATCCCGCTGTTAAAACCGAAAAAAAAACTCCGGCACACAAAAAAAATATTTTCATATCGGAAAAAGTTATTAATTTTGCGGCAAATTTACGAAAAAATACGGGTTAATCAAAAAAATGAACTTGTCTATTGCAGAAGCAATTGTTTATTTAATCGCCTCGGGCGGACACGGAATGACGGTTGAAAAAATTACGGACGAAATCAACGCAAGAAAACTTCATATCCGTAAAGACGGTTTGCCGGTTAGTCTGAAACAAGTTTATGCTGTTATTATGAAAAATTCGCAAATTTTCGTAAAAGAAGACGGTCGTATAAGACTGACAATGTAAATGAAAATATTAGGACACATAAAAATTTTTGCGGCAGTTATTTTTGCGCTCTTGACGCTTTCTACCCCCGTTGCGAAAAATTATCACGTTGTGGCTCATGCCGAGGTTGATAATTTGGTTACAACTTCGGTTGAAATGTCTTGTCCGTTATGTGATTTCGATTTTTCAGTCTTTGACTCTTCTGAATTATTAGAGCTTCCCTCTGTAATAATTCCTAAAATTGTCTTGTATGTTCCGCTTACAACGGAAAACTTCTTAAAGGCCTTTGAGAATGTTTTTGTAATTAGAGGCCCTCCTTATAACTCGTAATGTGTAAGGCGTGGAAAAAAAACTCCTCGCCCCGAAAAAAAAGAATTTTTTACGAGTAGAAGAAAATCACTAACATAATAATGTACAGATATGCTTTAGCATTGTGCTTTTGCGTAAACGGGTTGATAGTATTTGCTCAAGACGTTGAGCATGAAACCGTTATCGTAAAAGACGATGCGATGAAAACGCGCCTTGAGGTTTCTAAGACTATTGAGAGCGTGGACGGGGATTTTTTAACGAAAGTTGCAGGCGGCTCACTTAGTGCAAGTCTTGAAAAAATTCCCGGATTATCTTCCATTAATATCGGTTCGGCTCAGGGAAAACCTGTAATCAGAGGTTTGGGTTTCAACCGAGTAGCTGTTGTGGAGGATAATGTTAAACACGAATCTCAACAGTGGGGCAGCGATCACGGTCTTGAAATAGATCAATACGCTGTTGAAAAGGCCGAAATCCTAAAAGGTCCTTCGTCTTTGGAATACGGTTCTGACGCTTTAGGCGGAGTTGTAAGAATTTCAACACAGAAAATGCCGAGAAAAAATACTTTTGGTGCAAATTTCAAACTTTTTTCCAAAAGTGTTAATTCACTTTTCGGCTCCTCGGTAGCCTTTGAAGGCAGAAAAGATAAATTTTTCTTTCTCTCAAGGATTACTTATCAGGATTTTGCAGATTACAAAGTCCCGACGGATCATGTTTTGGTTTATTCTTACAGAGTGCCTTTGAAAGAGGGCAGATTGCGAAATACGGCAGGTCGCGAAGCCGATTTTTCAATTTCTGCCGGATATATCGGAAAGGATAAAAAGTTGAGGTTGAATGTATCTCAGGTTAATTCTTACGGAGGTTTTTTTGCTAATGCCCACGGTCTTGAGCCGCGTAGAGTCAATGAAAATCTTCACGATAAGTCTTCAAGGGATATTCTTGACCCGAAACAAAAAGTCAATCATTTGAAAACGTCTTTGGATTTTGACAAGTGGAATTCTTTTTGTGCTTTTTCTTCAACTTTAGCATATCAACACAACAGACGGGAAGAATTCAGTCCTTATGTCAGCCACGGTTATATGCCGTTGAATTGCCCTGAAACTTTTTCCGGAAATCCCGATACGGAATATCTTTATGAAAAAGATGTTCTCTCGGCTAATTTCAAAATGGTTTTTCCTTTTGAAAGTTTTACCCTTAAAACGGGTAGTGATATAGAGTTTCAGAATAATGAAATCGGCGGACGCTGCTTTATAATACCTGAATATCAAAGTGTTAAGGCAGGAGCTTTTCTCTCTTCAGATTATACTTTGAACGAAAGCTGGCGTTTTCAAGGCGGTTTGCGATACGATTTCGGCGGTATTAAAACCAAGGAATACAGGGATTGGTTTGCCTCTGAGGGTCAATACGTTTTAAGGGCTGAAAATCTTCAGCGGACTTTCAACGATTTTACTTTCAGTTGCGGAGTTATTATGCGCAAAGGTAGATTTTCTACAAAACTGAATTTGGGAAAAGGATTTAGAATGCCGATAGCAAAGGAGTTAGCCTCTAACGGTGTTAATTATCATAATTTTAGTTATGAGGTTGGCAGCAAAGATTTAAAAAGTGAAAAATCTTATCAATTGGACGGTGAAATCGACTATGTATCAAGACTTTTCACTGTAACCTTAACGCCTTTTGCGGGTTGGTTTTCTAATTATATTTTCTTAAATCCTACTCCGGGTTTCGACAGATTTTACGGTAACGGTAATCAGATTTACAATTATACTCAATGCAGAGTTTTGAGGTTTGGCGGTGAGGCGGAAATAAAATTCGTTCTCGACAACCGTTATTCTGTTTTCGGCAAAAGTAAAATCGAAATTATTTTAAGTGGAGAATATCTGAAAGCCAGACAGTTGAGCGGCGAAAAGAAAGGATATTCCCTGCCGTTTTCTCCGCCTGAAACTTGTGGGTTGGAAACTGTCTATACACGCAATTTGAAGAAAACATCAGAAAATAAACGTTATAGTCCTAAGGAATTTTTTGTTGGTCTTTCTTTCAAAAAAGCGTTCAGACAGGAAGAAATCGTTCCGCCCGAAAACCCGACTTCCGGTTATTCAGTTTTGAATTTTAACGGAGGATTCTCTTTCTTATTTTTGGGGCGGAGTGTTGAATTCAATGTTGGGATCAACAATGTTTTCAATGCCGTATATTACAATCATACAAGTTATTACAGGTTGATTAACGTTCCCGAACAAGGACGCAACCTTACAATTAGTTTATTGTTTAATATTTAAAAAAGAAGAATCATGAAGAAGATTATTTACACCTTATTATTATCAGTATTTTTGTTTTCATTTGCCTCTTGTAACAAAGACGATGAAGAAGTAGATACGCAAAAACCCGAAATTGATATTACTATTGACGGAGCGTTCCCTTTGAACGGTTCTGAATTGTGTTTCGGTGAGGATTTTACGATTAAAATGTTGTTGAAAGATAATCAGGAATTAGGCTCTTACAGCATTGAAATTCATAGCAATTTTGACCATCATTCACATTCTACTGAAGAGTCGGATGAACATCATCACGAAGAGCATGAACATCATCACGAAGAAGGCGAAGAGGGTGATGCTTTTTATTTTTCACAGGATTTTTCAATTCCTTCAGGACAGAGGGAATATCTTTTGAATCAGAAAATTTCCATTCCCGAAAAATCTTCTGACGGTGATGAATTTGCAGCCGGCGATTATCATTTTATGATAACGGTTACCGACAAAGCCGGATTTTCAAGTTTTAAAGCAATGGAAATCGAAACAAAAAACAAAGATTAATTTCTTCCCCTTACGTATGTAAAAAAAGACGCATGAGTATCATGCGTCTTTTTTTACTCTTCAATTAGACGAAACCATCTAAAATTTTATTTGTTATAATCGGCTAATGCAGCGATATATTTTTCCATTTCACGTTTGGTATCGTTGGCAGAACAAGTGAAATTATTAATTAAGATAGCAAAGGCTAACTCTCTGCCACTTCGTGTAGTTACGTATCCCGAATAAGATTTTACACGACGTATTGTTCCGCTTTTGCCGCGAGCGTTATTAACGGCTCTCGTGTTAGGACACATTCCTGCCATTGTTCCTTTGCCGCCACACATCGTAAGGCTCGAATTGAAACTGTCATAATATTTCGATTGATTGCGCATATATGTTAAAAGGAAACATAACTGTCTGGCTGTTACGATGTTATAATGTGAGAGTCCGCAACCGTCGTTGATGCTCATGCCTTTGATGTCCATGCCTTTGTTTCTCCAAAAATTCATTAAAGCATAGCAGGCAAGGTCTACGTTTGTGGTATTAACTTGTTTTAAACCTACAAGTGCTAAACAATGTTCTGCATAGAGGTTAATACTGTAATAATTAGTCTGTTGAATAATTTCCGCAAGGGTAGGGGACTCTATCGTGCAGATAACGGTATGAGGCGTTTCTTCGTTGAGAGCGTATCTGTTATGTTCAAATGCGCTGACGGCTTGTCCGAAAACTTGAATCCCGTTAGAGTTGAGACTATCAAGTAGTTGCGAAGCTGCAAACAGCGCCGGATCGGGAATAATGGTTCTGACGGTAACGTCCATGTTGTTTTGAGGCATAGGACCTTCGATGTATTTTTCCTTTTGATAGGTTTTGCCGAAAGTGTTGGTGTTTTCTCTTTTGATGTCGGCTGCAACGGCTGCCGTTTCCACTTTCAAACCTTTGATTTCGGGTTCGCAACCCATATAAACCGCCGTCGTACCTTCTTTTCCGGTTTTGAAATGTAGGGTCGCATAATTGTCATGCACGGTAAGACCGCTCGGGACAGCACCAAAATAATTTCCGATGTTTTCCCAACTCCAAGTCGAAGGGGTCATTTCTTTGGCGTAAACGGTCCCGTCGCCGATTATGTTGCCTGTAATTCTGCGGATTCCTGCGTTTTTTACCGCTTTCAAAAACAATTCGTTGTATTTAAAGCAATCTTGGTCGTAAAAAAATTTAGAACCTAAGGTCGGATCTCCGCCACCTTTTATTATAACGTTTCCTGTTAAAACGCCTGCACTGTCAAGTTTGCCGGTGTAAACAAGTTGTGTCTTGTATTTAAAGTCGGGTCCGTAAAGCTCTAAAGCCGCTGCCGTGGAAAAAAGTTTCGTGTTGGAGGCGGGAATCATTGACATATCGGAGTTGTAACTTGCTATTTCTTCGCCTGTTTTCATATCTATAGCGAGTAGAGCTACTTGTCCGTTTGCAAAATATTCATTGTTTTTAATCTCTGTAACTACTTTGCTTACATTATCTTGCGCCGATACGTTCATAACACTTCCCAATAAAAGCGTTGAAAAAAATAATTTGAATTTCATTTTTTGTATTTCTGTTTGCAGCAAAATTAAAAAAAATATTCTAACTTTGTATCATAATGTTTAAAAACGTTAATTGTTTAAAAAAAATTAATAGATGCGTTTTTTTTGCGTTAAATATGTAAAAGAACTTTAAAAAGAGAAATAATCATGGAAAATCACAATCATCAAGAAGAACTTAAAGACGAAAACAAAAAAATTCATGCGGAGGACTCTTTGGCTGGTCTTGGCGAGCAGGAAATAGAGGATAGAGCGGATTCTGATTTGACTTCAGCTTTTGTCGAGGTCGAAAAAGAGGAGAGATACGATTTAACGGAAGACGGAAGAGACAGACTTCAGAAGGCGGATTTAATGCTTAATTTTATAACAAATTCTGGTATTGATATCCCCGAACAGCTTTTGAGAACTGTTGTTAAATGTAAATATATTGCCAAAAGAGGCGAGTGGACACCTTCAACGGAAGCCGTTTTCTTAATGTCTTACAACGAACTTGTAAAACTTATAAAACCTTTGTCGGTTGATTCTATTATTTCGAGCCGTCCTACTTTGGTGGAAGAAGATGAAAGTCAATCGCCTATTGCTAAATTCTTTAAGAAAATTTTTTATAAAAAATTCCGTGTCGCAAGTTCTTTGCGTTCGGTGAGAATTTATTCGTTTCTGACGGCTATTATGATGATTTTGCTGTTGGTAACGCAGATTTTCTTCTATTTAGGTTCAACCCGTTTGGCAAGTATTACCGAATGTGAGTCTCAATTGGAGGAAAAACAAAAACGTCTTAACGAACTTATGTTGTTTTCAGGAAAGGTTGAAGACGCTGCGATTCAGTCCGAATGTGATAAGGTTTATAACGATTGTATCGAAATCGACAACAAACGCAAAAGTAATATTGACTTGTTGGGACCGTGGGTAAAACACGCAAGAAAAATTTCTTTGAACTCAACAATTTATACGGATACTATCGGTATTAATTCCAGAAACGGTGATAAAGCCAATACTGCTATTATTCAAGAGGCTAAAAGTTTCGCTATTATAATAGGTATTTATATTTTGCCGTTGCTTTACGGTATTATCGGCGGATTTACTTTTGTCTTGAGGGATTTAACTGAGGACATCAGAAAACTCACCTTTACAAAAGGCAGCAATACGAAATATATTTTGAGGATACTTTTGGGCGCAATAGCCGGTTTGAGTGTCGGACTGTTTTGGGGCGATATTGAGAGCGTTCAGCAATTCGGTTTGGCATCGCTTTCGCCAATGTTGTTAGCATTTTTGGGCGGTTATTGTGTAGAATACTTGTTGCAATTCCTTGAAAAAACGGCTAAATCGTTTTTCAAAAAATACGACCCGGAAAACGAACCTTTAAGAAGAGACCGCAAAGAAGTTGTTGTTAAGGAAGTTATAAAAGAGGGCAAAGAAAATAAAGAACCCAAAGAAACTAAAGCGGAAGAGGTTGTGGAAAAACCTAAAACCGAACCTGTAACTGCTTAATCTGTTATAAGATATGAGCGGAAAAGAATTACTAAGGACAGTGCTGTATATCCTGATTGCTTTGGCGAGCATTGCAACATGGATATACAGCAATCATTTGACCGGGAAACTTGCCGAAAAGGAAATTCAGTACGGTAAACTTTGGGGTGATGCCGTTATGGAAACCGAGTACGGGGATTTGGACGGTGAAATAAGTCTTATTGCATATCGTATTTTGGAAACTAACGATATGCCGGTAATTCTTATGAATGATAAAACTTTTCTATCGTACAGAAATTTTGAAATTGACTCCTCCAAAATGACAAAGGAGGAGTTTCTTAATAAAAAAACCAAAGAAATGCACAGCCGTCATGAGCCGATAGCCTTGGAATATCGCCCCGGACAGTATGACATTCTTTATTATGACGACAGCGACACGTTGAAGCAGCTCAAAATTTATCCCGTAATTCAGTTAATCGTAACGGTAATGATTGTTTTGTTGTCGTTTGTTGCCGTCAGATATTCTACGAAAGCCGATCAAAACAAAATACTCGTTGGTATGAGCAAAGAAACTGCTCATCAACTCGGAACGCCTATTTCGTCGCTCTTGGCGTGGATTGAAATTCTTAAAATGGACAATTATAATTCAGAACTGACAGCGGAGGTTGAAAAAGACGTTAAACGTTTGGAAAAAATTACTGAGAGATTTTCCCGTATCGGTAACAAGCCGGAACTCGATAGAGAAAATATTTGTCCTATTTTGAAAAATTCAGTTAATTATTTGGAATCAAGAACTTCTCAAAATATAAATTATTCGATGGAAATTCCTCAAAATGAGATAATTGTACTTCTAAACGTTTCTCTTTTTGAGTGGGTGATAGAGAATATCTGCAAAAATGCCGTTGATGCCATGCAGGGAAAGGGCTCTCTTAACATTAAACTTTTTGAAGAAGACAAAAAAGTCTGCATCGAAATCACCGATACGGGTAGGGGATTGCTTAAACGAAATTTTAAAACCATCTTCAGACCCGGTTTTACAACAAAAAAACACGGCTGGGGATTGGGATTGTCGCTGGCTCAACGTATTATAACAGATTATCACAAAGGCAAAATTTTTGTTAAATGGAGCGAAATCGGCAAGGGAACTACTTTTAGAATAGAACTGCCCGAATAAAAAAACTAAAAAAAAATTTCCTAAGTTCTTACATTTTCCGTATTTTTGCTATTGAAAAAAATATAAATAAAATGCAAGAATACAATTTCCCGAAAATTATATTAAAGTCAGGTAAGGAACGCTCATTACAGAGGTTTCATCCTTGGATTTTTTCCGGTGCAATCAAAAAAACTATCGGAAACGCTTTGGACGGCGAAGACGTTGTCGTTTATGACAATGCAGGAAAATTTTTAGGTCTCGGACATTATCAAAAGACCGGAAGCATTTCGGTTAGGGTTTATAGTTTTGACGAGATTGTTCCCTCAAGGGAGTTTTGGAAAGAAAAAATTATTAACGCAATCTCTACCCGTAAGGCTTTAGGTTATATTGATAATCCTCAAACTAATGTTTTTAGAATCATTCACGGTGAGGGCGACGGATTTCCGGGATTTATTTGCGATTTTTATAACGGAATTTTGGTTTTTCAGGCTCACAGTCTCGGTATGTGGAAATTGGAAGAAACTTTCAAAGATATTTTCTTGGAAATTTGGGCGGATAAAATTACGGCAATTTATGACAAATCCGACAAAACACTGCCGAAATCCGAAGGCGTAACTCCTCAAAACAGATTCCTTTTCGGTTCTGAAAGCGAAAAAATAGTTTCGGAATACGGAATGAAATTTTTAGTGAACGTAATCGAGGGACAAAAAACCGGCTATTTTATTGATCAAAGAGAAAACCGTAATCTTTTAAGGAAATATTCTTTAGGCAAAACGGTCTTGAATATGTTTTGTTATACGGGCGGTTTTTCGGTTTCGTCGTTGAAGGGCGGTGCTAAAAGCGTTACTTCAGTTGATGCTTCTCAAACTGCAATAGATTTGACAATTAAGAACGGAGAGTTAAACGGTTTCAATGATAATCACGAGGCTTTGGCAACCGATGCTTTTGAGTATTTGGACAAAATGGAGAAAAACCGTTTTGATCTTATTATCCTTGACCCGCCGGCTTTTGCAAAACACGCTAACGTGGTCAATCAAGCTGTGAAAGGTTATCAAAGAATCAACCGTGCGGCAATGGAAAAAATTGCTCCGAATTCTTTGCTCTTTACTTTTTCGTGTTCGCAGGCTATCGACAAGCTGACTTTCAGAATGGCTGTTATGGAGGCTTCTATTCAGGCAAAACGTAAGGTTAAAATTCTTCATCAGTTGTCGCAACCTGAGGATCATCCTATCAGCATTTATCATCCGGAAGGAGAATATTTAAAAGGTCTTGTACTTTTTGTTGAGTAAAAATGGAATATACGGAATCACTGACTAATTACAACCGCTTTTTGACAAAAGAGGTTAATATCGGCGGCGTTAAAATCGGAAATCAAAATCCGATTGCTGTCCAAACTATGTGTAATACTTCAACCGACGATGTTGAAAAAACTGTTAATCAGATAGTAAACGTTGCAAGAAAAACTTCGTGCGATATTATCCGCGTAACCGTTCCTACATTAAAAGACGTCGAACCGTTAAAACAAATTCATCTCAAAGTCAGAGCTTTGGGAATTAAAATTCCTATTGTTGCCGACGTACATTTCAATGCGGAAATCGCTTTCAAATGTGCTCAAGTTGTTGAAAAAGTTCGTGTTAATCCGGGAAATTTCGGACATCACAATGCTGAATGTCTTTCTCAAAAAGAGTACGATGAGGAAGGTGATTTCTTGAAGAAAACATTTTCCGATTTCTTAAAAGTATGCAAACAGTACGGTACGGCTGTCAGAATCGGAACAAATCACGGTTCGTTATCTAAAAGAATTTTAAACCGTTACGGCGATACACCTGAAGGAATGGTTGAATCGGTGATGGAGTTTTTGAGAGTGGCAGAAAAAGAGAATTTCTCGGATATTGTTATCTCTTTGAAATCTTCAAACCCAACTGTTGCAATTCGTTCTGCAAGGCTTTTGGTAAAAACGATGAAAAACGAAAACATGAATTTTCCGTTGCATCTCGGTGTTACGGAGGCAGGTGAGGGTCAAGACGGCAGACAAAAATCCGCCGCCGGAATTTCTCCTTTGCTTCATGACGGAATCGGCGGAACAATACGTGTTTCTTTGACCGAAGAGCCTGAAAACGAAATACTTCCCGCTCAAGAAATTATCGCTTTTAACGATTGGATAAAAAAAGCGGAAAAACTTCCTGAAATTCCATTTTTCTACAATCCGTATGTTTACAATAAACGTAAAACATTTTTAGTCAATGGTTTTGGCGGTGATAATATTCCTACGGTTGCTATCGTTATAAAAGAGGAAAAAGACCTTTTGAGGCTGAAAGAAAATCAAGAACTTTTGCAAAAGGAAAATAATTTCCCCGATTTGTTGATTATTGATAACACGGATATTCTCTTGAAAGCAAAATCCTTGTTGAGAGGTATTAAGATTGTCGGGAAAAATTCCGATGATGAAAATTTTGCGGTTTTAACAATTTCCGAGAAAACGGATTATGAAAATTTGAAAAAAAATGCTCTTAATAATAAGTTGCTTATTGCCGAGCCATTGAGTCGCAACAAAGTGGGTGCATTGAGGTATATTTTTTATAAATTGAGTCAAAACGGAATCGAAAATCCTGTCTTGTTGAAACCAGATGGCGGCGAGGTGTATGAGAAAAGTTTTGCTTTGACTGCGCAGTCTTGCGGAGTTTTTATTGACGGTTTCGGTGACGGAATTTGTCTTGAAAGCGGTTCAGATTTGATTGAAACTATACGATTGGGCTTCAAAATTCTTCAGATAAGCCGTCTTCGCATCAGTGGTAACGAATATGTTTCGTGTCCGGGTTGCGGTCGTACGCTTTACAACCTTCAAGATACGGTCAAAAAGATTAAAGAGGCCACTAAAAAATACAAAAACCTTAAAATTGCCGTTATGGGTTGTATCGTAAACGGTCCGGGCGAAATGGCGGATGCAGATTACGGTTATGTAGGAGCGGGGCGAAACAAAATATCGCTTTACAAGGACGGAAAACCTGTTAAAACAGGAATTGATGAGAATTTTGCTGTTAAAGAATTGTTAAAATTAATAGATAATTCATATTGATAATAAAAGTTTGGCACAATTTTGTTGTTCAAAATCTTAATAAACAACCGGTTAAAATTACATTAATGAAAATATGAAACTATCAATCAAAAATATAGTTTGTTTGCTTTTAGTAATGCTGATTGGAATCTCTTCAGCAAAGGCAGAGAAGGAAATGAAAATTGAAGGCATTTTTCAAGGTGTCAATTTATATATAATGAATCCTTTTGCCACTACGGGCGTCGGGTTTTGCATTACTAAAATTACGGTAAACGGCAAAGCGGCTTTAGATGATACCAATAGGTCTTCTATTGAGCTTAATCTCTCTCTTTATCAACTCAAAAAGGGCGAGCAGATAACCGTTATTATTCATCACAAGGATGGCTGTACGCCAAAGGTGCTGAATGTAGATGCACTCAAACCGAAAAGTACTTTTACACTTGTTTCAACAAAATTTGACAAGACAACAAACACTTTTTCATTTACCACGCAAGGCGAGATAGGCAGTCTTCCTTTTGAAATTGAGCAGTTTAAATGGAAAAAATGGGTTCCCGTAGGAAAAGTTCAAGGCAAAGGTACTTCCGGTACTAATGTTTATCAAGTGCCGATTCCTCTTCATAGCGGAATCAATAAGATTAGAATCAAACAATTGGACTGTACCCGCAAACCGAGATATTCTAATGAGATTTCATGGACGAATACTGTTGCTGAGGTTACTTTTAAGCCCGGTAACAACGGGAGCACGGACGGAAAAATTACGTTTTCGCGTTCAACGGATTATGAGATTTATGACTTTTACGGTAAACGTTTGAAGGCGGGTAAAGGTAGTTCAATCGACGTAAGTACTTTCCCTAAGGGTACTTATTTTATTAATTATGATTGTAAGAGCGAATCATTTGAAAAGAAATAGTAAGATTTCTAAAAAAAACATAAAAATCGGTGGTAAAACTTTTATCACCGATTTTTTTATGTTTTTTTGTTGTCAAAGGTTTTCTTAAAAAACTTTTCCGTTATGGTAAAGGCTGTAACTAATACAGACGAAGGTTATACTTTGGATTGGGTTTATAATAATTCCGCTCCGAGAAAATAGTTTTTTGATATAAATATTTTAAGAAAAATCCGGTTCTTTTAAGGAAAAAACAGAACCGGATTTTTTTTTGTAATTATTTTACTTTAGCGTTTTTCTCTATTGTCCAATCTTTTCTGTTTAAAATGCCGGGTTTTTTACCCAAAAACATTTTAGAGGCTTGAACATTGTTTTTCAGTTGCCAATCAAGCCATGCTAAGGCTGCAACCGAAAATTCTCCGCCTTTGGGTTGTAAATACGTTCCGCCGTGTCCTACGGGAAGATTAATGGCTATTGCAGGTACGTGTTTGATTCTGTGAAAATCGTCCATGCCGTTTTCGTATGCAATGTCGGGTTTACCGCCTAAAATGTAAATTACCGGAGTATGAATGTCGTTTAATTTATCTTTTTTCGGCATAGGCATTCCGGGGACGGCAGAAACAGCGTTTTGATCGTTGAAAAGTCCGCTGTTGCAAATCATTAATGCTGAAATTCTCTTGTCAGCACAGTTGAAAAGACTTTGCAAGCCGCCGCATGACATTCCTGAAAGACAGATGTGTTTTAAATCAAGTTTCTGATAATAAGGACTGTTCTTGTCTTCGTTTACTCTGAAAGCCCAATCCAGAGCCTCAATTTGTTGCTTTGGTGATGACATTTTGCCTTTGTACCAATCGTCAGTCATTGGAATATAACCCGTTGCAATTACTAAATAACCGTGTGAGGCTATTTCGTTTAAGAAATTTTTGTGTTCAAAAGGCGAGTTAGAACAAGCTCCGTTGCCCCAAACGAGAACGGGCAAGGGGTTTTGTGCTGAAAATTTGTTGAGCTCTTGCGGGCGGAAAATTGTGTGTGCCGCCAAAGTGCTTTCTTCGGTCATAACGGCTTTGAACTCACCTGAACCGCCGTTTTCAATAATGCGTGTTTTGGGTGCTGATTCTTTTTTGAAGAAATCTGTCATCTTCTTGAAAGTCTGTTCGTTGAATGTAACAGGACCGTGTCCGCCGCCCGGAACGCTGACAAATTCCTCCAAAACGCCTGCTTGTTTTAATTTTTCTGCAAAATATTTGCTTTGGCAATTAGGAACTACATCGTCGCTTTCTCCGTGAATAACTAAAAATTTAGGACACAGAGAATTAACATAGTTTATCGGACTTAAAAGTTTAACTAAATCTTCTCTTTCGGCGGGTGCAAAACCCAATAAAGCCGCCTCGGGTGATTTTTCGTCTTTAACGGTTTGACATTTTTCCATTCTTGACATATCAACGGGTCCGAACCAGTCTACAACGGCATCAACACGGCTGCTGTATTCAAGATTTCCGCCTGTTGAACCTTCGATTTCGATGGTTGTTGTCCCTGAAGTTGCTTGTTTTAAACCGTTGGTAACGCCCATAAACGATGATAAATGTCCGCCTGAAGAAAAGCCCGTAATACCGATAAATGATGTGTCCAAACGGTATTTGTCGGCATTAGTGCGGATAAATCTTATTGCTGCTTTTACGTCGTGGATTTGAGCGGGAAATTTCGCCTGACCGCTTGATTGGTGGTTGATGCTGACAACTGCAAATCCTGCATCCACTAAAGCTTTGCCAAGTGATTGATATGCAATGACTTTTAATTTATCAGAAAACCATGCACTGCCGTAAATTAATACTATGGTTTTGAATTTGTTTTGTGGTGAATCGGGCAGGTAAATGTCCAAACGGTGAGCCTCTTTGTCATCGCCGGCATAATTGATGTCCTTGAATGTTGCCGTGTTTTCCGGCATTTGAAATTGCGGCGGCTGAGCAAAACAACCAAAAGCCGCACAAATAATCAGTAATGATAACAGTATTTTTTTCATGTTATTGTAAAAAAAAATTAATAATTCTTCTGTTACAAAGATAGTAAATTGTTTTTTCCCTATTGTTATTTTTTGGTAGCAAAGGGTTGTTTTTTAGTAACAAGATCCTAATCCTCGTACAACAAATCGTCGTATGGATAACGCTCTGTGTGAATGCGTTTTGCCTCTTTATAAACGGCCTCTTTCAGTTCTTGAATGTTAGTTTTGTCTTTTGCTGAGATAAAAATGCACGGAGCAACCGACGAAAATTTCATTCTTAAAAAATCTTCCATTTCTAAGAGTGAATAATTCTCTTTTGTGCGTTCTGTTAAATCGTCATCATCTTTTTGCTCGAATTTGTAATTGTCGATTTTGTTGAAAACGAAAAATTTTGATTTTTTCTCTTTTGTAATTTCGTTAATCGTTTTTTCAACGACTTCCATTTGTTCCATAAAATTAGGATGCGAAATGTCAGTTACGTACAACAAAATGTCAGCCTCACGTACTTCGTCTAATGTCGATTTGAAACTTTCAAAGAGGTTTTTGGGAAGTTTTCTGATAAAACCTACCGTATCCGAAAGTAAAAACGGAAGATTCTTTACGACAACTTTTCTGACCGTGGTGTCAAGAGTTGCAAAAAGTTTGTTTTCGGCAAAAACTTCCGATTTCGACCAAAGGTTCATAAGCGTTGATTTTCCGACGTTTGTGTAACCTATCAGAGCCACTCTTACGAGTTTTCCGCGGTTTTGACGTTGAACGTTTTTTTGATTGTCAATTTTTTGAAGTTCTTCCTTTAATTTGGAAATTCTGTCCCTGATGATTCGTCTGTCGGTTTCGATTTCTTTTTCGCCCGGACCTCTCATTCCGATACCGCCTTTTTGACGTTCAAGGTGAGTCCACATACCTGTTAGACGCGGCAAAAGATATTGATATTGAGCAAGTTCCACTTGAGTCTTGGAATGCGCCGTTTGAGCTCTTTTTGCAAAAATGTCAAGTATGAGATTGCTTCTGTCAATGATTTTGCATTTTAAAATTTCAGAGATGTTTCTGTATTGTGACGGCGAGAGTTCATCGTCGAAAATTGCGCAATCTATTTCGTTTTTTTCTACGAAGTCGGCTATTTCTTCGATTTTGCCTTTGCCTGTGTAAATTCTCGGATTAGGATATTCAGCTTTTTGTGAAAAACGTCCTACACATTCTACGTCAGCGGTTGCCGCCAAAAATTCAAGTTCCGAAAAATATTCGTCCAATTTTTTCTCGTCGGTATCTTTGGTTATAAGTCCGATGATTATTGCTTTTTCTTTTTCTGTTTTTGTTTCGTATGCCATTGTAGTTTAGGGTTTTAACAATGATTCAAATCTTGAAAAATCGTTGAAAAGGCTTTCGGCGGAATCCAAATCGGGATTGCCTGAGTTCAAATACTTATAATAATTGTCATAATCGCACATGATATAATAAGCACAGGCTTTGATTTGGTTTAAAACATCTTGTTTTATTGCCAGAATTTCTTTTTTGTCCTTTTTAACGTCGATTTTTATGTTTATTAATGATGCAAAGTTAAAAAACTCGTCAAGAAGTTTTTGTTCGTTTTCAAATAATTTTTCAACAAAAAAATTCTTTGTCTGAGAAGAATCCTTTTGAAACATTGCGCCGTATTTTCTTGCCGTGAACTTTGAAAACAAAGAACATGAGTCTAATTTGTACAAAATTCCGTTTGTAAAGCGTTTGTCGGCACCGATGAAAAAGTCAGGCATTACGCCTCCGCCTTGATAAACTTTTCTGCCGTTTTTGGTGCGGAAAATTTTTGTGGTATCAAAAGTGTAAGCGTTTGCGCTGTCAAATTCGCCTTTCTTGATTCTTGTGGCATAATCGGTGGCATAGCCTTGATATTTCTTTTGAAAACTTCTGCCGGAGGGCGTGTAATATCTTGAAGTCGTGAGTTTTATAAGCGAATTGTCAGAAAGGGCAATCGGTGTTTGAACAAGTCCTTTGCCGAATGTCCGCCGTCCTAAAATCAATCCTCGATCGTTGTCTTGAATTGCCCCGCTCATAATTTCAGAGGCTGAGGCTGTAAAATAATTTACTAAACAAATGATTTTGAGGTCTTTGCACAGCGGATGACTTACAGTATCCGTTATCGTGTATTCTATTTCGTTTTCTCTTTTTACGGTGTAGACAATCGTATCGCCGGTGTTAAGAATTTCGCTGGCAATATCTCTTGCCGTATAAAGTAGTCCGCCGCCGTTGTCTCTTAAATCGATTATAAGGTTTTTGATTCCTTTTTCTTTCAAATCTTTGATTTTTTGCAAAAACTCGTTGTAAGTTTTTTCTCCGAAAGAGGTAATTTTTATGTAACCCGTTAGACTGTCGGTTTGATACCCTGCGGGAATTGAAAGAATCGGAATGTCATCACGTTTGATATTGAAAACCAAAAGCGAATCCACGCCTTGACGTTTTACATAAAGTTTGATAAGGCTGTTTTTTTCGCCTGACAAAATCGTCGAAACGGAATTTTTGTTGCTAAGAGAATTTATTTCAATGGTATCGGCTTTCACAATGTTGTCGCCCGGAAGTATTCCTGCCTTTGCGCAAGGGCTGTCTTTCATCGTATAAACAACAAGTAAGGAATCGTTCATAAAAGAATACTCAATGCCTATTCCGCAGAATTGTCCTCGTATGTTTTTTTCGGAATAATTTCTGTTCTCGTAAGGGACGTATTTGGTGTGAGGGTCGAGTTTTAGAAAAATATCCGGAATTATAAGTTCGGTAAGACTGTCAATGTCAATTTTATCAACATAACGGTTGTCTATCAAATTGATTACGGATTGAAGTTTTGAGGGTTTACCGTTGAAAAGTGATATTCCGATGCCTTCTTTTGTAGTGCTGAAACAAAATTTTCCCGCTAACAATCCGCATAAAAAAATTGCAAAAACCTGTAAAGGCGTGTATTTTTTAATTTTCATTTTCGTTGCCGCAAGTGTTTTCGATGTTAATAAAAACCGTTTCTATGTTTGCTCTTTCAAGAAGTTTCAGACCGTCGTCGAGACGGTATTTCTCGCTGTAAACCACTCTTTTGATTCCGCTTTGAATTATTAATTTGGCACATTCCAAACAAGGCGAGGCTGTAACGTAAAGCGTTGCACCGAGTGAACTGTTGCCGGATTTTGCAACTTTTGTAATCGCATTTGCCTCGGCATGAAGCACGTAAGGTTTTGTTGTGCCGTCCTCCAATTCGCATACATTTTCAAAACCGGAGGGCGTGCCGTTGTAACCGTCTGAAATTATCATTTTGTCCTTTACGAGCAGTGCACCGACTTTGCGGCGGGTACAATATGAATTTTCAGCCCAAATGCGTGCCATTCTGAGGTATCTCTTGTCTAACGCTTCTTGTTTGTCCATGATTTTTTTGTTTTATTCTTTTCTTTTAAACCTCTTCAAAATCGGTATAATCTCCGAAATCCTTCAGCAAATCCTTTTTGGACTTGTTTTTAGTTTTTTCAGGGTTTTTATAGATTTTAGTCTGTCCTTCTTCTTTTTGCTGAAAATTATCATCAATCTCGTCGTAAAAATCGTTTCTTCTATCGTTGAAAAAAAGGTTGATAAAACTTCCGGCAAAAAGCCTTAGCAGCATTATAATCAACAAAAATATTAAAAAAAATGTCAGCATAAAAAAACTTAATTGACCATTATGATAATTTCTGTTCTGCGGTTTTTCTTTTTGTCCTCGCTGTTTGCATTAGATGCCACGGGCGAATACATTCCCCTTCCTGAGGCGGTGTATGCCGTATAAGCGAGCGTACAATTAGCGGCAAAAAAACTTACTACCGAGGCAGAACGTTTTACGCTTAATTCCAAAAGCGTTTTTGCCTGACCGTTGTTGTCTGTGTTAGAGATAACGTTTATGCGGCTGTTAGGATAACCGTCCAAAACGGCTGCGGCTTTTTTTAGAATCGCAGTTCCTTTAACGCTAAGTTCCGAGGTTTGCGCTTTGAACAAGAAATCGTTGCTTAAAGTAATTGTTATGTTAGAGCCTGTAACTTGCGCATAAACATCACTTTGATTATTGCCTTGAAATTGTTTGTTGAATGTTGAGGTTATTGCCTCTAATTCTTTTTTCCTGCTATCTGAAACGGTTTTTACGGAATCCTCTAACGCTGTCTGAACCACCAAAATATTCATAAGAGAATCAGCCATGCGGCTTTTTTGCGAAAGTTTTTCTTTTTCTTCTTTATAATCGTTGATGGAATTTATAAGACTCTGATTGAGAGCCTCTTTGTCGCCGGAGAGTTTTAAGTTTTCTCTGTTAAGACTATCAATCGAAATGTCTTTTGAGGCATTGCCTGATTTTAAAGCGTTTGTTGCTGTATTAAAACCGGCAACTGTCTTGTTGAAAACTTGATTTAAAGAATCTAAAGATTTTTTTCCGTTGTAAACGGCAGTCTCGTATTTTTTCTTGCTGACGATACAAGATGACAGCATCATGCCCGTACCGATTAATGCAATTATCAAAAAGTTCAGTGTGTTTCTCATTTCGTTTTAAATAATTTATTTGCCAAAAGTACGTTTTTTTTCTTTGAAAGCCTAAAATTTTTTAGCAAAGATAAATAAAAAATTGTAACTTTGTAACTGAAAAAATACGGTAATTATGAAAAAATCAGAAAAAAGAATATTTCTTACTTTTTTGTTTTCTGTTTTAACGCTTTTGGGTTATTCGCAAAATATAATTGAGGGTGTTATCACGGATTCAAAAACCGGTGAGGCTATGCCTTTTGTTAATATTGCGGTATCGGGTCATACTATCGGAACAATTTCTGACCTTAACGGAGAATTTAAATTATCCGTTCCTGACAGCTTTTTAGACAAGGATTTATCTATATCGTCGGTCGGTTATGCGCCTTATACGTGCAAAATTTCTTCGGTTCAGGGTTTAAGACTTGAGGTAAAACTTGAGCCGAGGGATTTGAAAATTTCACAAGTTGTAGTAACCGACAAGAGTCAGGCGGGAAGAAAAGTTTTAAAAGACTTTTTGGAAAGACTCTCTTCTAATTATATTAACTGCGATTTTGCATATTCAGGCGATTACACGGGTATTGTCAAAAAAAACGGAATCGAGAAAAAATCCGTTTATAAATTCAATGCTTATGATTCGCAAGGATATGTTTCAAAAGAGAAATCACGTGCTTTTGAAAGTTTGAATTATAAATTTTCTTCCGTTTCAAGAAATTTCAAAGTTGATGATTTTGAAACAGGTGTTAATTTTTTTGATTTGACCTCTTCGTTTGACATCGTAAGATATTCTTTCAACGTGCTTAACCCTTCGTGTTTGAATAGTTTTGATTTTAAAATCAAAAGTGAAACTTCAGAGGTTTATGTTATAGAATTTAATTGCGAGAAGCCCGAACTTATTAATACCGGCGTATTGAAACCGCAAAAATATTCCGGCGAAATTACCGTTAATAAATCTGACAACGCAATACTTTCTGCTGATTATGTTTTGGAGGTAAAAGATTTTTCTTTCCTTGCCTTGACGCTTGCTTTAGGAGGCCAAAGAAATTCAGCTGTTATAAAATCTTCGGTTTCCTACGCTAAGACAGCGGGGAAATATTCACTTAAATCTATATCTTCGGTAATTGACATAACTGATTCTGTTAAAGGAAATTATTCGATTATTGATAATTTGTCAGTAGTGAGTGTTAATTATAAAGTTCCGGGTAAAATTTCCGGTAAAGTTTTTTATTCAAGATAATGAAACGTACTGTATTGGAAATGCTGTCTACGGCAGCAGAAATTTTTAGAAGTAATATTTATGTATCCGACAAGACTGATAACGGTTGGCAAGGACTGACTTTTTATCAGGTAGAAAAAAATTCATCTCATTTGGCCTCTGGTTTTATCAGTGCGGGGGTATCTCAAGGGGATAGAATTGCTATAATTTCAGAAGGATGCAGCCGTTGGGTTGTAACGGAATATGCTATTTTGAAATCAAGAGCCGTTTCTGTGCCTTTGAGTGTAAAACTTCAAGCTGAGGAACTTATTTTTAGAATGGAACATTCGGGTACAAAATATGTCGTTGTTTCAAAAAATTGTTTCCCGAAGGTTTCTCAGATGAAAGAAAAACTCCTTGCCTTGGGAATACGTTTGATTTATCTTGATGCAAATGATGCTCAATCAGAGGTTTATAAAAAAGACTTCCCTGATTTGCTTTTTTATGACGACTTGCTCAAAGATGGTCAGAGTTATTATCTTGAACATTCAAGCGAGCTGACGGCAAGAATTTCTAACATAGAGGAGAGTGATGTCGTTACGATTTGTTATACTTCTGGCACTACGGGAAATCCTAAAGGCATAATGCTCACGCATCTTAATTATTGGGCAAATTCTCATGATGCCGTTCAGTTTTTCCGACTTGAAAACAATTTGACAACGCTCGTAATTTTGCCGTTAGACCATTCTTTTGCGCATACGATAGGATTTTATTGTGCAACGCTTTGTGGCATAAAACTTTGTTTTGTAGACGCAAGAGGCGGTCTTAGAAATCAATTAAAAAATATTTTGCCTAATATTCAGGAAGTTGAGCCTGATTTTATTTTGTCAGTGCCTGCTATTACGGCAAATTTTATGAAGAAGATTAAAGACAGCGTTTCGCAAAAAGGCAAATTCACCGATAAATTGTTTCAATTGGGTTTGAAGTGCGGAATAACATATTTTGGCGACGGTTTCAAGAAGCCTTCTGTTATAAAACGTGCTTTGAATTATCCTATTTACAGCTTTGTTGATAAAATTATTTTCAGCAAGATACGTAAAATTTTCGGAAAGAATTTCAAATTTTTCATAGGCGGGGGGGCGATGTTGGAAATCAAGCAGCAACAGTTTTTCAACTGTATCGGCTCGCCTGTCATGCAAGGTTACGGACTCTCGGAGGCCTCACCGATAATTAGCGTTAATCAACGGCACAGACATAGATTCGGCTCTTCGGGCGGCGTACTTTCGGGCATAGATTGCAAAATTATGAGTCCCGAGGGTAAAGAATTGCCGCAAGGAGAAAAAGGTTATATCACGATTAAAGGTCTTAACGTGATGAGAGGTTATTTTAATAATCAAAAAGCTACCGATGAGGTTATTTCTTCGGACGGTTATCTTAATACGGGCGATTTAGGATTTATTGACAAGGACGGATTTTTGTATGTTACGGGCAGAGAAAAGGCTTTGTTGATAAGTGCTGACGGCGAAAAATATTCACCCGAGGAAATCGAAGATGCTATCGTAAATTGTTCTGAATTTATTTATCAATGCGTTTTGTATAACGATCACAACAAATACACTTCGGCTTTGATTACGCTTGATAAGCAAAGGGTAAGAAATTATGCTTTAGCGCATAAGATCACCTCAAGTGAAAAAATGCTTGAAGTCTTAAAACGTTCGTTTTATAATTTTACGAGGGATTCTGTTTATAAAAACAGTTTTCCTACGCAGTGGATACCTTCGGTTTTTAATATTGTGGAAGAAGAATTTTCTCAACAAAATCAAATGGTGAACTCCACGATGAAAATTGTTAGGTTCAAGGTTATACAAAATTATAAAAGTGTTATTGAAAAAATGTACACTAAAGACGGAAAAAACAATTGTGCGGAAAATTTAGATATTTTAGCGAGAATTATTAAATGAGAAAAAAATTAATAAAAAACTTAAAATTAATTTGAAATACAGTAAATTGTTTTTATATTTGCAAAAATAAAAATGTAAGAGGTTTTGATTGATTTGGAACTTCTTTCGAAAATAAACTGCTATGGATCATATAATTAGTGCGGGAAATATGAAAACGCCGTGGGTTAATTTGAATCCTGAAATCGGTGTTGTGGAGCTCGGAGGACGTTCTATCCCCGAGAATACTGAAAGTGTATACAGACCGCTCATTGAGTGGGTTGAAGAATATATCAAGACGCCGCAAGAAAAAACTACGGTCAGAATTAATTTTGAGTATTTTAATTCGAGTTCAGCGAAATACTTGGTGAGATTTTTGGAGTATTTTAGTACGCTGAAAAAATCGGGTTATGAGGTTGAAGTCTTTTGGTATTACGATGATGACGAATTGTTGGAATACGGAGAAGATTTTCAGGATGTACTTGAAATGCATTTTAATTTCTTGACTTCTAAGGAATTTAAAAAGAGTCAATAATTTGCTTTTGGGATATATAGAAAAAGCATGTAAATTATTTTTTTTGCCTGATTTGCCGGAAGTTCTTTTGGCATTTCAGGTTTTTTTATTATTTTTCGGGCATAAAAATAATAAATGTTATGAAAAACCTTCAGACAGAGCATATTTTAGTGAAACAGAACGCATTGAACGCTCTTATTAATGAAAATGTAACCGAAAACCGCCGTTATGCTAATATAAAAGCGGCTCTTTTGAACAGTGCTGCCGTTTGCCCTTTGCCTTCGGGGTTTTCTATCGGGGATTTTCGTCAAAAACTTCTTTCGTACTTAAAGGATACGCTTTCGATTGATACGAGGGAAGAAATTTTCGGCGGTGATGTTTATTCGTATCAGTTTTCACCTATAGGATTGGGGCTGATGAAAAAAACTGTTATTTTTACCGTTTTGGATTCACATCTTTATATTAATGTTGTTCCGCTAAAGGAAATCGAGAATTTGAATTATACTTCAGGTGTTTTTTCCGATTTGCTTAATTCACTGAAAAATGTTGATGTTTTTTCTTTCGCTCAAGAGTATATTTTGAGTTTGTACCCCGTAGAAACGGTTAAAACCGTACAGCCTGAGGGACGTTATTTCTTTTCTTCAACGCCTGCGCTGCCAACTGTTTTGGCTTCTCATATCGAGGATGGCGAAAAAATATTAGCAAAACTTGATATTTATAAAGTCGAAAAAACGAAATTGAATATTGAGATTTCGGAATCCGATTTGATTTTTTATGTTTTAACAACTTTTGGAAGTTATCTTTTTGTTACCGATAAAAATTCTCAGGAAAAATATATCGAAAATCTTACTGGCTCTTTGATGAATGTTCAGAGTCGTATCGGCAGGGATACCGTTACAGTAGGTCAGACGAAATGGATTACGATGCGTGATAACGATTTTTTGTTTGATGAAATTTCTTCGCTCAACGATAAAACAAAAGAAGAAAAAATTTGGGGCATCGCATCGGAGAGTTTCAATAAGTCCGAAAACAAGGACGAAAAAATGTATTCGGCTAATTTGATTTCTCTTTATTATAATCTGACGGGAAAACTTTTTGATAAATTCGTTTCCTCTTTCATAAAATATTGTGCCTTATTGGGCTCTGAAAATACTTTGCAAGCTGGCGTAGAGGTTATTGAAAGCGCAAATTCGCTTTTCTCGGAAACGGAATTTGAACCGGGTCTGAAAAAACTTTTAACCTCGTTTGAATTTTCTTCCGATGAAATTTCATCTTTGATTTTTGTGCTTTTGAGGGTTAAAAACAGAATTTCAGATGTACAATCTTTTAAGGAGGCGTTGATGCTTTTGAAAGAAAAATTGTTTAAACTTGATAATTCTGACATTAATAGAGCTTTTACAGAAATTTGTATTGCTCGCAAATTCAATAATTTAGGCGAACATAAGGCAGCTTTTTCGCTTTTGGAGGATGCACTTGAAAAACTTCCCGATATGGTGGAGACCAAATATTTGCCTGTAGAAAATTCAACACCCGGTGATAAATTTTCGACCTCTGCGCTTTATACCGTTGCTTTGGAAGAGGTTTTCAAAACTTGTCAATCCGATAAGGACAGATTGCGTTATTCAAAATTATCTGTATTGGATAAGCCGTTGATTAAGAAAAACATGGAAGTCTTATCTAAATATTTGGTTAAAGATGATTTTCAAATACGTTTTTTTAACGCCATGTCGATTTTTGATATGGAAAAATTCAATGGCTTTTCGTTTTTGTCGGATTATAGTTTTAGCTGCCCATTTAAAGCTTTATCGGAGAAAAAATATTCTCCGGAATTGTTTAAACCTATGCCGTACAGCTCTTTGAAGGATTATTTGACGAAAATTATTCCCGACCAGAGTATTTCTTCAATTCGTCAATATGCCGAAAAAATTACGAAGGAGAATTTTCCTCAATTGGATTCTATGATTGAGAGTTGTAGAAAATGTTTTGAAATGCCTGAGGTTGAGGTTTTTGCAATAAAGGGCAGAAATCAGGGCGTTTTTTCTAACGACGATGGTCAGGAAAAATATATTATTATTGACGCCGAGATGTTGGAAGAGGATAACGAGAATTTTCTGAATTATCCTGAAATGATTTTTCTTGTTTCAAAGGAATTTTTCTTGTTGAAATCGGGATTTTCAAAACTTACCTCGCATGGGCAATTCAGATACTTTGAGGCTTTGGGACGCTCTTCGATTGATATAATTTCGCAGTATGCACCGAATCCATCTTTTATTTTTCAAAATGTTAAAAACTATGCTAAGTTGATGAAATTTAGCGAGTTGATGTATAACGAGCCGGAATATTTGAATTTTGATGTTACGGATTATGAACTTTCAGCAAAACTTTTGAAATCGACTTTGGAGGCTTTGGATTTTAAGAACGCTAACAAACCTAATAATCAAAAAGAAAAAGAATTTGAAGCACTTTCGCTTTTAATTGATATTATTTCGGATAGGGTGGGGCTTTTGATGTCGAATAATATTGTTTATTCGGTAACAGCTATTATCAAAAATGATAAATATATCAAGGGCGGAATGGAATTTTTGAAGACTGATACGGCTGTTTCTCTTGCTTTGGCGCGTTCTTCGGATTCAAAAGTGCTGAATAAAACATTTTCGATGCGTTTGAGCGCTCTTGTAAGTTTTTATTTATCAGACGAATACGAACAATTGCAAAAAGTTTTACGAAAAAAGTAAAAAAAAGTGCTTTAAAATTTTGCAGAATTAAAAAATGTACTTACCTTTGCAGTGCAAAAACAAAAGGTTTTGCGACATAGTATTGAGTTTATTTAAAAGGGTTATATGGACGGTCCTTTCGTCTAGCGGCTAGGACGCAAGATTTTCATTCTTGTAACACGGGTTCGATTCCCGTAGGGACTACGAAAAGGTTGGAACTAAAAAAGTTTCAACCTTTTTTTGTATTTAGAAACTTTTTGTAAAAAGAAAATGTGGAATATTGACGAATATATTGAAAATCACACTACTGAAGAAGATCAAGTGCTTTCTTGGTTGAGGCGTAAAACTTATCTTACGACTACTATGCCACGTCAGTTGTCGGGACGTGTACAAGGCAAACTTCTTGAAATGTTTTCCCGTATGATAAATCCTGAGAATATCCTCGAAATAGGAACTTTTACGGGTTATTCGGCGTATTGCTTAACAAAAGGTCTTGTGCCGGGTGGAAAATTGCATACGATAGAGGTTAAAGACGAATTGGAGGATCATCTTAATGATTTCTTTTCGCGTGCCGGAATTTTAGACAAAGTTGTTTTGCATATCGGCGACGGAGCGCAAATCGTAAAAGAATTTAATGATTCTATGTTCGATATGGTTTTTATTGACGGGGACAAGCGTCAGTATCCTGAATATTACGAAAATGTTTTTCCGAAGGTTAAAATCGGTGGTTATATTTTGATTGACAACGTTTTATGGTATGATAAAGTAATTTCAGAGGTTAAAAACAATGATCCTTACACTTTAGGTATTATAAAACTTAACGATATGGTTCAGGCGGATAATCGTGTTGAAAACGTTTTAGTGCCTATCCGCGATGGTCTTACTCTTGCAAGGAAAATTTCTGATTAAGCGGTGATGAAAAAGTCTTTTATCGTTATATTTTTCTTGTTTTCTCTTGTTTTGCTTTTTGGCGTTAAGACCTCTTACGCTCAAGAGCAGGACAGTTTAACTCAAGATATTCTCGGTTTTGACATTCCTCTTCCCTTAAAAGACACTCCTGAGCAAATTCTTTATCGAAAAGGTTATATAGTTTCTTATAATCAGGAGCATAAAATTCCGAATTGGGTTGCATGGCATTTAACGAAGGAGCATACTTTAGGAATCCTCAAACGTCCTTCTAACGCTTGGCACGAGGATACGCAAGTACCTAAACCGCGTGCCGTTAATAATGATTACCGTAACAGCGGCTGGACACGCGGGCATCTTTGTCCGGCGGGCGATTGTAAATGGGATTCCGTTGTTATGTACGAGAGTTTTCTTTTTACTAATGCCTGCCCTCAACATGCAAAACTCAATAGCGGCGATTGGAACGAAATCGAAAAAGCTTGTAGAGTATGGGCGCAAAAATTCGGCGATGTTTATATCGTTTCCGGTCCTATACTTTTCAAACAAGAGCATTTAACGATAGGCGAAAATAATGTTACTGTCCCTGAGGCGTTTTTTAAGGTTGTTGTCTGTCTTAACGGTAAACCTAAAGGTATAGGTTTTATTTGCAGAAATTCCGAAGGAAACCGCACTAAAGATTTTTATCTTAACAGTATTTCTCAAATTGAGCGTATTACCGGCATTACTTTTTTTCCGAATCTTCCCTTGGAAATCAAAACTGATTATTCTCTTTCTGATTGGGAATAAAAAATGCGTTAAAGGTTTGTCCCTTAACGCATTAATATGAATCATTAAAAGTTTTTCTACAAGTTCTTTACGATTAATGTTGAGTTCGTTCCGCCAAAACCGAAAGAGTTAGAGAGGAACGTGTCGAAATGAGCGTCAATTCTTTTGCCCGGAATGTTAAGTCTTGCTGAATCTTCATCGGGGTTTTCAAAGTTGAGGTTTGCTGCGATGAAGTCGTTTTTCATCATCAAAATCGAATAAATCGTTTCTGATGCACCAGCCATCCACATTTCGTGTCCTGTTTGAGATTTTGTTGAAGTAACAAAAGGTTTGTTATCGCCGAAAACTTGAGCGATTGCTTTTGCTTCGTTCATATCGCCGATGTGCGTTGAGGTTGCATGAGCATTAACGTAACCGATTGTTTTGATGTCGATACCGGCGTTTTTGATTGCTTTTTCGAGCGATTTAGCCGGGCCTTCAACGTTAGGCGAAGAGATATGGTCGCCGTTAGAAGAAAATCCCCAACCGAGAACTTCTGCAATTATCGGAGCACCGCGTTTTACAGCGTGTTCATATTCTTCGATGATAACGGTAGCTGCTCCACCGCCCGGTACGAGACCGTCTCTGTCCCTATCAAAAGGTCTTGAAGCAGCAGTAGGATTATCCTCTCTTGTTGAAAATGCGCTGATACCGTCAAAACTGCCTACTGCGTAGGGGTTAACTTCTTGAGCACCACCGCAAACAACCATTTCTTCCAAGCCGTTTTTGATGAGCAATGCACCCAAACCTATTGCATGGCTTGACGAAGCACAAGCGGCTGAAATTGTAAGGTTGATACCGCGAAGTTTAAAAATACAGCCGAGATTCATCGTAACGGTAGAGTTCATAGATTGAAAAATTCCGCCGGAACCGATTAACGTAGTGTTCTTTTTTCTGAACATCGTGTCTACGCTTTTGTAAACGGGTTCTGCACTTGAATCATTGCCATAAAGCAGTCCGACATCGTTTTTGTCCAAATAATCTTGGTCGATGTTTGCGTTTTTCAATGCTTCAACGGTTGCTACGTATGCGTATTTTGCCTGTTCGGGCATAAAAACACGCTGAGCGCGTGAAAGTTGCCCTTTCAAATCGGGAATGTCAAGCTTTGATGTTAAACCCGAACGGAAACCTAATTCTTTACGTTCTTGATCTAAAACGATGCCGGAAACACCGTTCCAAAGTGAGTTTTTCACTTCGTCAAGGTTTTTGCCGAGGCATGAATAAATGCCCAATCCCGTAATTACTACTCTTTTTTCCATGTATTTTTACTTAAAAATGTTATCAAAATTATTTTTGCAAAGATAATCGGATTTTTTTTTAATAACAAATTTATTTCAAAAACAGCGAAATTATACTTTTTTTATCAAATTAATACTCAAAATTTGCTCCGAGGTCGTATGTTTTGCCGTCTTCGACATTGTTCATTTTCATAACGCCGGTTACTTGATGTCCGTAGCGGTCTGTTACTCTGACTGTCAGATTGCAGTTATATTGGTCGAACGGGCATTGAAGTTCCCAAAAAGCATTGTATTTGTAAGGCTTCATATCGTAAAACGTTTTACCGTCTTTCGAGAGTTCCACTTTTTTTACGCCGTATCGTCCGTTGAAAATAAATGCACCTAAAAACCAATTATTTGAGCCGGATTTTATTTTTAAGACTATGTTTTTGTCGGTGTAATAAGGTGTTTCTCTCCATTTTACGTTTACTTTTCCGAGTCCTTTGTCTCCTGTTAAATATTCAAAACCTTCGGGCGTGTTGTCAAACCACGAATTATCTCCGTCGGGACAAATATCTTTTCCGATAACACGGATCGTTTTTTCGCCGTATTTTATTTCATACGCCGAGCCGAGAATATAGTCAGGGAAGAAATACACGCCGACCGCAACGTTATAATAACCTTTTTCCATTTCAGGCAGCGGATAAGGATAACTCTCGTTGTTTTCAGGCTGACCGTAAAAAGTTATATAACCGTCTTTCCAATCTGTGATTGTGCCTTTAGAATTAGAAGGTTGTTCTTGGTTTTCTTGATTTTCTTGATTTCCTTGGGTTTGATTTTCTTGATTTTGGGTTTTAGTATTTTCATCTTCATTTTCCTCAGAACATGACATGACAGATGTCGATAACAAAACTCCCAAGATTAGTAAGATTATTTTATTCTTTTTCATTGGTATTTAATTTTAATTTCTAACGGCAATTTACTATTTCCATATTCATTTATTGCAAAAATATGAATTATTTTTTGTTTCTACAAACATTTTTTTTCTTGGGTTCAATGGCAATTTTTTGTTTAAAAAAAGACGATTTTATAATTTATAAGTTGCCATAACTCACAAAAAAATCGAGTTATGGCAACTTATTTTGTGTTATAGGTTGCCATAACTCAAAATTTTTGTATATTTGTGGCATAAAATTGTTATATTATGGCAACAATAATAGCACGAAAAAATGAGATAGAGACCCTCGAAACTCTTTATAAATCAATACGAAGCGAGTTTGTAATCATCTACGGACGGCGTCGTATAGGCAAAACTTTCCTCGTAAATCAAGTGTTTGAAAAACGTTTTACATTCAAATACACCGGCACACGGGGCGAAAGTCAGAAGGTGCAACTCGGCCGTTTTGCCAAACAACTCCAAACGTATTCTAAATCCACTTTCACGCCCGAACTCAAATCTTGGGACGATGCGTTTGAAATGCTTAAAACATTGATTGACAGCAAGAAAAAGAAAGAACGCAAAGTGATTTTCTTTGACGAAATGCCGTGGATTGATACTCCAAAAAGTAAGTTTGTGTCGGCGTTGGAATATTTTTGGAATTCGTGGGCATCGGCTCGCTCTGATATTATGTTTGTGGCGTGCGGCTCGGCTACCTCGTGGATGGTCAATAAACTACTCAAAAACCGTGGCGGACTCTACAACCGCATCACTTCGCAGATATACCTTAGACCGTTTAACCTTGGCGAATGTGAGGAATTTTTGCAGTCGTCTGGTTGTGTTTGGGACCGCTACACGATGCTGCAATGCTATATGGCGTTGGGCGGAGTGCCGTTTTATATGAGTCTGCTTAATCACAAGCAAAGTTTTGCACAGAATATCGACCGATTGTTTTTTGGCAAAAATGCTGTTTTGAGCGAGGAGTTCGACGAACTTTTTAATTCGATTTTTGTGCAGTCTGACAATTATATAAATGTTGTTAAAGCATTGTCGCAGAAGCGTGAAGGTATGCTCCGCGGTGAAATTATAGAAAAAACAAAAATCTCCGGCGGTGGTCTTTCCACAATTCTCGACAACCTTGAACGGTGCGATTTCATAACGTCATTCTCCAAATACAAAAACACAACGCGTAATACAGTTTACAGAATATCAGATAGTTACACGCTGTTTTATTTTAAATTTACCAGCAGTAGACACGGCAAAGACGCGCATTTTTGGAGCAACAACCAAACATCGTCTGCTGTGAAAGCGTGGCTCGGATTCAGTTTTGAATCGGTGTGCCTATCGCACGTTGAACAAATCAAAAATAAACTCGGAATCAGCGGAATATCAACTACTTGCAGCATTTGGCGCAAGACTGGCAATGATGAAAGTCAAGGCGCACAAATTGATCTTCTTATAGAACGTTCTGACCGTGTAATCAACGTTTGTGAAATAAAATATTCGGAGTTAAAATACACTATATCAAAAGATTATGCTGATAATTTAAGAAATAAAATGTCAATTTTTGCAGCTGATACTGCCACTACAAAAACACTCTCTTTGGTGATGATAACAACATACGGAATTGTTCAGGGTAAAAATTCTGGAATCGTTAATAATGAGGTAGTTATGGACGATTTGTTTGAAATTTTATAATTTATAAGTTGCCATAACTCAAAAAAAAATCGAGTTATGGCAACTTATAATTATTTATCCGTTGCCATAACTCGTTTTTTATTCTAATTTTCCTGTTACTTTTAGATATTCGGTTTCGTAAATTTTGTATTGTGTTTGGGCTTCTATGAGGTTTGACAGCGACTGCTGCCAAAGACTCTGAGCATCAAGCAAATCAGTGAGCGTACAATATTGATTTTCATACTTTTGTGTCATACTAAAAAGACTTTTCTGAGCCTCTTGAAACCCAAGTTGCGCCGTCAAAAACATCGAATAACCGTCTGAAATATTCTGAACCGCTTGCTTAACTTCTATCGACATCAGACGTGTGTTTTTTTCAAGGTCGAGTTTTGAATCTTCAAGTTCTAAACGCGCTTTTTTTACGTTCCTACTGTTTTGACCCCAATGCCAAAGCGGAATTTGCGCCGTTAACATAACCATCGTCATGCCTTGGTTAAACTTCTGAGTATAAGGATAATAATTGCCGTCAGGACCTTGGACGTTACCTTCCATTTTGATATTTCCAGCGTATGTGTAACCCGCCGAAAGCGCAATAAGCGGAAGACTTTCTGAACGTTGCATTTTGATTTCTCGCTCTTTTACTTCTACTTGTTTTTCAAGCAGTTGGATTTCGGGACGCAAAGACAAATCCTCGCTTAAACTCTCAGGCGGATTAATCGAAAGAATAGTGTCAGCAGGGATAATTTCCTCGTTTAAATCGGCTCCAATATAATTCGCCAACGCCATCGTACAAAGCGAAAGTCCGTTTTGGGCTTTTTTCAGATTGTATTCTATTTCGCTTTTTTTCGAGTTGATCCTCAATAAGTCCAAATCTGTTGACATATTGGCCTCAATACTCGTTTTTATCACATCTTCAAGATGTTGCATTTGCTTTTGATATGCTTCCAAGAGTTTAACTTTTGCGCTGACTGCAATGCACGAATAATATGCGTTGTCTACATTAGATAAAACTTCCATCTTTGTTTGTCGGGATTGTATTTCTGAAACTTCCTTGCCCGCTTGTGCCATTTTGATTCCGTTGGAAATTTTGCCACCCGTGTAGAGCGGTTGCGTAAGCGTAATGCCGGCAGTGTAAACTCCTTTCAAAACAAGGTCTGAACCCATTACGTCAATATTTGGAAACATAAAAATAAGATTCCCGCTCGCATCTAACGACGGCAAAAGCGATGACTTTGCGTTTTTGAGCGTGTAGTCGGATTCAACGAGTTTATTTGCTGACTTTTTGATGTCTTCTGCGTTTTGTAATGCCAAAGTTCTACACGAATCAAGCGTGAGAATGCGTTGAGCATTTGCTGTTATTGCACTAAAAATCAATATGATAATTAAAATTTTTCTCATTATTTTCGCTGTTTTTTTATGGTATATATTTTACTTTTTAACCCCGAAAAGTGCGGAGTAGAACACAGGCAAAAGTACAAGCGTAATTATTGTCCCGACAGCAAGTCCAAACATTATCGCTATCGCCATAGAATTATACATCGCGTCCGAGATAAGCGGTATCATTCCGAGAATCGTTGTTAGCGAGGCCATTACGACGGGACGTGTGCGGCTAACGGCAGCAGTTACAACGGCATTGAAATCGCTCATTTTTTCATCGTTTTTCAATCGGCCAATTTCGTCAACAAGCACAATAGAATTTTTTACCATCATGCCCATTAGACCCATAAGTCCGATTATCGCAACAAATGTGAACGGTATTTTCATCAGCAACAACGCCGGAACAATGCCGCAAATCACAAACGGAAAACACATTATCACCAAAATAACTTTCCGCCATGAATTGAAAAGCAACAGCAAAATTCCCAAAATCAAAAGCAAAATCACAGGAACAGTGCCGATGATATTTTGCATCGCCTCGTCAGCAGTGTCGCCTTCGCCAACCCATACAAGCGAATAGCCCTCTGGAAGTGAAATCTGTTCGATTTTTTCTTTGATTTCTTGCATTACTTTGGCTTGTGTGGCATCGTAAAGGTCAAAATCGGGATCACATTCGGCTTCGATAGCACGCTCACCGTTAACACGATAGATAAATTGCTCTTCCCATTCGGGGCGGACATTTTTCGCAATTGCCGAAAGCGGTACGCATGCAAAAATTTTGTCTTGCAAAGTTGATGCTGCTTTTGGTGTCTGAATCGTTTGAGCAATTTCGTTTTGCGAAAAATGCAAATTCATCGTACTCCAAACGGGTATTTCGTTGAGGTTCTGAATTTTAGAACCGTCAGCATTTCTGATTTTGAGGTTTACAATCACCATGTTGTCTTGATTTGTCAATACGCCGATTGGAGAGCCTGAGGTAGCAGCGGCAAGTGCTGTCGCCATGTCAGAACGCTCTATGCCACAACGAATTGCGTTTTCGCGGATATATTCAGCAGTAAGCGATTTGCCAGTCGGTCGCCAATTGTTTTGAACCGAATATTTGTCAACATACTCACATTGACGCATAATTTCCTCAGCCTGAGCGGATAACGAGCGCAAAACTTTCGGATCAGGACCTCTAAACTGCGCTTCAACAGGGTGTGAGGTCGCAATCGAAAAATTATAACGTCTCAACCTTATATATGCGTCGGGATAATTTTCCCGCAAAAATTTTCTAAGATTAGGCGTAATTTTCTTAATCGTGTTGAAATCCTTGCAGTCGATAATAAGTTCTCCGTAACTTTCGCCACCGTTTGTCATCGGACGTACCAAACTATAATGCGCAGGTGCTGCACCCATACAAAACGAAACTTTCTGAATGTCAGGATTTTTCATTAGCGTATCGGTGATTTCTTGAAGGTCTTTTTTTACACGGTTGCTGCTTGTTTGAGCCGGAAGCCAATATTCAACCACAAATTGATTGTAGTCAAAATCGGGGAAAAACATATTTTTTACCTTTGTCATTCCAAAGCCGCTCAGACCAAGAATTATAACGGCGCAAATTATTGTAACAGCCTTATTTTCAATAAGTTTTGTAACAGTTTTGCTGACTAATTTCTGAATAAAACCATCTTGAAAGTTTTTAGATTTTTTATTTGGTTTCGGGCGGGGTTCAATCCACGATTTTACACACATCGGCACTTGAACCAATGCTAAAATCCAACTTGCTAACAAACTGACACACAGCACTAAAAACATATCTCTACAATATTCTCCGGCAGTATCAGGCGAAAGATAAACGCCTAAAAACGTTGAAATCGCAATTACCGTTGCCGCCAAAAGTGGTAAAGCCGTATTTTTGCCGATTTTAAAAAGATAAGTTTTCGGACCAAATCCGCGTTGCTTGTCAATCAAAATGCCGTCCATTATGACGATTGAATTGTCTACAAGCATACCCATTGCCACGATAAACGCTCCGAGTGAGATTCGCTGCAATGTTGTGCCCATCGCATAAAGAATTGGAAACGAAAGACTTATCGTCAGCACCAAACCAAATCCGATGATAAGACCGCTACGAAATCCCATTGCAAAAATCAGCACCACAATCACAATCAAAACCGATTCCACAAGGTTTATCATAAAACCCGAAATTGCAGTTTCAACCTTGTCGGGCTGAAAGAAAATTTTATCTGTCTTAACGCCCAAAGGCAATTTTTGCATTACCTCGGCGAGTTTTTTATCAACAGCCTTGCCGACATCGGGAACGATTGCCGATTTTTCCATAGAAATACAAATCGCAACGGCTGGCTGATTGTTAACATAAAAACCGTTGGTCTGAGGGTCTTCAAAAGTGCGTTTAACAGTGGCAATATCGCCGATACGAACCGTTTTACCATCGGAAGTAGAAATTAAAATGTTTTTTATATCTTCCTCGTTTTCAATGGCTTCTGAAACGCGCATAGAATATTCCGTATCAAAATCGCCTTCAAATTTTCCGCCGTTGACGGTTTTTCCCGCATTATTAAGGCTCAGCATAATTTGCGTTGGGATAAGTCCGTTTCTCGAAAGTTTATCTTTGCTGAGAATGATGTCGATGTTTTCTCTTGGTGCGCCCGATACGATTACACGTTTTACGCCTTTTACTTTTTGAAGTTCACGCCTTATGAATTTTGCATATTTGTCAAGTTCGGGATACGTAAAACCTTCGCCGGTGAGCGAGTAAAAAATGCCGTAAACGTCCATCATATCGTCGATTACAATCGGGTCAAGACAGTCTTGCGGCAGTTGTGATTTTACGTCGCTGACCTTACGCCGTACAAAATCGAAATATTGTTCCAATTCGGTCATCAAAACTGACATTTCAAATTCTACGGTAAACATCGCCATTGAAGGCCGACATTCGGTTTTTACGCGGCGGACATTGGGCAATTCGCGGAGTTTATCTTCCATCAAAAGAGCCACTTTCAGTTCTACCTCGTGAGCCGTTGCACCCGGATACGGCACTATAACCATGGCTTGTTTGCCACAGATTGCGGGGTCTTCAAGTTTGGGCATTGCCGCAAAAGAAAGCACACCCGCCACCAAAATTGCCGCTACAAACGACCAAAAAATCGTCGGACGTTTAATAAAAAATTCTGTAAATGATAGTTTCATAATTACATCAAATTTCCTGCGTTGGTTTTAGAATTTTGATTAAAGATTTTTACAATGTCGTTTTCTTTTAACATCGAAACTCCGGCGCGGACGATATTGTCGGTGGAGTTTAACGGCGTGTCGGTAAGAGCGTTACCAAAGTCATCAAGACCTATGATTTTTATTTCTTTTTTTGACACTTTTCCCTCGGAGTTTACAATCCAAACAAAAGCATTGTCGCCCTCTTTAAAAATCGACGAAAGGGGCAACGAATATTGTGTAGAAGTTTGATTTTCAGATAATTTGATTTCTACATCAACGTTAAGACCGGCAGAAAGTTGAGTATTTGCTTCGGCAAACGAAAGTCGCATTTGACAAAGTTGATTACCGTCGGCTTTGGGCGTTATTGACATTATTTTCATCTTGAAAGTTTTGCCGCCTTGATAATCCGTATGACAAAGAATTTGAGAAATTTTGTCGCGATTGAGATACACTCCCGACGGCACACTGAGCGAGACTTCCATTTTCTTGGTATCTAAAAGTGTGAAAACGGGCGTTCCTGCGTCCACGAGTTCAGAGGTTTCAAAATTTGCTTTTTGAATGTAACCGCTTGACGGTGAGTATAGTTTGGTGTATTCAAGTTTATTTTTGTTTACTTGCAACTGAATTTTTAATTGTTCGAGTCCCGAAGTGGCTTTTTCGTAATCGTTGCCCGATACGCTGTGGGCTTCGTAGAGTTTTTTCAAACGTTCCAACTCGGTTTCAAGTTGATTTTTCTGAATTTCAAGAGCCTCAACGCCGAGTTTGTAATCTTTATCGTCAAGAGTAGCAAGCAGTTGACCTTCTTTCACATAGTCGCCCTCCTTGGCATAAAGTTTTGAAATCTGACCGGGCGTTTTGAATCCAACTGCGATTTCTCGACCTTCGTTGATGATTCCGGAAAATCGCTTAAAAGTCTCAGTGTCAGTGGTTTTAGGATTTGTAACAATGACACTACGAACAATCTCTGTTTTTTGAGAGTCTGAGGCGCAACCTGAAAGTATTGCGCCGATTGCTAATAATAAAATGTATCGTTTCATATTGTATATTTTTTACGCTGCAAAATTGACTATAATTTACGTATAATTCTGTTCTATTTTTCTTATAAAATGACAAAATCGAAAGAATAATTTGATTTTTATGTTCTTTTAGATATTTTTGCATTAACAAAAAAAAACACCATGAGCCACAAAGAATACAAAGATTTAGACATTTTGAAAGAGAGTTTGCGGTGGAATTGTCCAATTTATTCGTTGGATGATTCGTTTATTGTAGCCGACAATCTCAACCATGATTTTGATTATATTTTCGATTATTATTTGCAACCGATACCTTACAAATTGACTAAACATATTGTAATCGGAATTTGCGAGGGCGAGATGGTGTTTAATGCTAATATAGAGACAGTTAAAGCATCAAAAGGGTCGATTTTTGTAATGCAGACAGGTTCGATTGGGCAGTTGGTATCAGTCTCAAAAAAAGTTAAAGCCATTATTATGTTTTTTGACCCTGAATTTTGGCCTGTTCAAGAATTGCAACCCGAAAGTCTTATGAAATTTACGCAAGTTTTGTCCACGCAGGCGGTTATAAAAATGTCGGACGATGGTTTTAAACGTTTTGTTGATATTTATCTACAAATAAAGAACATTTTACAAAAAGCTGATTATAGTTTTAAGAAATTATCTATAAAAGGTTATCTTCAAGTCTTGATGGCAGATGCGTGTCAAATCACAATGAAAATGTATCAAACGCTTAATAATCAAAATGTTATTACAGACAATGCGCAACGGATTTTTCGGAAATACATTTCGGAGGTTAGACAAAATTATATAAAAGAGCGTACGATAGAATTTTATGCGTCGAAATTATGCGTTAGTCCCAAATATTTGGGTCAGATGGTAATGAAAGCCTCTGGACGAAGTGCGCTGAGTTGGATAAACGATTATATCATTTTGGAAGCCAAAGCGTTACTAAAAAGTAAACGTTATAATGTTCAAGAGGTTTCGTTTATGTTGAATTTTGCAAATCCGAGTTTTTTCGGCAAGTTTTTCAAATCCAAAACCGGCGTTACTCCAAGAGAATATATGATAGGATAAGAGTATAAAAAAATCTTTTCAGTCTTATCGGCTGAAAAGATTTAATGATGTTTTTTTCAAAATTTTATCCAATTTCTCGAAAAGGGTTTTTCTGAGGTTGATGGTTTCTTTTAGACCTTGACCGCGTTTTTCGTGTTCCGAGCGTTTTGAACGCACGTGGAATCTCCATTCACGTTTCAAGCCGATGAAAAATTTTCTGTACGTCCACGCAAACAAGCCTAATGACGGTAGACAAATCAAATGTAAAAGCGAACACCACCAATTCCAAAAATATGTTTCAACGGCGAAAAACAGCCCGTAAATTATAGGGAAGGCCACCAATGAGCCGACAGCAAATCTAATTCCGCCGACAAACATTGTCATGTGTGCGTTTCCTGCTTTGAACTTTTTTGTCAGCGGATAGGGCGATAGAAATATCAAAATGTTTGGAATTGACGCCACAACAAACAGCGGAAACAACAAAATCAAGCATAAAAACCTGATTAACAGCGACCAAGGTTTCCATCCGATGTCAAAATTTTCGTCCGTTATTCTGAAACGTTTACAGTTTTTTTTCAGTGTAAGAGCCTCTGAATATATTGTTTCTATGGTTTCAGGGTCGTCTTTTTTGATTGCATCAAGTTCTGAAAAAAGGGCTTTGTCGGAGGCTAATTTGTCCGGCAAAAACTTTTTGTTGCCGCCGCAATCCGTACAATATTTAAAACCGTAAGTTTCTCGTATATAGTCGATTGCCTCGTAATTTTCAAGGTCGGTGATGTTCAACATCATATCCGCAATCCTTTGACGGACAAGCGCATTGACGTTTCTTTGTGCTGTTCTTGGTTTGGTTTGGTAAAGTTCATAATAATCCTTTAACGAAACAGGTTCACCGCACTGAATTATCATGTCTTCACGGAATTTAAAATAGTTGGAATAATGGTTTATTAACGGTAAAATTTTTATATCTGCCTTAAAATCAGACTTTTTCGCCGCGTCAAAAGCCATTCTTAAATATCCTAACGAAAAGTCTCCGAGCCAGCGTTTGTCCTGATTCAAGGCTTCGGGGAAAATTAAAACCGAGCCGCCTTCCAAAATTCTTTCGCCGGCCTCGGCAAAAATATCGAAATTGTTTTTCAGAGCATCCACACCGTCAAAATCAATTCTGAAAGCCGGCAAAAGGTAAATGCTGCGTAAAAACTTTCCGATGAAAGGTCTGTTGAAAGCATCAGCCCGCGTAAAAATGCTGACAACCCTGTCACGAAAAGCAAATTCCACGCCCAAGGCATCGTTGAGTGCGTTCTGATGATTAGAAGCAATAATCAGCGGTGTGCCTTTCGCAGGTATATTTTCTTTGCCGATAACATGTATGTTTTTATAATACATATTGTTGTGACAAAGTCTGAGATAATTTCTCAAAACCCTGAAAACTACTTCGCCTATTAAACTTCTCTTTTTCTTTTTCAACATTTTTTTTTATTTTTTATTAACTGTGAAAAACACGAAAAACGCTAAAAAAACTATTTTTTTTTCATGATTTTCGTAGTTAAAAATTTATTTCTTGCAACAAAACTCTTTTAATCGGCCTTCTCTTTTTAACAATCTTTGAACAGCGAAACGTCCGGTAACAAGAGCGTTAGGCAGTCCGCCCGGAGTTTGAAGCCATTGTCCGGCGAGATAAAAATTATCCAATCCCGGCAAAACTCCGCTGTGAACCTCTTTCTTAACGTGCGGTGTCTGAATAAAACCCATGTAAGAGCCTTTGTACGAACCAAGATAGCGGTTAAAACTTTTTGGCGTAACAACTTCCAAAACCTCAAGTTTACCTTTTAGTTTCGGATAATGTTTTTCCAATCTTTCAAGCAAAGCGTTGGCAATCTGCATTTTAACGGCTTTGTATTCGTCTCTGTTTTCGTTATAAAGTTTTTCCCAATATTCGTATTCGTGATCGTATTGAACTATCAACACTTCAATAATGCCTTTGCCTTCGGGCGCAAAATTCGGCTGATCAGCAAAGTTGTTCATTATAATAAATTGGTGTTTCCTGCCTGCAATTTCAAAACTTTCGGTATTGAAAATTTCCATCGTAGGCATATCTTCCGTTGTACAATCAACTGAAAAATAAACGTTTACATCGCTGAAAACGGGAAATTTGTCAGGATTTGCATAACAAAATTTAAAATGCTTGTCCATATATTTTTCGCCGATTAACTTGAAAATCACCGAAGCATCAACGGCGCAAATAATGTTTTGAGGTTCTACAAAGGTTCCGTCTTCAAAGTTTATGCGCTTGCATTTTGTGCCTTCGATGTCGATATTAACAGCCTTTTTCTTTGTTGAAATTTTGCCGCCGAGTTGAATATATTTGTCGCGCATTTTTAAGGCAATGGCATCTGAGGCTCCGTAAGGCAAGTCTGCGTTGCCAGCCGAAAACATCGCATACATATAAAACATCGAAATTGCAAAATATGCGTCAGGAACGTAATTGTTGATTATTCTTTTGATAATCGGACTTTTGAAATGTTCCGCATATTCGTTGAGAGTGAGTTTTTGATATTTTGCTGCAACGGGAATTACTTTTCTCATTTTCCAGAGTAACTTCATATTGTCCCAAAACGTCATTTGTTCTTTCGGTTTTAAGGCTGGAAGTTCTATACCTTGAAAATTTTTTATCGCTTTTATCAGGCGTTTGATTTCTGCTTCGTCTTGGGGTGCAATCGAGAGAAGTTCGGCTTGCATTTTGTTCAAATCACGCCAAACATGACCCTTAACTCCGTCAATATCAACTTGTAAGAAATAATCGTGGCTGACGATTTTTTGACCTTCGCCCAACACGCCGACATCTTTCCAAACCTGATAAATTTCTTTTTGGGGAGAAGTTCCCGTCATCCAGTGAACGCAGTTGTCAATATGAAACCCCTTTCTTTTCCAAGAGGTACATTGACCGCCTACTACTGAGTGTCCTTCAAAGATTTCGCTTTCAATACCGCTTAATTGTGCGTAAATTCCGGCACATAAACCCGAAATTCCGCCTCCTATAATCGCTAATTCCGACATTGTGTTTCTTTATAATTGTATCATATCCGTCTGAGGTTAAATTTTTGAATTTACAAAAGTATGGATTTTTTTTGATTTTTTGTGGTAATATGAGAAAAAAGTGTGAAAATATTTTTTTTAGAAGGGTTTTGAAACCAAATAATAAGTTTTTGTTACCAAAACATAACACGAAAAAAGTTTCGATAATTAACTTTGCATTTCAACAAATAAAAAAATTAAATACATATTATGAATTTAAAAAAATCATTACTGACGGTTTTAACGTTAGGAATAGTTTCTGGTGCTTCGGCTCAGACAAAAATTCCGGAAGGCAATATGCCGATTTTTCAAACGAAGTATACGGCAGACCCTGCACCGATAGTTGTGGGCGATACGTTGTTTGTTTTCACCTCTCACGATTCCTCGCCTGAGGATATTGCTGACGAAAACGAAAAAAGTTCTGCCGGATTTTTTATGTACGATTGGCTTTTATGGTCAACGACGGATATGGTAAATTGGACAGAGTACGGTGCTGTTGCTTCTTTGAAAGATTTTCCATGGCGTAGCCGTGATAACGGTGCTTGGGCAATTCAGACGGTGGAGCGTAACGGAAAATTTTATCTTTATGCGCCTTTGCACGGACATGGTATCGGCGTTTTAGTAAGCGATTCGCCCTACGGACCATATAAAGACCCGATAGGAAAACCTTTGGTTTGGGACCAATCAAACTGGTATGATATTGACCCAACGGTTTTTACCGATTCTGACGGTCAGGCTTACATGTATTGGGGAAATCCGTTTACTTTTTATGCTCGGCTCAATGATGATATGATTTCGTTGAAAGACAGCGTTGTAAAACTTGATTACAAAATCGAAAACTATCAAGAAGGTCCTTGGTTTTATCACCGCGGCGGACATTATTATTTGGCATACGCTACGACATGCTGCCCTGAAGCATTGGGATATGCAATGAGTGATTCTCCGACAGGTCCTTGGGTTTCAAAAGGTTACATTATGGACCCTACAGATCGCGACAGAGGCAATCACCCAGGAATAGTTGATTATAAAGGTCATTCTTATTGTTTTGGTCAGGATTATGATTTAATGCACTTGGAGACTTACGAGCATCACGAAAGACGCAGCGTTTCGGTTACGGAGATTGTTTATAATTCTGACGGTACGATTCAGAAAGTTCCCTATTGGCTTGATCAAGAGCCTATAAAACAATTGGAAAACTTTAATCCATACCGTAGGGTAGAGGCTGAAACTATGGCTTGGGGTTACGGTCTTAAAACCGCAAAATTTGGTATTAAAAACACCGGTATCGTTTCTGAAATGCCGCAATCAACGGGCAAAAAGAATATGTATGTTTATGACATTAATAACGGCGAATACATAAAACTTCGCGGCGTTGATTTCAAAAAAGGTGCAAAGAGTTTTTCTATTGCGGCCTCTTCTTTGGGAAGTCTTGATATTGTTTTGAGAATTGACGGTGTTGATGGAAAAATTATCGGCAAAACTACGATTTCTAATACCGGCTCAACATCAAATTATAAAAACTTTACAGCAAAAATTACTAACGCAAAAGGCGTTCATGATTTTTATATTTGTTTTGAAAACGTTGAAGGCGAGGTTAATTTGGATTATTGGCAGATGAAATAAAAAAAGAAACGAAAGGGGAGTATGTTTTTTTTGTAAAACCCCCTTTCGTTTTTTTATTTCTCTTCTTTAAAAATATTCAGTAGTGAAGTTGTATCTGCAATGGCGTAAATCAGATATGTCAGCATATAATAAATTGCAAATGCCGTCCTTTTTTCCGTATCCGAATTAAGATAAAGAATTACGAAAAATATCAAATACAAAAATAATTTCGCCATATTTGTCAGCATAAAAGCGCTTGAAAATTTTGTCAGTTTTTTTTCTTTTTGCTTTAATATCATTTTGATAACAAGAAGGCTTATTATCGCGAAAACAAGAGGTACAAAATATACCGTAGGTGACAGATATTGTTGTAAAAACAAATTGAAAGTAAGTGTTGATGCAATTACCCAATTTGAAGTTAAAATGATATATTTTTTGATGAACAATGACATTTTTATTATTTTTTGATTATGTCTTTGATGAATAAATACAATCCTAAACCAACGGAAATTACGGTCAGAATAAGTGTTAATAGGGGAGAAGTTTCGAGGGTTTTGTCCAAATATTTTCCGCCTAAAGCCCCTAAAACAATAACAGCCGCCATTTGAAAGGCGGCCGAAGTATATTTTGCGATTATTCTTAAACGCTCTTTGTCTTTGGAATCCATGGGCTATTTTTGCGGTTTGTCCGCTGAAGTCTGGAGTACTTCTTTGGAATCCATGTTGCAAGTACCGGTGAAAATTGCACCTTCTTCGATTGAAATTTTTCCGGTAACTATGTCGGCATGAATTTTTGCCGTACTTTTGAGTTCCAACAATTCCTCTACGAGGATTTTACCGTCTAACTTGCCGGAAATCAATGCACTTTTGCATACAACATCACCTTCTATTTCGCCGGTTCCGTCAATTACGAGTTTGCCAGAAATCTTGATGTTTCCTTTGACTTTGCCCTCAATTCTGAAATTACCGTTAGCATTGATTTCTCCGGTAATTTCGGCTCCTGAAGCAATAGTGCTTATTTTTGTCTCGTCTGCTGTCATTTTTCCCATATTTTTAATCCTCTAAAGGTTTTAATTGAAATTCTTCCATGAACTTTGTCGTATACTTGCCTTCACGGAATCTTATATCTTCCATGAGTTGGCGGTGAAACGGCGCAGTGGTTTTGATTCCCTCAATTACAAGTTCGTTTAAGGCTCTTTTCATTTTGTCAATAGCCTCCTGACGGGTTTGTGCTACGGCTACAAGTTTTACAATCATGGAGTCGTAACTTGAAGGAATCGTATAGCCGGTATAGATATGTGTATCAACTCTTATGCCGTTGCCTCCCGGTAAATGCAAGCCTGTAATCTTGCCCGGACAGGGACGGAAATTGTTGAACGGGTCTTCCGCATTGATTCTGCATTCAATAGCGTGAGCCTGAGGATAGTAATTTCTTTGGTTAATCTTATGACCTTCAGCAATCAAAATTTGCTCTTTTACGAGGTCAAGATTAGTAACTTCCTCTGTAATACCGTGTTCTACTTGAATGCGGGTATTCATTTCCATAAAATAGAAATTTCTGTGAGCATCAACCAAAAACTCTACAGTTCCAACACCTTCGTATTGAATGGCTTTAGCGGCTTTGCAGGCTGCCTCACCCATTTTGTGGCGGAGTTCTTCCGTCATAAAAGGAGACGGAGTTTCTTCCAAAAGTTTTTGATGACGGCGTTGAATAGAGCAATCGCGTTCCGATAGGTGGCAAACATTTCCGTATTGATCGCCGGCGATTTGAATTTCTATATGGTGCGGTTCTTCGATGTATTTTTCGAGATAAACGTCATCGTTAGCAAAGAATGCGGCCTCTTGTTTGGCTTGAGCCCAAAGGGTTTCAAATTCTTCTTCCTTGCGGATAATTCTCATACCTTTTCCGCCGCCGCCGGCTGTTGCTTTCAGCATAACGGGATAACCGATGCGTTTAGCCTCGCGTTTACCGTCTTCTACGGTTTTTAGAATACCTTCCGTGCCGGGTGTAACGGGTACACCGTTGGCAATCATAGTTTTACGGGCGGTTGCTTTGTCGCCCATTTTATTGATGTGTTCTTCGGTCGGTCCGATGAATTTAATATCGTGTTCTTTGCAGATTCTTGCAAATTTTGCATTCTCCGACAAAAAACCATAACCGGGGTGAATAGCATCGGCATTCGTTAATTCCGCAACGGAAATTATAGCGGGAATATTCAAATACGATTGAGCCGAGGGTGCAGGTCCGATGCATACAGCCTCGTCCGCAAACCTGACATGGAGCGAATCTTTGTCCGCCGTAGAATATATCGCAACCGTTTTGATGCCCATTTCCTGACACGTGCGAATTATTCTCAATGCGATTTCACCTCGATTGGCGATTAATACTTTGTTAATTTTTTTGTACATATCATTAACAATGATTACGGTTCAACGAGGAATAACGGTTGATCATATTCAACGGGGCTGCCGTCTTCAACGAGGATTTTAGCAATTTTGCCCGATACTTCTGATTCTATCTCGTTGAAAAGTTTCATCGCCTCGATAACGCAAAGAACTTTGCCTTTTGTAACTTCGTCGCCGACATTTACGTAGATAGGTTTGTCGGGTGAAGGACGGCGGTAAAACGTTCCGACCATCGGAGATTTTATGGTAAGGAATTTTTTGTCGTCTTCTTTAGCCTCTTGACGGTATTCTATCGGGGTTGTTGTTGTAGTAGCGGCTTGAACGGGAGAACCCATTTGCTGCGACATACCCGATACCATCGGAATCTGAAACTGAGGAATCGGAAAACCTTCTTTAGCTCCAGCTGTTTCTTTTTCGCCTGCCGGGAATTTTATGTTGAGTTTCAACTCCTCGGTCTGAATGTCCACTTCCGAAAGGCCGATTTTTGAAACGGCTCTAATAAAATCCTGTACTTCCTTAAAATTTACCATGTTTTATGTTTTTTTATTAATTTTTCAATTAGAATCATAGCCCCATTTGAGCCATAATGAACCCCACGTAAAACCAGCTCCGAAAGCGGCAAGTATAAGATTGTCGCCTTTGTGAAGTTGTTTTTCCCATTCGCACAGACACAGCGGAATCGTAGCAGCTGTTGTATTGCCGTATTTCTGAATGTTGATCATAACCTTTGCGGGATCGAGTTCCATTCTGCGGGCTGTTGCGTCTATGATTCTTAAGTTTGCCTGATGCGGGACTAACCAAGCGATGTCATCGGCAGTGAGGTTATTTCTTTCCATGATTTCGGCGGAAACGTCCGCCATGTGTGTTACGGCGTATTTGAAAACCGGCTGACCATCTTGATAAATAAAGTGTTCGCGATTTCTTACCGTTTCTTCGGTTGCGGGGTTTAAAGAACCGCCGGCGTTCATTCTGAGGTATTTAACACCGACACCGTCAGAGCGGAGGATATAGTCCATAACACCGATTTTTTCTTCAGTCGGCTCCACGAGAACCGCCGAGGCACCGTCACCAAAAATCGGACAAGTTTTTCGGTCGGTATAATCAACGATAGATGACATTTTTTCAGCACCTACAACGATGATTTTCTTTTCTCTACCGGCTTTGATGAACTTGTCGGCAACGGTCATTGCGTACAAAAATCCTGAGCAGGCGGCATGAACGTCAAAAGCGTAAGCGTTTTTCAGACCCGCCATATCGGCAATGATAATACCTGTTGCGGGAAAAATATAATCGGGGGCGACCGTCGCACAAATTACCAAATCTATTTCTTCGGGATTTGTGCCGGTTTTTTCCAATAATTGTTTGACAGCCTGCGCACCCATATAGGCAGACGCTTTGTCTTTATCTTTCATAATACGGCGTTCTTTGATACCTATGCGTGTAGTAATCCACTCGTCAGAGGTATCCACCATAGTAGAAAGTTCGTCATTAGTCAACCGATATTCAGGAACGTACATTCCAAGACCGGTGATAACTGAATTAATACTGCTCATTAATTGAAATTAAAAGTTTAGACAAATAGAAAAAAGACAAATGAAATTAATCCTTTTTTTCAATTTCTAATTTCATTTGTCTGTTCCTTTTTCCATTAACCGCTATTGTGCTATGTTTTCCATAGAAACGGCTTGCTGACCACGGTAATAACCGCATTCAGGGCAAACGCAGTGCATTTGAATTGTTGCGCCGCAGTTGCTGCATTTGGTCAAAGTCGGAGCAACGGCTTTATAATGGGTTCTTCTTTTGTCCCTTCTTGTTTTAGAAGTTTTGTGCTTAGGATTTGCCATTTTACTTAATCGTTTTTTATTTAATCGTTATACCAAAATTTATAATAGTCCTTTTAGTTTGTCCCAACGCGGGTCGGTTTGAGGCTCGGTTTCCTCTTCTTGCTCCGTTGGCTGAAACTCTTCCAAAGCTTTAACCATTTCGGGATTGCAAGTTAGATTTCCATCTTCGTCCTCAGGGTGTACCCTTCTTGGCGGAACACTTAACACTACATACTCATAAATGTGGTGTTTCAAATCGATTTCGGTTTCTTCCGTCGGCAAAAATATTATGTCGTCATCGCCGGAATCGGTCTGAGTATCCGAAAATTTAACGCTCAGATTATAAAAGCCTTCGATTTCCTGATCAAAGATTTCTAAACAACGGTCACACTCTGTCTTAACCGAGCCTGAAATGTCAAAATCAAAACTCAAGCCCGCTATCGAGACTTGCATTATAACCTTGACAGAAACATCTCCGTCCTTAAACTCTGATTCGGGAAATAATTCAAAGAAATTTTTATCTAATTGATAATCAATTTCATACGTACCCTGCTCAAAAGCTTTATATTCTATAATATAATCCAATCCTTTCTTAGACATTTTCGGATTTTAAATGCGCAAAATTAACCATAATAATCGGATTACAAAAATTTTTTTTTATAATTTTTGTAAAATCATTGAAAAAGAGCATTTTACGCGCGAAAATTTTTTTTAGTTAATCTTGTGTCTTGCTTTCAAAATACTCGAATGCGTCAATTATATCCAAATACACGCCGTCAAATTCTGAAGCTAAAATGTTGTCGGTATATTCGTAAATGATTTTCTGTCAGTTTTTTAATCTATATTTTTACCTTGAAATCGCCGTTCTTATCGGGATTTATTTTTGTTTCTTTCTCTAAATCAGCAAAAGGTTTATCGTGGTGTAAGATTCCTCACTCGAAATACCGTCGTTGAAATTGTCGGAATTTTTGTTTCTTTAGCAAAGGCCTCTGACAGGGATTTTTTTATCCGAAGTGGAGAATTAAAAAACTTTTTTTTGAAAGTTAAAAAAGAAACGGACGAAAAAGATTTTTCCCGTCCGTTTCCTTTTTCTTGTTTATGGATTAAATTATTTTTTCCAAATTTTTGATGTTTTTTTGAACATCTTCGTCGGTAACTTCATAGTTTTGAAGCGAACCGCTCAGATATTGGTCGTATGCCGTCATATCAATTAAGCCGTGTCCTGAAAGGTTGAAAAGTATAACTTTTTCTTCGCCTGTTTCTTTACATTTTAATGCCTCGTTGATAGTTGCGGCTATTGCGTGGCAGCTTTCAGGTGCGGGGATAATGCCTTCCGCTTGTGAAAACAAAAGACCAGCTTTGAAACTTTCAAGTTGTTTAATATCAACGGCTTCCATTAATTTGTCTTTCAATAACTGACTTACGATAACGCCTGCGCCGTGATACCTTAAACCGCCTGCGTGAATGTTTGCCGGCATAAAATTATGACCTAAAGTAAACATCGGCAAAAGCGGCGTGTAACCGGCTTCATCACCGAAATCGTATTGGAAAACGCCTCTTGTAAGTTTCGGACAACTTGCGGGTTCGGCTGCAATGAAGCGTGTTTTTTTGCCGTCCAAAATGTTATGTCTTAAAAACGGGAATGCTATTCCGCCGAAATTGCTTCCGCCGCCAAAACAAGCAATCACCATATCAGGATATTCTCCTGCCATTGCCATTTGTTTTTCAGCTTCAAGACCGATAACAGTCTGATGAAGAGTTACATGACTTAAAACCGAACCTAAGGTGTATTTACAATTAGGAGTGTTCATTGCAAGTTCTATTGCCTCTGAAATTGCCGTGCCTAACGAACCCTGACAATTAGGATTAGCGGTTAAAATATCTTTTCCGGCGCGTGTAGACATTGAGGGCGAGGGCGTAACCTGAGCTCCGTAAGTCTGCATGATTGAGCGGCGGTAAGGTTTCTGATTATAAGAAATTTTTACTTGATAAACGGCTGCCTCAAGTCCGAAAACTTTAGCGGCATAACTCAAAGCCGCACCCCATTGACCGGCACCTGTCTCGGTCGTAACGTTAGTAACGCCTTCTTTTTTGCAGTAATAAGCCTGAGCCAAGGCAGAGTTCAACTTATGGCTGCCAACGGGAGAAACGCTTTCGTTCTTAAAATAAATATGAGCCGGAGTATCTAAGGCTTTTTCCAAACCGTAAGCCCTTACCAAAGGTGTAGAACGGTAATATTTGTACATGTCCCTTACTTCTTCAGGAATGTCAATCCATTGATGAGTTTGGTCAAGTTCCTGTTTTGCAAGTTCTTGAGCAAAAATTGGGAACAAATCTTCCGGTTTCAGCGGTTGTTTGGTTTTGGGATGGATAGGCGGCATAGGTTTGTTGACCATATCGGCCTGAATGTTATACCATTTCGTAGGAATTTCTTCCTCGCTTAAAAAAAATCTTTTCTGTTTTGACATTTTAGTTTATTATGTTAAAAATTAATTACGGCAAAGATAATTATTATTTTTGAAAATAAAAATACCAAATCCCTGCGCACCATAAAATTAAAGCTGCATAGGTTATCCAGAAATACGAGACTTTTCTGCATTTGTGCCTTACAATGTACATTGTTGGTAGCATCAAGAAAACTCCGCCTAAAAATTCCAAAATATGAAGCGTTTGTTCTTTAATTCTCCACTTTTCGTGGGTTGCTTTGTATTTGTCGGTGCATAAAAATATGATTCCTACAACACCAATTGTTAAAAGATACAGAATAAAATATGTCATTTTGTCTTGAAAATAGTTTTATGCAAATATAATGACAATTTGTCAGATGGACAAAAAAACTAAAAAATATTTTTATCTGACAAAAAGTCCGATTTTTATGCCTAAATGTCATAATTCAGTGGTTTGGCATTTAGTTTGAATAAAGCCTTAAGTGAAGAGCAGTCCGGCAAATACCGAACCCTACTCCGAAAAATAATTTAATTGTTTAACATTTAAAAGTTATAGGAGATTTTAATCATGGGAAAAATCGGAAAAGTTCTTAAACCTAAACAGCACACAGAAAAACATCACAAACACGTAGCTGCCTACGAACAACGTGAACAATCTGTTTCGGCAACAATTCAAGAAGAAAACAAGAGAAAAAAATAAAGCAGATTATTTGTTGAAAAATACGGGATTTTTCTAAGAGAAATCCCGTATTTTTTTTAGAAAAATTTTACAAGGCTTTAAATTTGTTTCCTTTGAAAAAAAACTTTCTATTTGTTCTTTGTTTTGATATTTTTCTTCAGTTAATTTTTTGTCTTTTATGTAGAAAAATTTTCCGTTCTTTTCAATAGTGTCTAAGTGAGTTATGAAGAATGAATATTTTATTGATTTATAATTGTTTAATCCGTGTCTTTTGAATCCTTCGTTCAATATGTCAAAATCAAAAACGCCCGTCTTAAAATTTCCTTGAAAACCGTTGTAAACATTACTTTCTGATTCATCGTTAAGATTGTAGTTTTCAACTTGTTGTGGGGTAAAACCGTTGCCGTGCCGCGTTAAATACGTCCGCATAACAAGATAAACCTCCGCATTTTCTAATTCGTGTTTAGCAAAATATTGAAGTCCCGTATTTGTTGCCGTTACAAAAGGTTGAAAACCTAAATCAGCATCAAGCAAAAGACCTTGCGTTCCCTCGTAAATTATTGTAGAATAGTCGTTTATATTGATTTCTGACTGTAAGTTTTTTACTTTATAAAACGCAGACAAAAACATCTCGTCAAATTCTTTGCAATGTGTTGTATTATAATATTTTACGGCTGATGATAGAATTTCTTGCGGGTTGTCGTTCAGAGTAAAACTTTTTTTAGAATCCGACCGTATCAATGCCGCATAAACACCTTTTCCGCATGTGCCGTCGCTTAAAGTTTTCTTGTCGTTGCGGCAAAATTCAACATCGTAAGGCGTTATGATTTTTGCATCGGAAACGTTAAATTTAGGAGATATTCCTTTGTTAATTAGCTCATTATACTCGTTGATAATGCAAATCGGGTCGATAAGTGCGGTGTTAAAATAAAGAGTCGGCACGTTTAAAAGTGTTCCAGACCCGAACGACGAAAAAATATGTCTTAATCCTTTGAAATCAACCGTATGCGCCGCCTGAGGACCACCGCAAAATCTTACAACCAAAGGTTGTTTGCCTTCCTCAAGTGCCTTTTTGCAAAGACTATGAACGCAAACGCCTTTTCCTTCGTCGCCGAATAACGCTCCGAGAACGATTTTTCTTTCTTTGTTAGTTTCCATTAGCAGAGTAATTTTAGTTTGCAAATTCTTTTAAATAAAAAAAGTTTATTGCTGATACACGTTTTTTGTATATCGGCAATAAACTTTTTAAGTCCTAAAAAAAATTACAACATCTGTGGCGGACGGTAGCTATTGTCAGAAGAAGTCGTTGCAGCAGGAGTTCCTGCGTTTTGTTTCTTAAAATGTTCAACGGCAATTTGCGCAATCATGTTGGAAATATTTGTGTCAGAATTTGCTTCTACACTTATAAAATGATCGCCAAGAAGTTCTTTCCAACAATTTGAAGTTATTTTCATTTTCCCGGCATAATCCAAAATGTTGATGTGATAAACTTCCCAATCTTTTGTTGCCATAGAGATAATTTCTGCCGATGTTAAATCTTTTTCTGCACCGCCGAATATTTCTTTCAAGGCAGATTTGGGATAATCAGGCAAGTTTGGTTCATCTCCGATTGTGATAACAAGACCTTTTTTGCCGCGCTTGCTAATTGCATCACATGATGTATGACATGCCGCAAAATAGTAAACAAGAGACGTACTTTCGCCGCCGTTGCCACCGCCGCCGCCTTCCAAATAAATGGAAGTAAGCCATTTTTCCATTAATTCGTCGCTTGCTTCAAATTGTCCCACTTGAAGCGGAAAATCATCGCACTCGTGGTCGCCGTATGCCGTAAAACAAAGTTGCGGACACGGAACACCTTCGTCAAGAATTTTTTTCATCACTTTCGGAAAATCTTTCTTGATTAAGGTCTCCGGGACGTGCCCCATACTGCCGGTAACGTCAAGACCAATGATAATAGGCAGAGTGTCGGGATGTTCGTCGTTTTCGCAACACTCCCTGATAACATCTTTCGGATTCATTTTAGAATCCATTGTACGGCTTGAAAAAATTTTTTCTCGGCTTACTTTGGCATAACTTGCCGAACGCATCATCGCCGTATCGTATGAATAATGACCTGCTCCCATGATTATTTGATTTTAGAAGTCCAACTTGGTATTAATTCTTTGATTTTGTCTGCTTCGGGATATTTTCCAAACAGATATTCGTAACGGTCTACAACGATTTCAAGCACAATGAGTTCGTTGCGTTTGTCGATTCCGATTTGAATATCTTTTTCCTTGAAAGCAGCTGGATTGAAATCACTTGGAACCACCTGAGTACTTGTGATGTTAGACGGGCAAAGGTCAAGAATGAGGTTTTCCCTTTGACGGTCGTATTGACGTATTCTGCGGCAACGGTCTTCAATGTCGCGACGGTATTCAATTTCGGTATCTTCGGCGATACCTTCGGCTCTGTCTTCTCTAATTTGACGGAAAGAGGCCGTTAAGTTGTCTTTGAATTTTGCCATTTTCTTATTAAGGTTAAATTTTTGGTTTCAAATGTAGGAAAAAGTTTTTGAAATTTCAAAAACTTTTTCCTATAAATTTTTCAGCATGAAATACAATCTGTTTGTGATATTGACATCGCTTGCGCCGTCGTCGTAATCCAAAAACAGCAAATTCAATTCAGGATATTTTTTCTTTAAATTTTTCTCTATCCCTTTGGAAATGATTTGGTTAGCAATGCAACCGAAAGGTTGAACGCTGATAATATTTTTGATGCCTTGTTTTACGAATGAGGAAATTTCCGCACTTATAAGCCAACCTTCGCCAAACTGATTTGAAAGGCTCAAGGTTTCTTCTGCATCTTTGGCTATTTGTTTTATGTTTTCAAAAATAAAAGGAAATTTCGATTTCTTTAATATTTTTTCCGCTTTTGAAATCGCATTGTTAATGTACATATTGAAAAACTCGACCAAAACCCATGACGAAAATTTATGATGGGTTAAGTTCATTTCCCAATTCTTTTTAACATTGACAATCTCCTGCGTGAAAAATTCCAAAATCGGCGGAAAAACCACTTCTACGCCTTCTTCAACCAATTTGTCAGAAATAAATCTGTGTCCGAATTTGTTGTATTTGACGTAAATTTCGCCGACGATTCCGATTTTCGGAATTTTTTTATCTTCAAAAATCTCGATATTGTTGGCCTCTTCTACCATTTGAGCCATCAATTCGTAAATCTTTTTGGGCTGACGATACGGAACTTCTTCTTGAAGTAACCGCATATATTTGTCTTTGAATCTGAGAGTTTCGCCTTTGTTTTTTTCTCTGACAATCAGGATATAATAAAACCGTAAAAGCGTATCGGTATAAATTGTTACGGGCACCAAAACCGGCAAAAATTTCAACCAGTTAATTGAAAAACCGGGTTGAGTATTAATCGTTTTGCCCGCCGTGCCGACAGTTATAATCGGAATGTCAGAATATCCGGCAGAGACCAGTGCCTTTTTCATTAACGCCAAATACGATGAGGCACGGCATTGCCCGCCTGTTTGTGTGATAGCAAATGCAATTTTGTTTCTGTCGTATTGACCCTCTTTTATCGCTTTTATCATGTCGCCGATAACGATTGTTGCCGGATAACAAATTTCGTTGTTAGCATATCTTAAACCCCATTCAACACTACGTTTGTCGGGTTTAGGAAGGTTCAAAAGTTTGTAACCGCCCATCTCGAAAACTGCTGGCAAAATGTCAGAATATCCTTCTGCAAAATACGGCGCAAGAATTGTTCTGCCTTTGTCTTCAATGCCGAAAGGTTTCACTTTTTCTCTTTCATGACGGGCTGGACGGTTCTCTAAATCCATCACTTTAAATGATTCCATTAACGAGCGGATTCTTAATAAGATAGAACCTGTTGAATTTATTTCGTCAATTCTGATAACCGTGTTACTTTTGCCCGAGGCACGAAGAATTTCCGTAACTTCGTCCACCAAAACAGCGTCAGGTCCGCAACCGAAAGAATTTAACTGAACGAAAGTTATGTTTTGATCTTGTTCGGCAACCCATTGAGCGGCGTTAAGAATGCGGTTCGGATATGCCCATTGTGGAATTATTTGCAATTCCATAACGTCCAAATATGCCGAAAGCGAATCTTCACTGATAACGCTTGCTCCAAGGTCAGCGATTATATCGGGAGTTTTTTGATTGATTAACGGGTCGGCGTGATAAGGCCTGCCCGCGAGTACAACCAAAAGTTTGTTGTCGTGTTTTGCTTTTTCGATGATTTCCATCGCTTTGACGGCAATTTTTGAACGGTATTCTTTTTGTGCGTTCAATGCCGCTTGAAAAGCTAATTTTATTGTCTTAGAGTCTATTCCAATGGATTTCAAGTACTTCTTGCAGGTCTTATAAAGTAATGCTTCATCATTGAAATTAACATTCGGACTATCAAACGGAATACCGTATTTGCCTAACGGGTCTACCGAACTTCTGATTACGTCGGCATAACCTGAAACAATCGGACAGTTGAAAGAATTTTCCGTATTTTTGAATTCGTTTTTTTCAAAGGTTACAATCGGATAAAAAATTCTGTCCGGCTTTTGCGAAATTGCCCACATGATATGTCCGTGAACGAGTTTTGCAGGAAAACAAATATTGTCGCTCATAATTGTTCCGCTGCCCGTCTCGTACATTTTGATAGTTGTCGGCGGTGTTAAAATCACCTTTATATTACATTCCGTTAAAAGCGTATGCCAAAACGGATAGTTTGAATACTGATTCAAAACCCTCGGCACGGCAATTGTCATGCGGGGATTTTCTAATTCTTTATCTCTGTTAAACAATAAGTTATAACGGGTTGCAAAAAGATTTTCGCCTTTTTCGCCTTTTTCGCCTTTTGAATTGAAAACTTTTTGACATTTGTTGCCCGAATAATAGGTTTGTTTGTTAGAAAACTTAAATGCCGTAACCAAACAATTATTTTCGCAACCTTTGCAAATAATTTGTTTGTTGCTGTATTCTAACGCTTTATCTATGTTGTCAAGGCCTAAGAAACTACCCGTGTTATGTTTTTCGGTGTTAAAACGATTTCTTGCATAAAGTGCCGCTCCGAATGCGCCCATCATTTCGGGCGAATCGGTTGAAGTGAGTTTTTTGCCGGTTAATAGTTCCAAAGCGCGGTAAACTGCTGGATTTTTGAACGTACCACCCTGAACTACAATAGTTTCGCCCAATTCGTTAAAGTTTTTGAGTTTCAAAACTTTGAAAAGTGCGTTTTTGATAACCGAGTACGCAAGACCTGCCGAAATGTCGCTGACAGAAGCGTTTTCCCTCAAAGATTGTTTAACTTTTGAGTTCATAAAAACGGTGCAGCGTGTTCCTAAATCGCAGGGAGCAAGACTTTCGCAAGCAATTTTTGCGAAATCCGGCGTTGTCATTCCGAGAGTTTTTGCGAAAGTTTCGATAAACGAGCCGCAACCCGCCGAACAACTCTCATTCAATTCTATTCTGTTGATAACGCCGCCTTGAATGAAAATTGCTTTCATGTCTTGACCGCCGATGTCCATAATGAAATCGACTTTCGGGTTTAAGAATTTTGCTGCGCTGAAATGTGCTAAGGTTTCAACAATTCCGTAATCTATTCCGAGGGCGGCTTTTACGAGTTCTTCTCCATAACCCGTAACGGCGGAAGCGGTTATGCTTAAGTTTTTGTTTAAAAGAGTTTCTTTATTGTCTTGATAGAAAGCCTTTAAGGCATGATGTATTTTTTCTAACGTGTTGCCGTCGTTGTTGGTATAATGCGAGAAAATCAGTTCGTTGTCATCGCCCGTGATGACAACTTTTGAGGTTGTACTGCCTGAGTCAATTCCTAAGAAAAGATGTTTTCCGTTATAATCATTAAGCGTGATTTTTTTAGGATTGATGATATTGCGTTTTTTGTACCACTCGTTGTAATCTTCTTGATTTTCAAAGAGATATGGTAAACGATCTTTGGGTTCGGCAACGATATTTTCCGAGGCTTTGAACATTGTTAAAAGTCCGTCCAAAGTAAAATTGCCTTCTGCTTCGAGAGCCGCACCTTGAGATGGAAAATATTGAGAAAAAGCGGGCAGAATCATATCGTTTTCGCTTAGATTCATAGCCGAGAGCATTTTTTTGCGGAGTTCGGGCATAAAAGTCAGCGGTCCGCCAATGAACATTACTTTCGGTTTTACCTCGTAACCTCTTGAAAGTGTGTTTAATGTCTGAATACCGACAGCATGAAAAATACTTGAGGCGATGTCTGCTTTTTCTACTTTTCTGGCTAAAAGGTTTTGAATATCGGTTTTAGCGAAAACGCCGCAACGTGAAGCGATAGGATAGTGGTTCTGACTTTTTTCGGCTAAAGCGTTGATGTCTTCGATTTTAACGTTCAGAAGAGTTGCCATCTGTTCGATGAAAGCTCCCGTACCGCCGGCGCAGTTGCCGTTCATGCGGATGTCGGGGCTTTTGCCTTTCTGAAAGAAAATCATTTTGGTATCCTCGCCGCCGATGTCGATGAGGGTTTTTACTTCCGGGTATTTTTTTTCGACAACATTTGTTGCTGCGATAACCTCTTGAACGAATTTAATATTGTTTCTCTCGCTGACACCCATTCCGGCTGTTCCCGTAATAGCGCAGGATAAAGAAATGTTTCCGAGTTTGTCTTTGGCTTTACTAAGCGACTGAATAAGAGCCTGATAAATGTAAGTATTATGTTTTCCGTACATTGAAAATACGATATTTTCCTCTCCGTCAAAAATAACGATTTTGGCGGTTGTAGACCCAATGTCGATTCCTAAGCGGTAATTTTCTTCTGACAAACTCATATTTTTTTGTGATTTTTGGCACAAAGATAGTGCTTTTTTATTAAGTCAGTTTTAAATGTTTTATTTTTTTAATAATAAAATTCGCTTTAATTGACACGAAAAAAAATTAAAACTTAGCTTCTTTTAAAATTTTCTCTGCTGCGCCTAAATTTTTTCCGACATATTCCGATGAAATTTTTCCGGCTCTGTCCAAAAGTGCTTTGTCTGACAAATATCTATCAAAAACGGAATAAAGTTCGTCAGCGTTTCTGATAGTTGCCGCACTGCCGAGCGAAACAAGGTCTACCGCTTCTTTGAAACGTTTGTAATTAGTACCGAAAACAACAGGAATACCGTAACTTACAGCCTCCAAAATGTTATGAATACCAGAGCCGAAACCGCCGCCTACGTACGCTATTTCAGCATATTTATAAAGTCTTGACAACATTCCGATATTGTCAATTATCAAAACTTCATAATCTTGAATTGAAGTTTCACTTGCTTTGGAGAATCTTATATGTTTGAAATTCAATGATTTTTCTATCGCTGATAAATGTGCTTCGTGAATTTCATGAGGAGCGATAATAAGTTTTACGTTGTGTTTTTGTTTTATTCGCTCCAGCGCATTGAAAATCGTGTTTTCGTCAGGCGGCCAACTTGACCCGGCAACGATAATGCGGTTGTTTTCAACAAATTTATCAACAAGAGGAATGTTTTGGGCGTTTTTAGTTATCTCACAAACTCTGTCAAAACGGGTATCTCCGGCAATTGTAACATTTGTAATGCCGTTTTTTGCTAACAATTTCACAGAATTTTCGTCCTGAACAAAGAAATGCGTAAAGAAATTCAACACTTTTTTGTATTGTCCGCCGTACCATTTGAAGAAAATTTGGTTTTCTCTAAAAATCGTTGAGAATATAAACAGCGGAATATTTCTCGAATGAACTTCATTTAAGAAATTGTACCAAAAATCATATTTCACGAAAAATACCGCCTTGGGATTTACGATGTCTAAAAACTTTTTCGCATCTTTCGGGGTGTCTTTTGGAATGTAGCAGACATAATCCGCACCGTTGTAGTTTTTTCTTATCTCATAACCTGAAGGAGAAAAAAATGTCAATACGATTTTATAATCGGGATATAATTCTTTAAAACGTTCAATTACCGGGCGGCCTTGTTCAAATTCGCCTAATGAACTAACATGAAACCATACATTTTTATCTGTAGGCTTTACTTTTTCTGCTAATTTCTCAAATAACTTTTCTCTACCTTGTGAGTAAAGTTTTGCTTTTTCGTTGAAAGGTGCAATTATTTTTGCACCGAAATTGTACAATCTGATTCCGAGTGTATATAAAAACATTTTCTTGTTTAGAGATTTTGTTGTGCAAAAGTACTGATAATAGTTGATATAAAAAATTTTTTGAGGTTTTTTAAGACGACTTTTTTTATTTTGGTTTACTTCTTATCTTCTTTGCATTTCAAAACTAAACGGTTTGTCAAAATTTCTCCGCATATAATATGTTACTGACTTTTTGGAAAGATTCATTATCATTGTCCACTGTGTGCCGTAACTTGGCGATGATTGTGTTACCGAAAAAATTGCTTCTTTGAGTTTCAGAGAATCCATAACGCCGTTAGCATTGTCATAAAAATTGCAAAGTTTTTGATAACGGTTGTCGCCTTCAACCCAACCTGCGTTAAGTTTTTGCTGACACAAATAATGGTTTGCAACTACATGAGATTCTGTTACAATCATTTGATTATTAACGTATTCGACGACAACACTTTTGCCCGTAGTATCAGACATGGCGTAGTGATGAGCCGCTCCGATGTCAGAATGCATATCAATACCGCTTAACAGATTGATCGCTTCATCAACTGTTGCGGCTCTTTTTAGAAGGTAAGCGATTGCAGCGGTTGTTGTTAAAGCAGGTTTGCCCGTATTTTGGTGAGTTTCAACGTAATCGCCTGCCATAAGGTCAGCAATCGCGAACCCTTTTTCGTTGATACCGTCAAGAGCGACAAAAAGTCCGCTCAAGGTTAAGTACTGATTTTTGAAACCTTCCGGCAAAAAATTCTCGCCGAAACCATAAAGCGTTACGTCAAAAGTAGAAATGTTTTCATAACCATTTTTAGGCAATGAATGGAGAATTACAGCCGTGCCGCTGGGGTAGTCAAAATTTCTACCCATAATTACATCATTATCAGGAGTTCTGATAGAAAGTGCCGAACAGCCGAATTTCATCGTGTCAGGATTTGAAGGCGGAGTGTAATAACCTTTTGAAAGAAATTTCGAAAGTTGTTTGTTTAAATCCTCGGCATCTTTTGCTCCGCCGCTTGACAAAAACTCGTCAAAACCGTCATCGCCTTCGTATTCCATGTAATAGAGGTTATCGTCTAATTTTTTTACCGATAATGCACCCTTTATCATCTCGCCAAAGGCCGTCCAAACCAAAATGCCTACCAAAACTATCAAAGTCAGCAGGCTGAAAAATGTTATTTTTAATGCTTTTTTCATGTTATTTTTCTTTCTTGTTTTCCTCTGCCTTTATCAAATCTACGTTGAGTTGTTCAAGTTGAGAGAGATGTACTTTTGAATTGTCGTTCAACGGCTTGTACCAACTCATTTTGGCGAAATGTGCTTTGAGGTCGGCGGACGAAAATACGTAACCGTGGCGGGCGTAGATTTCGTTGCGCATCACGCGAAGTTGAGCCTTCGTGAAATAATCCAATGAAGCCGGCAAAATCAATTTCGTTGAGGTGTAAGGATATTGTCCCGTGAGAATTTCGGTGATTTGGTCATTCTTGGTTAGAGATTTGTAAAGCGTTGATTTTTTGTAATATCCCCAAGGACTTTCGTCGTCCCAAACGGCGTTAAAAAGGTCAATACCCTTGTCGGTAAACTCTGCCCAATAAACTTTGCCGTCTTTGAGTTTGAAACATTGACTCATATCGCCCTCGCTGTGTATTGTTTCAAACTTTTCACCGTTGAGGGATTCGCGGGCGAAGTTGTATTGCTTGCCCTGAGAATCAGTGTAGATGCCATCAAGCATATCAAGGAAAAGCTCTTTTGATGAATTCCAATCTTTTAATTCCGTCAAAAGTGCTGTGATTACGTTTTTGGAATCACGTGCCACAAGAATGAGGTGTTCGATGTCGTAACCGTCAGTGATTTTTATTTTGGTGACGTTGCAGCCGTTGCCGCTCATATTGAACTCAGCATCAACAACTTTGTATTTGTCACCTCCAATGCTTTTGAGTTCCCAATCAAGGCCTGCGTCGGTATAGCCGCCGATGAATTGATAGTTTCCGTTGTTTTCTTTTGTACAATGCCAACCGCCAAGTCCGTCAGTCCAAGTGCGGTCGTTGATGTTTTGCGCAGTGGTAGTTGCGGCAAGTAGCGCAGCCGTTGATAGTGTTAAAAGTGCTTTTTTCATAGTTTTTGATATTTTGAAGTAATTTGAGATGTCCGTTTTGTGGCTGAATCGTATCCAATAACATCTCAATAATAAAAAACAATCGCAATTTACAAAAAAAAGCGAAGATTGTTCCAAAAATATCAATTTTTTTTTTAAAAAAAATGGTGTCTGCATTCGTGGTTTTCTTTTATGATTTTTTGAGAATGTTGCCTGAGTTTGTTGCTGCGCATTATCTGAATGTCGCTTTGGACGGTGCGCATAGAGACACCCTTGGTAATGCCTTCGCAGTCGTACAAAGCGTCCTAATAGACTTCAACCAAACCTTCAATTGTCCAACGCAGATGCTTGTTTCTCAGACACTTGTCGATTGTCTTATAACGTATTAGTGCATTCTTATTAGCAGGCATAGCGGTTGTTTTTGCTACAAAGGTAATGAATTATCCTGCCACTTCGTCGAAATGCTCTATCGCCCATTGAATCAGTCCCGAAATGTAAGGCATTAGCGATTTGCCGGTGTCGGTGAGGGAGTATTCCACTTTTGGAGGAACCACGGGATAAACCTTGCGGCATAGAAGGTTGTCGCTTTCGAGACGTTTGAGGGTAGCCGACAACATCTTTTGCGAACAGTCGGTCATCAAGTTGCGAAGTTCGTTGAACCGCAAAACGCCGTTTTCGCTCGCATTAATGGAATACAACACCAACAACGACCATTTGTCGCCAAACTTGCTGATTACCTGTCGTATAGGGCATTTGTTATATTTGTCTTGAAAATCATTCATAGCGCAAAGA
>JAFPYR010000015.1 GCA_017412115.1 Bacteroidales bacterium | reverse complement strand
GTTTGAAGATTTCCGTTTGTCGGATTCGTTGATGACGGTTTACAAACTTTTCTGGGACGAATTTTCGTCGTGGTATTTGGAGAGCATAAAACCTGCATATCAGCAGCCTATCGACGGCAAAACATACGCTGCAACTATCGAGTTTTTCGATAAATTGTTAAAAATTCTTCACCCGTACATACCTTTTATTACGGAAGAGATTTGGCAGTTGTTGGAAGATAGAAAACCGGGCGAAAGCATTATGGTTTCACGCATGCCGGAGGCAGAGAGTTTCGACGAGAAATTGATTGAAAAATTTGAAACCGTAAAAGATGTTGTTGCAAAAATCCGTCAAATCCGTCAAGACAATCAAATTGCGCAGAAAGATTCTTTGGAAGCATTTGCGAAGTTGGTAGACGGCGAATACGACGGTTATTTTGATTGCGTGATTATCAAGCATTGCAACCTTTCAAAACTTGAATTAACAGCGGAGAAAGTTGACGGTGCAAAAACATTCGTTGCTAAAAACGTAGAATATTACATTCCGCTTGGCGATAGAATCAACAAGGAAGAAGAGTTGAAAAAACTTCAAGCCGAACTTGATTATACACGCGGATTTTTGGCATCGGTGGAGAAGAAACTCTCTAACGAAAGATTTGTTTCAGGCGCACCCGCCGCAGTGGTTGAACGCGAAAAACAGAAACTTTCAGACGCTAAAATGAAAATCGAAGCGTTGGAAAAACAGATAGCAAGTTTGTAAGAAAATACATCATACGCTAAGTTAATAAAAAGCCCCGTTTGTTTCAAGCGGGGCTTTTTATTTGTTGGCACTATCTCGCTTTTTTTATGAGATAGTGCCAACAAATAATCATTATTAGTTGGCACTATCTCATTTTTTTTATAACTTAGTGCCGTGGAATAAAACGGTATATTATGAAAGAATTAATAGGTAGAACTACTGAAATTAAGGAACTTGAAAGACTTTATAATTCCGGCAATCCTGAATTTGTGGCTGTGTACGGCCGCCGCAGAATCGGAAAAACTTTCCTCATAAAAAGTGTGTTTTCAAAAAGACTTGCTTTTTATATGACAGGAATTTACGAAGCCGCCCGAGAAGAACAACTGTCGCACTTTGCACGGCAATACAGCGAATTTTCAAGTGAGTATTGTGCCGCCCCTAACGATTGGAATGAGGCTTTTGAACTGCTCAAAAACCTGATAAAGTCTTACGGGAACAAACGCGCAGTGGTGTTTTTAGACGAACTTCCATGGTTAGACAGCCATAAATCGGGCTTCTTGAAAGCATTAGAGCATTTTTGGAACAGTTGGGGCAGCGACAGAGATAATCTTATGCTGATAGTCTGCGGCTCGTCAACGACTTGGATGACAAGCAAAATCATCGGCGACCGTGGCGGACTTCACAACCGTCTGACAAAAAGAATGTACCTTGCACCGTTCAATTTGGGCGAAGTGGCGGAATATCTTCGCAGCCGGAAAATTGACTGGTCAGCCAAACAAATTGCCGAATGTTACATGGTGATGGGCGGCACACCTTATTATTTGAGTCTTTTGGACAGAACCAAAAGTTTTAACGCCAACGTAGACACTCTCTATTTTAACAAACACGGAGAACTAAGAACGGAATTTGGATTTTTGTTCCGCTCGCTTTTCAACGATTCCATGCTTTATCAAAGAATCACAGAAATTCTCAGCAAATCGTCTGAGGGTCTGACACTCAAAGATATAGCCGACAAACTTGAAACCTCAAAAGGCGGCAGTCTGTCTGCTGTTATAAAAAACCTCTGCGACTGCGATTTTCTCGCGGAATACCACGCTTTTGGTAAAAAACAGCGCGACACAGTATATAAACTCGTTGATTTTTATTCGCTGTTTTATCTGAAATTTGTCAAAAACGACACTCTTTCCAATTGGACATCTTCACCAGACGACCCGGTATGCCGTACATGGTTTGCAAGCGCGTTTGAGGTGCTGTGTTTCTACCATATTGACTACATTAAACGTGCACTCGGAATTTCAGGAGTTGCGACAACGATAAGTTCGTGGCGTTACAACGGCGAAGAAGGCGGCGCACAAATTGACCTTGTAATTGACCGTCGTGATGACATCATAAACCTTTGCGAAATTAAGTTTTCGCGCTTACCGTTTGTAATAACGTCGCAATACGCTGACTATTTGGAAGAACGCAAAGAACTTTTCCGCACCGTTACCAAAACACGCAAATCTTTGCGTATCACCATGATTACACTCAACGGTATCAAACCCGGCAAATACACCGACGTTGTAAGCGACGATGTAAATATGGCGGAGGTGATGAGGGTATGAATAATCGAAATTTGCAGGAAATAAAAATAGTAAAATAATTTCTACATTTTTTGCTCCTCATAACAAAAAATTATATAACTTTGCCCCGTGCCTGAATTAGATTCAGCGACACAATAAAAAAATATTTTTAGAACGAAAGCGTTATGCTTTTCTTGCCGATGAGAACCTGAGAAATTCTTTAAAAGTGCAAGAGATAGCATAGCGGTTTCGCCTATCGTATAGGCGTGGACTGCTATGATTGTATCTTTGCACTTAGGTAATTCTCAGGACCTTCATCGGCGGATACAATAATCACATTGAAGAGTGTATGCGGTTCGCGCTTTCTTTTTTACAAAAATTAACTTCCTTTCTGAGCCGCAAGGGGAAACAACATAAAAAATATGAAAAAAAGATTTTTTTATGCTATGACAGCAGCATTGTCGCTGTTTGCATTGTCGTTTGCATCATGCGGCGACGAAGAAGAAGAATTTCCGGCTCAATCAAATGATCAATTTGCCGAATACCGCAACCTCAAAGGTAATGTGTCAGGGGTCAATATCCATGTTGTCGAAACAAAAATTTACACAGAAGAAATACTTGATGAAAGTGCAGTTGAAGGTTTGACAGATGACGAAATTGCAGATTTAATAAAGTCTGGAAATGCGCCAACCATAGAGGAGGAATACACATATACTGAGAGCGTACAGGGGACAAGGGTGTATATGTACAATTTCGACGACTGGGACAAATACGGTGCTGCTATTAGCAAAGATTCGTGTGTTGAACATGTCATTACCGATGAACAAGGTATTGCCCGTTTTGAGTTCGGCGATGATTTCTTTGAAGAAGGTCTGCTTACAGATTACGTGTTTGTAGTCTACGATGACAATAAGAAAGCCACTCGTCCTGCGGCAATTACTCTGAAACTTGGTAAACTTGCCGATGCAACAGTCTATACCACAGGCGAAAAAGCCACGGGAGCAAAATATTCAAAACTTTTCAAAACATACGCAGTACAACATGTAGAATCTGACGGACAACTTACTTTGCCTTGGCTTAGAGACAATTCGAGTTCGTATTTTTCTATTACAATTCCTGAAAATACAGTAAGTTGGTATGTTCAGATGACATGCAGTGCTGCCACTGAACGTTCCGGATTGGCGATTGCCGCTGACCTTGCTAATATTCTTGACAAAAGAGTCGGTCTTGTGATGAGCGCAGTTGACAAAATAGCCACTCCGGACGGAACAGAGGCTTGCGATTTCTATGTTTTCGATGAAGAAAACTTCATAAAATGGCGGAACGGTAACAGTGCATCATCACTGTCTATACACAAGGGGTACAAATCTGGGATTTATCAAGATTACACTCATATTGAACCCGGCAAATACTACCTTGTATTTCACAACCCCAACTGGTCAAAAGTTTACGTAAACTACGACCTCGCAATTCAAGTTGAAGAATAATTAACTATAAAAATAATAAAAGAAAATGAAGAAAATAGTATTGTCATTATTAACTGTGCTGATGTCTGTTATGGCATTTGCACAATTATCACCGTTAACAGAAGTTGAATTTTACAAAGCATATTTAGATGTGCCTATTGTAAAAACTGCGAGCCTTGCTAACGGCAAAATCAGTAATGAAATGTTGGATTACATTTTCAAAAAATCCAATCCCAAAGATATTAAATACGCTATTATTAATGCCTTGGGAACAAAAGGTAAGGCAACCAAAGCAAAAAATGCAAACCAAACAGCCTTTAATAATTATGTTTCGGAAAACTATGATAATTTTAATGATGAAACTATGAAATTATTTAGTGTTGGAACACAATTGAGTATTGTTTACTTTTTTGCAGTCATGAATTACCTTGATTGTGATGATGGAATTTTGGAAGGCGCACAAAATTTTGGCGTTTCATGCTCTCGCTCTGATGTCATAGTTTCCGCTTTGATATGCACTCAAAATGATATGAATCCTCTTTTAATAGAAGATAATGGTTACAAGGAATCTGTTAATGAAGGAGAAAGAATGCCGGTAGGTATGTTGGCGGATTTTAATGACAGATGTGAGAAAGCGGAAATTAAGGCTGCAAAATACGTTAAAAGTATGGCGTTACACGCATATTGCGATGAAGAAGATAAAGTCGAAGAAGATATGCGTAAAAACGCAGTAAATATTGTTTGGAATTATTTCAAAGAATATGATAAAGCGATTGCTACAATTAGTATTGTTAGTAAATCCAAAAATCCTTATCAAATTTCAATTAACGGAGAAGTTATTGGGAACACAGAACCTTATGAAAACTACGAGTATCAATGCGCTCCCGGTTATTACCATATTAAAGCCGTTCAGGTTTCGGGGTATGCTTTTTCTCCGACAGTGAACAATCGCGATGTAAACGTATCAGACGGAGACAATGTTACTATTACTATCGGTTATGAAGATTAATTAAGTTTAACTAAAAATACAAAATAAGATGAAATCGAAAATAATAGCATTTTTGCTTTGGTTCTTTTTAGGTGTACTCGGCATCCACAGATTTTACGTCCATAAATGGGGAACTGGCATTCTATGGTTACTGACACTTGGTCTCGCAGGAATAGGATGGATAATTGATCTTTTCCTTTTAGGTACAATGGTTGACAACTACAATTTAAAGAAAAATATGAAAAAAATTAGTAAGTCAACAGCAGAACTTGCAGTAGGAACAGCAGACTTTGTCCAAAATGTAAATTCCCAAACAGAAGAAAATGCAACTGCTGAACAAGCAGAAAGCAATGGCAAATTTGAAAAACTTCGCAACATAAAGTCTCTTTTAGATTCTGGGATTTTGACGCAAGAAGAATTTGAAGTTGAAAAACAAAAAATCTTAAATTCTTGAAAATAAGATGACTGACGAACAAATCGCCCGCCTCTTGGAATTACAAAAACTCTGTGAGGAGGGCATTTTAAACAAGGATGATTTAGCAAAAGAAAAGGCTAAAATTTTAGGTGTAAAAAACCAAGTTTCTGAAACTCAAAAGGTTGTTAACACAGAAAATTCTATTCCCGTAACACTGAAAGTAAAAGTTTCAAAAGACGGAGATATTAAGCAAAATTCAGTGCCTAAAAATCCAACGTCTGAGGCAGAGATTCCTATTACGAATCCAGAACCGCAACCTGAAACGAAGAAAACAGCCGCATTTCAAAAACCTGTTGAAAAAACAGAAAAACCGCTGTTTGAAAAATTGAAAATACCGATTTTTGTCGTTGCCGGAATTTTAATTCTATGGGGCGGTTTCAATCTTGCAAAACGCTACAAATACGTTTTTTCAAAATCCAATGTTGAGGATTCCCGCACATACGAGGACAAATTTGAGCGTTTGTGGGTTATCGGATCTTCACGAGATTACACGGAAGACGATTTCAAAGGCTGGAACAAAGAGGATTTGAGAATTTTAAGGAATTATTTTTTTGCAAGGAATAATTTCCGTTTCGGTTCAAAAGAACTGACTAATTATTTTTCAAAATACTCTTGGTATCAGGCATTGTATAGCGATGTTGGCGATATGTTTTCCGACTTACAAACCAACAACGTTCAATTTATCAAGAAGTTGGAAGGACTTCCGAATTATCACCACTAAAAAACTTTTTTCAAAAATCCCCGTTTGTTTCAAGCGGGGATTTTTATTTTTTTTGCAGAAAAAAAATTGCCATAAGCGGAAGATATTTTTGTGGAAGTTCAAAGTATTTTTTGTCATTTTTGAAAATTATCCCTATTTTTGCAAAAAAGAAAAATATTACGATTATGTTACCCATCAACACTCCTGCGCCTGAATTTTCCCTGCCGGATCAGGACGGAAAAATCCGTAATCTGAGCGATTACAAAGGCAAAAAAATTATACTTTATTTTTATCCGAAAGACAACACTTCCGGCTGCACAAAACAAGCGTGCAACTTCGCCAAATTTTTCCGCATTTCAGAGAAAAAGGCGTTAAACTTCGGTGGAGAAGAAACTCTCTAACGAAAGATTTGTTTCAGGCGCACCCGCCGCAGTGGTTGAACGCGAAAAGTAAAAACTTTCTGACGCGAAAATGAAAATCGAAGCGTTGGAAAAACAGATTGCAAGTTTGTAAAAAAAACACTAAAAAAATAAGAGCCGTAAAAAAGAATTTACGGCTCTTATTTTTTTATTTCTTGTTTTCTTTTAAGCCCATGGATCATCGGCTTTAGGTATTCTAATATCGGGAAGTAAGAAATTTTCCCACAAAAACCATTGATTTCCTTTTTTACGAAGTTTTATCTGACGGGGAGAATCAGCACCCGAAGAAACAAGCCACAACGTTACATATCCTTCCGATTGATAAGAATACGGATTATCAAAAACCTCTACCGTATATTCCGTCGGCTGATAATTGTTTTCGGGGGAAGTTCCTTTGAAATAACTTCTCGGTTTATAAAATTTACCTGACAATCTGTCCCTTAAAAACTGTTTATCATAAGCTGACATAGGCTGAGGACCTTTAAGGAAATTCAGCATATCAATACAATCATTAACGCTCGTTTCGTAACGGCACAACACCGCTACCACCAAAGCGCAGACTTCAAAAGGATTTTCCAAAGTAGCCTCTTTCAATGCCTGCAATTCGCTGACATTCTGCGGAAGTGAGGCGAAAGTAATTGTCTGGCGTTTTTCCATAATTATTCAAGTATATTTAAGGTTTAATAAAAAAAATTAATGCTCTTTTTCTTTCTTAAAGGCTGACCTCATTATGAAATTCAACAAGCCTTTGGATAGGACGCTGAATTATCGAGGAAATTGTAATGCCGTGAAAACGGGCAGCATCTCTTAAAATATCTTCAAAATACGAGGCAATCGAGCCTACAAAACCCGCGCTGTAATTTTTCGGACGGTCGAGCCTGATAATATTATGATTGAAAAACAAATCAAATTCACAGAACACCAAATTCCTGAAAATCGGGTCATTAATATGCTCGTGGATAAAAGGCACAAGACTCGCCAAAAATACAGCCGGAGTATCAGAACGGTAAACACCGTAAATCACATCGTCATAACTCATCATGCACTCTTTTTCAAAAAGGTTGCGGTAAGTATCCGGCAATTCTTTTTTGTAAATAGCATTAACAAGTCTTTTTCCAATACTTGCTCCGGAGCCTTCATCACCGATAATATAACCCATCGGATAAATATGATCCCCGATTTCAAAATTACGATAAACCCCTGAATTACAACCCGTTCCCAAAATGCAAGCAATTCCCGGATCGGTCTTAAAAATAGCCCGTCCCGCGCCCGTCAAATCGTCGAAAGTATAAATTTCGGAGTTTTGAAAAAAGTATTTGAGCGTATAAGAAACCTTCTCTGCTCCTATTCCTTCAATGCAGCCCGCACCGTAAAAATATATTTTATCTATTGACTTTGTGTCTATTCCATTAGAGGATATGGCATTCTTGATAGCCAACAAAATAACCTCATCCTTGGAGTGAATGGCATTAAAACCCACCCCTGAAAAGAATTTTACATCCTCCGCGCCGTTTGAAACAGCCCAGTCACATTTGGTAGAACCGCAATCTGCTATCAAAAACATAATTTTATCCGTTTTTAAAGTTTATGCTAAATTAGTAATTGTTTTTTGTATTTACAAATTTTTTTAGAGAATCCTCAACCCCATAACGGAAATATCGTCCCTTTGGTCTACGCCGGACATAAATTCGTCCAACTCTTTTTCAAGATTTCCCTTTATAACAGACATTTCTTCGTTACGATTTGCCGTCAGTGTTCTTAAAAATCTGACACTTGAAAAACGCTTACGTTCTCTATTATTTTGATCTATAATGCCGTCAGAGGTCATAAAAAACATATCGCCTTTATGAACCTCAAAAACTTTGCTCGTAAATTGTTTGTCGATTTCGCTATTATAACCACCGATAGAAATTCTGTCCGCGCCTATGGATTTGAATTCGTCGGTTTCTTTGTTATAATAATAAAGAGCGTTTTTAGCACCCGAATACGAAACCGATTTTATTACTCCGTTTTCGTTCAAATCAAAAGCACAAATTGCCATATCAAGACCGTCATTATTTTCGGAATTTTGCTGATTAAGGGCAAGAACAATTTCCTTGTCCAAAAGTTTCAAAATTCTATCCGTTTCATAATGTTCGCCTCGGATTACGATATCATCAAGTAACGTATTGCTAATCAACGACATGAACGCGCCCGGAACACCGTGTCCCGTACAATCGACAACGGCTGCAAAAATTTTGTGCAATCCGACGCCCTCTTTTTCGATTGTTCTAAACCAATAAAAATCGCCGCTGACAATATCTTTAGGACGGAAAACAACCATTCCGCCAAAATACTTATTAATCGTAGCCTCATCAACAAGAATTGCGTCTTGAATAGTTTTAGCATAACGTATTGAACCGTTAATTGCATTATTCTTACTTCTCAACTGTTGATAATCCCTTGCCTTGTCGATTGCAATGCTGACGTAAGAACTTACCATTCCAATATTTGCAATATCTGCTTTGGAATAATAATCATTTTCTTTGACACCGATAACAAAAACACCATTAGCCTTGTTGCTTTCTCTTAAAGGCATAAGACAAATCGTGCCTAAATCCAAATTTTCTTCTTTGGAATAGAAATATGATTTTTTGCAATTTTCACCCGTCAGAAATACGTCTGAATTAGACATATAACATTTTCTCTCGGCAAAAGTATCGTCTTTGCAAGAAACTTTCTTGGCTTGAGAAAGCTCATTGTTTATAAAAATATAATTAAATTCCAACGAGTTGAGACTCGGACTAAAAATTCCTATCGAAAAGAAATCCGCTTTAACAATCTGCGTAACATGGTTGTAGGCCGTCATTATGATATTTGAAATATCAAACGAAGAGGTTATCTGACGGCTTATGTCGTTGAGAACGAGAATGTTTTTAAGCGATTTTTTGATTTCCTCGTTACGTCTTGTAATTTCAATACGGTTGAGTTCCAACTCTTGATTTTTGCTGACAAGTTCGTCCCTATGATGTTCGATTTCCTGACTTTGCCTTAAAATTTCTTCCTTTTGAGCCTCAAGTTCGGCGTTCACTTTTGTTAAGGCTTCAGTACGAGAAACCACCATTTGTTCAAGTTTGCGCTGATTCTCTTTCAAATTTCTTGTTCTCAACCAATAAACAAAAACAACGAAAAATACCGTAGCTAAAACCTCCAGCGTTACAAACCACCAAGTCCTATAAAAAGGAGGTTTCACTGTTATTTTCAAAGGTCTTATGTCCGAGACACATCCGTCAGCATTCTGACATTTCACTTCAAAAATATAATTGCCCGGAGCAAGATTCGTAAAAGTGATTTCGTGTCTTGTTCCAACGTCAATCCAATTCTTGTCATAACCCTCAAGGAAACAGAAATAACGGTTGCCGCCCTCGTTTACGAAATTAAGCGAGGTAAACTCTATCGTAAACGTACTTTGATCTGAGGTCAATTCTATTTTGTCGGTTGCTTCCGTGGCTTTGGTCAAAGGTGAATTTTTATCCAAAGGCATAACCCTCGAATAATTAATCATCAAACCCGTTATCATCGGCATCGGAAGTTGTATGTTGTCGGAAATTTCTTCAGGATTAAAATAAATGAAACCGTTAGCAGCTCCAAAATACATCGTTCCCTCCTTGTCCTTAAAAGCGCCCCTTAACTGAAAATTTTCCGTTAAAAGTCCGTCAGAACTAAGATACGTTCTTACAACTTTCATTTTTTGGGGGTCAAACTTAGAAATACCTTTTGAGGTCGAAACCCACAAAAGTCCTGTTTTTTCGTCTTCGATAATGCCTTTGATATCATCGCTCAAAAAGCCGCTCTCCCTGCCGATATGACGAAACGTTTTGGTTTGGGTATCAAAAAGGTTGAGTCCGAAACTTGTTCCAACCCATATTCTTTTCTTACTGTCAATCAAAATATAAGAAACCCAACTATGACTCAAGGAAGAGGTATCCTCCATATCGGAATCATAATTTTCAAAAACGTCGTTTTCGATGTCATAAATTGTCATACCCTGATACGAGCCGACATAAAGTTTTCCTTCGGAAAAAGCAAGACAAGTTCCCCAAATACTGCACAAAGGTTTGCCGTTTTTGTCGATATTATGCCTTTTAACAATACCTTTTTTCTTGTCAATTACCTCGTAAAGACCGTCCCCGTTTGTTAAAATCCAAACTCTGTCCTTGTCGTCACAAAGCATGGAAGTCGTAAAATCGGAAGACATATAATTGGAATCAACCTGACTAAGAGGATATTCATCAACGTCTTTAAGATTAGGATGAATCCTCGTTACGGTACGGTTGTAACCGCCGTTATAAAGATAACCTTCTTTATCATAACAAAGTCCCAAAACGGAGCCTCTCCTCATCTTCGTTCCTTTACGCTCCTGCGGGTCAAAACAATCAAAACGTTTGACCGCATTTTTTTGCCAAAACGTTGCACCGCCGCCATCACAACCGATAACAATCATATCGCCGTAAACATCAAAAGCACTGACATAATTTTTGTTAGGAAGGATTTCCGGCTCTTCGTTTGAAACGTTATGAAACCTTTTTGAAGGATTGATTTCCGTAAACGACAAACCTTTCCACGTACCGAACCACAAAAGTCCTCGGTTATCCTCTCTGACGTCCATAACCGTCGGAGAATTAAGGCGATACGGAGTTCTATTGGAAGCCGAGGGAACTATTGTCAAATATTTTGTTTTGGGATTATAAACAAAAAGTTCTTTCGCATTAGTACCAATCCAAATAAGACCGCGGCTGTCTTTGAAAAAACATTTCGTTTCTTTTTCGGGAAAAATATCAATATTAACAGCGTCAAGTTTTTTGAACTTGTTTTCGTTTTGACTGAAAATCAAAAAGCCGTTGTCACCGCCGAAAAATACCTCGCCGTTGCCGTTGTCAAGAAAAGCAAAATTTCCTTTTGTCGGTGTATCATACTCATAATCATCACAATTTATGGTTCTCAAGATATCGCCTTGTGAACTCATTTTGTAAATTTTGCGGTCGGCATCGCTCAAAATCCAAAAATTATCCGTATTGTCAATATAACAATAACGAGATTTTAATTTATCCAAAACCTCGGGGTAAAAAGCACGGAAAGTGCTGTCTGAAGAATCAAAAATATAAAGCCGCGAATAAGAAGAATAAAAATAAATTTCACCAGCATTATTGACTAAAATTTTATCGGCTTGATAACTGCTTTTGATTTTGCCGTCATCCAATACAAGCGGCACAAAAGAAAACTGTCCCGTTATCGTATTAAAACTCGAAACGCCCCTTTCGGTTGCTATCCAAATTCTGCCGCTTTTGTCTTTTTCAATATCGGCAATCGTATTACCTGAAACGATATTTGTTTTACGGTTACCGTTTGCCGAAAAAATTTTAAAATTCTGCCCGTCATAACGACAAAGTCCTGATTTACAACCTATCCAAATATAACCGTAATCATCAACCTCAATACAATTAATCAAATCATTGACAAGTCCGTTTTGCTCATCAACGGTATGAAACAAAGGTTGCCTTTCTTGTGAAAACGCAGTTTCCCCAAGAAAAGCAAGATTTATAAATAGTATCGCAAATATGTACTGCAAAGATTTCATATTGATTATCTACAACAATCGCTTTTTACGATTAAACAGCGAGTAAAGATAATAATTATTCATCAAAAACCGTACACTTTTTTTTATTTTTTTTACGACATAAGTTTTTTTTTGTTTCAATAAGATTACATCATCATATTGAACAAACCTTCAAGCGTTTTTTTAAGATTTTTTCTCTCCACGATAGTATCCAAAAATCCGTGTTCCAAAAGGAATTCCGAAGACTGAAAACCCTCCGGCAAATCTTTTCCTGTAAATTCTCTTATGACCCTCGGACCTGCAAATCCGATAAGAGCCTGAGGTTCAGCCATATTAATATCGCCCAACATTGCGAACGATGCTGAAACACCGCCGGTTGTAGGATTTGTCATAACCGAAATATAAGGAAGACGGTTTTCACTAAGTTGAGTAAGTTTTGCTGAGGTTTTAGCCATCTGCATAAGCGAAAAAGCACCTTCCATCATTCTCGCACCGCCCGAACGGCTGATAATTACCAGCGGCTGAGAGTTTTTGATACAATAATCAACACTACGTGCTATTTTTTCGCCGACAACAGAACCCATAGAACCTCCGACAAACTCAAAATTCATACAATCTATCGTAACATTACGACCACCGAGTTTTCCCGTTGCAACCGAAATTGCATCTTTAAGATTCGTTTGTTTTTCTACTGCGGCAATTCTGTCAGTATATTTTTTTCTGTCCACGAAATTCAACGGGTCGCTTGAATGTAAGTTTTCAAACAATTCCTCGTATTTACCCTCGTCAAAAAGTATTTCGTAATACTCTTTCGTTGAAATTCTCTCGTGATAATTGCATTTAGGACAAACACAAAGATTTTTTTTGTGGTCATCGGTCGTGATAATTTCCTTACACTGAGGACATTTGTACCAAAGTCCGTCAGGAATTTCTTTTTTGTCTTTAGTTTCGGTACTAATACCTTGTTGTGATCTGTTAAACCAGCCCATGTTTTTTACGATTAGTTTAATACCGGAGTTTTCGCAGAATTCCTTTCCACCATTAACCCCGGAAAAAGATTTTTACTTTCGCTGCAAAATTAAGCAATTATATGATAATAAAAAAATTTTTTCCACCCCGAAGATAAAAACGGGAATTATTGCATTTTTTCCATTTTATAACCTAATCTTTTCAATTCGATAGCCGCACCTATTCTGTAAAGCACGTAAAGGCTACGCGTATAAACATAAAACGCCGTTACGCTGCCCCTTTCCACTTGTTCTTTTCGGATAGCGTTCATAACAAAAAACACGCACTCCCTTACCATATCCTCGCATTTAGAAAAATCCTCTTTGTCAAGACAGAGAATCTGACCTCTTACCACTTCGTCAAGATAATCAAAACCGCGCTTATCCTTTAAATGAAGATAAAGATTTTCGTGTTTGGAATAAATTTCCCATTCGGTATCCCAATATTTTGCGATAGCCATGCCGATATACATAGGCCAAGCAAAAGTAACGGATTCGTATTTTTGAACCTCTTTCAACGCATCTTTTATATAAGATGGCGAAATAGAATCCCATTTTTGAGTAATATCGGGAGTCTCTTGCATTTTACCGCCGAGCCAACCCTTTGAAGTACAAAATGTTATAAGATTTTCTAATAATTTTTGTTCAAATTTGTCGAGATATTCCTGTTGCTGCATTTTCTTTTAAAAGTTTTTTCGGGACAAATTTACGTATTTTTTTCTAATTTTTTTGTAATTTTGCAAAATCATGAAGCGGGACAAGGATCAATTATTTTCATTCATACGAAACGGACAGCATATTACAACAAAAGAACAGGTAAGTCTGACAGCAAAACTGTCAATACCTGCCATAATGACACAGATTTCTTTTATTCTCGTTCAGTACATTGATGCTTCGATGGTCGGACATCTCGGTGCTGAATGTGCCGCAGCCGTAGGTTTAATGAGTACAAGCACATGGCTTTTGGGAGGATTATGTGAATGTTTGGCAACAGGTTTTTCGGTAATGGTCGCCCACAAAATCGGTGCAAACAGAAATGACGAAGCAAAAAACATTTTAAGACAATCTTTTACAGTCTGCTTAACATGGGGAATAATGCTTGCATTTTTCGGTGTTATGATAAGCGGAGTTTTACCTCACTGGCTCAACGGCGGAGATGACATTCGCTCTCTATCAAGCAATTATTTTATGATTTTTGCCGCCGGAATACCTTTTTTTCAGCTCAACTACTTATCGGCAAGCATGTTAAGAAGTGCGGGTAATATCAAAATTCCCTCAATTCTGAATGTTGCAATGTGCATTTTGGACGTTATTTTTAACTTCCTGCTAATTTATCCGAGCCGTGAAATTTCGGTTTTTGACCACACCTTTATAATATACGGAGCCGGCTTAGGAGTTTCGGGAGCGGCTTTGGGCAGCGTTTTGGCGTTTGTAATTATCTCCTTGATAATGACTTACTACTTAGTTGTCCGATCCAAAGAACTAAAAATTTACAAAGAAGACGGTTCGTTCCGTCCCACGAAAGAAAACCTCCAAAAATCATTAAAAATATCCGTTCCGATAGGATTGGAAAGAGCGATTATGTGCATAGCTGCAATTATCGTAACGGCTATAATCGCCCCTTTAGGAAACGTCAGCATAGCCGCTGATACATTTGCGGTAACGATAGAAGGCATCTGTTATATGCCCGGTTTCGGAATCGCAGACGCTGCAACTACGCTAATCGGACAAAGCATCGGTGCGGCAAGAAAATCCATAGCTAAAAGTTTTGCAAAAATTACCGTTTATACCTCAATGGCAGTTTTAACATTGATGTCGGTAATAATGTTTTTGTGTGCAAGGTTTATGTTTTCGTTAATGACTGATAATCAAGAAATTATAGAATTAGGAACTACGATTTTAAGAATAGAAGCCTTTGCAGAACCATTTTTTGGAGCGGCGATAGTTTGTTACAGCTGTTTCGTTGCAGCGGGCAACAGTCTGCTGCCCAATATTATAAACATAACTTCGATGTGGGTTATAAGAATTCCGCTGGCGATGTATATGGCCTCTGCATACTCACTTACAGGCGTTTGGATTGCTATGTGCACAGAGCTGATAATAAGAGGAATAATATTTCTGTTTTACATGCGCTCTCCGAAATGGCTCAACACTCAAGTCGTCAGAGATGCCGAAAAAGCAAAAAAAGTATTGTAAAAAAACATTTTTTTGTTAATTTTGCGGTGTAGTATAATTTAATTATTAATAACCAAAAAATTATGTGGATAGTTTGTGCCGATTTAGAAGGCGTTTTTGTTCCGGAAATTTGGGTTAATGTAGCCCTCAAAACCGGCATCGAAGAGTTAAAATTAACAACAAGAGACATAAAGGATTATGACGTCCTGATGAAATACCGTCTTGAAATTCTTGACAAACATAATCTTAAACTTCAAGATATTCAAGAGGTTATCAACACGTTGCAACCTCTGCCGGGGGCACTTGAATTTATCAGAGAAATACGCAAGGCAACAAGATTTGCAATAGTAAGCGACACGTTTGTAGAATTTGCACAGCCGCTTATGGACAAACTTGAAAATCCGTTCCTCCTTTGTCATAACCTTGAAACCGATGCCTCAGGCAGAATCGTTAATTACCGTTTAAGACAAGAAGACCCGAAAAGAAAAACCGTTGAAGCATTCAAATCGCTCAATTACAACGTTTTGGCATTCGGCGATAGTTACAACGACGTTACGATGATAAGCCGTGCCGACAAAGGCATTTTGTTTTGTCCGCCGGAAAACGTTAAAGCCGATTTTCCTCAATATCCGGTAGTTACTGACTTGGAAAGCCTCAAAAAAGAGATTTTAGAGACGGTAAAAAATTAATTGTAGCAAAAAATTTGTTAATTTATTTTTTTCGCAAAAAAAATTTTTTATATTTGCAACAATAAATTTTAATACTGAAAATCATGGAAAAAAATTATCAGAAAGTAAAAAATTATCTTTTGGACTTGGAATACAACATAGTTCAAGAGAGCGAGGCTGACGGTACTTTTACTATCAGCAAAGAAGACGAAGGCGTTAAAAATATGATAATTGCGTGTGCTGACCCGATTTTGATTATGGAACAGCCGCTCTTTAGAATCAAAAGGGAAAGTGCCGAAGTTTACAAAGATTTACTGAAGAAAAACCGTGAAATCGTTCACGGCGCATTTACGCTTGATGACAGCGGTACGGTACTTTTCAGAGATACCCTTCAGATAGAAAACCTTGATTTGAACGAATTGGAAGGTTCATTAAATTCGCTTTCAATATTATTGAGCGAATACGGACAAGAATTAGTTGAATTTGCAAAATAAAAAATAAGACAAATGCCGGTAATACATTTAAACACGGAAAATTTTCAAAAAGCTTTGGCCTCATCGAAGGTTGCAGTTATTGACCTTTGGGCTGAATGGTGCGGACCGTGCCGCTCAATGCTCCCTATTGTAGACAAAATAGGAGAAGAATACAACGGAAAAGCTCTTGTGGCTAAAGTAAACGTAGACGAAGAGCCTGAAATCGCAGGACAATTCGGAGTCAGAAGTATTCCGACATTTTTGTTTTTCAAAGACGGACAGCTCGCCGAAAAACACGTCGGCACATTGAGCGAATCGGCTTTCAAATCAAAAATTGATACGTTGTTGTAAAAAAAAATCATATTCAAAAAAAAAATTGAAAGTTGAAAAAATTCAACTTTCAATTTTTTTTGAATATTAATAACTCATTATCGCCGATTTGAGTTTTCTCTTTCAATTTGCCGCAAAACTCTGCCGCTTTGGTCCCGTTATACAACATTTTGTCCGATTGAAAAATACGAATTTCGTCCCAAAGTCCTGACTTCAAAAACAATTCATGCGTCATCTTACCGCCCTCGATTATAACACTTTGCAAATTCATTTCGTAAAGAGCGTTAAGAATATTACGGGCTAAATCTTCGTTAAAACCAATTGTAACAAAAACCGTTTCTGACAAATCGTTTTCAACATCTTTTTCCGTAAAAACCACAGTCCGTTGCGAACCGTCAAAAATATTCAGCTTTTTATCAAGTCTTAAATTTCTATCTAAAACCACTCTGACAGGATTTTTACCACTATAAAGACGGTTGTTAAGTTGAGGATTGTCCCTTTGAGCAGTCGTTGTCCCGATTAAAACGGCATCTTCCTCGCTGCGCCATTTATGATTTAAAACCTTGGTCAAAGGATTGGAAATCATAACAGGAGAAAAATCCTTATCAATGTATCCGTCAAGACTTTGCGCCCATTTCAAAATCACATAGGGACGTTTCAAATTAACGAAAGTAAAAAATCTTACGTTCAATTCCTGACATTCTTTTTCCAAAACGCCAGTTACGACTTCAATGCCCGCTTTTTTAAGTTTTTCGATACCCTTGCCGTCCACTTTTGAAAACGGGTCAAGACAGCCGACATAAACTTTTTTTAAACCCTTTTCGATAATTAAATCCGCACACGGAGGCGTTTTTCCGAAATGTGCACAAGGCTCAAGCGTTACGTAAATTTCTGATTTTGAGAGCAATTCAGGATTTTTAACGGAATTAACGGCATTTACCTCGGCATGAAAAGTACCGATTTTTTTGTGATAACCTTCACCGATAATCTTTCCGTTATAAACTATAACCGCACCAACCATAGGATTTGTGCTGACTGCTCCCGAGCCAAGCCGCGCTAATTCAACGGCACGGCGCATAAAATTTTCTTCTAAAGTCATATTCCAAAAATTTTTTCTGCGTTTTCGGTAGTTTTTGTTACAACAGTTTCAATATCAAGATTTTTCAATTCTGAAATTTTTTCAGCCACAAAAGTTATAAAAGAACTTTCGTTGCGTTTTCCGCGTTTCGGCACAGGCGCAAGATAAGGCGAATCGGTTTCCAAAACTATTTTTTCAAGCGGTAAAAACTCTTTTACAATTTGAGATAATTCCGCTCCCGAATTTTTGAAAGTTACCACGCCGCCTATTCCGAAACTGAAATTTTCAAAATCGTTGAGAATTTTTTCAGCATCGTTTCTCCCGGAAGAAAAACAATGAAAAATTCCTCGTGCATTTTTATAATTTTTCAAAACCTCAAAAACCTCGTTGTAAGCCTCACGGCAGTGAATTATTATCGGAAGATTATTTTCAACCGCTTTATTAACCTGATAATCAAAAACTTCGATTTGAACCTCAAGAGTATCCTTCATATAATGAAGATCGATTCCGATTTCACCGACAGCAACCAAATCCGAAGAAAATTTATACGAGAAAATTTTTTCTAATTGCGTTTTGAAATCTTCAACAAAAATATCTTCGGGATGAAGTCCGAGAGTCGGAAAACAGTTTTCGGGAAATTTTTTACAGATTTCGTCAATGCCTTGAAGCGATTTTTCGGAGCAACATGGCAAAACCATTTTTTTTACTCCACTATCCACGGCTCTTAAAATGGCAGAATCTCTGTCCTGAAGAAAAGCCGAATCAAAAAAATGTGTATGCGTATCAAACAAATACATCGCTATTTTGTTTCAAAAAAAATTATTTGCAAATTTATACAAAAAATCATTTCCGGCAATTTTTTTATAACGGAAAAGTTTTGTAAATTTACCGCTTAAACAAATAAACAAATAAAAACATGAACGATTTTTTTTTAAAGAGAGCTATCGCTTTAGCTCAAGAAAGCATTAAAAACGGCGGCGGACCATTCGGCGCAGTAATCGTTAAAAACGGGGAAATCATAGCAGAAACCTCCAATTCGGTAACCAAAGACCTTGACCCGACAGCTCACGCCGAGGTCAATTGCATACGTCAGGCCTGCAAAAAACTTAATACTTTCATCTTGGAAGGTTGCGAAATTTATGCCTCAAGCGAACCCTGTCCGATGTGCCTTAGCGCAATTTATTGGGCACATATCGACAAAATATATTTTGCCGCAACAAAAGAAGATGCCGCTTACGGAGGTTTTGACGATGATTTTATTTACAAAGAATTCGATAAAGAAAAACTTTTAAGAAAAATTCCTGCTGTTAATATGTTACAACAAGAGGGCAGAAAAGTTTTTGACATTTGGCTCAAAACCGAAAACAAAATAGACTATTAAAAATAACTAACGTAAAGTTTTAAATTAATTATACAATTTTAAGTTTTGTTAATATTTTTTTGATACATTTGTCCCGAAAAAAACAAAATAAAAAAAACGAATCGGTTATGAAAAAGCAAATTTTACTATCAGCATTAAGTGTTAGTTTTGCGGTCAATTTTGGTTTCGCCCAAATAACCAACACCAATGCGTTTGCAATTCCCGAAGGTTACAAAACGGTTTCCATCAATATTTCGGGTAACGGACAGACCGCTATTGTAGGTATTCAAAAAGATTCACAACTGAAATACCTTTATTACAAAAAGTCGAACGGGTCTTTCGGTCAAGGACTTGAAAACAATCCTCTTAACAATCTTATCAACGGAAATGTCATTCCTCTAAACCCGTCACAATCCTCAGACGGCAACGAAATCTATTTTGCCGCTGACAATCAAGGTAATACGGATATTTTCGTTATCACTAAAAAAAACGGAATATGGTCGGAAAAAGTTTCGATGGGCGATAGTATCAACACTAATGCTAACGAACAATATCCGGCAATCAGTCCTGACGGCAACTCATTTTTTTTCACAAGGTTGCAGGAAGAAGGCTTAGACAAACGCTGCGGTACGTTATATTTCAGTGACAGGACTCCCGGCAATCAATGGTCAAAAGCTAAAGATGCACCGGAGCCGGTAAATTTAGGCTGCGAGGCTGCTCCTTACGTCTGCCCCGACAACAAAACGATTTATCTCTCTTCAATCCGTGAAGGCGGTAAAGGCGGTTTTGACATTTATTACACCCAGCGTTTTGACTCAAAATTTTGGATAATTCCTCAATCAATTGATACAATTAACTTTGCCGGTGATGAATTTTCTCCGACTTGGGATTATCAAAAAGGCGAACTTATTTTATATCAACAAGATCCCAAGAAAAAAAGCAATATCTATCCGTGTGCAGCTCAAATTCCGGGAAATTTTAAACATTCTGAAGTCTCAAGATATTACGGCAAAACGCTTGACCTTGTAACCAAGAAACCCATCGGAGCTAATATTACGGTAACCGATGCTTTTAGTTCGCTGGTTTTGGACGCTTTTCAAAGCGACGGAATAACGGGCGAATACGATTTCTTTTTGAACGGCACCACCAATGTTTTTTTGGATTTTAACACGCCGAACTATTCGCACGCAATAGAAGAAATAATTCCCGATGGCAAAGAACATAAAAAAGATTACACGATTTTCAACAAAGTGAATTTGCAGTTGAACGTTTTTGACTCGGATATGTTTGAAGCACTTTCCTCAACGATTATCGTTAAAGCAGACGGCGTTAAATCAAGCGTTAAACCGACTGAATTTGCAAAAGGACGTTACAAAATGGAACTTCCTATCGGCAAAAATTATGAATTCACAATCAAAAAAGAACTTTATCTTGACACAACCTTCAATTTGGATTTGTCGCAGGTCGTAATTTTTGACTCTTTTGAGCGCGATGTCGAACTCAATTCTGACAAAAACAAAGTTAAATTTCAAGTCAATGGTCTTGAACCCGGTCTTACCACTGAAATTACGATTATTGACATATCAACCTCGTCAAAATTTACCACCTCAATTACCACCGACAAAGACGGTAAATGCGACATTATGTTGCGTAAAGGCGATACTTACAAAGTCAATATCTTAACGAAAGGTTATACAATGTTTGAAAAAACAATTGATATTCCCAAAGTTGCAAAAGGTGAAGATATTTTGGTGATTGCCAACATCGCAAAACTTGAGGAAAATGTAAGAGTGGAAATTCCTAACGTTAATTTTGAGACCAATAGTTATACTTTGGACCCAGCCTCTTATGATGATTTGGACCGCGCCGTTTCGCTTTTGAAACTAAACCGCGACATCAACGTTGAACTTTCAGCCCACACCGACGACAAAGGTAGCGATGCTTACAACGATAAACTTTCGGAACAAAGAGCCGCTTCCGTTGCCGCATACATTATCAACAAAGGCGTTGATAAAAAACGCATCGTATCAAAAGGTTACGGTAAAAAACAACCGCTTGTTCCCAACACCAGCGATGAAAACAGGGCTAAAAACAGAAGAGTGGAACTCAAAATATTATCAACCGTATCGGAATAATAAAACTTTAGAATCATGATGAAAAGAATTTTTATTTTAATAATATTAGCTGCGGTTGCCTCCAACGTCTTTGCTCAACGCAGATTAAAATACAAAGACATTTTTGACCGTATAGGCAAAGAACCCGTAGAACACAGCGTTTTGAAACTATCTGAATTTCAAAAAAATAATCCTGAATTTCCGAATACATACCTTCAAATCGGGGCTATTCAGTGGAACTGGCTCAAGGAAGAAGATCCGTTTCTGAATTATCAGTACGTAAAACGCCTTATTTACAACACAAAACTGTATCTCGGTTTGGCAAAAAGCAAAATTAACGCTGACGAAAAGGAAGTTAAAAAGAACAAAACATATTACGGAAATTTCAACATTACTTCCTCAATAGACGACCTTGACCAACAAGCAGTTTTGAATTACATTCAAAAAATAAGTGACAAAGTTCTCGAATACGAGAAAAACGTTACCGCAATTATAAACAATTATAACAGCACGGTAAGCAAATACAACACCTGTCTTGATACTTACAAGTCGATAGTGGCACGTCAGAGCAATTACAAAAACCTACTCCTGACAAGTACTGGCGAATACAAACAACAGATGAAAGATTTGTCACAAAACTATGATTCGGTGATTTATTTTTTCAACGAGTTCAAGACCGCTTTGGGAAATTATCCGATTAAAAATTATAATCAAAATCTTAAAATCACAAAAATCGCAACTTACCGTCTTGAAGGTTTGACCTCAAGCGACTTTTTAAAACCCGAAATTACGATTTGGGATTATCAATCTTGGGTAAAAGACGCTTTCAAACTGATGGACGGGGATATTAATACGCTCAAAGACGGCGGCGAACAAGAAATCAAAAATTTAAGGGCAAGAGTTGTAGCTTTGAAAGAATCTCAAGCTGAAACAGATAGTATTCAGGAAGTTACGATTAAAAACAAACTCGTAAACCTCACCGAAAAATACGATTATGAGTCTTTGCTTTCGGCAAGTATAAAATACGAAACGGACAAAGCTAATTTTCAAATCGCTTCGATGCGCAGTGCTAACAATATCAACAATCCGGCTTCGTTCAACGAATCGTTAGAGAGCAAAGCAAATTATTATTACGACCTTTACTCTCAAGCTGAAACAACGAAAAAAGCCCTTAAAGTTTTGAAAGAAAGAATAAGCGACAAGAATATTTCAAAACAGGAACAACTCGTAAACAGTCTTTACGGTGGCAAAACGAAATTCTCGTCCTACGAAAAAGAAGAATTAGCCAAGATTAACACTATTGAAGATACGAATATCAACAATTTTCAAAAATACGCTGTTAATCAGCTCTATCCCGTAGGAGAAGAGGTAACCGTTCAAGGCAAAAAAATAAATTTAGAGGCTAAATTTACACCTTTTTCAGAGGCTGCAACAGGCTCTTGCAATACGGTTTATACGATTAAAGACGACAACGGAAACCGTTATGCGGCAGGTTATGTGAAAACTTCTGCCACAAATTCAAACGGTTTTGTTGCAAAAATCGATGCTAACGGCACACCCGTTTGGTTTACTAACCTCAATGCCGCACCCACCGGAGAAAACAATGTCGTAAGAATAATTCCTTCAAACTTTTCGGGAATTTTAGTTCTCGTAGGAAATTCTTCAGCCTCGGGTTGCAAAACCTCAGTCATAAAACTTGACAACAACGGTAAACAAACCTCAAAAACCGATTTAACATCAACTCTTTATCCGACAGTTGTTTGTTACGACGAAATCAATGAAGTTGCAAGTGTTGTATTAAAAGGCAACAACGGTAATTTTTCAACAGAAAAAGACGATGACTGCATTGTAGAAACCGTTACATTAGGTCAGAAAAATTCTTCCGTTTTGTCACAAACCTTCAACTTAAAAGGCAAGGTTACCGACATTATCAAAATGGGTGAAAACAACATCATAATTTGCAGTTTCAAAGAAATTAAAGCAGGAAATGATTCTCAAAAAGCCGGCTCCAACATCGCCGCTGTTAAAATCTCTCCTTCAGAAATCTCTTGCAAAACTTACAAAACCGACAAAGATTTATTCGCTGTTAAAGCGTTTAAAATCAATACGGAAAGCATCAACATCCTCGGAAATTTCAATTCCATGGACTCTCCCGTTACTCAAGAAAACGCTCCTTGTTACATAATCATAAACGACAAAGGCGAATTTATTCACTAAAAAAAACGAAAAAAAAGGTTGTCAATTTTTTTATTGACAACCTTTTTTGTAAAAAAAAATTATTTTCCGTGCGTATCGGATTTTTCATAAATTATTTCATCCCTTGTATCCGTGATTACTTTTTTCCGCTGCTCTATCAAATAATTAACTGAATACTGCATTTTATCAAGTTGTGAACGGGTATTTTTAAGACCGGATTCCATTTGACGGCGGATTTCCTCCAACGAAACTTTTTCTTCAGAAAGTTCCTTAAACATTCTTTCCAATTCGATAGTTGAATTTTTCAGCTCTGCAAGCCGCAAAGACATATCCTGAAGTTTTTTTTCAAGATTGGAATTAGCAATACTCTGAAGATAAAAATTTTGTTTGGATTTTTCCAAAAGTTTTTCGTAATAAACCTCAGTCTGAGAACGCTGATAATTGAAATACAAGCATAAACCTATACTCAAAAGCAAAAAAATAATCAAAGTTAAAATTCCGATTACAATCCAAGCCTTCCGAGCGGACGACCATGTTTTGTATCTTTTATCTAAATCTATTGAAATCTCGTAAAACGTCATTATATTTTTCTAAAAAACTATATCAAAAAAAACCCCATAACGCATTCCTTTTTCTTTAAAATGCGCTATGGGCAAATTTCCAAATGAAAAAAAATTATTCCAGCGGAGATTGATCAGCTTGCTGCATAGGGCGTTCTGAATCATTTGAAACGGTCTGTTTTTCAGCCATTTTCTGTTTCAAAGCGTCCAAATCCGATACTGAACCGTTGCTGATAGCTTTAGCATCCTCAACTTGCGATTCAATAGCTTTGGTCTCTGACATTTTGGCTTTTAATGCTGCCAAATCAGATTGAGCCTGAACGCTGCCGCCGATAGAGGCGAGTGCGCTATCAATATCACGTTCGTTGGAATCTTGCGAAATCTCCAAATAAGAATCCGCTAAAGCTTCCTGCTGATCTACTTTTTCCTTCATCTTTTCAAGCATTGCAATCGTATCGCTTGAATCTATGCCGGCAAGTTGTTTGTTCACATTAACCGTAGCCTCTGCCACTTTAGCACGGGCTTTGAGCATTTTGGATTCCGATTTCCATTTTTCGATATTGGTTTTAAGAACTTTAACGGAATCTTCAATTTTGTTGACCGCAGCCTGATACTTCTGATAATTAGCCTCCAAAGTAGGAATCTGCTGAAGTTTCTGACTCTTTTTCTCAAGACACTGCGTTGCTAATTTATCAGCCTCGCTTTGCTGCATTTTTCCGGCTTCAACAGCCTTGAGAAACATCATAGCCTTATTTTCGTAATCGACACTTTCTTGTTTTGCTTTGTCGAGTTCGTTTTTAGCACCGATACAACTTGCTTTAACTTGAGCCAATGCTTTTATGCTATCGTCAAGTTTTTTCTCAAGTTCTCTTATACCTTCGGCAGTCATTTTTACCGGGTCTTCAAGGCTGTCCATGGCATCGTTTACCTCGGACTTGCCCCATCTGAATAATCTTTGAAATATTCCCATAGTGATTTTGGCTTTATTTAATAATTTTATCGCTCAAATTTAAAGATTATTTTTTATAAAACAAATTTTTAATGCTCTTTTTTTGAAAAAAATATTTTTTTCACTACCAACGTTCACCTATTTTTTAGGGCGCGGTACTTGAAAAATTTTCCTACGCAAAGTAATAAAAGTAATGAGAGAAAACTCACTATTTTTTTTTACAAAAATGCAAAAAAAACTTAAAAAATATTTTTACCTTTGCGCCTTGAAAAAAAACGATTAACAAAAGAAAAAAATGGCAAAATTTTTCGGAAAGACATGGTGGGGAGAAGAATGGCTCAAAGCCTTGTCTAACATCGACAACGCCAACAGAATACCAAGAGGTTCGGCTTATGCAAAAGCCGGCAAAGTAAAAAAAATGGAAATTTCCGGCAACAAAATTTCCGCTACGGTTCAAGGTTCGTGGAATTATTTCGTTAAAATCGAGATTCCTAAATTCGACGAATCAAGATTTGAGGATTTTATTTCACGCCTGAAAGAAAAACCGGCCATAATTTCCAAACTATTGAATCGGGAGCTCGACCCCGAAATACTCACAATTGCCCAAAAATCAGGGCTTAAAGTCTTTCCTAAAAAATGGTCAGACCTTGCTATGGAATGTGATTGTTCGGATTATGCCGTTCCGTGCAAGCATCTTGCCGCCGTCATTTACACTATAAGCCGCGAAATCGACAACAATCCGTTTTTGGTTTTCTCACTTCACGGTATAGATTTAATCGAGGAACTTCAAAAACGCGGTCTTACAATCGACACAAGCGATATTACCGAAGTCGAAAACATTTCGGTATTATTAGAAAAGGAGAAGAATGAACTAAAAATTCAAGAATTTATAAGACCTGATTTTTCTTTAATCAACGATAATCTCAGGGCTATTAGTAATATTTTGCCAAAAGAAACGCCGTTTTATCCTAACGCTAATTTTTTAACGAAATACAACAGCGAAATCTCAAAAATTGCAAAAACGGCAACCAAAATTTTAGAGAAAAAATCAGACTTTTTCTTAACGCCTTACACCAAAAACAAAACTAAAAAAATCAATCATAACACTGATTTACAAATATTTGTAGAAAGTGATTTGAGTTTTTCGATTTCAGAATTAGAAACCCAAACACTTTGGAATTTTGATGAAATTTTGCCGGAGGTTTTCTATATTCCGCAAGATTATTTGGAAGATTTTTCGCCATCGGTAACGGCTTTGAATCAAGCACTTATCTGCACGCTTTATCTTTTGGCGGGCGGAAATTTTGCGCCGAAAGTTTTCTTGAGGCCTCAAAAAACTTTTTCCGTAGAATGGTTTGCCACAAGAATTGACAGTGCCGTTGAAAAAGTTTTGGAAAGTTTGGACAATATAATTCCGCCTAATTTTATTTCCGCAAAACTTCCCGGAGCAAGAAAATATTTTCCGATAAAACACCGGGCAGAATTATTGGTTTCGTTAATACTTGATTTTTTGATAAAAAATATTTCAAATCCCGATAAAGACGACGAGATTTTGGAATTTATATTCGCATTAAAACCGCAAAAATTTTCCAACGTCGGCGAAACCGAGATTCCGGGCAGCATCAAAGCATGGACAGACCGATTATTTTTCAATTCGCATGAATACGGTTATCAGATTATCACGAGCGAGAAAAACAACGAAGTTTTTTCACTTGAAATCGCCGTCGAAATCAAGAAAGAAACTATCATGCTCAACAAAATTTTAAAAGACGAAAAATACGGGACGGTAAAATTCAAAATTTTAAAAGAGATTTCGTTAATTTCCTCATTTATAACAGGTTTTGAAGATTACATCAATCATAACGCATCAGAACCGATAATTTATGATCTGGCAAAAATTTCGGAATTTCTGCTCTCAATTGCTCCCTCGCTCAGACTTTTAGGCGTTAAAATAATGCTGCCTAAATCCTTGCAGCAAATTCTCCGTCCGAGAGTCAGCATGAAAATTATCGGAAAATCCTCTAATTCAAAATCTTATATCCGTTTGGACGAGCTTTTGGATTTTAATTGGCAAGTGGCATTAGGCGATAATTTAATCAGTTACGACGAGTTCTTAAAACTTTACAAAACGGCAGCAGGACTGATTAAAATAAAACAAAATTATTTTTACATCAACGAGTCCGACATCGAAAGAATCAAAAAAGTGATGGAAACGCCGGCAAAACTATCCCCGGCACAGGTCCTTCAAACGGCATTGTCGGAAACATTCGATTCAACGCCCATAAAATTTGACAAAACGGCAAAAGACTTGTTGAAAAAACTCAAAAATCAAGCACAAACGCCTGTCCCTGAAAATATTAAAGCTGTTTTAAGACCGTATCAAAAGCGCGGTTTCGATTGGCTTTGCAGAAATTACGAATTAGGTTTCGGAAGTATTTTGGCAGACGACATGGGTCTTGGCAAAACCTTGCAAACCATAGTGTTTCTTCAAAAACTCAAAAACGATAAAATTTTAGACAAGAAAAAAGTTTTGGTCGTAGTCCCCACGGGTTTAATCAGCAATTGGCAAAACGAAATGCGGAAATTTGCGCCCGAGCTGACATTTTTTACCTATCACGGCACGGACAGAAACATCAAAAGTTTTTCGTCAGACGTTTTGCTGACAACTTACGGCATTATGCGTTCCGACCTTGATAAACTTAAAAAACAAAAATGGGCAGTAATGATTATTGACGAGGCTCAAAACATTAAAAATCAAACAACTGCGCAAACGAAAGCGGCTTTTTCGATACCGGCTGATTCTCACGTTGCGCTTTCTGGAACGCCCGTTGAAAACCGCTTGTCAGAATTGTGGAGCATTATGAATTTTGTTAATACGGGTTATTTCGGTTCGATAAAAAAATTTTCGCAGCAGTATGCTAATCCGATTCAGAACCTCGGCGACAAAAATTGTGCAGAGCGTTTGAAACGTGCTGCCTCACCTTTTATGATGCGCCGTCTCAAAACTGACAAAACTATTATCAGCGACCTTCCCGACAAAATTGAACAAAACGAATTTGCGCAATTAACTGCCTCACAAGCAGCGATTTACGACAAGACTTTGGAAGAGGCGATGAAAGCCATAAAAGAAATTCAACAAACCGATTCTCAATCTTTATTCAAGCGTCAGGGTCTGATTCTGCAAATGATTTTAGCATTGAAACAAATCTGCAATCATCCGGCGTTATTTCTAAAAAATCAAGATTTTAAGCCGGAACTTTCAGGAAAATCCGAAATGTTTTTGTCGCTAATAGAAACGATAATCGAAAACGGACAAAAAGCATTGGTTTTCACGCAGTTTAAGGAAATGGGCGATATGCTTTCCGAAATGATTTATTCTGCAACGGGACAAAAACCATTGTTTTTGCACGGCGGTTGCACGATTGAACAGCGCAAAAATATGGTTGAAAAATTTCAAACCCAAAAGCAGCATCAAATTTTCATTTTATCGTTAAAAGCAGCCGGGACGGGACTAAATTTAACGGCGGCAAACCATGTAATCCATTACGATTTGTGGTGGAATCCGGCAGTTGAGGCTCAAGCCACTGACCGCGCATACCGTATCGGTCAGCATCAAAACGTTGTGGTTCATAGGTTTATAACACAAAACACGTTTGAGGAAAAAATTGACAAAATGATTCAAGACAAAAAACAATTAGCCGATTTAACCGTTGCAACTGGTGAGGCTTGGTTAGGAAAACTCTCGAACAAAGAATTAGAAGAATTGTTTTAATAAAAAAAATGCGGGCTTAAAAACCCGCATTTTTTTTATTTTTTGTTTCTTTTTTGTTCCCTTCCAAAAGAACGTATACTTGAACGCTCTGAGCGGGATTTTTTATCTTTTTTGCCTTTATCGTGTTTTCTATCGCGACGGCTTTCAGCAAAACTTTTATCTTTATCGTGTTTTGAAAATGACTTTGAAAAATCGCCTTTTCCACCGTTAATACCATTAGAAATGGCTTTTTCAACACTGACAGCAACTCCGTCAAATTTAGCATTACGCATTGCTAACAAGACTTCATTAACGTGCGGCTCATCAACCTCAAAGAAAGAGAAATTTCTCATAATGTCAATTCTTCCGATTGAAACATCTCTGTTATCAACAATTCTGTTAATAAATCCCATCATTTTAGAGGGAGCTATATTATCTTTAGAGCCTAACGAAATAAAAAGTCGTGAATATTTCGTATTTCTTTCTCTGAAACCCTCTCTCGGAGATTTGTCTTTACGTTGTTTTTTGTTTTTTTCATCGTCCTTATCATCAACGTTGATATCTTTTGCATTGCGGTAATAATCAAGGAAACGGTTAAATTCCAATGAAACGAATTTTTTGATAAGCTCTTCCCTTGACATATCTTGAAGTTTTTCCTCAATTTGAGCTGAAAACGCAGAAATCTGTTTTTCGTCGATTTCAACGCTTTTCATTTTGTCAATAAGGTTAAACAACTGAATTTCACATATTTCCTTACCACTTGGAACCGGTTTTGCAACGAATTGTTTTTTGCAGACTTTTTCGATAAGTCTCATTCTGTTTTTCTCCCTTAAATGGAGAATACAAATGGAAACGCCTGACTTTCCGGCTCTTCCCGTACGTCCCGAACGGTGAATATAAACCTCAGGGTCATCAGGAAGATTATAATTGATAACGTGCGACAAATCATTAACATCAAGACCGCGGGCTGCAACATCAGTTGCCACCAAAATTTGAAGATGTTTACTTCTGAAACGTTGCATCACATTATCCCTCTGAGCCTGTGATAAATCACCGTGCAAAGCATCAGCATTGTAACCGTCAGCGATAAGTTTGTCGGCAACCTCTTTGCATTCCATTCTCGTACGGCAAAAAACTATACCGTAAATATCAGGATTAACATCGGCAATACGTTTCAAAGCCTCGTATCTGTCCTTTGAACGAACCACAAAATATTGATGTTCAACATTTTCAGCACCGATATTTTTTCTTGCGACAGCTATTTCCTGAGGATTTTTCATATAACTATGTGCCATGCTCTCAATGTCTGCGGGCATGGTTGCAGAAAACAAAAGCGTAGTTTTGTCCTGAGGAGTTTCATTCAAAAGCCGGTCTAAATCCTCCTTAAACCCCATCGAAAGCATTTCATCGGCTTCGTCCAAAATAAGCCATTTTATAGAATTGATTTTCAATGCTTTACGTTCCATCAAATCAATAGCCCTGCCCGGAGTTGCGACAACGATTTGACAACGCTTTTTCAACTGTTTGATTTGAGTCTCAATACTTGAACCACCGTAAACGGGTACAACTTCCAAATCTTTCATTTTGGAAGAAAAATTCTTTAAATCTCCTGTTATCTGAAGACATAATTCTCTTGTAGGACAAAGTACAAGTACTTGAGTATCTTTGCTTTGAGCATCAATCATATTTAAAACCGGCAGTCCGAAAGCCGCAGTTTTTCCCGTTCCGGTCTGCGCCAAAGCAATCAAATCACCGCCGCCGTTAATAATAAAGGGGATTGTTTTTTCCTGAATAGGGGTTAATTGTTCAAAGCCCATATCTTTTACGGCTTGAACGATAGGTTCTTTTAAACCGATTTCTTCAAAATTCATCTCTTAAAATTATACGATTTTCATCAGGGTACAAAAATACACTAATTTACTGAGAGTTGTGTTAATTTAAATGTATTTTTGAGTTAAAAAGGAGTATTAACAATAGATAATACAAAACTATTGCACCCCCGATAATATTTTTTATATCGGGAGTACAATAGTTTTTGTGCCTATACCCAATTTTTTTAATAATATCTTTACTTCGTATTTTTACCTACGAAAGATAATATACCAACGGCACAAGCTTTCTTAGATCCCTCACCGGCTTTGAAGCGGATTGAGACATAGTACATAGCAGTTTTATTGCAAATGAAGTCGAAAGATTTTCTGTCCGACTTTGTGGTCTTATCGTATGTGCTACCCCAAGGTTTTGAATTTTCCAAGTGTTCACTATCATAAAGAGTCAACACTACTTGATCCTGAAAGCCCTCCGGAGCACAAAGAGAAAATCTGTATTGTGTACCTTTGTTAAGGACTACAGTCCATTTCATACCTGTTTCTTCGTCCGCTGCATCACGTTTCAATTTAGTATTGAAATCACGAAGATATATAGCTTTTTCGGTCTGAGTTGCACACTGATAAACAACCTGCTGCTTACATTGTGCATCTGACTTTGAGGTTGACATTGCGATAGCCACAATTGCAAAAACTAATATAATAAACAGTCTTTTCATATTATAAAGCAATTAATTTATAATTTTATTATGGATCTTTTCTGTTGTAGTAATGATTTCGACAAGTTCCTCGTCAGAAACAATTACAATATCTTCATAGTCTTGTTCAAAAACGCCGTCTTCATGAGATCTAACGTTTTCAATCTTTCTTGTATCAATTTTTACCACATCAAGTACGTCTTTTAACTCTTCCAAGTTTCGTACCAATTCAGTAAAATTTTTATCACTTTCTTTGGCAAACAATTTTAAAAGAGGCAAAAGATCTTTTAAAACCTGCTTTTGACTGCCAATGGTATTTTTAAAATCCTCCGAAGGTTGCTCTTTTGCAACTTGCGTTACAAGATACATAGACTCCAACCAAACGCCGGTTACCATCAATGCACTCAAATTGCTGCGCTGATTGTTTCTCAAATGCGCATCCATATCTTGATAACTCTTAACAGACATTATCAAAAGTGAATCTATATTATCATCTGAGGTTGCAAGCCTCTTCAGGGTAGCAAACTCAAAGAATTGACCAAGTTTTAAATCGTCAGTAAGCTGACGAATAGAAACCAAATAATCCAAAATTTGCGATGTTTTGGAATATACGTTCAGATAGCCCAAATCGGCACTCAAAATGCCCAAACCCAAAGCCTTCTTGAAACTTGAGGTATAATTCCTCACCATATCAGGATCCACCAAATATTTGGTAGAAAAAGGCACGTTGGAAGCTTTTAATAATGCCGCCATCTCCACCGGAGATGAAAAACTGGCGATTATCTGGTTCATCGCCTCAACATCGTAATTAACATCAGTAGTCTTGACGTCATCATCCGGAATAAACACTATATTGTCATCACCGGAAGAGTCGCAGCCTCCGCAATTAAACTGCAAGAACGCCATACATACCAAAGCCAATGAACTTAACCGTTTTCTATGCATAATACGTCTTATATTTTCTGTTCAAATGTACTAATATTTTTTCAAAAAAAATACAAAACTATAAAAAAAACTTATTCCACAATAGTTTTTGCACTTTTTTTTCGTAGATTATTCACTTTTTTCCGTTTCCAAAGCAGTTTTTTTATCAGAAACTTCCTTTGCCTTCTTGTCAGTTTCCTCAACAGCTACTACTGCTTTTTTCTTAGGCAATAATTTTTCCAACCGAGATTTAAATGAAAAATTACCCGCCCAATCAACGCCTTTCTTCAAAAGATCAAAGTACAAAGTTACGTAAAACACCACACAGAAAAGCCACAAAATTACCATGTTAAAGTAAAACGTGTCATAATATCTGCCGCAGAACCACTTGTTAGGAGCGTAAAAATGCGCTCTGAATCCGAAAAATCCCGAATTGTCCGCATCAAGAAAAACAGGGTTCTCTTGTTGTATTAAACGGTTATTATAACGAATTATTTTCTTTTTTTCGTAAACATTTGTTACAATATCCTGTAATTTTTCGTTATGATATTTATCCCTAAATCTGTTATACAGACCATGTGACTTATTTTCAAACTGTTCCTTACGACTTTCAATTTTCAGCTGAGCTTTATTAACCTCGTCGCCGTAATAATGATCCAATTGGTCAAGATAATTTTTAATCTCATCATGAATATCACTATTGTATTGATCTACAACCAAATTTTGCAAATCGAAATCAAAATCACCTTCAACCTCAGGAAGTCTTACTAACTCATCAGTGATTTCAGCCCTCAAAAGTGCTAAAGACTCTTCCATCCGCTCTTTGATGCTATCTACAATCTGAGTTTTCTGCTCCTCAGTAGAATACTCAAAATCCTCGTCCTCTATTGTTACATAACATTCCGAAAGCGTTTCATTAGCATTTCTAAGTTCTTTAACGTAATATACTTGTTTGAAGTTACAATAATTCTCGTGTTTTTCATACTCGTAGAAATTACGTTCAAACATATTGTCCCTGAATTGTTTTACCATCAAAGCCTCGTATGCCCAACGTGAAGGCATCATTTCAGCCACAATCGGAACCTTTCCTACACTACCGATTATTTGATTCAACTTATCAAAACTGAACATCGAACCGCCCAAAGCCATTTGTGGAATCATCAAAAGCGGAATCAAAACGTAAATCGTTACGGCAGAATTGAATGCCGAAGAAATGTTAAGACCCATCATATTGGCAAGTACCCACATCGGAAACAATATCAACCAAAACGACAAATACATACTCGGCTCGCTAAACTGCAATATCGAATTGCCGACCATTATGTAAAGGAACGATTGTATTGCCGAAATCATCACCAAAATAACGACTTTGGCTATCAAATAACTTGAACGCGAGAGATTCAAAAATTCCTCCCTCTTGAGGATTTTTCTATCCCTGAAAATTTCTTCTGCCGAAACCGTCAAACCCAAAAACAATGCTACAATTATACTCATGAAAATATACGGAACGATATTTTCATTCTCGTAAAAAATATAATGCGGCTTGTTGGCTGCGGTATACCTAATCAAAAACGAAAGAATAAAACCCAAAAGCGGAGCCTCAATAAGGTTTAAAAACACATACTGAAGATTCGAGATTTTAGATTTGAAATCCCTTCTAAAATAAGTTACGAACTGATTGAACCAATTCGGAACTTTTAAATTCTTAGGAGGCTCGGTCGTAACATCGGGAATTACCTCCGGAGTTATGTTTTTATGGAAAAATTCTTCCCACGTAGCCGGCTCAATTTTTCTTTCATTTGACCAAGAACCGAACTCGTTTACTTTTCTTGCCTCAATAATATCAAATATTACCTCCGGCGTAGCGTTACCGCAATGCGGACATTCACCCTCTTCGCTCTTAACCTGACCGTCAATGGTTTTGAAATACGAAATCGCATCGGTCGGATGTCCGTAATAAACCATATAACCACCGGTATCGAGGATTATCATCTTATCAAACATTTTGTATATTTGAGAAGACGGCTGGTGGATAACCACAAAAATAAGTTTTCCTTTTAAGGTCAACTCGCTCAAAAGGTCCATTACATTTTCGGAGTCCCTTGAAGACAAACCAGAGGTCGGCTCGTCCACAAACAAAATAGAGGGCTCTCTAATCAACTCAAGGGCAATATTAAGCCTCTTACGCTGACCGCCGGAAATAAGTTTGTTGAGCGAGTTGCCGACTTTCAAATCCTTTCGGTCATAAAGTCCGAGAGATTTCAAAACCGTATCAACTTTGTCGCGAATTTCATTTTCCGGCATATCTTTAAAACAGAATTTCGCGCTGAAATAAAGATTTTCAAAAACGGTAAGTTCTTCAATCAAAAGGTCGTCCTGCGGAATAAGACCGATAACGCCCTCCAATTTTTCTTTTTCACGATGAAGATCTATTCCGTTGATTTTTACCGAACCCGAATAGGGCGAAGTAATACCGGACAAAACGTTAAGCAACGTTGTTTTGCCCGCACCGGAAGCACCCATAATTCCGACCAACCTGCCTTGACATTCCGAAAAATTGATATTTCTCAAGCCAATGGCATTGTTGGGGAATCTGAATTCCAAATCAGTAACGTTGAACGACAGATTAGAAAAAGTCTTATCAGCTTGAAATGTCGCAACAACGTCGCTGTAATAAATCGGACGGCCTTTTGTCATTTTGAGCGTGGCACCGGGAGCAAAAGCATAAATACGGTCGCTGAAAATAGGTGAACCGTTAAGATATACATCATGGCTACCGTTGTAACGCATGAAGTACAACTCACCGCTTTCGGTTTCCAACTCTTGACGAAGGATATAAATATCAGAATCAAGTCCCTCGCAATTTATACTCTTAGCCTGCTCGAATTTGAAACCGTCTTCTTTTGCCTCGTCTCTGATTACCAATACGGCAGGATAATCTAACTTTTGAGAATCACTTTCGGTAACGAAAGTTTTGATTTCGTTGATTACATCGGCCGTAAAATTAAAAACCTCACCCGCCGTATTGATAATAGCCATACGTTGGGGCGTAAATTTTTTACTTGTATTAACAAGCTCGTAAAGACGAACAAAAACGACGATTTTTTGTTTGTTATTGATAGTCTTATTAATTCTCTTACAAAGACCGAGAATTTTCACTGACTCTCTAACTGAAGTCAGTTGGGCGTCTTTTTCTTCTTTTGCCAATTTCTCGGGATCACTTGCGAGTTCCAATTGTTTGAGTCTGTCGCGCTCCCTTTTACGACGGGTCTTTTCGTCCTCAATAAGACCTACCTGCTTTTTAAAATCAAGCATGACAGGCTGTGAAGCCTCCGCACCTAATTGTGATATAAGAAAACTCTCCACATACTGTAATTCTTTGTCCTCAATGCCACCGTCCTGCTTGGCAATTAGGGCAAACATCTGAATCAAAGCTTTTAATATCGCCTCACTCATAACTCAAAAAGTTATTTAATACTTGATTTTAAAAAAAATGTTTTCTAACTTTTATAATCTTACTCTACTCGAAATCCTTTATAGAAACATCCTTAGTCGATGGTATAAGGAACCTGTTCAAAAGGAACGTCTACGATTTCAGCATATTCTGCACCTGCATCAAGCATATCTTCATCATCATCAGGATAATGCCATCTTACGAGTACATCATGTCCGTCAGAATTAATATCTTCTAATTTGAGAAGTACGTCAAGCAACAATTTTGATGATGCAGTATTGAAATATTCCAACTGAAAATCAAAAACAGTCTTATCCAAAGGATCACTTGCATACTCGGTAAGCCAATCCAAAATAGGGTTGTAAAAAGCCACTACGTCTTCGGGAAGAGATCTTCCTGAAATTTTGAATATGTTGTTTTCTTTGTCAAGAACGACTGTAGGTGTATCGTCCGAACCTTTTATATTTATAACTGACATAATAATAATTTTTTTTATTCTTTAATTCTTGATATAGTTGATGTTAATACGAAAAACGAGTTTATGCTGTCAATTTTCAAGAAACTGTACAGAAGTTTTTCGCCTGTTTTGCGGGCGATGTCTATAAAGCCCAAGCCTGCGCCACCGCGGTCAGAAATATGACCTTCCCGCATTTGCTGCTTATAAAGCTTATTAAGCCCGTCTTTGTCAAGTTTGTTGATATTCTCCAATATACCGCGAAGCTTATCAACATTCTCATTTTTTATAATATTACCGGTGGTAACATTATACTCGGTATCTCCCTTGGAAACCATGAATATGCCCCGTCCGTCTTTTGCTGAAGAGTTAGGCGTGCTTTCGGAGTGCTTGCTAATATTCTGAAGGCACTCCACCATCACATGGAAGACCTTTTTCTGGACAGAACTTGCATCCTCCTCCCTCGCCATATTGGTTTCTGTAAGTGAGGTAAACGCCTTTGTTATTTGGTGCGTTATCTCGCCTTCATACGCCAAATTAATTTTGTTCCTCTTCATCTTAACGTAGAAGTCATAAACAAAATCGAGTGATTCTTTATGTTCTTTCATACTTGCCATATATGATGTTATTTATACATTATGATGAAACCGTTTTTTTTAAAATTCTATGCCTATCAACAAGATATCGTCCACCTGCTTGTAAGAACCTTTCCACTCAAGAAAATCTTTTTCAAAAAGTTCCTTATACTGAGCCATTGAAAAATCAGGATTACCCGTAATAAGTTCTTCAATACGTCCCGGACGATATTTTCTTCCCGCCTCACCTCCTACTTGGTCGGGCAGACCGTCGGAGAAGAAAAATATTTTTTCACCGGCATTAAACTGAATTTCAAAATTTTCAAAATCCTTTTCTTTGCCTTTGCGGGTCGGTTTTCCTCCGATTGCCTGAGGTGTACCCTTATACTTTATCAACTCTTTATTGCTGTTAAGATAATAAAGCGGACGGTGCGCCCCCGCATAATGCAGAGTTTTCGTCGCAAAGTTTATCTTACATAAAGCAATATCCATGCCATCTCTTGCCTCCGCATCGTCGCTATCTTGTTTCAAAGTTTTCTTAACACCTTTGTGCAACAAATCCAATACTTTTCCGGCATTAAGATTGTCAGCATGATCGGCAATACTATTAAGGTTGAAATAACCGATAAACGAAAGCAACGCACCCGGGACACCGTGTCCTGTACAGTCTACGGCTGCAATATAAATATTATCATCCTTATCGAAGAACCACGGGAAGTCACCGCTGACCACATCCCTCGGACGATAAAACATGAAGAACTTAGGTAACCTTGCCCCTATCGCATCAAGGCTCGGAATAATCGCCGACTGAATCCTTTGAGCATAGTTGATGGACTCGGTAATACTCTTGTTCTTTTCTTCAATTTCCATTTCAATCCGTTTGCGCTCGGTAATATCGTGCGCTACGAACAAAATGGTTTCCAATTCTTTCTCTTTGTTATATTCAGGTATAGCATTAAACTGAATAATAATATCCTCTTTACCGTCGGTCGGAAATGTTGTTTCGGTATCAAACATACGTTGATTTTGAACAACTTGCGCCAAAGCATCCTTGAAAAAGGTGGCTATTTTTTCATCAAGTTCCACATCGTCGATTTGATGCTGCAATAAGTCATCTTTCTTAACGCGGGTAAACTGCTCTGCAACGGGATTGACATAGAAGAATTTACCTTCAGGCGACAAACGAAGAATTGCATCCAAAGAGTTTTCAGAAAGAGCCTGCATTTCACCTTGCATACGCTGCGCTTTTTCAGCAATTTTTCTCACCGTTATATCCCGCGTATTGAAAATAATACCCTGAATAGCCGCATTGCTCAAAAGGTTTCGTCCCGTAGCCTCAAGCCACAAAACCTCGTCGTTAGACTTTTTGAACTGATACTCAAACGTCAAAGGCTTTTCCGGTTGCGAAATAAGCTGTTTGAAAACCTCTTGAAATTTACTTCTCGAACTATCGTCAAATTTCTCGTAAGCAGTTTTTCCGATAATGTATTCCGGCTCATAACCCAAAATGCTGCGTGAAGAAGGGCTTTCGTATGTTACAATCGCACTTTCATCATAAATTGAGATGACCTCAGATGCGTTTTCCAACAAAGCGTACTGACGTTTTTGACCACGCTCAACCTCACGGATTTGTGCCTCAAGTTTCTTGTTGGTGTCTTGAAGTTCGAGCTGAGCTTTTTTCATGTCCTCAGCATTCTTTCTCAACTCGTCCTCGTTTTTCTGCAACTGACGGGTCATGGTTTGCGCCTCACGCAAGAGCTTTTCCGTAGTCGTATTAACTTTCAAGTTGAAAATAGTCTGCGCAATAATCTCGCTCACCTCTTTTATAAGCCTCAACGTTTTGTCGGGCATATCTTCCGCCAAAGAAGCAAACTCTATAACGCCTTGAAGTTTTTCGTCACTGATAAGAGGAGAAAGCAACAATGTCCTCGGTTTTTGATCGCCCAAAATACCGGAAGAAATCGTTACATAATCTTCAGGAATTTCTTTTCTATAAATAATATCCCTCTCAAAAGCCGTCTGTCCCACAAGACCGATACCGACTTTAAATTCTTGAGTGATATATTTTTTGCGGTTATAAGCGTATGTAGCAATGTTAGTTAAGGCTTTGCTGTCATCATCGAAAAGATAAAAAGCTCCTTGAACCGCACCAATATATTCTATTAAATTGATAATTGTCTCGTATGCCAAATCGCTGATATTGTTTCGCTGACGAAGAATATCACCGATGATTTCCTTTCCTTTCGCAATCCAGTTTTGCTCGTTTTCACGCTGCGAAGTCTCCACAAGGTTGTTCTTCATTATCAACAAAGAACGTCCCAAAAGGTCAGCCTCGTCAATATCGGAAGTATCAAAAAACAAATCTCCTTCACCGATTCGCTTTGCAACCAAAGAGTTTCGTTTGATGATTTCGTTTTTGTCGGCAAGCATCACCTCCAACTCCTCGTTCTGCCGGCGATTCTTTAAAGCGAAAAAATTAAAAATAAACGCTATAATTACCGGAGCCAAGTCTATGACGTAAAGTGCCGGAGATTTCCCGTGCAAATACCCAATCTTAGTGTAATCAAACTGTATATGCCTGATTTGAAACTCCGTCAGAATAGAAACCAACGGAAACAGCAAACCTATACAAAAACCGATTATGGTATATTTCAACACCATATTGCTACGGTTTACTGCCGGTTTTGTTGCCGCTGTTGATATGTCTAACTGCTTTGCCATTTTTCGTTAAAATACAGTTGCTAAAATACAGATTATATTCAAATTTTCAAATTTTTCCTCTTTATTTTTTCTTTAATTGTCTAAACTCTTCAGCCAATTGCGATATTTTTCGTCAATAGAGGATTGCCGTGAATTTTCGGCAAGGCTGTTAACTTTCTCTAATTCACCGAGTTGAGTTTTCAAAGAAGATTCTCTTACTTTCGTTGTCTCCAACTGCGAAGCAAGTTCTGAATTTTGTTTTCTCAACGTTTCCACTTGTCTCATCGCCTGCTCCTCAATCTCCTTGTGAGCCGTGATATCAAAAGCGGTGTAAAGAACCTTGAAAACCTTTCCCTGTGTATCTTTAACGGGCGTATACTGGTTAATCAACCAAATATCATGCCCCGTGAGTTTACTTTTACGTTTTACGGTCATCTGGTGTAAATTACCTTCACAAACATTTTGCCATAATGCCTTAAATTCCACAATTTCTTCATCGGGAATAAACGTTAAAATGTTTTTGCCTTTTTGCTGCTCAAAATCATAACCCATGGTCTTGATGTGTTTTTGATTGGCAGCCAACAAGTTACCTTCTACGGAATATTCCGCTTTCATAAGCGTTTCGTTAATAGCCGTCATCACGGAAACCATTTCAATACGGTTTTTAGCCATACTTTCCTGAGTTGCCATAAGCATTTCGGCTTTTTCGGTACTTTCCGCCAAGAGTCGCTTGTTCTTTTCCTCGGTAATCTGTTGCTCGGTAATATCGTTTGCCATGTAAAGGACTTTGGTAACGTTGCCTTTTTGGTCAAAAATCGGTGTAAACTGAGCTAACAACCAAACAACTTCTCCGTTTTTATTCTTTTGGTTAATCGTATTCTGATACGACTGACCCGCACAAATGTTTTGCCAAACAATGTCAAAATTCTCCAAATACTTATCGTCAAGAATTGTTTTGACATTTCTGCCCACGAGTTCGTCTTTTCGGTAACCCAAAGCAGAAAGAAATTTTTGGTTTGCAGACTCAAATTTTCCTTCCGGATCAAGTTCGGCCTTAAGAAGGGTCTCATCGACAGCAGAAAGAATACCGGCCATTTCCGCCTCCCTGCGCTGAGATTCGTCCCTTGCAACGGTAACCTCGTCCATCGTCTTTCTTAACTCAACCTCACGGACTGCCAATTCATCAGATTTTTTCTGAGATTCTGCCAAAAGTTCGGCCGTTCTTGTATTAATTCTAAGTGATGCCAAGGTTGAGGCTATCGAGTCGCCTAACTGCTCAACAAACTGAATTTCAAAAGGTCTGAACAAATTAAACGATGCCAACTCTATCACGCCCAAAATTCTGTCCTCTGATTTCAAAGGCACAATAAGAAGGCTTTTTGGTTTGGAATCGCCCAAGCCAGATTCTATTTCCATATAATCAGCGGGAACGTCAGTAATATAAATAGTGTTTTTCTCCAACGCACAAACACCGATTAAACCATCACCCAAAGCAATCCGCCTTGTTAAAAACTTCTTTCTGTCGTATGCAAAAGCCGAAACCATCTCCAAATAGACTTTCTTAGAATCGCTGTCGTCCAAAGAGAAAAGTCCGCCCTGACTTGCACCTATATAATGTACAAGATTTTTTATAACCTCGTCCGAAAGCGTGTTGATATTATCGTTTGAATGTCGCATAATATCACCGAATTTAGCAAGACCTTGCGTTGTCCAGTTACGTTGTTCGTCTTCCGTGCGACGTTTTTTCTGCTCTTTTTCGGTGTCAGACAATCGGTTACGAAGGTCAATAAGACTTTTTGCCATTGACCCGTCCGGCGCCTGAATACCCGCCTCGGTGGTGTAAATACCTTTTGAAATCTCGTTTGAAAATTCAGTAAGACGTTTAAACAAACGCGCCGTACCGTTAATATTTTTGCTGATTCTGCCAAATTCCGTTTTATCCTCAGGCAACTCGTAATCGGGAACAACACCCAAACTAAGTTGCGAAATAAAACTTTCCATCCGCATATAAATCCCTTTGAGAGATTTCCAAATGTAAAACCCTATCAAAACAACCACCAAAAGAAGCGGAATAGACAAAAGCCCTACTGTCAAACGCATTTTCGAAATTTCCTCTCTCAAAGCTTGCTCACCAGCAACCAAATCTTTCTGATGAGTAAGATACATTTGATCAAGAGTTTTTCGCATCTGCTCGAATGCACTTATTTCTTTTACGGACAAAAGTTCGCGTGCCGCCTCAGCCCTACCGTTAATCATCAAACGAATAATATCTTTATTAACATTTTGATAAATAACGAATTCTGACTTAAACTTATCCAAAAGTTTCAATTCTTGAGCAACTTTCAGAGTGTTTTCGTATTCCTTGAGCCTTACCTCATAAAACTGATTGAATTTATTGTGATGCCTTTGAATAACGACAACGTCCGTCTGATTCTCTATAATTGCGTGGTTTTGGATAACAAGCGAATAAATATCTTCCGTCAAACCGAAAAGCGGATAAATACCGCCCGCTTGATACGAAGTAAAACTTTCAACGTCATTTCTTAACTTGCCCGCCGAAAAAAATACATACACGCCGAAGAATACAATATAAGCGGAACAAAACGAAAACAATAGGATCATTTTGCTCCTAAAGTTCATTCTATCAAATATTTGACGTATCATTTCCATCCTACCGACTTAATGTATTTTGTTTTAATTTTAGTATTCGTTTACGTTAAAAATCCTAAAGGTCAAATTTACATATATTTTTTGAGTTTTCAGCACTTTTTGCTGTAAATTTTTACAAAAAGCACGGATTTTTTTATTAATACTTGATAATCAAAAAATTATAAAGTAAATTTTATTTTAAGATTATTTTAGCATAAGTTTTCATCCTTTAGGTAAAATCAAAAAATATGCCGAAACTTTACGTGAAGTTTTTTTTGTTTTTACGTTTTTTGTTAGGATTTTATAATAAAAATCATTTACTTTGCATTTTCTTTAGTAACAAGTTTTTTCAATGGAACAAAACACGCAATTATCGGAAAAAGACATACATTTGTTGCAGGATACTATAAAAAAAGTGTCGTCCTACGACTTTTCCGACTATTCATATAACAGTTTTTACCGCAGGATTGAAAAAATTTTAACAGACGAAGGAATTACTTTCGACTCCCTTGTAACCAACCTGCAAAAAGACTACAATTATTTGGATAAAGTCGTAAGAAATATTACTGTAAATACAACCGAACTTTTCCGCGATCCCGAAACGTGGTATTCCGTTAGAAAAGCTATCGAGTTGAATTTTGCCAGACAAAAATCCATAAATATCTGGCACGCAGGCTGTAGCAACGGTCTTGAGGTGTATTCTTTGATGATATTACTAAGCGAGATGAACCTTTTGGAAAAAGCCACTATTTATGCCTCTGACATCAATCAAACCGTATTAAATACCGCAATGTCAGGCAAATACAAATACCACGAAATCAACGAATACATCGAAAATTTCGACAAGGCTCTCAACCAAAACGAAGATATGAAAAAATATTATCCAAGCGTGGATATAAAAAATTATATGGAAATCAACAAATTCAAAGATTTTGTCAGAATGAAAGATTTTCTTATCGAAAAGCCGCTTTTTATAAAACACGATTTGGTAAGTTGCAAAAACATTTTCGCACAGAATTTTGATATTATTCTCTGCCGCAATGTTTTAATATATTTTAACCACAACCTTCAAAACAAGGTTTTGAGTTTCTTTTATGACAATTTAACGTCAAAAGGTTGCCTTATAATAGGCAGACATGAGGGTATCATAGGTCCGATAGCTTCAAACTTTTCAAAGCAAGGCACAATATATTTTCGCAGAAATAGTTACTAAAATTAATGCAACAAATTTGGCATTTTTATTGTTTTATGTACAGAAAACCAATAATACTATAAAAAAATGAAATTTTTTAAAACATTTTTACCGTCTTTGGTAATTTCGTGTGCTCTGTCAATGAATTCTTTTGCACAAGAAAAGCCGGAAATCGCCGTAGACAAAAACGAGGCTTGTATGGGAGAGACTTTAACATTTTCGATTAAAGCCGAACATACGCCCATAAAATTTGTTAAAATATGGTTCGGTGATACAAAAAACGGTGAAGAAATATACAGTTATATCACCGATGTAAGTCAAAAACTTGAGCATATATATTTGGAAAAAGGCGAATATACGGTAAAATATTATACTTGGTACGAAGGCGATGGCGACCCTAAAGATCCCGAAGGTCAGACCACTCAAGCCATGGAAATTAGTATAGGCGAGACTCCGGATTTAATGCTTGAAGACGAGCCTAAAACAGCACTCATCACAGCAACGAGCTCTAACGCAAGCTCTTACACTTGGTATTCCGTAAACCGCAAAGGCGAAGAAACGGAATTACAAAACACCGCTTCAACACTTTATTATATGGAGTCGGGTGAATACAAAGTTACCGCAGCAATCGGCAGTTGCAAAACAAGCGAATCGATTTCGGTAAAATACAATGTCAAAAACGAAGACGAAAATTTAACCGTTATCAACGTTTTGAACAATGTCATAACCCCTAACAACGACGGCATTAACGAGGTACTCTGCATCGAAGATGTTTCCGAATACGAAAATCCGTGCATCGTAAAAGTTTTTGACAAACGCGGAAAACTCGTCTACGAAAACAACAACTACACAAATACTGACGGTTTCAAAGGTTTGGACGATAATGGCAACGAACTTTTTGCAGGCACTTATTATTATGTAATCAAAACTTTAGGACGCAAAGGCGTTACAGGTTTTGTTGATATTATCAGATAAAAGAGAGAAGAAAACCATGAAGAAAAAAATATTAGTTTTAGCGGCGGCATTAGGACTAATTTCTAACAATGCTGATGCACAATATTTAACGGCAGCGGGTCAGAGTTATATCAACCGCTTTTCCGTAGCTCCGGCTTTTGCCGGTTTCAACGAAAATGCCGAAGGATTTGTCGGCTACCGTAGTTTTATGGCGGGAATTGAAGGAGCAACCAAACTTTTGACGGCTGACGCTAACGGACGTTTAGGCGAAAACATGGGATTCGGCGTTCAGATAATCAACGAAAAATCAGGTAATTTCAACAATATTTTTGCAGGTTTGACTTACGCTTACCATTTGAAATTTTCTGATGCTACGGGTTTAAGTTTTGCCGTTACGCCCTCGCTCGTGCGCTCTGCGTTTGATTTGGCGAATGCTAAAACCTTCGGCTCTGCAACCGATCCTATTTTGTCGAACGAAGCAGGACTTTCGGGAACAGGTTTTGACGCTGGATTTTCTCTTATGTTTCATGCTAAAGAGTTTTATTTCAGCGTATACGCTCCAAGATTGATTTGTCAGGATTTAAAATTTCAGAACGGAATTATAAACACGGATCGAGAAATTTTCGGAGCACTCTCTTACACTTTTCAAGGTAATTCATGGGAATTTACTCCCGCTGCTGACGTTTGTTACGCTCTTGGCAACAGCGCACTCTCTTGGCGTGGCTCTTTCGCTGTAAAATACAACAAAAGAGCGTGGATTAATTTGAGTTATTGCAGCGAAAATTGGATAGGCCTTGGAGCGGGATTTTCTGCAAGAGGCAGAATAGCAGTTAATTACCAATACGAATTAGGCACTTCTGATATTGCAAAATCTTGCAACGGAACGCATGAGGTTTCGGTAGGATTTTTAATTTCAAAAGCCAAAACACACAAAGAACCGACTATTTTCTATTTTGAGGACGAGAACAAGCCGGAGAAAGATCCTGACATTCAAAAGCTTAAAGATGAAATTCAAAGACTTGAAGGCATGATTAGGTCTTTCCACAAAGGCGACAAAAAAGATTCAAAAAATCCGAGCCCCAAAATAGTTGAAATTCCGGAGGAGAAAAAAGATCTCACCACCAATCACAAATGGGAACATGACGTAACGCTTGAGTGCGTAAGCTTTGCCGACAAAGCTCCAAATCTCAATCCGGGTTCTTATTACGGTATTAATTATCTTATTACGAGATACTTCGGTGAAGGTATGCTCCAAAAAATAGATAAGCGACCGATTATGATTATTGTAGAAATAGATGCCTCTGGTTCAAGAAAATACAATTTTGAATTAGCTCAAAAACGTGCTAAATTTATCAAAGATTATCTTGTTTCAAAAGGCATACCGGCTGACAAAATTGAAGCATTAGGCAGGGTGAAAGAATACGGCTCTAATGCGATAAACAAATTTGAAAACAACAAAGTAATCATTTTCAGGGATAATTTAGTAAAAGACTAAAGAAAATGAAAACAATAACGAAATACTTGATAACGGCATTTATTCCGGCGGCGTTTATTCTGAGCGGTTTTGAGGCTAATGCTCAAAAACTCAGCTCACTTGGAACCTCCGGAATAGGCATTACCGTTAAAAACAAGAATATAAGTAGTTTCGGACGTATCGGAATGTCAGGTAGTTTAACTATTATGAAAAAAATAGAAAACACTGAAAACATATCCGTAACCGAAAAAAAAGAGGAAATTCCGTCATTAAAAATTTCTGCATATCCGAATCCTTTTCAATCGGAATTTCGTTTGAAATTTTCGGGGAAAACAAATTTTGAAAATTTCAAACCCACGGTAAGAATTTTTGATGCATCGGGAAAAATTGTAAATGCTAATTTGAGCAACAATTTCCTTGAGGAAAACGGCGAAATTATAATTAACGCCTCAAACCTCAAACAAGGCTGCTACATTATAAAAGTGTCATTAGGCAAAAATAATCACAGCATAAAAGTTATTAAACTATAAAAAATCTATGACCATGAAAATTAAACAAATCATATTGTTATGTGTATTTTTGGTTTCATTCTCAGCTATAAAAGCGCAGAATGATTTACCCAATACATTTAATTATCAAGCGGTTATAAACGCAGAAGACGGTTCGCCGGTAGCAAACAAAGACATTACCGTAGAAATTACCGTACTTCAAAACGAAACAGAAATTTATCAAGAATTACAACAAACCCAAACCAATGATTTCGGATTGTTTTCAGTAGAAATCGGAAAGGGCAACCCCGTTTTCGGTAATTACCAAAACATTAATTGGCTTAATGTAGCAGACGGTTATTACTATCTTCATGTCAGAGCGGATTTCGGAGAATCGGAATTCCTTAACGGTATGAACGATTTAGGAAAGAGTAAATTTTCGGCAGTGCCATATTCATTGGTTGCCTTAAGTTGCGACAAAACCAAAGGTTTGACCGATGATAATACCGTAAAATTAAACGACTTATCAGACGTTGAAGCTACACCTGAAGACGGTCAAATTCTTGCATGGAATGCAACAAATGGAAAATGGGTTGCCGTTGATAAACCCACAGGTGGCAGCACCGGCGGAGCTGAAAGTTTAAGTGATTTGACTGATGTAACAATTTCATCTGCAGCAAACAATAATTTTTTGAAATACAACGGTACAAAGTGGACTAATAGTTCGATAAATTTGGAAGATTTAGCGAATATAAATTTCACTTCGTTGGCAAAAGATAATTTTTTGCAATACAATGGTACAAAATGGATTAATTCAAAATTAGAATTAAGTTTTTCATCGTTATCAGATTATAACGCCATAAGTTCGTTAGAAGATGGTATGATTATGACCTATAACGGATCAAAAAGTAAATGGGAAGCTAAAGCCAAGGACGAAGAAGGCTGCCTTTGGAAGGAAATAGACGGAACTAACCAAATTCAGCCGACAAAAAATTACTCTTTATACATAGGTAACACTTCGGATAACATAACAATTTCATCAAATAAAATATCATCATCAACAGGAAATATTGCATTAGGTACTGTAGTTCTACGAGATAATGTTGAAAATTGTATTGCCGGAGGAAGTGATAACACAGGAATCTATACTCAATCAATAAAAAATAGCATAGCATTTGGTAATGCAACTACTGTAACTGGCGACAACTCTATAGCTGTTGGAGATAATTGTAATGCCGGAGCAAATCAATCAGCCGCCATGGGACTTGGCAGTCAAGCTAAAATGCAAGCACAGTTTGTATGCGGAAAATATAATAAGCTTGATGAGACATCAGCACTTTTTATTGTAGGAAACGGAAGCGGAACTGCAAATGACGCAAGAAGTACTGCCTTTTATGTTACAGAAGGAGGCAAAGCATTTGTACAGGGTGGTGTTGAATTAACATCCGACTCCCGCTTGAAAACAAACGTCAATACAATCGGAACAGCACTTGATAACGTATTAAAATTAAGAGGCGTAACATTTTATTGGGATAAAACAAAAATTCCGTCTTCAAGCGATAACCTTCAATACGGTTTTATTGCGCAAGAAGTTGAAAAAATATTTCCTGACCTTGTTACAACGGATTCAAACGGTTACAAAACAATGAATTATATTGGTGTAATTCCAGTTTTAACGGAAGCCGTAAAAGAATTAAAGAAAGAAAACGAAGAATTGAAATCAACATTAGAAGACCTTTTGAAGCGTGTTGAAGCATTAGAAAATAAATAAAATAAAAATAAAAACAAAAAAAATGGGGTTGTCTTTTTTTCAGGCAACCCCGTTTTTTATTATCAAAAAAAACTAAACCGTATGCAATAAAAATTCGTCCAAATCAATATTAATCAAATCGTATGGTGCAATTTGCGGGAGAGTGTAACAGCCGGGATTTTGTTTTACGACTGCTCTTGCACAAGAAGCAAGAACTTGTCCCGTTAATGCAGGATTGTTGATTTGCATAGTAAATTGGAAACGTTGGTTTTGAGTTTCACCGCTAACGCCTTTTCTTTCCAAAAGAACACCGTGACCCATATCTCTGAGATCTTTTACGCATGAAACTTGATGAACGTGAGTATCATCGTTACAGAAATAAGAATCGGTTTTGATAGCGTTTTCAACAGATTTAAAATCAACACCGTCTTCCAACTCAACATAAACGTCTCTGCGGTGAACGCCTGTACCGAGCGGAATAGTCATTGAAAGAGCATCTTTAACACCTTTTTTGCTACGAGCAACAACAGAATGTCCCATGCTCATACCCGGACCGAAATTGGTGTATGTCAAACCTTTAGGAGCCATTGCAAGCAAAAGAGTACGGATAAGTGAGTCTGTACCCGGATCCCAACCGGCTGAAATTATTGCTTTTGCGCCGGATTTTTTACATTCCGAATCAAGCGATTTATAAAGGTCGAGAATGTCTTTTCCGTGAATATCAAAACTATCAACGGTAGAAATACCTTTTTGAACCAATTCCTTGGCCGTAATAGGAATTTCCCTTGAAGGAACAGCCAAAATTGCAACGTCTACTTTTCCGAGTTCGTCGATATTAGAAACGACTTTAACACCTTCCAATTCAGGGCTTTTTTTGCCTAAAGATTCTTTTCTGCGGACAACTCCTACGAGTTCCAAATCTTCAGCGGCTTTAACAGCCTGCAATGAATACTTTCCGATATTGCCGTAACCGACTACAGCTACTTTTACTTTTGCCATTTTTTATGTAGATTAATTATAAGAAATTTTCTCCGCTAATTTAGATTTTTTCAGTATTCTCACCAAATTTTTCAAAAAAAATACGTAAAACACTAATTTTTGTACTATTTCCCGTACTTTTCCTTAAAAAATTCCAATTGCTTGAAAAAATCATTATCAAAATCATTAATTCTTTGAATTTCAAGAGAATCTTTACGATTATAATAAGTCATATAACCGGTAAAAAAAGTATTATTAATATTTTTCAAACGACCTTTTTTTATTTTTTCAGGAGAGAAATTTTTAAAATTCAACTCAGAAATTCCGTCAATAATTTTTGAAATAAAAAGTTGCTTTTCGATATTTTTCAAGCTGTCGGAAAGTGTTAAAAAATTTTCCGTACAGTACATTGAATCGAGTTTTTTAGCCGAACGTAAAAAATAATTAGCCAAAGTAAGATTATCATCAATTACATTTTCATAATTTTTTAATACTTTTGAAGTATCTCCGTACTTTGCCCTCAAATAAATTTTTGCACCGTTTTCACCGACATAATCAGCGATATTTTCATTAAGTTCGGAATTATCTTTAACAAAAACCGTACTATGAGTTAATTCATGAATTATCAATTCGGCTAAAAAAGCTTCATTTTTGTTCAACATATTGGACAAAATCGGATCTTTGAACCATCCCATAGTAGACCATCCGGAAGGATTTACTATTCTAACGTCAAGGCCTTGTTTTTCAAGGTTTTCAGCTTCTTTTTTAGCATCGTTTTCATCGAAATAACCTTTGTAAGGGAGTTTTCCGACAACCGGGAATTTCCATAAATATTTTTTCACACGGAATTTTTCAGCGGCTTGAACCACGTATGCCGTAGCCCGCCCTTTCAAATCATAAACGGCATTGTAATTAGGAGAATTTTTCAATCCCAAAGAATCTATTGCAAACTGACGCACTTCCTTGATTATCAGGAGTTTTTGTTTTAAAGAATCGGGATAGTTTTTATCGTTTAAAAGAGTATCAACCTCAACGGCATTTCGTACCATTTCCAACTGTCCGAGGCCCTGTTGAATACCATAACTTATTAATTTATAATTAATTAACAAAAAAACTACCAACAAAATCAAAACTATGCGTATGATTTTGCCCGCAACAGACATATCTTTAATTTTTTTCATCCGAAAATATCATTTTTTTATAATTTGCAAATATAAAAAAATTGCCGCACTATTTTTTTAGTGCGGCAATTTTTTTTTACATCATTTTTTCCACATTCCACACAAATGCTCTGACACCCATTTCAAGATTTCGGTTGTCGAGTTTTTTGCATTTGCTTAAAAGTTCGTCAACTTTTTCGTCGGGAATTATTGTTAAGAGCGATGAATTTAACTCTGGCCAAGTGTGTGTGCCGCGACGGGGATCGCCGTCGTTTGTGCCTTGTCCGAAAACTTGCTCCCACATAGTGTAGCCACGAATTTCAAGACGCTCTAACATATATTCAACACGCTCGGTGTTCGCTTGATTGAATACTATAAATACTGCTTTCATTTTTTTTCAATTGATAATTGACAATTGACAGTTGACAATTACTTTTCATTGTCAATTGTCAATTGTTCATTGTTAATTAATCCAACGGTTTTCTTGAATCGAATACTGCATTGTCGTCCATGTCGTAGAACACGAAACTCTTCTTAACCTCTTCGGCTTTGTCTCTTTCACCGTGTTTTGAGAATATCGCATACAAAACAGGTACGATAATAAGCGTTATGACAGTTGAAACTATCAAACCGCCAATCACAACAACACCCATCGGAGCCCAAATTTCAGCACCTTCACCAGAAGAAACCGCCATCGGAATCATACCGAGAATCGTTGTCGCTGCCGTCATCAACACAGGACGCAAACGTGAACGACCTGACAAAACTATCGCCTGATTCAATTCAAGGTCGCGGTCGCGCATAAGGTTGATGTAGTCCACAAGCACAATACCGTTTTTAACAACGATACCTGCCAACATTATCACACCTAACATTCCGACCATGTTCAAGTTTGTTCCCGTTATCAAAAGCGCAAATATCACACCCGAAATCGCAAACGGAATACTCATCATGATAATAAACGGTTTTGACAAAGATTCAAACTGCGATGCCATCACGATATAAACCAAAATCACAATCAAAAGGAACAATAACGACATATCTTTTGACGATTCTTGTTGCTCTTCGTAATCACCGCCGATGACAATCTTAACGTCTGAGGGAGTTTCGATTTTGTCAAGAATCTTTTGAACCTCTTCCGCCAAATCGGTCAAAGAAATATCGTCAGGAGTTACCGAAACTTTGTTCATACGCTGACGGGTTTTTCTGTCAATCTGAGGCGGTGCCCAATATTCCTTAATCGTTGCCAACTCTTTAACTTTTACCATTGCACCCGTCGGAGTGTTGATTGTCAATTCGTTAATCTTATCCAACGAGTTGCGGTCTTCTTCGCGGAGACGGACACGGATATAATATTCGTCGCCGTCCTCTTTCAAATAACCTGCCGAATAACCGTTAACCTTATTACGGATATAACTTCCTAAGGTTGCCGTTGTAAGACCGAGTTCCGCAATTTTTTCTTTGTCGAAAATAAGTTGCAATTCAGCACGGTCGGCCTCACGGCTTATCTGAACGTCTTTTGCACCTTCAATCGGTTTCAATTTTTCTTTCAACTCTTCGGCAATACGGTTGGTTTCGTCAAAGTCGTAACCGTAAATTTCCACGTCAATAGAGTTGCTGCTCATACCGCCGCCCGAAGATGTTGATACCGTGTAGTTTACAATTTCAGGAGTGTTGTCAAACTGATCGCGGATAGTGTTGGCAATATCAAAAATCGTGCGCTCGCGTTCCCATTTTTTGGTGGCGCGGATATACATTTGACCTTTGTAGTTGCTTGTTGAAGACATCAAGGCTGAAATTCCCGCGTCTTCGTTAGAACCCAAAGTGGTGGAAACGATTCTAAGTTCAGGATTGTTTGCCATCATTTCGGCTTCAATGCGGCGGCCGATTTTTGCGGCTTCTTCAATTCTTGTTCCGCGTTGAAGTTCAAACGTAACGGTGAGCCTGCCTTCGTCTGACCTCGGCATAAAGTCCATACCGATTTTGCCCTCAATTGCAGGAATAAGCGACAAACCGAAGAAAATCACAATCGAAGAAATAGTTATCACTTTGTGTCTTAACGCGATAGCCAACAATTTTGAGTACTGAATGTCAAGCCAGTCAAGACCTCGCAAAACGGTACGCTCGTAAAGCGATTTGCCGTGTTTTTTGCCTTTTGACTGTCCGAGTTTTTCCATAATAACTTCCCTTGCTTTCAACATCTTAGACGAAAGCATCGGGGTAAGTGAAATTGCAACGGTCGTAGAAGTACAAACGCAGATTGTTACAATCCAGCCTAACTCTTTGAACAAGATACCTGCAACGCCGGTAAGCATTGTCAGCGGCACGAAAACGGCGCAAGTTACAAGCGTTGTTGCGATAACTGAAATCCACACCTCGTTGGTCGCATAAATAGCGGCTTCCCTCGGCGACGAACCTCTTTGAATATGTTTGTCAATATTTTCCAAAACCACAATCGCATCGTCCACAACCATACCGATTGCAACGGTAAGAGACGACAGAGAAATGATATTCAGAGAACTATCTGTTGCTAACAAGTAAATGAAAGCAACGATAAGCGAAATCGGGATACAAATTGCGATGATAAGAGTTGCTCTCCATTGTCCGAGGAAAAACAACACCACCAAAACCACAAACAATAACGCATAGAACACACTCTCTGTCAGAGAGTTAATAGAGTTTTGAATTGTATCTGACGAGTCGTTGATAATTTCAAACTTGATGTCTGGCGGAAGAGTTTTTTCGATGTCCGCCATCATTTTCTTAACGTCTTTACAAATCTGAACCGTGTTACCGCCGGTCTGTTTCATGATAACAAGACGGCAGCCTTCGCGCATATTGATTTTTGAATCAAGGAACAAGTCTTTAATTGTGTCGCGGACTGTTGCGATGTCTTTTACGAAGACTTTTTTGCCCTGAGGAGTTGTTGTAACAACGAGGTTGTTAATTTCGGCACTCTCTTTAAATTCGCTTTTTACGCGGAGTCCGTACTGCTCTTTTCCCATTTTGACAGTTCCCGAAGAAACGTCTAAGTTGTTGGAAGCCACGGCAGAGGCCACTTGTTCGAGACTAATTCCGAAAGCGTCGATTTTTGTCTGGTCAACGTCAACATAAACGTAACGCTCCGGCACGCCGACAACTGAAAGGTTACCGATACCGTCTACACGGTTCAAAACGTTGGTAACATTTTCTTCGAGGATTTTGTCAAGTCCGGCATAACTTTCGTCAGCGGTGATGGCGTACATCAAAATCGGCATCATTGACGTATTAAACTTGAACACAATCGGTTTTCCCGCACCATCAGGCAAGTTGTCCGTTATCATGTCCAAAGCACTTCGCACGTCGTTTACGACTTCGTCCATGTTTTGTCCCCACTGAAACTTCATCGTTACAAGGGCAATATTATCCTTTGAAGTTGAGGTCATTTCGTCCAAACCTTCTACGGAGTTAAGACTGTTTTCCAACAACTTGGTAAGGTTGGTTTCTATTTCCGAACCCGTGTTGCCGGGATACGTACACATCACGGAAACGTATGGCGGCTCCATTTCGGGATATTGGTCGATAGGCAGTTTTGACAAGCCAAACAAACCGATAATTATTACCGCCACAAAAATAAGCGACGTGGTAACAGGTTTGTCTATCGCGGTTTTGTAAATACTCATTTTTATTAACTTTTTAATTTTTGTTCCCTTTTAAAAAAGGGAACCGGAAAATTTTTATATTCGGCTCGCTTTGCTCGCCGGAGATTCCGTGCGAAGCAATGTATAAAAGTTTTTTGGTTCTTTTTTTCAAAAAAGAACGCCCTGCGGCGAGCAACTATTTTATTGCAATCGCTGTTCCGTCGTGGAGTTTTGCAACGCCTTGAACGATAAGTTTTTTACCTTCTGTGATTTCGTCAGCGATGATTTCAACATTGTCGTCGAATCTTTGACCAAGTTTTACCACAACGCGTTTTGCTTTGTTGCCGTCAGCCAAAAATACGAATCTTTCGTCGCTACCTTGAAGTTTTTGAACGGCATTGTAAGGCGCAATCATAGCAAGTTCGTTGCCCATTTCAAGGGTTGTGCCGACATACATTCCGGGACGGAGTTTTTGATTACCGTTAGCGATTTTCAGTTGAACTGAAAGTGTATGCGATTTAGAATCGATTGTCGGGTAAACAATTTCCACCGTTGCGGGGAAAACTTCACCTTTATAAGTATCGGTTTTAACATTGATTTTCATACCTGTTTTAATGAAAGGCACGTAAGTTTCAGGAACTTGAACGATGGCTTTCAAAGTATTAGTCTGAACCAATTCGTAAATCGCCTGACCTGAAAACAATTCGCCCGGCTCGTAATTTCTTGCGGAGATAACACCGCCAAAAGGAGCGCGGAGATAAGTATTTTGTTCAAGGTTTTTGAGCGAAGTTTCCAAAACTTCAAGACCCGATTTTGCTTGGTCGTAAGTCTGTTTTGCGATGTTGTTGGAATCGTTCAAAATTTTGATACGGTTGAAATCGGTTTTGGTATTTTCGTAATTGAGTTTTGTTGAAAGGTACTGAGTCTCGTCCATTTTAGCGAGCATCTGACCTTTTTGAACCTTGTCGCCGACTTCCACGTAAAGATTTGTGATTCTGCCTTGAAGCGCGGGCGCAACTGCTACTTTTTCGTAAGGTTGCAACACGCTTGAAAGGGTCAGAACGCGCATAATTTCAGTTTTTTTGAGTTCGGAAACTGAAACGGTTTCGATTTTTTCCTTTTCGGTTTCAGCGGCCTTTTCATCTTTTGAACTGCCGCACGAAGCAATTAGCAGAGCCGAAGCCGCAATGAGTGAATAATGTTTTAAATTTATCATGACTTTTAATTTATTTACAAATTGTTATAAAGTTTCAACAGTTCCGTCTGCGCGTTCATTACCGAGTAAAGGCTCTGAATATAAGTGCCTTGCGCATTCAAGAGGTTGTTGTTAACAGTAATCAAATCGTTGCTTGAAATTGTTCCTACGTTGAATTTCTGCAATGAATTTTTGAATATCTTTTGATAAAGTTCCAAAGATTCTTTGCTTGAATTGTAAGTCTCGATAGCGTTGGAAAGATTATATTTCAACTGAATCTCCTGAACCTGCAACTGTTCCAAAGTTTGGTCGCGTTGAGTTTGAGCGATGTCAACATCAATTTTCTTCTGTCTGCAAGCGGCGTAACGGTTGCCTGATGAGAAAATCGGCACGCTGAGTTGAAAACTGAATGTGTGCGGTTGCGACATTGAGAATCCCGCTGTTCCGAAATAATGTTTGCCAGAAAACATATAAGCGGCTGAAAGTGTCGGACCGTAAGCCCAGCGTGAGAGTGTCCACTGTTTTTCAGCGAGTTGAATGTTCATATCCAACTGTTTCATTGTAATATTGCTTTCAACGTTTCCGCTCGGCTCTGTAATCTGCTCGTTTTCAAAGAAATAATCGAGACTTTCGGTGAGTTCCACGTCCGTTGCGGGCGGTGCTCCGAGTGCGGTTACGAGTGCGCTTTTAGCGAGTTGAATGTTACGGTCTGCGGCTCTGAGATTGTTGTCAAGAACCATTAACTGAACTTTCAACAGATCGGCGTCTGTCTGCTCAGCCATTCCGACTTTTGTGAGTTGGATGACGTTGTTGTAACTTTTTTCGAGGTTGGCGCGGCTGTCCTCAATGGTCTTTTTGCTTTCCTGAGCAATCAAAACCGAAAGATAAGAGGTTACGGCTGCGGCTTTTACGTCGTTTTCGCTTGACGATTGCGCGAGTTGCTGCATTTCAATCGCCATTTTGCTGAGTTGAACGCCGATAATCAACTGTCCGTTGATAGCCACAGAAGCGGTTAAGCCTTTTGTTCCGGTAGCGGGCATTTCAAGATAGCCTCCCATTGCTTTGACGTAGATTTTTTTAGGATACGATGAAACGTAACTTAAAGTTCCGTCCACATTCAAAAGCATGTTAGAGATGCTCTGCCATTTTGCCCATTCCGCCTTTTGAATATTCAAATCAGCAGTACGCATGGTTTTAGAGTGCTGAACGGCGTAAGTTTTCGCCGAATCAAGAGTCAAGATTAGCGGCCCTTGATTTGCAGTAGAGTCAATCTGGGCATTAGCACCCGAAAAGACCCCTGCTGCAAATATTAGCATTAATGTTCTCTTTAAATTCATTTTTGTATGTTGTATTATTTTATTTACTTGATAATTGTTAAATCTCGTCCGCTAAAAATTCTTTTTCGTATGCATCCATTTGAGATTTCCAAAACACGAGACCTTCAAGCATTGCGTTGAGATTAACAGCCGTGCGAGAATTTTTGTCTTGTTTAAGTTCTAAGGCCGAGCGGGTGATTTTATCCAATTTTTCCATATAACGGCGCATTGTCTGCAAAAACTGTCTACGAGTGTTGATTTTTATCCTGAAATAACGTTTACGGTCGCCCGGATAAGTAACGTATTCGATTTTATCGGCTTCCATAAGGTGGTTTATTGTGGTAGAAACCGATGACTTTGAAATTTTAAGTTCATCGACAATTTCTTCAAAAGTAAATTCTTCTTTATCAAGAAATGACAGCAGACCTATAATTCTGCCCGCAAGCAATGTACCGCCACCTCTATTTGTGAGTCTGCCCATTGCTTCTACAAGTTCCCGCTGCTTACGGATTCTTTCTTCTTCGGTTAATACTACTTGCATTTTTATTGGTTCTATAAATTCCGAACTAATTATTTCTTTCGGGACAAAAGTAGAATTTATAAACTAAAAAAACAATAAGAGAATATTAAGAAAAAGTTAAAAACAAAACACATCAACTACACACAAAAAAAAACTCGAAACCAACCTTACATTGATTTCGAGTTTTTAAAAAAATCAGGCAGTTACCTACTCTCCCGGTTCGTATCTCAGTACCATCGGCGCAAACGGGCTTAACTTCTCTGTTCGGTATGGGAAGAGGTGAATCCCCGCCGCTATCACCACCTTAAATATCTTAAAAAAAAATCTTGACACAATTGAATGTATAAAACATATTGTAAAAGTTTGCTTTGAAGTGAAAGTTTTCGGGTAATTAGTACCGCTCGGCTGAAAACGTTGCCGTCATTACACCTGCAGCCTATCAACGCTGTATTCTTCAGCGACCCTATAAGGAAGACTCATCTTGGGGCAGGCTTCGCGCTTAGATGCTTTCAGCGCTTATCCTAACCGTACACGGCTACTCAGCGGTGCCCCGGTAGGGACAACTGATACACCGGAGGTACGTCCAGTCCGGTCCTCTCGTACTAAGACCAGGCCCCCG
>JAFPYR010000120.1 GCA_017412115.1 Bacteroidales bacterium | reverse complement strand
GCTCAGTTGGTAGAGCAAAGGACTGAAAATCCTTGTGTCCCTGGTTCGATTCCAGGTGATACCACAGAAAGAGAAACTTCTGAAGTGATTTGGTAAGTTTCTCTTTTTTTATGTCCTTTCCTTGAGGAAAACTTGAGGGAAAGAAGATGGGAGAGAAGTTGAAAACAAAAGCGCAGAACTTTCTTTTTTTTCTAAAAAAAAGTTGCTGCGCTTTGTACTACTCAAAAAATCAAACGTACAAGGAAAAAACAAAACAAAAATCGTTTTTTACTTTTATAACTATCTTTTTTTATTTAGGACTTTTGAGATGTTTTAGCGTTTTTTTAGTGCCTTGTAATCTTCGTTTCGATGACAAAGTAAGTGAAAATTAATCAATTATCCAAATTTTTATGTAAAATTTTATTTATTTTTTTATATTTACATTTGACAACTTGGAGTTTACTTTTTACAACACTAAAAATATGCCATACACTATGTTGTAATGCGGTTCTTCTATCTTGGGGATTACAATTGTAACAATAAAAATGCCTCAATTCTCAATGAATTGAGGCGTTAAAAGATTGTATTTAATGGAAGTTTTTATGCGTTTCCGATACCGTGTTCGCGCATATATTTCTCCATAACAGCGTCCAAACCGGCAGAACTTGTTATGTTTTGTTCTCCGCTTTCGTTCTCCATCAGTTTCAACTTTAAGGCGTTTGCGGTCTGCGGACCGAATATTCCGTCAGCTTCTACGCCCGCATATTCTTGAAGTGCTTTCATGGTTTTGGGGCCGAGTTTGCCGTCTTCTTTGAGTGATGCGTTGATTTCCTGATTCAAGAAAATCTGAAGTTTTTTTACGGTATCAGAGCCAATCATGCCGTCGGCTTTGGTGCCAATTTTGGTCTGAAGCAATTTTATTGTTTCACTGTCCAATTTAAAAATTGAATTGATTTCTTCTGCCATTTTATTTGATTTTATATGGTTGAACAATATAATTTTTATGACCGTAAAAATACAACTTTTTTTTAGATAGAAATATATTTTTTAATATTTTTTTCTAACAATTTTCTTTATGGTCTTTTTCTCTGATTTCGACTCTGCGGATTTTGCCGGAAATTGTTTTGGGCAGTTCGTCCACAAATTCTATTATGCGTGGATATTTGTAAGGCGCGGTCGTGTTTTTTACGTGGTTCTGAATTTCTTTCACCAACTCTTCGCTCGGTGAAAAACCTTTCGCCAAAACTATCGTAGCTTTTACGACGCAGCCTCTTACGGGGTCGGGAACGCCTGTTACCGCACACTCCACAACAGCGGGGTGTGTCATGCACGCGCTTTCAACCTCGAAAGGTCCGATTCTGTAACCTGAGGATTTTATTACGTCGTCAGTCCTACCGACAAACCAAAAATATCCGTCTTCGTCTTTGTAAGCCACATCGCCCGTGTGATAAACCGTACCGTTGTCTGTTATAACGGTTTTTGTGAGTTCTTTATCTCTGAAATATTCTTTGAAAAGACCGAGCGGACGTTTTTTATCAAGGCGGATAACGATTTCGCCGTGTTCACCGGTTTTCACCGTTTTGCCGTCTTGGTCTACGATATCAATATCGTAATTAGGATTAGGAATACCCATTGAACCCGGTTTTGGAGTCATCCACGGGAAAGTAGCGATTGAAAGTGTAGTTTCAGTCTGTCCGAATCCTTCGTAAATGTTAAGACCGGTGATTTTTTTCATCGTTTCAAACACTGAGGAGTTGAGAGCCTCGCCAGCAGTGGTTATGTATCTTAAATGCGACAAATCGTATTTGGTTAAATCCTCTTTTATCAAAAATCTGTAAACCGTGGGTGGTGCGCAAAATGTCGTAACTTTGTATTTGCAGATTTTGTTCAGAAGGTCTGACGGAGTGAATTTTTCGTGATCATAAACGAAAACGCACGCTCCAACAATCCATTGACCGTAAAGTTTTCCCCAAACGGCTTTTCCCCAACCTGTATCGGCTACGGTAAGATGAATATCGTTTGGCGTAAGGTTGTGCCAATAAGCCGCCGTTGTGATGTGTCCGAGCGGATAGGTAAACGAGTGAGCTACCATTTTGGGCTCGGCAGAGGTTCCGGAGGTAAAATATATCAACGAAATATCATCGTTTGTATTAACGTTTTCAGGACGGGTGAAAGGTTTTGCGTTTTTGATGCCTTCATTAAAATCTTCGTAACCTTCGGGGATAACGGGGCCTACGGAGATTAGTTTTTCTACGGTAGGAGATTCGCTCATAGCCGAAGAAACGTGCTCTAAAATCAGTGGGTCACCGCAGCAGATAATAGCTTTTGTTCCGGCTGAATTGTTACGATATACAATGTCGTGTTTTGTAAGCAGATGGGTTGCGGGAATAACGATCGCACCGATTTTGTGAAGGGCTACTATTGAAAACCAAAAATGATAATGCCTTTTGAGAATAAGCATTACGCGGTCGCCTTTTTTTATACCCAAACTCATTAAATAAGAAGCGGTTTTATCGGAATACTCTTTCATTTCTTTGAAAGAAAACGTATGTTCCTCGCCTTTGTCATTGACCCAAATCATAGCTTTTTTATTAGGGTCTTCTTTTGCCCAAGCGTCTACAACGTCGTAACCGAAATTAAAATTTTCAGGGACTTTTACTTCATAGTTTTTTTCGAAATCGTCCAAATCCTTAAACGATGTCTGCTTTAAAAAACGTTCTAACATATTTGTCTGATTTTTTATTTCGGCGCAAAGGTAATAATTTTTTTTAATATCGGTGATTTTTTTTAATTTCTTTAAGACTGCGATTTGGGCTCTTTTTTTCTTATCACACAAAATCTTCCCATTAAAAAATGTAATATCGCAGTATTTAAACAAAACGATTACGTATTAATTTCAGAATAGTTAATTTTGCAAAAAAAATATGATGAAACGTTTAGTTATTTTATTGATAATCAATGTATTTGTATTAGCAGCGGTTAATGCTCAAAACGATACCGCTGAATTTAAGAAAACGGGTTTTACATTTGGTGCATTGCCTGTTGTGGCTTACGATAACGACCTCGGCTTTCAATACGGAATGCTCACTAACTTATATTGGTATGGCGACGGAGCTTCGTTTCCGCGTTACAATCATTCTTTGTACATAGAGTGTAGCCGTTATGTTGCGGGAACGACTTTGTTGAGGGCGTATTATGATACCCACAAACTTATTCCTTCGTGCCGTACAACAGCGGATATTACGTGGTTGAACGATATTACTTGCGATTTTAGCGGTTTTAACGGGAGAGAAACCTATTACAGAAAATCGTTTACCGATGAGGATTCCGATGATTACAAATCGAGCATTTTTTATTCTCACAAACGGGATATGCGTAGAGTTATGTTTAATATCCGCAGCGAAAAAACTTCATGGTGGTATTGGCAGGCAGGATTCACGCTGTTTGATATGCGTATAGGAAAGGTTAATATAGATAAACTCCGTCATGATGTTCCTGATATTGAGGGCGTTTATGACAAATACGTAGAATGGAATTTAATTAGCGGTGAAGAATCTGACGGCGGTGTTGATACTTATTTAAGATTAGGTGCCGGCATTGATACACGCGACAACGAAGCGTTTCCGACTAAAGGTATTTGGACGGAAATTTTGTTAGCCTCGGCTCCGAGTTTTTTATCCTCTGACAACAATAATTGGGGGCGGCTGACGATTTATCACCGTCAATATATCAATCTTTATAACCGCCGTACGGTGTTGGCTTATCGTTTGGGTTGGCAGCATAGAATTTATGGGGACATACCGTTTTATTTGTTGCCGCATTGGAATACGGGGACGCTTGTTGGTGTTACTTCGCAAGGTATTGGCGGTGGCAAAACTATGCGCGGAGTACTGCGCAACCGTATTGTTGGCGACGGAAGTGTGATGGCTAACATCGAGTTAAGGCATATTTTTTATAGTTTTATGCTCGGCAGACAAAAATTTTCTATCGGCACAAATCTTTTTAGCGATATGGGTTTTGTTTCTCAACGACATGAAATTGATATGAGGCTTGTTCCTGATTCAGAATACGATACGTTTTTTACCGGAAAGGACGAAAACTTACATTCAAGTCTTGGAGTGGGTCTCAAAATCGCAATGAATTCAAACTTCGTTCTTGCAGCGGATTGGGGCAAGGCTCTTAGCAAAAACGACGGCACCTCAGGATTTTATGTGTTGATGAATTATATTTTCTAATAAATATAAAAAAATATCTTGCCGATTCCATTTATATCTTTGGGAATCAGCAAGATATTAATCAAACTTCTTTTTTTAGTTTATTTTTAATGTTGTTTTTTATTATTATTGTTGCTTCATGTATTTATAATCAGTAGTAACTTTTTCCTCTGTTTTTTAATCTTGTTTGGTGTTATTTTTTAATAAAAAAAGTCATGGTGTAATTTTACGACAAATTACTATCATTGAAGATGTCTTAAATAAGCAAAAAATTGTCTTAAACGAACATTTGTTTGTCCGTTATTTTTTCTTATTTGCGTTTTTTGCAAATTCAAACAACTCCAAAGGCAAATGACAGTAACCCGTAGGATTTTTCTCAAGATAATCTTGATGATATTCTTCGGCAGTGTAAAAATTTTTCAGCGGTAATTTTTCCACTGCTAAAGGTTGCTGATATTCTTTTTGCTTTTCGTTATAAACCTTTTCGATAATTGGTAAATCCTCTTCATTTTTATAATAAATGCCGGTGCGGTAACGTGTACCTTCGTCATGCCCCTGTTTGTTAAGACTTGTGGGGTCAATAGCCTTAAAAAACATCTGCAACAAAAATTCAAGACTTACTACTTGAGGGTCGTATTTTACGTAAACTGTTTCGGCGTATCCCGTGGTATCGGTGTAAACTTCTTTGTATGTCGGATTCTCTGTGTTACCGTTGGCAAAACCGACTTGAGTTTCTATTACGCCTTCTATCTGTTTAAAGAAATGTTCCGTACCCCAAAAACATCCTCCAGCAAGATAAATGTCTTTGCTGTTAATTAATTGATTATCTGCTTTTTCCATTATTTTATTTTTTCTTTTTATAATTTGCAATTATATGACGAATTCTTGTTATTTTTTCTGTCCGAAAAATACAAAAAAACGTTTGAAACGAACATCAATTTATTGAAATTTTATTATTAATTTTGCCGCCATGTACAGACTGAAAGATTTTTTTATATCGGTTTACGGGCTTCATTCGGAGGACATTCCCTCCGAAGAGATTTTGTGTGCAGAATCCAACACAAAATTAACGTTACTTACCAACAAAATGCGGGACTCGTTAGCGGCGTATACTTTCACATTTGTTGAACAGGGATGGCTTACGCTGATTTTTAACGGCAGAGAGCTGACTCTAAAGCCCGGCGATTTATACATTTATTCGCCCGGTTTTCAGATAACGATTGTAAAAGGTTCAAGTGATTACAAAAGTCTTTGTTTGTTGGCTGACGAGAATATGACACTTGAAATGCCGACTTACCGCGATATTATCCGAACGACTTATTTGCCGTTGGTGGAATGGGGCGAACCCGTTGTTCATGTCCCGGAAAATTACCGCAGCAGACTTTCTAAGCGTATGCGTGAAATCATTGAGTATCAATTTTCTAAACATAAGTTTCTTTCTGAAACTCTCCGCACGCTTTATACTTTGTTTTTGCTTGATTTAACTGATATTCAGGAGCAGGCGGTAAGTTGTCATAAATACAGCGATAGAACGGCTGAACTTTTTACCGGTTTTTTGCATTTGTTGCCGAGATATTATATCGAACATCACGACATCGCTTTTTATGCTTCAAAATTATTTGTTACGACAACGCATTTATCCCGAATAGTGCGTCAGATAACGGGTCGGACGGTTATGGATTATATCAATCAGATGTTGTTTATGGAGGCCTCGTGGCTTTTGCAGTCTACGGATTTGCCGTTGGATATTATTGCTGACAAATTACATTTTGCCGATCAAAGCAGTTTCGGAAGGTTTTTTAAGAGGATAAAAGGCATCAGTCCGAAACAATACAGAATGAAAAAATAAAAAACCGCCTGAAAAAATTTCAGACGGTTTTTATATTTATGCTGAGAAAAAACTATACGTACATTGCAACGATAGCTTCGTAAAGTTCTTGTTTACCTGAAGTTTGTTTTGGTTCACCAACTTTCTTACCGTATTCGTAAACGTCTTCGAGAGTAAGTTTGCCTTCTTCAAATTCTTTACCTTTACCAGAATCGAATGAAGCGTAACGTTCAGCTTTCATTTTCTTGTAAGGAGATTCTTCCAACAATTTAGCAGCTGATTCCAAAGCACGAGCCATAGCGTCCATACCAGCGATGTGTGCGATGAAAATATCTTCGAGGTCGGTAGAATTTCTACGAGTTTTAGCGTCGAAGTTTGTACCGCCATTGCCAAGACCACCGCCACGGATGATTTCCATCCAAGCTTGAACCAATTCGTATTGGTCAATCGGGAATTGGTCTGTATCCCAACCGTTCTGATAATCACCTCTGTTAGCATCGATCGAACCTAACATACCGTTATCAACAGCAACTGCGAGTTCGTGTTCAAATGTGTGACCAGCCAAAGTAGCGTGGTTAACCTCAATGTTTACTTTGAAATCTTTTTCCAAGCCGTGAGCTTTCAAGAAACCGATAACAGTTTCGGTATCAACATCGTACTGATGTTTTGAAGGCTCCATAGGTTTAGGTTCGATTAAGAATGTACCTTTGAAACCTTTTTTGCGAGCGTAATCACGAGCCATAGTAAGCATTGTAGCCATGTGTTCTTTTTCACGTTTCTGATCAGTGTTCAAAAGGCTCATATAACCTTCACGACCGCCCCAGAATACGTAGTTTGATGCGCCAAGTCTGATACCTGCATCAATAGCGTTTTTAATCTGAACGATAGCACGTGCAACAACGTCAAAATCAGGGTTTGTAGAAGCACCGTTCATGTAACGGCCGTTGCCGAAAACGTTAGCGGTAGACCACAACAATTTAATGCCGGTTTCTTTTTGTTTCTGCTCTAAGTAATCAACGATTGCTTTGAGATTTGATTCGTATTCTTCAACTGAATTGCCTTCTGAAACGAGGTCAACATCGTGGAAACAGTAGTATTCAATACCGAGTTTCTGCATGATTTCAAAACCTGCGTCAGCTTTGTTTTTAGCAATTTCTACTGCGTTAGCACCGTTGTTCCAAGGGAATTTCTTTGTGCCGCCGCCAAACTGATCGCCGCCTTCTGCGCAGAGGGTGTGCCACCATGCCATTGCAAAACGCAACCAATCTTTCATTTTTTTGCCCATTACGACTTTTTCAGCATCATAATAGTGGAACGCCATAGGGTTCTTTGAATCTTTACCTTCAAATTTAATCTTGCTGATTCCTGCGAAATATTCTTTTGCCATTTCTTTAAAAATTTTTTAAAAATATTTGGTTATTTATTTTAATTTCCTTATTTTGTTATTTTGTCGAGATCCTCTTTCCAACGGTTGTAAGCATCGATGTATTGTTGTTCGTTTTCGATGTCCGGTTCCGTAACTTCTACTTTTTTCAGGTTAGAGAATGCATCTTCCAATGATTTGTAAATACCAGCACCTACGCCTGCGCCTCTTGCTGCACCTATCGAACCGTCAGTGTTGAAAAGTTCTATTGCAGCGCTCGTTGTAGTTGCAAGCGTGTTGCGGAATACGGGAGAGAAGAACATATTTGCTTTGCCGGCGCGGATAACCTTTGATTCGATTCCGATGCCTTTCATGATGTCCATACCGTATTTGAAAGAGAATGCAATACCTTCCTGACCAGCGCGGTAGAGATGTTCTGCTTTGTGAATATTGAAGTTGAGGTTCATAACCGCAGCTCCCGGATTCTGATTTTGAAGTACTCTTTCAGCTCCGTTTCCAAAAGGCATGATTGAAAGACCTTTTGAACCGATAGGAACGTTAGCGGCTACTTTATCCATGTCAGAATAGCTGATTGTGCTGTTGCCGACGTTTTTGTTGAGCCAAGAGTTAAGAATACCCGTACCGTTGATACAAAGAAGAATACCCAAACGGTTGAGTTCCTGTGTATGATTAACGTGAGCAAAAGTATTTACTCTTGAAAGCGGGTCGTATTTTACAGCCTCAGATACGCCGTAAACAACACCTGAAGTACCACCAGTTGCAGCGATTTCGCCCGGGTTCAAAACATTGAGCGATAATGCGTTGTTAGGCTGGTCGCCTGCTCTGTAACTTACTTTAATGCCTTTTACCAATCCTAATTCTTTTGCTGCCTCTTCCGTCAATTCGCCCTGAACGGAGAAAGTCGGAACGATTTCCGGCAATATGCTTTCGGGGAAACCGTAATGTTCCATAAGGAATTTGGCAACGCAGTTGTTTTTGAAATCCCAAAACATTCCTTCAGAAAGACCGCCGATAGTTGTTTTGATTTCGCCGGTGAGTTTCATAGCGATATAATCGCCGGGGAGCATTATTTTGTAGATTTTCTCAAAGATTTCGGGTTCGTTGTCTTTAACCCATTTGAGTTTTGATGCGGTAAAGTTGCCCGGAGAGTTGAGCAAATGTCCCAAACATTGTTCGGTTCCCAAAGATTCGAGAGCTTTAGCACCGATTCCTGTGGCGCGACTGTCGCACCAAATAATAGCCGGACGCAAAACCTTTTGGTTTTTATCAACTGCAACAAGACCGTGCATTTGATACGAAATACCGATTGCTTTAATGTCAGAAACATTGACTAGGGAGGTTCTTAAAACCTCTGCTAACGCCATTTTTGCGTTATCCCACCAAAGTTGCGGATCTTGTTCTGCCCAACCTGCTTGTTTGGCGGTGATTTTCATTTCCTGTTTCGGATAATATGACGAAGCCTCGCATCTTCCCATTTCTGATTCGATGAGGGAAACTTTCACCGAAGAACTTCCGATATCAAAACCTAATAAATACATTGTCGTTATAGTATTTTTATTAATTAAACTGTGCTGTTCTGTGCTGTTCGCGATGCAAATGTAAAACGTTTTTTCTGATAAAAAAAACGTTTTATGATTTTTTTTTAATTTTTTTTTGTTTCGGCTGAAAATCAGTTGATTATATTTGTTAAGATTTTGATTTCAGACCGAAAACTTCTTCCCATACAGCTTTTTCTTCGGCGTTTTTTGAATTTTGAGCCTCTTGCTGAGCGTATGTCATGGGCGTAACACCGTAAAAAGCCTTGAAAGATGCCGAAAAATGTGCAGGATTGGAATATCCTACGGCGTATGCTATCTCGCTGATAGTCAAGTTTCTATCCGTTAAAAGATATGTTGCCTGTTTCATTCTGATATTCTTTAGGAAATCCCTTGCCGTAAGGCCGGTCATTTCTTTGATTTTTCTGTGAAGATGAACTCTCGAAACGCCTATTGTATCGGCTAACATTTCAACGTTGAGGTCGCGACACGAAATTTTTTCCTTAATTATTTGCATAATTTTTTGCATAAGGATTTCGTCTTGGGATTTCAGTTTTATTTTTTCAATCTGATAATTCTCAGATTTGTTTTCGATTTTTTCAGCAACTCTTTGACGGTTGGCAATCAGATTTTTTACCGCTTTTAACAGATAATCGGTGTTAAAAGGTTTTTCCAAATACATATCCGCACCGATTTCGATGCCTAAAGTTTTGTTTTTCTCATCTGTCAGAGCCGTTAAAAGTACAATCGGAATATGATTGGTACGGTAATCGTGTTTGAGTTTTTTGCACAATGTCCAGCCGTCCATTTCGGGCATCATAATATCCGAGATTATTAACGCCGGATTTTCTTTTAGAATGCTTTCAAATGCGGCTTTACCGTTTTCAAATGCCAAAACATCATAATCCTCCGACAATTGTTTTTCAAGATAAAGTCTTATGGCCTCTTCGTCGTCGATTACAAAAACGAGATGTTTTTTCTGATTTTTGTGCTTTTGAGGCTTGTTTGTAACACTCTCCTCTTCTTTTTTTGACAGCTCTTCTTGCTGAGGTTGGTTGATAGGGGAGGGTGGAAGTAAGTTTGTCGGCTCTGCCAAATCCTCTTTGGGCAAATGTTCATAACCGTTTTTAAGTTCTATTATAAAACGGCTGCCTTGACAATCGGTGCGGTTTTCGGCGTAAAGTCTTCCTTTGTGGAGTTCCGTTAAATATTTTGCAAGATGAAGTCCTACGCCCGTGCCCGTGGTGTAACGTGTCTGAGCGGATTTTACTTGATAAAATCTGTCAAAAATTCTCTCAAGGTCTTCGTCTTTTAGTCCGACGCCGTTGTCTGAAATTATAACGGAAATTTTAGTGTTTTCCTGCAAAATATTGATGTCGATTTTGCCGCCGATAGGCGAAAATTTTATCGCATTAGAAAGCAGATTGAGAATTATTTTCTCAAAATTTTCGGGGTCTATCCAAGCATAAATCTCTTTGTTGTTACTGGTCTGAGTTATCGAAAGTTCTTTGCTTTCAATAATGGGTTTGCAACTCTCAACAATATCGTTTATAAAACTGCACAATTCTGTTTTGCCGAATTTCATCATAACCTGATGCTTGTCAATTTTGCGCAAATCAAGCAATTGTGTTACGAGTCTTAAAATTCTGCGGCTGTTGATTTGCATTGTTTTATAAAGCAATGCTGTTTCTTTGTCAGTGTTTTTTTTGTTCAAAAGTTTTTCTAACGGGTCGATAATCAGTGTTAAAGGTGTGCGTATTTCATGCGAGATGTTAATAAAAAACTGCATTTTCATCTCGTTGATTCTTTCTGATTGTTTGCGCTGAAATTTTTCTCTGAAGTATTTGAAAATGAAATACATCATCGAAAGTATTAAAATCCCTGACAAAATTTTAGCCCAAATGGTTTTGTACCAATGCGGATAAATTATGATTTTTAGTTGTTTGGATTTTGTATGCCTTGTGCCGATAAAACCAGTTACTTCAAAAATATATTCACCGCTTTTGAGGTTTGTGTAGGTTGCGCTCGAAAGTGTGGTTTCTATGTTTGTATACTCTTTGTCAAAACCCTCCAAATGGTATCTGAACGAGGTTTGAGGCATTTTAGCGGGGTTGGAAAGACAAAATGACAAGGTAAAATTGTTGTCGCTTTCCTGAAGGCAGATTTCGTTTGATTGGATAATGTTTTCTTTAAGAATTTTGGTGCTGCCCGAATAATCATCGGCATTTATGGTTTTGCCGTTTACTTTTAGCGCACTGATATAAACCTCGCCTAAATCGGACGAATCCATAAAATCATCGTTTTTAATGTGTGTTATTCCCAAAACCGAACCGAAACAAGGCATACCGTCAGCGGTTATAATTCCGGCTCCGCGCGAAAATTCGTTGGCTATCAAACCGTCAACCGCTTTTAACGATAGTAATTCGCCCGACCTTTTGTCATAACGGAAAAGTCCGCAATAACTGCTGAGCCAGACAAAACCGTTGCAATCCTCCAAAACGGAACAAACCGTTACTGCGTCCAAAATATATGTTTTGACCTCGGTTTTAGGATTATAAATCAAAACACCGCTGTTAGTGCCTGCCCAAACGATGCCGTCAGAGTCAATAAAAACGCAGTTTACGTTATTGTCGTGCAGCCAGCCGTTGTAAGTTACGTAACGTTTGAAATGCGTTTTAGCACTGTCCACAAACCAAAGTCCGTCGCAGGTTGCAAGCCAAAAATTGCCGTTGGAATCTGTTGTAAGCGAATTTGTCCATGACGGATTTATAAAAATTCCGGAAGTAAATTTTTCGGTATTAACATCGAATTTTCCGATTCCGTCCCCGAAAGTGGCGTACCAGAAACTATTCTCGCCGGCGTTAATCATTCTTGTAATTTTGCCGGGGCCTTCGGTGTAGATTTTTAATGTTTTGCGGGTTTTTATGTCGATTTTAACGAGTCCCGTATTGTAAGTGCCGAGCCACATATATTTTCCGTCCTGATTGTACATACTTATGGCGCTGCACATTACATTTTTGCCGAAAGAATCTTGAATTTCAAAATGCGAAATTTTTCCTACTGAATCTATAACGTAAATACCCTCACCGTCGGTTGCAATCCAAATATCGGATTTAACAAGGGCCATTGCTCCTATGCTTGAGGAGCCGATTGAAATTTTAGGGTTTACGCTGTAACCGTAATTTTCAAAAAATGCTGATTTTTTTAGAATTAACAAAAGACCTTTCTGATAAACGCCAGCCCACAAATTGCCGGATTTGTCAGAGACTATGGAGTGAATTTTTGATTTTGAAAACTCAAACGGTACGTCCTTGCACGAAATTGTTGAAATTTTGCCGTTTAACGCATCGTATTTTTTCATGCCGAGACCGTCAGTCCCGATATAAACGGAGTTGTCCTCAGAAAAAATGCAACTTACCGGCTCTGCTAATATTAATTCGGTTTTGTAACCGTTTTTAACGGGGGTGATACGAAAAAGTCCGTTTTTGTGGCTTGCTGCGTAAATGTTTCCGAGGCTGTCGCGTTCAAAACCGCAAACATCGGTTAAATCCTTGAAACTGTATTTCAATTTGCCGTTTTCAATAACGTAGCAGCCGTTGGAATACGACCCGATGAAAATTTCTTTTGAATCGAAACTGTCAATGCTTTGCAAAAATTTTGATTCAAAAATCTTCTCTGATGGAAATTCTCTCGGGCAGGTATCGCCTTCTTGGAAAGTGTAAAGTCCATATCCTGAGGTCGTAAGATACACAACATCGTTGATTTCCGTTACATCTGATACGAAAGGATAAAAAATACTGTTTCCTTGACCGATAAAGGGAATTTCTTTAAATTTGTTTGTCTTGTAATCGTGTATCAAAAAACCTTTGCTTGTAGCGATTAACATATCGCCGTTTTTTCTAAGGTGGAGTTTGTTGATGCCGGAGTGCGGAATTTGGGCTTTTGTAAAAGTTTTTCCGTCAAATCTGTCAAGACCGTCTTGTGTTGCAACCCAAATAAGACCGTCGTTGTCGGTTAAAACATCGTTTATCAAACTGTTGGAAAGTCCGTGAGCATAGTTATATAAGTATTCCGCTTGAGAGAAAACCCCAGACGGAATACACAAAAAATATAACAAAAATATTAGAAACTTTCTCATATTCAGTTCATTTTTTTCGGGGGAAAAATTACAAGGAATTTCTCAATAAAATTTTTGTGGGAATTTTAATGTCGGTTATTTCTGTATTATGACCTAATACAAACTCAGCTGCTCTCTGTCCCATCATCTGAAAATCAGTGCTTAAAACAGTTATGCCGCCGCTGACGTATTTTTTCATAGGTGTTTCGTTGTAAGAAATCACGCCGACATTCTTTCCGGGAGTAAGTTCTTTTTCCTGACATTGTTCCAAGAAAAGTGCTAATGTTCTGTCGCTTACCAAAAGGTACAATTCTCCGGCTTTGATGTCAAATTGTTGCAATGAGAAAAGTATTTGACTGTTAATCTCATAATCGGCGCAGAATTTTCTGAAATATTCAATTGTTTCTCTTGGGTGATCGGTAAATTCCGGATAAAGCAAAACGAATTTGTTGTATTTTTTTACGCGTGAAATATTCTCGGCAAGGGCATCGTAAACGCCTTGTCCGAAATCTTGCCAAATTCTGCTCACTCCCGCCCTTGAATGAATATTCCAGTCGATTAAAAGTAGTTTTTCTTTGGGAATACGGCTTATTATTTTTTCGATTTTCGGATTGTCAAAATTCATTATGACATATTTGCTGTAATGTCCGAGCGACTCTTTGACGGAATTTTCAAAAACGTTTACGTTGTAATGATGAAACCGTATATCTATCGGAATATCAGAACTTAACGCCTTCCTAAAACTATGATACAAAACCTCTTTGTAGGCTTTGAAAGTATCCAAAAGCATAAAAACCTTACATTCGGGTTTGCAAACAAAATATCCTCTGTTTGGGACACTTTCTATAAGTCCGTGTTTCTTAAGGTATGAATATGCCTTATAAACTGTATCACGGCTCAAAACGCAACCTTTACTCATCTCGTTTACCGATGGTAAAATTTCGCCTTGAGCCAAACTGCCGTCTTGAACGGCTTGTGTTACCGCTTCAATTATCTGTCTGTATTTAAGTTCCTGAGAACCTGAATTGATTATGTTTTTAAAAAAATCTACCGTCATATATCTGTGCTGTTCTGTGCTGCAAATATATGAATTATTTTTAAGCGGCGCAAATCACCTTATAAAAAAATTGTATAAATAATTTTCCTGACTACCTGTCAAGACGTTGTATTTACCTTGTTTATTAAGGCTTGTAATGCTGAATTCTGTTGAGCCGTTTATCGGGAAACCGTTGCAGATATTTCCTTTAGAATCAAATAGATAGAGTTTGTTTTCTTCAGCGCAGGCAACGCCTATTTTTTTGCCGTCCGCAAAGTTGAAAATCAGAGGTTTCGTGGTTACGGGCGTATCAAAAAAATAATTGAAAAGCAGTTCGCCATTAGAGGTGAAAACCTCCAAAATGTTTTCGTCCGAAAAAATATACTCGTTTTCGCCGTCCGAATTAATGTCAGCGCAGACAAAATGATGATTAGCCGAATAATGCTTGATATTCAACTGTTTACAACTGCCGTCAAGACGGATGTATTCTACTCCGCCGGAGGAATTTGTGGTAACGAATCTCGAGTTTTCTATTCCGCCGGGTGCCTCAACGAAAAATCTTGAATTTCTGGCTTTTGGAAAATTGTTAGTAACGTAAATTCTCGGCTCGCCTCTGCGGTTAAGAATATACGTTTTGAGATTGTCGGAAAAAATTAAGTACTCCGTGGTATTGATATTAAAATATTGTACGGGAGTTATAATGCTTTCCTTTGTTACGAACGGTTGCCAAGTTTCTAACTGTTTGCCTTCTTTGGTGTAGACGTAAAGTCTTTTGTCGGAGCACGGTGCAAAAATTCTGTAATTTCCGTTGTTTTCATAATCGAAAACCGAAATGTCAGCCGAAAGTCTTGAGGGCAAAGCAACCGGAAAATTTTCAACGTAATTGCCGTTGCGGTCTATTAAATGTAAAAATCCGCCCGTTGCAAAAAGGTATTGAAGTTTTCCGTTTTGAAAATAATCAATCTGCGTTACCTCGCCTGAAATCGGTTCGGGAAGTTGTTTTTTCCAAATGCGTTCACCGTTTTTGGAGAAAAGATAAATTTTGCCGGTTTCGTCTTGAACAAAAATTTCTTTTTCGCCCGTTATGTGATTTTTTACTAATTGAGGTTTGCTTCTTACAACCGTATCTACATGGGCTAACCACGAAACAGACCTTTCTGCTTCAATGATTTGCGAATACATCAAAGGAATATTCGTGTAAAACATTCCGTTGTCGTTATTGACGTATTGAACGGCAAGTCCGCGGAAATTTTTTAAATTGTTTTTTTCTTCTTTGTACGCTGCTGAGTTTTCTTGGTTGAGATACGACAATACTAAATCCGGCGAATAAGCGGGATCTAAATAACAGAAAATATTGCTTTGAGAATAAACCAATTCCGAAAACGAGTTGTAATTGGAATTATCGGCAAGGGTTTTCCCGTTGTCGATTGCGTCGATGTATTCTTTTAGGCTGCTGACCGATTGAAAAAATATTAATCTGTTTTTTAATGCTGCAAAATAGCAATATTCGCCTGAAAAAACGTTTCCGAAATACATCGGGAAAAGTTTTTTTACCGGGAAAAAATACGCTTTGATTTTTTTGCCCGAAATTGTGGGAACCTCAAAAATGATTTTTTCATCCGGTGTATTGGTATTTTTCTGATATTTGAGCGAAATTTTTCTCAAAAAGTTTTCCGCTTTTGACTCTTCATCAGTTTCTATCATGATGTAATTGTCATAACCTCTTGAGGCAAAGGAATAATCGCAGGTAAATTCAGTAATTCTGCCGGAAAACATCGTGTAAATATTTTCATAAATGTTTGCACCGAAGGTTTCCCTTATATTTTCGTTGCTTTTTTGAAGTGAAGAAAACGCATCTTTTGATTTCAGATAATCAGAAAAATCGTTTTTGAAGGCTGACATATCCGAAATTCCGATAGAAACAAAATGAGTCGTTTTGGACGGCAGAGTTTTAATGAAATTGTTTCCTAAAGGTTTTTGACCCGAAAAAATTCCGATAAAATTTTCGCAATCTCCTTTACCGCAAGTATAACCCGAGGCGATTGCATTTTTTTTATCAATGGAAATATCCAAAACCGACCATTGAGCAAAATTTGCCATGCTGCCCGAAAACTTTTTGGAATTGAGTTCGGGTTTTAACATATCGCAGAGATTGCTGTAATTTATAATCATAAAGGCATTGACGTTTTTGCCCGCTGTTTTGAGAAGTTTTTTCAAAATCGGGTTTTTGCCTATGCCGTTAGCATTTGTTTTGGTATTTCTGATAGCGGTTTCAGCCATCAACTTTGAGGAGGAGAACATCATAATCCCGTTTTGATACGAGAAAAACAGTTTTCCTTTTCCGCTGTTGTCGCTGACGATAAAAATTTCGGTTTTGTCGTAAGGAGTACGTTTACATTCCAAATTGCTTGTTTTAGCGGTTTTGGCTATAATGCCGGCAACTTTTCCTGCTTCTACTTTGCTGATTTCCACCGCAGCCAAAGCGTAAACTTTATCTTTTCCGATTTTATGAAATGATAATGCGGATTGTTTGTCCCTTAAAAGTGCTCTTAATTCCGGTGATTGCATAAATACGCTATCGGCCGTGCGGATTATTCCGTCGGCTTGCTTCATCATTTTGAGTTTACTCAACTCTCTCCACATTATGTTGTCTTTGCTGAGAATATCTGCAATAGCCGTTATGTTTTGGGTTCTGATGATGACACCGGCATCGGTCGGCACGGCTCTTAAAACCGCATTGTCGGTCTTGTCCTCGTCATCTTCGCAACCTACGCATAACGAAAGCACACAGCACAATACTCCCACAAAGTGGAATATAAATTTCTTTAAAAACGACATTTTTTTCCTTGTACGATAACACTACAAAAGTTGTTTTTGAGCTAAAGCATCCGTTTGCGAAAATTGAAACGTTCTTAAGTTGAATTCTTTTATAATAGAAAATAAGTGTTCAAAAAATTCCGACTGAATAATTTCAAAACTTGCCCATTCGGTAATTTTCGTAAACGCATAAACCTCCAGAGGAACACCTGTTGCCGTCTGTTGCATTTGACGAACCATCAAATGACCGTTTTCAACGAAAGTGCCTTCTTTTTTCATAAAGCGGTTTGGATAAATCCAGTCTTTGATTTCGTTGTTGATGAACATATCTTTTCTTTTGTAACGGAACGGATAATATGTTCCGGCATCTTTGACATCCTCTTCCAAGAAAATTTTGTCAAGAAAGTCTTTTTTCTTGTTTTCATCCATTTTGGAATAATTCCTGCTCTGGTTGAGGTCGGAATTTTTCCTGATGAATCCGCTGAAATCTTTTATAATCCATTTACCGCCTTTTTCTTCCAAATATTCCGAAACGGCGGCATAGCCGTGAATTTTTTCAAATTCTTCTTTATCAACGTAATAAACTTGTTTTATATTGCCGTATTCGTCCGATTCCGTAACGGGTTTGTATTTAACAAATTCCTGAAAATTAGCACGGATATAAAACTCAATGTATTTTCTGAAAAGTTCTATATTCGTGAGTTTTCTTTTGTTGAAATCTTTTATGTTGTCCGAAGGATTTTTTGATTCTTCTACTCTGGTATTGATATAATCGCACCATTTAGGAAGCTCTTTGAATTCTTCGTAAAGTTTGTCTATCAATTCCTTATCAGCAGTTTTAATACTATCGGCATCAATCATAATTGTACGCATGATTCTGCGGGCTTTCATCTCCTGCATATTAGAGAAATTGATGAAACTTTCGTTCATAAGCGCAGCCGTAGGAACGGTAGAAACCGAGTTGTCGAAATTTCTGATTTTTACGGTGTTAAGAGTAATATCAACGACATTTCCGTCAATATTACGGCTTGCGATTCTAATCCAGTCGTTCATTTTTACCATGTTTAACGACGAGAGCTGCACCGAGGCCACAAAACCCGAAAGCGAATCCTTGAAAACCAACATCAAAACGGCTGACATTGCACCCAAACCTCCGATGATTTTCAATAAATCCTGACCCGTTAAAATTGCAATCATCATAAGACCGCCGATAATTCCGACGATTATTTTTGCAACCTGTTTGTAGCCCTGCGTTGAAAACTTACGGTGTTGTTCCTCCAAAATTTGGTTGATAATGGACTGTATGCAGTCTATTGCACGCATAAGAATCAGCATACCCGAAAATACATTCCAAGTGTAGCACCACGAGCGTATTCTCTCTACCCAAACCTGATCAGAAATAGCAAACTGAATGAGATAAAAAATGTAAACTGCCGGTATAATTTGACTTAACGGCTCTACGACTTTGAATCTGACTAATTCGTCATCATATTTGTTTTCAGTTTTGAGAACGATTTGATGAACCGTTTCAATAATTATTAGTTTTGCAATTATCCAACTTATAGCACTTATGCAAAGTATGAGTACTAAGTTTATAATATTTTTTAAAATTACAGCACCGTCATAACTCATTCCCCAATTGATAGTAAAAGTATCTATCAGGTATTGAGATAAGTCTCTGAATAAATTTATCAGAAATTCCGTCATTTTTAGTTAAGAATTTAGGGTTATACTTTTTGTTCGCAAAAATAAACAATTGATTTAGGATTGCAAAAAAAGAAAGTTAAATTTGCAGTTAATTTTTAAAAAAAGTTAAGGGGCGGAAAAGAAATCCGCCCCTTATGTTAGTATGCTCGGCACGAGCGAAGTCTAATGGGTGGAAGTCCCGAGTGAGCCCTGATAGTGGGAATCACATAGCCTAAGACAAGGGTGTCCGTCGCGAGGCGGAATCTGAAAGAAGTCGGCGGCAAACATCTGACCCGACG
>JAFPYR010000119.1 GCA_017412115.1 Bacteroidales bacterium | reverse complement strand
GGACGCTCGGAGGCTGACCGCAAGGCTGTTTACGATGTCTATTGTCAGACTGAGAGCGGCGGAAAATTCATCGTTGAAATGCAGAATGCTTTTCAACAGTTTTTTAAGGACAGAAGCGTTTTTTACGCTTCGTTTCCAATCTGCGATATGGCGAAAAAAGACACTGCCAATGAAAGATGGAATTACGAACTTCAACCGCTGTATACCGTCGGAATCTTGAATTTTGTATTCAAAGACGACGTTGTTTTAAGCGATAACGGAGAAATAAAAAAAGACGTTGTTGTAAGCGAGGAGTCAGAAGACGAGTTCCGACACGATGTAATGCTTGTTGATACCAACAACGACAACAAGATTTTTTATAAAAAGTTGGCGTTCATTTATCTTGAAATGCCGAAGTTCAAAAAGACGATTGAACAGTGCGAATCTTTTTACGACAAATGGATGTTTGTTTTGCAAAACCTTTCGCGCCTTATGGAGCGTCCGAAAGAGTTGCAGGACAGAATTTTTAAGAAGGTGTTTGAACAGGCTGAAATTGCAAAATACACGCCCGAAGAGCATTTTGCCTACGAGGAAAGCCTGAAAAATATGCGTGATTTCAACAGTATAGAGTCCAGTGCCCGGAACGAGGGCATAAGGCTCGGCGAAAGACAAGCCAAGCTTGAAATCGCCAAGAATCTCAAAGCCTCCGGACTTGATGCGGACTTCATTGCACAAAACACCGGCTTAACCAAAGAAGAAATTTCAAAATTATAAATCATTAATCATATAAAAAATGAAAAAGTTTATCACTCTTTACAAAAAGACAACGGGGGGGGGTAAAACGGTATATTTTATTTAACATTATCTTTACCACTCTTCTTTTTTTCTCAACATCTGCATTGGCAGATGAAAATGTAACACTAACACAAGACGGTGATGAATGGTATGTAAATATGCCTGCAAACGGCACTAATACATTAACCATTACTGCACAAGATATAGCCGCAGGAAAATCCACTTTCAAAGTTTATGATGACGGCGGTAAAGATGGTGGTTATAGCGTGCAATGCAATGGCTCGCTTATCATTAATGCTCCTGATGGTTATATAATTCAAATGAAAGGAAATTTGCATTTTTATCTTACATCACATAAATTGAACATATATAACGGTAACGTTGTAAATAATACTGCCATTATTAAGACATTTAAAAGTTCATACCGATATACAATAGATTTATTAAGTTCAGAAAAAAGTGTATTATTTAACCTTGAAACTACCAGCGGTACTGAAGATGGTCTAGATTTGACCATTAATATTTTAAAACCAAATGATCTTTTGCTTACAACCATCACTAGTGTAGAAAAAACATATACCTCATACGGCTCAATACCGACTCCGATTGTAACCGACCTCAATAACAATGTATTAAGTACCAATGAATACGATGTTATTTGTACATATAATAATCAAACAGTCAGCACAATAGACAAATCAGGCGTATATACCCTTATTATACAGCCTTCTGAAAATAGCAATTATGTAGGCAGTAAATCGGTGCAGTTCAATGTTTGTGTGTTTTCCATCGGTGATGGTTCTAACGAAAATCCTTACCAATTATCGTCGGTTAATGACTTAAAAATGTTTGCACTTATTATTAATGATGGTGTATTTTCTAATGCTAATGCCATACTAATGTCCAACATTGATTTTTCTTCTGAACCAAAGGACGCAACAATAGGCAACAACTATATCCCGATAGGCACCGAAGCCAATCCTTTCACTGGACATTTCGATGGCAATGGAAAACTAATATCCGGTATCAACAACGAAAACATAAACGCCGAAATTGCCTATTCCGATAAGAAAGGTTCTTTCCAAGGCATATTCGGCTGCATAGGAACAAACGGCTATGTTGAAAACCTAACAATAGGCAATTCCACAATCACAGGCAAACGAAATGTCGGCGGTATAGCCGGATACAACCTCGGTACTATAAACAACTGCCATACCTTGGCGTCAACTTCTATTATAGGCGAAATACAAAATTCTTACTATCACGGCGGAATTATAGGCTATAATGAAGGTACGGTAAACCGCTGCACAAGTGCCGCTACCGTTACAGCGGGAGAAAATTACAATTGTTACGATTACGGCGGAATAGCGGGCAGCAATAAAGGCACACTATCCAACAACCTTTATTATGGTACTACACTGCGTTCTACATTTTATAGCGGTAATTCAGGCGATCATTATTTATATTGCGGTGCTATATTGGGTTCTAAGAACGGTACGCTATCGAATAATTACTACACCACCGACCTTACTTCAATTACAATTTCATTCAAAACCAAACAACCAAAAGGATGCGGAAATCTATCATATTCAGATGTAATAATAGACATCCCCGAAAATGACGGAGCAATGCCTATATATAAAGCCACAACAAGTAGTTCTGATTTGAATATAACTGCGCCCGATGGCGGATATGTAACTTATACTCTTTACGATGGCACTGTGCTCACATATTACAAAAGCGGTACTACCCTTACTGTAAGCAATGCGGAAGGCAAGTTGTACGACCAAGAAATGTTACCCCAAGACATGACTCTTGGCGAAATAGGTCTTACGTTTCCATGGGGCGATAAAATAGGCGGATATTGTGGATATGCATACAGATTTACTAACGATCATTCTCAAAATCTTTATTATACCATAACCGATGAAGATAACGATAACATATTAGAAACACTAACAGTGAATGTTACACCGTATATGGCTGAAAACGTAACCAAACAAATGAAAGATTATAGCATCACTATGGCTTATCTTGCCCCGTGGTATACAAAATACGCATCAAGTATCACAAATTTTGTTGTAGGTGAGGGTGTTACATCTGTCGGCTTACAAAGTTTTGGTTGGAATATAAGTAATAATAATTATACCCTAAAAACCATAACTCTACCCTCTACAATTTCCACATTTAATGAAGTAATGAGTGGTTTATATGCAGTAGAAAAAGTAATTGCACCTGTTAGCGTTTTTGCTAAATACGCCTCACAAGTTCTTTTATTTGAAATTGGATACAACAATCAAGAAGGTTATATTTTCCCGCACTTTGAAACTCCTGTAACTGATGTAGTAGGCGGTAATTATCAAATTTCAGGTTATTTTCATAAAGATGAAACAATAACGACGTCAGGTTTAAGCGGTTATTTTTTTACCGCCACAATGACAATAAATGTAAACAGCGATTATTTGTTCAAAAGCAAAAGTGTAAAAATCGGCGGACAAGAAGTTGACTTTGAACTTACAGAGAACGATGATAAAAGCGTATATACAGGTACGTTTGATATTAAAGGCGTATCAGAGCTTATGGATGTAGAAGTGATTCTTTGTAAAAAACTTAGTTCTTCTGATATAACAGTCTGCTCAATTCCCGACCAAACATACACAGGCGATGAAATCAAGCCGTCAGTTATCGTTAAAGACGGTGAAACCGACATCACCTCTGAATGTGAAATTATTTTTTCCGACAATATCAATGTCGGAACTGCCACCGTTACCATCATCGGTAAAGAGAAAAGTAATGGTTATACTGGCAAAATAACAAGAGAGTTTACTATCAATCCCGCACCAATCACCGCAACAGACGATATTTCAATTAATTCCAACGTAAAAATTTGGTCTTTTGAAAATACGATTTTCGTGGAAAACGCTTCAAAAGAAATCGTGATTGTTGATATGGCGGGAAGAATTGTTAAAAGCGTAAAACCTGAAAACAGCCGCATAGAAATCCAGCTTTCAAACAGCGGAGTTTATATCGTTAAAACAGGATTAAAAACGCAGAAAATAATTATTCAATAGACACAAATTTCTAAAACAGACGGGCGAAAAATTTTTCGCCCGTTGTATTGTTTTTTTGTATATTTTAAAACAACCCCATTACAAGCACTTGCAGGCAAGGATGCCTGCGCTCCACTCCCTCTTTTTTAAAATTCTAAAAACACAAAAAAATTTGCCCGATTATATTTTTCTGCTTACCTTTGCATAAATAATGTAAAGATTATGGAAGAAACCAAACCCCTGATTTTAATCACCAACGACGACGGAATTTTTGCTAAAGGCCTCAAAGAATTGGTAAGAGCCGTAAAAGATTTGGGCGAAATCGTAGTCGTTGCCCCTGACAAAGCGCAAAGCGGTAAAGGACACAGCGTTACGCTTGATATGCCGCTTTGGTACAGACCCTCGAAAATTGACGAAGAAATCCGTGCTTTTAAATGTTCGGGCACACCTGCGGACTGCATCAAAATTGCACTTTTCAAGGTTCTTGACCGCACACCCGATTTGATTTTAAGCGGTATAAATCACGGTTCTAATTCGAGCATAAACATTTTATATTCAGGCACGATGGGTGCGGCAATGGAAGGCGCATTACATCACATACCTTCGATAGGATTTTCGCTTTTGAACTTTGCCCCCGATTCCGATTTCACAACGGCCGGGAAATACGCAAGAGAAATTACACAAAAAGTTTTAGCGATGGACAAAACATTCCAAAAGAGCATTTGTCTTAACGTTAATATCCCCTACAACGATCCGGAAAACATCAAAGGCATTAAAATCTGCCGACAATCAGCCGGTGAATGGAAAGAATTTTTTGACGAGCGTTATCATCCCTCAAACCGCCGCCCGTATTATTGGCTTACCGGCGATTATTACAATTATGAACCTCAAGAAGAAGATACTGACGAATGGGCGTTAAAAAACGGTTACGTATCCGTTCAGCCCGTAACCTGCGACTGCACGGATTACAAAATGATGAACGAATTAAAACTATAAAAAAGAGCCGCTAATTTTTCTTGCGGCTCTTTTTTATCTTGTTACACCCTCAGGCTCGGAATCAAAAGATTTTATCATGCTATCAAGGTCGTGTTTTGAAATATCTTTGTAACTCTCCGGCACAACAAACAAATCGGGATTAACCTGCTCGCCCACAACCTCTACCGCCGTCAGCTCCATAAAAAATCCGCTGAGCAAAACCTGAAATTTCAATAACACACCGTCCAAATCCCTGAAGGCATTATTAATGTTTGATTTTTTGATATTAATATCGTTAGTATACCAAAGTTCCAAATCACGATTTATAGTTTTGCAATGTGCTACTGCTTTATGACACAAATAATTACAAATAGTCATCGTATCAGAAAGTTTTTCGATTTCAATGTCGCGAATTTGGTCATAACCGAAAGAAATACCGTTGGAATCCGTTACGTATTTGTATTTATCAGTCATAATTCTAAACAAAGAATAATACTTATTGTTCTGATTATCAGTGATAAACGAAATATTGAAAGAACCGGCAAATCCTCTGATGCTCAATGCCGTATTATCGTTTTTGAACGACAACTCCACTCTTTCGGGCATAATCGCAACAAGAGAACTATTGTTTTCTTCTTTAGGAAAATCCACGGCATAAACAATGCGCCCCTCGTCTATAACAGGAGCGTAATTCTTACCGCAACTATTGGTTATCAGTGCTAATAATAATATTATCAATGAATTAAGGATATTTTTTTTATTCATTGTCGTAAAAGTTTTTGATTATTTAACAACAAATAATGCGCCATATTTTCATAAAAAGGAAAGTTTATATATCTTTGCCACATATAAATATCAAAAAACCTTAGAAATGAAAAAAATTATTTTTTTAATATTAGTAATGCTGACACTTTCGGCTAATGCCCAAAAAAAAACCGCTGCCGAAATTCTAAAAGAATACAAAGTAAACACAGCATTTGATCCCGGAGAAGAACTTGTCTACGATTTGAAATACGGAATCGTAAAGGCTGGGGAATTTTCGATAAAAGTTGGACTCGTGCCCGTAGGTTACGAATATTGCTTTTACGCCATTGCAAAATGCTATACGACCGGATTAGCATCAAAATTGGCAAGAATATACGACGTTTATGAAAGTTATTTTGACATTGTTTCGGGTTTACCGGTAAAAGCTGTAAGAAATGTTACCGAAAACAATTATAAAAGATATAACGAAGATTTGTTTTTTCAGGATTCAAGCGTTGTTTATTCCATGAAAAGCGGACGGCACAAAGTCCCTGAAAATACTTTTGACATAATTTCCGCATTTTATTTTTCAAGAAAATTCATTTTTGACCAAAAATATCAAAAAAACGAATACATGAATTTAACTTCATGGTTTGACGAAGAATTGTATAAGTTTAAAATGGCTTACAAAGGCACGGAAAAAGTAAAAACAGATTACGGAAAAATCGAATGTTTGAAATTTTCCCCGATTTTGGAAAACGATGCTACTTTCAAAAACGAAGACGACATGGTGGCATGGTTCACTAACGACGGAAATTTTGTCCCCGTCAAAATCATAGTAAAACTACCCTTAGGAAAGGCAAAATGCGAACTGAAAAGTTTTAAAAACCTAAAAAACAAAGACGGATTTTTAAAAGAATGATTTTTCATTTTTTAACAACTTTTTTCTACGACGAAAAAAAATTATTAACTTTGCATTTTTAATAACGAAATAAAAAAGAGATGAAAAAACTGTATTTTATGAGGCACGCCAAATCGGATTGGCTCGGCGATGTAGATGATAAAGATAGAATTATCAATTACATAGGCATCAACGAGGCTAAAAAAATCGCTGCCGAAATTATTAAAAAGGAAATAAAATTTGATAAAATTATATGCTCTCCAGCGAAAAGAGCGTATCAAACAGCCGAAATTATCAAAAACAAAGTCGGATTTTCAGACGAAATAATTATCGAAGAAAGTTTTTATTTCGACTATCAGAAAGAGATTTTAAAAGTGATAAAAAACATTGATAATCAAGCACAAAGCGTTCTTTTGGTAGGGCATAATCCAACATGGTCGCAAATGGTTTCGCAACTAAAAAAATCACCCGGCAAAATCTATCTCGACAATGCTAATTTCGTATGTCTGAGTGCTGATTTCAACGATTGGAAAGAAGCTAATTACGAAAAATTTGATTTTGATTACATTATTTCACCCAAAAACTTATAAAAGGCTATGAATCACTTAAATAAAACATTAATATTACCGGTACTTTTGTTTTTTTCATGCTCTAACGGAATAAAAGAAAACAAAAACCAAAACCAAGGCGAGACTGTTCAACAACAGCCGCAGGAAAAATTTTTCTCACTGAAAGTCAGCAATTTAGACGAAAATTCGTTAGGAAAAATTTCTGATAAATTTCTCCTTGAAATTTCAGAAGACAAAAATCAAAAATTCGATTCTGCCGTTGTAAACATAGACGGTAAAAAATTTGCGGTTCTAAATTCCGGCGAATTATCGTATACCATTGACACAAAGGATTTTAGATGCGGAATTGTTCCTATCACCGTTCAAACGTTTTTTGGCGGAAAAAACGAATATTTAGGAGCATCAATAAAACTTTTTTCCGAGATAACGCCCAAACACAAGACTTACAAAGTTTTGAAAACGTTTAACCATGATAATCAAGCATATACACAAGGTTTGCAATATGAAGACGGTTATTTTTACGAATCAACTGGTCTGAAGAAAAAATCTTCATTAAGAAAAGTAAAACCCGAGACTGGCGAAATTCTTCAAAGCTATATCCTTGAAGACGAGTATTTTGGCGAAGGTTTGACAATTATGGGCGACAAACTCATTCAACTGACTTGGCAAAATCACAAAGGTTTTGTTTATGACAAAAAAACGTTTGAAAAATTAAGCGAATTTAATGTTTCAACAGAAGGTTGGGGCTTGTCATACAGCAATGATACACTGATACTTACTGACGGTAGCGAAAATATTTATTTCCTTAATCCCGATAATTTTGCCTCAATGAGATACGTTCAAGTTTACGACAATTTAGGACCCGTAAAAATGCTGAATGAAACGGAAATCATTGACGGAAAACTTTATGCAAACATTTATCAGACGGATATGATTGCCGAGATTGATTATCACACGGGTAAAGTATTGAGTTACATAGACTTATCTAATATTTTACCGCAAAATTTCAGAACCACTGAAACTGACGTTCTAAACGGCATCGCATACGACGAAAAAGGCGGAAGACTTTTTGTTACGGGCAAAAATTGGTCAAAACTTTTTCAAATTCAAATAATTGAACAAGCAAAATGATAATTTTAAAAGACATAAAGAAAAGTTTCTCACAACTCGAAGTTTTAAAAGGTATAAATCTAACGATAGAAGACTCTCAAATCGTATCTATCGTCGGGGCTTCGGGCGCGGGCAAAACTACGCTTTTGCAAATTGCGGGAACGCTTTTGAAAGCCGATTCGGGCGAGGTTAATATCGGCGGAATTGATGCGGGCAAACTCTCCGGCAAACGTTTAGCCGAGTTCAGAAACAAAAATATCGGTTTTGTTTTTCAGTTTCATCACCTTTTGCCAGAGTTCAATGCGTTGGAAAATGTCTGCATACCGGCATTAATCGGAGGAAAAAATCAAAAGGAAGCCGAAAAACGTGCTTTGGAATTGTTAGGTTTTCTTAATCTTTCTGAACGCGTAACTCACAAACCCTCAGAACTTTCGGGCGGCGAACAACAAAGAGTTGCGATTGCAAGGGCATTAATCAACGACCCCGAAGTAGTTTTTGCTGACGAACCCTCAGGAAACCTTGATTCAAAAAACAGAGAAGAGCTTCACACTCTGCTTTTTCAATTAAGAGAAAAATTCAAAAAGACGTTTGTAATCGTAACCCATGACGAACATTTTGCTGATATGAGCGATAGAATTATCAGAATAAAAGACGGAAAAATTGAAGAATAATTTAATTACGAATTGTGAATTATGAATTATGAATTGTGAATTATGAATTATGAAT
>JAFPYR010000118.1 GCA_017412115.1 Bacteroidales bacterium | reverse complement strand
ATGAAAAATGAAAATGAAAAATATTTATTTACTTTTAGTTTAAAAATACCGTTAAAAGATATTTCATAAACCGTGCCATTTTTTTAATTTTCATCTTCAATAATTTCGATTTTTTCATAAAAGAAACCTTTATGATAACATAATATCCAATATGTCAAAAATAGAAAAAATAACGCTTGCCAAACCGTTAAAAGTACCGAAAGCCACATTAACTCTTGACAAATCGTCTTTAGAAACGATTTTGTGCTGACGGAAAAGCAGCAGCAAAAAAATACTTGCGCCTATTGCATAAAAGGTACCGACTTTTTGCATATAACCGATAACAATAATTAAGACCGCCGTCAAAACATGGACAACAGCAGAAAGTTTCAACGCTCCTGAAATTCCTAAAGCTTGAGGTACGGAATGAAGATTGTTTTGAGTATCAAAACCGGCATCTTGAAGCGAATAAATTATATCGAAACCGCCGCCCCAAGTCAAAACCAAAAAGAAATACATCAGAGGCAACAAAGCCCATTGACCCGTTACGGCTAAATAAGCTCCAAGAGGTGCCAAAGCCATTCCCGCTCCCAAAACGAAATGACACAAAGAGGTAAACCGTTTTGTATAACTGTAAAACATAACGACAAACAATGCAACAGGCGATAAGAAAAATACCGTTTGATTGATAAAATATGTCGTTACGACAAAGGCTAAAGCATTGATTATAACAAAAATAAGAGCATTTTTAGGAGAAATTTTTCCGGCAGGAATTTCTCTTACCTTTGTTCTTGGGTTTTTTATATCGATATCTCTGTCAAGATAACGGTTAAAACCCATTGCCGTGTTGCGGGCAAAAACCATACACAGCAAAACCTCAACCAATAAAATCCACGTAAAATTTCCTTCAGGAGATTTTACAGCAAGAAAAAAGCCGCAAAGCGCAAACGGCAAACAAAATACCGTGTGCGCAAAGCGGACTAATTTAAAGTACTTTACTATGTTTTCTAACATTTTCTTTTCACAAGAATTAATCTTCAAGAGCCGTTTCACTCTCTTGAGCCTCAGTATTTTTCGGCTCTTCTTCTTTTTTGCGGTCGGAAATCATGTTAAGAAAACCAACTTCCCTTTCCGTCAAAAATCTCCAACGACCTCTTTGAAGACCTTTTTTGTCAAGACCTGCAAACATAATACGGTCAAGTTTTTTAACATCGTAACCCAAAGCTTCAAAAATTCTGCGGACAATTCTGTTTCTGCCCGAGTGAATTCTAATCATAACTTCGGCTTTAGTATTTTCGTTTGCATAACCTACCTCATCAGCATTGATAAAACCGTCTTCCAAATCAAAACCTTCAGCAATTTTGTCCAAATCCGCTTTCGTAACGTTTTTGTCCAAAGTTACGTGATAAATTTTTTGAACCTCGTTTGAAGGGTGCGTAAGTTTTTTAGCCAAATCGCCGTCGTTAGTAAAAAGAAGTACACCAGTTGTATTTCTGTCAAGTCTTCCTACGGGATAAACTCTCTCCTTGCAAGCTCCTTCGATAAGTTCCATAACGGTATTTCTTGCGTGGGGATCTTTCAAAGTCGTGATATAATCTTTCGGTTTGTTGAGCAAAAGATAACGTTTGTGTTCGGGTTTTACAATCATTCCGTTATATTTTACCTCGTCCGAAATATTGACTTTAACACCCATTTCGGTAATTGTTTCGCCGTTTACCTGAACCATACCGGCTTTAATCATTCTGTCGGCCTCACGTCTTGAACACATTCCACTGTTAGAGAGGAACTTATTAAGACGGATTTTACCGTCGTTTTCGATGTAATCGTCCTCGCTTTCTACGGCTGCATCAAACGAACGTTGTTTTCTGTCGGAATGATCCCAATATTTTTTGTGATGATAACCTTTCTCGTCTACGGTATATTTAGAACCGGGTTTTCCGTAATTCGGTCTGCGTTTTTGATAATTGCCCTGACCATAACCCGGATTGCCGTAATTATTACCGCCACGGTCATAACCGTAACCGCCCTGACCTTGGTAATTATTGTTGTTATTACCTCTATAAGGAGCGTAACCGCCATCTTGATTGCGATTGTTGCCCGGTCTTGCGCCGTAATTATTGCGCTGACCGCCGTTGCCGTAATAATTGTTTTTCGGATAACTCTTTTTATAACCTTGGTTTCCGTAGTTTCCTCCGCCGTTTTGAGGACGGTAATTGTTGTTAGGACGCTCTGAATAACCGTTGTCCTGACCTTGGAAGCCACCTTCACGATTGTTTGTAGAAGAATAGCCACCGTTACTATTGTAAGGTGTACGGTTGCCTTGACGATAAATCCTCGGTCTCGAACCAAAGGGACGTCCGCCTTTCTGCGGTGCGCGGGAACCATTGTCCTGATAATTGGAATTGCCGCGATTGTTGTTATTTTCCATTGTCTTTATAAATAATCAAAAATTTAATAAATTTTTTACCGCACAAATTTAATTTAATTATTTCGGATTTTAATAAAAAAAATCAGTTTTTTTTTATTAATTTTGTCTTTTGAAATGATATTCCCCAGCCGAAAACAAAATTTCGGCTCTAAAATCTTGAAATTCAAGGTTTTAAATATTGGGATTTTTAGTTAATATAATTTAAGAAAGGCTGATATGTCTATAGAAATATTAAAAATGCTGATACAAAATGCCTGCTCAGACGGCACAATCAGCGAAAACGACAGAAAACTGCTTGAAAAAAAAGCTCCTGAAGCAGGAGTTTCACTTGAGGAATTAAACTCAATGATTGAAAACGAAATCAACAAACACAACCAAAGTTCGGGTTTTGTAACCGCTGAAATTCCGCAAGAGGACTCTTCATCATCAGGTTTTGTAACGGCAGAGGAGAATGATGCATCCTCTTCGTCGGGTTTTGTAACGGCAGAAGACAGCAATAATACATCTTCAACTTCGTCAGGATTCGTAACGGCAGAGGAGCCCGCTGAAAAAGAACCTAAAGTTCAGCCACAACCTGTCCGCACTCCCACTTTTGACGACAAATTAACTGACGTTCAAGAGCTTTCTTCACAAGGTGCGATGAGTAAGGTTTATAAAGGTAAACTTTACGGCAAGTGGATTATCGTTAAAAGGATAAAACCGGAATTCAAAGACAATGCGCAGTACCGCAATCTTTTTATGAAGGAATTTGACAACTGCTACGGTCTTGACCACGAAAACATCGTAAAAATTCTTGACAAAGGCGAAGACGCAGAAGGACTTTATTACACAATGGAATATGTTGATGGCAGAAGTCTTAGCGATTGTATTAAAAACGGAGAATTAAAAAACGAAAGGCTTATAAAATCTGTTATAAAACAGCTTTGCAGTGCTTTGAGTTACGTTCATAAAAAGCAAATCGTACACAGGGATTTAAAGCCGGACAACATAATGATAACTTACCGCGGTGATAATGTTAAGATTTTGGATTTCGGCATAGCCTACACTGACAGTTATGATGACAACCTCGTAAAAGTCGGCACGCCAAAATATGCCGCACCCGAACAAATGGGCAAAGGCAATCTCGTAGACCAAAGGGCTGACATTTACGCCGTAGGACTTATCTTGCTTGAAATGGCAACCGGCAGTCTTGAAGACAGACACGCCGAAACGGTTAAAAATCCGAATTTCAAACTCGTTATCAACAAAGCCACGGAAACGGCACCCGAAAATCGTTACCACGACTGCGAGGAATTGTTGGAGGATTTGAACAAGACGATTGTAATACCCGTTACGCCTAACGAAAAGCCAGAAACTACGCCTGAAACACCAGAAAAGAAAAAAGTTCCCGTTCCGCCGGTTATTAAACCCGCAGAAAAAGAGAAAACAACGCCCGTTGAAGAGGAAAAAAAGAAAAAAAGCATTTTACCTATTATAATAGCGGCTGTTGTTCTTTTGGGATTAGGTTTAGGCGTTTGGTTTTTCCTTAACAAAAACAAAGCTCCAAGGCAAGAGCAAACCGAACAAACGAAAGAAACGCCTCAACCCGTAACTGACAATCAAAACCAAGACAACACTCAGCAAGGCGGCGGCTCACACGTTCAAAAACCTGATAACGGGGACAACAATATTCCCTCAAAAGAGGAAATCAAACAAAACGAAGAGGACTCCGAATTAAAAGAACTTTTGGCAGAGGCTGAAAGAATTATGAAAGAGGAGAAAAATATCGTTAAAGCTAAAGAAAAATACGAGGAAATCCTCAAAAAGAAGAAAAACAACGAAGCCGAAAGCGGTCTTAAAGAATGCGAAAAAATCATCAACGATTCTCAGTTAGGAGATTTGACACAAACGGAAAAAGACGGCAAAATCGGATTCAAGGATCAAAACGGTAATGTCGTAATTGACTACCTTTATGACAACGGCTCGTATCAAAAAGCGGCTCAGGGACATCTTCAAAACAATCTCTACGCTTTGAAAAAAGACGGCAAATGGGGCGTTATCGACAATAAGACAAAACTTCCCGTTACCGAATTCAAATACGAAAGTGCCGCAGCCGTAAAAGACGGTTTCAATCTTAAAATCAGCAAAGGCAATTCCGATCAGTTGAGATATTCTGATGGAAAAATTACGATTAAAAACGTAAGATTTTAAGATAGGAGAATTAAAAAAAATGTTGGCATTAAAACTTTTTTGGGCATTTTTTAAAATCGGAGCTTTTACTTTCGGCGGCGGTTACGCCATGATTTCGATGGTAAAAAATGCCTTAGTAGACAAAAACAAATGGATGAGCGAAGACGAATTTGTGGAATGTATTACGTTAGCGCAATCACTTCCGGGCGTTTTTGCAATCAACATGGCTTTGTATACGGGTTTTAAAATTTCAGGGAAATCAGGAGCAGCCTCGGCTATGGCAGGGGCTGCTTTGCCGTCTTTGATAATTATCGTAATAATTGCAGCTTTCATCGAAAACATCAACGGTTATCAGACAGTTAAAGATATTTTTGCGGGAATACGACCGTGCGTTATCGCCCTTATTTTGGTACCGGGATTAACAATGCTGAAAAAAGCCAAACTTTCAAAACAGACTTTTTGGATTCCTGTTTTGTCATGCGTTTTGGTATGTTTTTTAGGCGTTTCACCCGTTTATATTATCATAGCGGCAATTTTAGCCGGAATTTTCTGGGCTAAAACCATAATTAATAAAACTTCAGATAAAAAATGATATATCTTCAGTTGTTTTGGGTATTTTTCAAAATAGGCTTGTTCGGTTTCGGCGGCGGTTACACGATGGTCTCGATGATAAGAATGGAGGTCGTGGACAATTATACTTGGATGAATGCCGCTCAATACGCTGATTTGTTGGCACTCTCGCAAATGACACCCGGACCGATTTCGATAAACGCCGCAACTTACGTCGGCTTTACTCAAGCCGGTGTTTTAGGTTCTATTTTGGCAACAATGTCGCTTTGTCTGCCATCGGTATTGTTGATGGGAATTGTAACGGCACTGTTTTTCAAACACAAAGAATCGCCTTTTGTAAAAAAACCGATGGAAATAATGACTCCCGTTGTAGCGGGTCTTATAATTGCGGCTGCGCTTTTGATGTGCGACAAGGAAAGTTTCACCTCGGTTTTGAGTTTTATAATTTTTGCAGGAACGGCAGCCGTACATTATTTTTTTAAGACAAATCCTATTCTTCTGATTATAATAGCCGGAGTTTTGGGCTGGCTCAACGGAATATTTTTTCCGGTGCAATAAAAAAATAACACAAAAATTTAATTTTTTAAAAAAAAATTCATCTTT
>JAFPYR010000117.1 GCA_017412115.1 Bacteroidales bacterium | reverse complement strand
TTCTGACACCGCAAAATTTTGGGTGTTAAAAGATGTTGTAATATGGTGTTTCACACGGGGCATTTCGTTCTATGTTTTTGATTGATGCGGCAAATATATGGAGAATTTTTGAGATGGGGAAATTTTTTGGGAATTTTTTAGAAAAAAACACCCGACAGTTTGACGAATCAGGGACTGTCGGGAATCAAATATCTTTTTTATGTAGAGATTTTATTACAGTTTCCACCTCATTGATTGAAATTTTGAGTTGGGCAGCGATTTGAACGGGTGATGCGTCAAATTGAACGATAGATGGTCATTGGTAAATGCGGCATTTTTATCGTGAACTTGATGCTATTAGGACTACTTTGGTGTCATTCTGTTTTGTTTAAAAAAACGTACAAAAGGCGGTTGATTCTTAGAAATAGAGACGGTTGGCAATTTCGTAAACCATAAGGTTGGAATGTTTAAGTAATATTTTGGCTTGCAAATAGTCTGATGGTTTATCCAATCATCACCCTGATAAAACGACCTTCGGAAAGTTGGTAGGGTTGAAAAGTTTGCACAAACTTTCTCGCTGCCTTGTCAGAGTCGGTAACAAACAGAAACTAAGGCGTTATCACATTATCTTTGCACTGCGGCAAAAGTGAAAAAACTTTTTTTTGCATTATCTGTGAATTATAATTATCTTTGTCCGAACCATTAATAGCGAAAAATTATGTGGAATCCTCAAGCACGACGCATACCATACGGCATTCAGGGCTTTGAAATGCTCCGCCGCGACAATTGTTATTACGTTGACAAGACGCGCTTTATCCAAGAGATAGAGTACGCCAACAAGTATTTCTTCTTGGTGCGTCCTCGTCGTTTTGGTAAAACGTTGACAATGACGATGTTGGAGGCGTATTACGACATCAATAAGAAAGAAAAGTTTGAAGAGATTTTTTCAGGACTTTGGATTGGCGACCATCCGACCCAAAATCGCAATTCATATTTGGTGCTTGAACTCAATTTTGCAATGATAAACGGCAATATCGACGATTACAAGAAGAATTTCGATTCGTATTGCCACCTTAGGTTCAAGAATTTTTGTGACATTTATTCTCAGTATTTCCCCTCCAACGCCAAGGAAGAGTTGGATAAAATGAACAAAAATGCCGTTGACGAACTGAAATACATTATTCAGGAGTTGGAAAAAACAGACAAGAAGATTTATCTTTTTATCGACGAGTACGACAATTTTACCAACAACATCCTTTCCGATTACACGTTGCTTGGTCGTTATATGGACGAAACTCACCGCACAGGATACTTGCGCACTTTCTTCAATGCGCTTAAAGACGGCTCGAAAGGCGTAATCGAACGTCTTTTCATCACAGGAGTTTCGCCAGTAACGCTCGACGACCTTACGAGTGGTTTCAATATTGGCTCCAACTACACCACCGATGCGCGGTTCAACGAAATAACAGGCTTCACCGAACAGGAAGCCCGCGAAATGCTCAATTATTACAGCGAGTATTTCCAATTTCCGTGTTCCGTTGACGAAATCATCGAAACTATCCGCCCGTGGTACGATAATTATTGCTTTGCAAAACGGTGTTATGGCAAGACTACAATGTATAATTCGGATATGTTGCTCTATTTCACCGACCAACTTTGTAATTTTGGCGAGTTTCCCGATAAAATTATCGACAGCAACATCCGCACCGACTACGGAAAACTCAAAATGCTCATCCGTAAAGATAAGGAGATGGATTTTGAAGGTTCAATAATTCAAAACCTTGTTACCGACGGATTTGTCAAAGGCAAATTGGTAGATCATTTCCCTGCCGAGCAAATTGTTTTAAAAGACAATTTCATAAGTCTGATGTACTATTTCGGAATGGTTACAATTGGCGGATTCTGTGAAGACGAAGTTATATTCAAGATACCAAACATCGTTGTAAAAGAGCAACTTATCAATTATCTTATGGATAATTACAAAGACAACGATTTGGAATACGATTCTTGGAGCGGCGACAAATTATTGTCGAGAATGGCGTTCCACGGTGAATGGAAGGCGTTTTTTGAGTACGTGTCGCAGACCATCAAGACCTTTGCCACCACACGCGACAAGGCAAAAGGCGAGAAGTTTCTGCACGGTTTTACATTGGCTACAACTTGTCAAAGTAAAGCCTATTTCCCACATTCAGAGGCTGATACGTCGGCAGGATTCCCTGACCTTTACCTTGAACCTCGAACAGACCAATATCCGGATTTAACTCATAGTTATCTTATTGAGTTTAAGTATGTTAAAGAAGACGCAACCGCTGCCGAAATCCAAAACAAGGAGGCCGAGGCAATCTTGCAGTTGCAGAAATATTCAAAATACGGTTTGGTTGTTGAAAAATCCAAAAAAACTACTCTCCACTGTCTTTTGGTGATGTACAAGGGCTTCGATTTGGAGAAATGCGAGGAAGTGTTAACAGTGGAAGGATAATAGCGTAAAAAAGATTCGCCGAAAAATTTTTATTAGCCATAATTACTTTTTTAACGTGTTAATAATCGAATCGAGTTCTTTTGCAAGGTTTTGATAATCATCCAATTGCAGCGGACAGGCGGCAAGTCGTCCAAGCATTGCTGGCGGAATCAGTTGATAGGCGCGTTCTTCCATCGCCTTGCCGATTTGGGTCAGACTTACAATTTGTTGCCGTTTGTCTTTGTCGCCTTGTTTGCGGGTGATGAGACCCTGTTTTTCCATACGCTGAATGAGCGGCGTAACGGTGTTGGTCTCCAAAATCAGACGGTGCGCAATATCATTGACCGGTTGGTTGTCCTTCTCCCAAAGCACCATCAAAACCAAATATTGCGGATACGTGATGCCCAAAGCCGTAAGCATTGGCGTGTAAGCCTGTGTAATCAAGCGCGACGCCGAATACAGACGAAAACAAATCTGATTGTTGAGTTTAAGTTCGTCGTGCATAATTAAGCCAACATTGATTCAACATCTTTTTCAAAATCCTTTGGCTCGGTGGTGGGAGCATAACGCTTGATGGTTTCGCCGTCCTTGGAAATGAGGAACTTAGTGAAATTCCATTTGATATCGTTTTTCTTTTCCACACTTTTGCTGATTGTCTTGAAGAGAGCTTTCGCAGCCTTGGCTTTCAAACCCTTGTACTCTTCGGTGGGTGCCTGCGATTTGAGGTATTCAAAAATCAAGTTGGCATTTGCGCCATTAACATCGATTTTTTTCATTATTTGGAACGTTACGCCATAGTTCAATTGGCAGAAACCCTCAATCTCGCTGTCGCTGCCCGGGTCTTGCGAGGCAAACTGATTGCACGGAAAACCGATTACAACCAAACCTTTGTCTTTGTATTTTTGGTTCAACTCTTCCAAACCTGCAAACTGAGGAGTAAAGCCGCACTTGCTTGCCGTGTTAATGATTAACAACACTTTACCTTCAAATTCCTTGAAATCGAGTTCTTTACCTCTGCTCGTGAGAGCCTTAAAATCGTAAATCTTTGCCATATTTTTAATCTTGAAATTATTTATATCGTTCACGATACAAAAGTAGAAATAAAAATTTATATCGCAAACGATTTAATTGATTTTTAGGAAAATTTAACAAAATATCGTATGCGATATAAATTTTAGAAGGTGATGAGTGAAAAAAAACTTTTATAAATCTATTTTGCAAGAGAATTTCAATAAGTAGATTAATCCGTTGAGATCGTTTCCGCTGGAGATGTGATAGTTTTGGTAATGAAGATTGTTGAAAAGTATATTCCTATATTCAACACCGGCTGAAATGATGAATTCGTTTGCGATTTCAAAATTAATTCCGCCGTAGGGTTTCATAACCATTACAAAACATTTGTCGGCTTTTTCGTATATTACCGTTGTGCTGTTGTCGATAGGGTCCCAATATTCTTTTTCAACAGTGCGATTGCTGTAATTAACACCACCAAAACCGAGTTTTGCTCCTACGCTACAAAAGAAAAAAGATTTGCGCAAGAAATGTTGTTCACCGTAAAAACCGCCGTAATAACCTCTAAAACAAAAATCACAATCCTCATATTCATATTCGAGGCGGCTGTCGTTTTTATGCGTGGTCTTAAAGCCTGAGAAAAATCCTCCGAGACTTAAATCCTTCTCTGTCGTATAACCGATTTTAAAGTTAATGCTGCCGTTGAGCCTTTTGTCAAGGCCTTCCGTAAGTCCGAAGCCGCCGTAAAATCCTGCTTCAAGATAATTCTGTGCCGATACTTTGCAGCTTATTGTCAGCAACAAAATGTAAAAGATTATTTTTTTCATAGTTAATAGATTTTATAGAGTTACCCTACAAATGTAATAAAAAAAGTATATTACCCAAATAAAAAACGCCCGAAATTTTTTTCTAAAAAAATTCGGGCGTTTTTTTATTGAAAAAAAATTATGTTATTCGTGCTGAATCTTTATTACAACGCCTAAAGTCTCTTTTTTAACGCTCATAGCATTAAAACGGAATGTACTCTCGCCTGAATTTTCTGATTCTGCCAATGAAAAAGTTTTAGGTCCGAGAATATTGAAAAGTTTATTCTCATAATCGCCTTTTATCTCTTCCATTTTCTGTTCTATTTTGTCTATGTTGAGCGGTACCAACGAGTACAAAACGTAAAGATAATCTGTACCTTTTTGATTGTCCATCTCGATATAATGTTTTTCATCGGGGAATGCCACGCGCGAATTTACATAGTCAAGATACGGACTTGTTAAACGGCTCTGAGGAAAAATATGATACGTTTTGTTGGTCAAATCGCTTCCGAAAACATAAACGTATGCAGGCTGATTGTTGCCGATGTATACTCTAAAACGTGTGCCGCCTTTATACGATTCGTTTATTTCTATAACTTTACCGTTAATCTTACCTGTCATCAAAGTATTATCGCTCAACATGAGTTTTATGTTGCCCGAAAATTTTGAAACCTCAAGGTGTTTGCCGTCAGGGGTTTTAACGTGAAGTTTTTTTGTTTTGCAGAACTCTTTGTCGTAAGTGTTGTCTTCATCGTAAACAACTCCTTCCTCTTTGGATTTTTCAATGTTATCCTTATATGACGAATTAGTGTAATAATAGTAATAATTGTTGTTATTATTATTGTAATTATTGTAATAATTGTAGTCATAATCGGTGTAATCATTGTCGGTGTAACCGTTCCAAGAATTATCGTCGTTATCGTCGTAATAATAATTATAATCGTTGTCCGAATAATCTGCGTAATAGTCGTTATCGTTGTAATCGTAATTATTATCGTTGTAATCGTTGTTATAATTGTTGTCGTTATAACCGTTGTTGTCGTTGTTCTTGTTGCCGTTGTTTTTGATAAAATCCTTATAATTGATTCCGTATTGATCTGCTATTTTTTTCAGGAAATCTTCATCAACAAGTACATAATTTTTGTCATTGTTGTTGGGTTTAGGATTGTTATCATCGGGTTTAACATTGCCGCCTCCGCCGTAATCAGCCTCGTTGAGTGAGGTTGAAAAATTAAGATTTGCCGTTGTTTGATCAACAGTAACACCGTTTAAATCTGACGAAATTTCGTAGGCATAATAGCACCAGCACGCATACGTATAATACGAACACCAGAAATAACCTTTTTTGCCCCAATTAGTACCCCAAGAGTTCTGAACCAAAAATGCACCACCGTTGAGTTTGTTGTCATCGTATGCCACAACTGCCAAAGCGTGTCCGCCGTAATTGTAATTTGAGTTTTCTGTCGGCCACCATTCTCCGTTAGAATTGATACCCGTTGATGCTGCCATCGAATTAGGACATTTGAAGGCTGCCAAAACAGGGTGTCCTGCTGCTAATGCCGTTTTGGTAGATGTAACTTTCATCGCCAAATTGTTATAATTGAAAAACAATTTGGTATAGTTAAGTATCTTATTTTGAGCGGCTAACGATTTCCAATTCGTCGGAATTTGGTTAGATGCAATACATGCCGGACTTTGTGAATAAAGCGAAAGTTTTACTGCACCGGTATTTTTTAGCCAAGCGCAGGCATCTGCAATGTCGGTACCGGCAGCGCAGTTTGTTGTGGACTGTCTTAGGATGTTAGCATAAGTGTAGCACGGCAAAAATGCGTTTTTGGTAATTTTAGCTCGGTTTGTAATACCGTTTTTCATTGCCCAAACCATTGTTGCGATGCAATATGTTGATGACCATGCCGTACAAGTTCCTGTTTGTCCCTGATCGCCCGGAATTGGCGTAAATTTCTGAAGAGATACCGCTGAGGGAAGATTGTTGCTGACATCTCTTGTCATGACCGCTTTTTGAGGAATTTTCTTGGCTAAAACGGTGTCAATTTCGCACCCCGTCATGTATTGAGCCTGAGATTCCAACCCTATTAAAGCGGTTAATGCTAATATTAATAGTTTTTTGAAATTTTTCATGTTACTTATTTTATATTATTTTACAAAATAAAAATCTCCGAAAATTGAGGAATTTTCCCACGGAATTTGTTCTGAACCCATATCTTTGGAAATTTTATAAACCTCGTTTCTGACATTTTTGAAAACGTCTTCAATTTTAAGACCGGGGGTTTTGATAGCTCTTGCAAGTTGTTCGGTGTAGAGTCCGTTTTCTCCAGCACCGTCCGAGGCTGTTTTGCCCGGTGCGGTTGCGTATGCTACAAAAGTACCTTTAGGAGCATTCATTTGCGCTAATCCGCCGTCTCCGGTAGCAGATCTTGAAACACTTGCAAAAGGATTGTTTCTACAAGCGTCCAAAATGATGATATTCAAATCGTTGCCGGCATATTCCAATTGTCCTAAAACTTTGTCGATGCTGACACATTCGTCATCTATTTCTTGTTCTCTTTTTACTGCGGCTGTTATGGGAACCAAATAATTTGTGCCGTTTACTTGCAAACCGTGTCCTGCATAATAGAAAAGTCCTACTGCATTTTCATTTTTTAATCTGTCACCGAAATCATAAATTTTATCCGTCATTGTTTTGCGATCAAGATCCGTAAAGCTCATAACTTCAAAACCTAAGTTCGTAAGTGTTTTTGTCATAAGTTTTGCATCGTTTACGGGATTGTCAAGAGGAGTGATGTTCTGATATGCAGCATTACCGATAACAAGTGCAAGACGTTTTTGTTCTGAAACAGCATCCGATTTCTTGAGTGTGATATAACGTGTTGCGGCAGAAACTGTTCCTCCGTCGTTTTTCACTGAAGCTTCGATTGTATTTTGTCCGGGTGATAATGTAATTTCGTATTCAAACGAAAAATCACATTCAGAGGTTACTACCGTAAAACCTCTTGAAAGGGCTTTTTTAATTTGAGGCTGACCGTTTACCGTTACCACTATTTCCGTAATCGGAGTTTTGGAAGCAACGCAAAGTTTTACCGAAATTTTTTGTTCGATGGTTTCGGTGTTTGTCATTTGAGGCTCTGTCCAAGAAACTTCGGGTTTTGCAACATTTTCGTCCTGAGGTTTTTCTTCAGCAAGTTCACCGTCTAAGAAATTACCCGAAACGGTAGTTCCGTCGCTGAAATACAATGTACCTTTGCCGCTTGCCGCATTGTTTTTGATTTCACCGATATAACGTTTGCCTTCATCTACATTTTCTAACGTGCCTTTGCCGTTTGCCACGCCGTTATGAAAATTGCCGACTATCGTCCAGCCCGAATAACATTCAAGAAAACCTTGTCCTTCGGGAACACCGTTTTGAAGATTGCCCGAATAACGTCCGTCTTTCGTCAAACGTATTCCGAATCCGTTTTTTTCGCCGTAAATCAGTTTGAAATCTTTTTCGTCTTTTTGAGCTAATAACTCACCGTTTTTGAAAACACCAGATTTTTTTTCGCCCGTTTCTAAATTGTACAACACGCCTTCTCCGTCAAAACTATTATCCCTGAAATCGCCGTAATACATCGTACCGTCAGAATAGATAAGCGTACCGTAACCGTTTGCCGCACCGTTCAAAAACATTCCGAAGTAACGGTTGCCGTTTGTCATATACATATTTACGTAACCGCTGATTTTATCGTTTTCGAACGAGCCGACAGTTTTAGTACCTTCCGAGTCGATATAAACACCACTGCCGTGAGATACTCCGTTTTTGAAATCACCGAGATAAGCTGATTTGTCATCGTAAACCATAAGACCGTAACCGTCGTAACAGTTACCGCTGACACAACCTTTTATGTTATTGACATTGAGTTCACCGATATAACGTCCTTTTTCCCAAAGTCCTTGCTTTTGAGTTCCGTCAGGCAAAGTCAAAGTTCCGTAACCGTGATAATAGCCTTTTTGAAATTCCCCTTCGTAACGTGAGCCGTCGGCTTTGTTTAAAATACCTTGTCCGTGTTTTTCGTAATTTTTTAAATAGCCTTCGTAAATCGTTCCGTCATCGTATGCAAATACGGTATAACCGTTTTTCGAACTTCCGTTGAGCAAACCATATTTCGTTCCCTCTTCAACAATTTCATCATCGCGCCAAACGTCCGTAGAGGATGTTCCGTCTTCTAAAAAAGTTGTTCCTATGCCTTGACGTTTACCGTTTTCCCAGTGTCCGAAGTATTTTTCTCCGGTTTCACCCCAAATGTAAGTGCCTTTGCCGGAAAACATATCGTTTTTGAAATTTCCGATATAAACGTCGCCGCCGTAAAAAATAAGCGTACCTTCTCCGCTGTATTCTCCGTCCTTAAAAAATCCGGAATAACGGTTTTTGTAATCATCAACGAACACTCCGTAACCGTCTTCGCAGTTTCCGTCGATACATTGTGAATAAGATTTTCCCGCATATAAACTTAGTACTGCCGGAAGAATAAAATACAATTCTTTTTTCATATAAATTAAGTATTAATTACACTTTTATAGATACAAAAATAGTTAAAATTCCATAAAAATACAAATAATACTTTAGAAAAATTATATTAAAAAATTAATTGTCATACATGAGTTGATAGTCTTTTTTTCTGCCGCGAATCCAAAATTCCTGAGGGACGGCTTTCCAATTGCCCGAAGCTTTTGGTGAAACTATATGTTTTTGCTCAATATGTTGCATTATAATATAGCGTAAATCTTTGTCAGTTGCACAAATTATGCGGTTGAGAAGTTCGTCATGATTTATGTGCGCACCTTCCGTTAAATGTCCTCCGCCGCCGTTTCCTCGGTAAGAATTTATTGCAACCGTATATTCTCCTTCAAGACTGAAAGGGCGTCCGTCAGAAAAACCTAAAATGTTGATTTTCTCGCCGGCGGGTTTGCAAAGGTCTACAGTATAGTTTATGCCCGAGGCGGAAGAATAATTGTAAAATTTTCCGGCCGTGCGGTTGTTGCCTTTTTCGTCAAATTCAAAAAGCAAAAGGTGGTCTTTTTTGTCGCTCATGGTGTTGAACCACCAATCGTATGAATATTCCAAATAATCAAGGATTTCCTTTCCCGATAATCTCATCGTATAAAGCAAATTCTCGAATTTGTACAATTTGAACATATCTCTTACGCAGACCGTGCCTTTGGAAATTTTGGAATCGAAAGTAAGCGGTGCGGCAAACGAAATGTCAGCACCCGTGGCCTCCAACTGAACCGAATGTATCAAATCCACAAATGCCGAATTGCCGAACATCGCATCTCTTGAAGAAACCGTTCTCGTAAATTTTGCTATCGGTTTTGAGACGTATTTTTTTATCATGGCGATATAACCCGAATAACGTTTCATCATTTCGCGGTCGGGTTCGCAGGAATTCATTTCCATGATAAGACCCGTGATTTTTTTGTCCGTGATTTTGTCGTTTTCTTTCCTGATTTGGATTGATGCCACGGCTGCAAGTTTTGCACAATTTTTAGGATCGAGGATTATGACCCTTTGTCCGGCGGAATTTCTGATTACCATGTTACATTCTTGATGGTCGTGTCCGGCAAAAATAAGGTCAAAGCCCGGAACTTTTTGAGCCACAAGTGCCGAGGCGTTTTCGTTCATGTAATCGTCGTCGCTGTGATTGTTGTACGTATTGTCGATGCCGGAATGGAAAAGTCCTATTACGACATCGGGTTTTTCGTTTTCTTTGATGTATGCCATCCATTTTTCAGCCGTTTCCACCATGTCTTTGAATTCGATGCCTTCCCAAATCTTGCCGGGAAGCCAAATCGGAATCGACGGTGTTATCAAACCTATAACAGCTATTTTAATGCCTTTACGGTTGAGAATTGCATACGGTTTGAAATACGGTTCGCCGTTTTCTTTCTTAACTGCGTTTGCCGCAAGCCAAGGAAAATTAAATTGACTTGTTAACTTATCGTAAACATCATGTCCTGTTTCAATATCGTGATTTCCAATACTTGCAGCATCGTATCCCATGAAATTCATAACGTCAGAACAGATATGTAACCCCTCGTATTTTTCATAATTGGAATAATAAACCACCGGCTGTCCTTGCAAAAAATCGCCGTTGTCGAGCAAAATTACTTCTTGGCTTTTTACAGCTCTTTGCTCTTTGATGTATGTGTAAACCTGTGCTAATGAAGTATTTAACGGCTCATTTTCGATAAAATCGTATGGAAAAATAGCACCGTGAACATCACCGGTTGCGATGATTTTTAGTTTTACGACTTCGGGCTGCTTTATGGTTTCCATTTCTTATAATTGTGTATTTTTGTAATTATCAGTTGTTTAATATTTTTCTTCGGGGTAATTCCCTTGGAAATTTTCAGGTTTCAAAATTAAGAAATAATTTTGGTAAAAAAAGAAAAAAAACGGATTTAATTTTTTGATTTTTTTTAACAAGGGGGCGTTTTATTAACGGAAATGAAATATAAAACGCTATATTTTAAAACATTAATTCAAAATTGTTTAATTATTGTTTAATGTACAATAAAAAAATCCTGCTTACCTTTGCATCGTAAAAATTATGGTATCCGGAATTAATGCCATAATAAAAAAAATTGTCTTTTCATAATATTAGGTTTAGGTTAAAAATTAGTAGCAGCAAGAGCAGTTCGATTTTCGGGCTGCTTTGTTGTTTTTTAGGAAAAACTTTTTTTAGAAAATTTCCGTTTCTAAAAGATTGATTTTTAGGTGTTAATTAAAAATCAACTATTAATTAACTTTTTTTTTGTATATTTATTATATTTTTTCATTATCTTTAGCGCATAAAATTTTGGTCTGCTTCTTTAAGAGGAAAGATTCAGTAGACTATATAGTTAATCTAACAATGAAAATAACATTTAGGATAAATTATCGCACCTGTTACGGACAACAGTTGATGATAGATGAGATACCGGGTATTGGTATCGCACTTATGACACCTAAAAATAACGGTGATTGGGAGTTGACGGTGGATACTAACGAGTTACCGCTCAAAAGCTTTTCGTACAAATATCTGATGAAAGACAACAATGTTGCTCAAACATTGTATGAATTTGGTCAGAGGGAGTTTTATCCGCCGCAAGTAGGGGTAGACAGCATTTTAATTCGTGATTTTTGGAAGCCGAAAGTTTCCTCACAAAATGTAATGTATTCTTCTGCCTTTAAGGATGTGATATTTAAAAGGTCCGGAATAGAAAAATTTTCTCCGCTTTTGAAAATTGATACACCTAAGGACGAGGATGATTCTTCGGAGAGTCAAAATCATGAAAAAATTGCAATTAGGGCTTCTATTGCCCTTGCAAGAGTAAAGCCGGAGCATTATGCTGCGATTAAGTTTTTGGGTTCGTTGCCCGAAAACGATATTATTATAAGGCTTTCTGATGAAAATTTTCCGGAATGGAAAGCGGAATTTTTAATTGACAAACCTCAAAAATACGCCGAATATAAATATTGTATTTGTGAGAAAAATACCGATAAAGTTGTTCTTGAGGAATATGTTACGAGGTATTTTACTCCGGAGCCGGGTCAGGAATTTTATATTCTCAACGATGAGGATTTCAAATTTCCGCGTTATCCGTGGAAAGGTGCGGGCGTTTCGATTCCAGTTTTCTCGTTAAGAAGCGAAGAGGATTTGGGTACGGGGGAATTTCCTGATTTAATAAAGCTTATAGACTGGGCAAAAGAAATCGGTCTTAAAATGATTCAACTTTTACCCGTTAATGATACCGTTGCAACACATACTTATTTGGATTCGTATCCGTACAGATGTGTTTCAGTTTTTGCACTTCATCCGATTTATTTGAGATTAACGGATATTGGCAAACTTTCCTCTCATGTTACCGAGAGGATTCTCAACGAAAGAAAAGCCGAACTTAATAAACTTGAAAGCGTTGATTACGAAGAAGTTATGAAAGCAAAATCCCGTTTTATCAAAATGATTTATGACGAAAACAAACGGGAATTTTTAAAGGAAGAGGCTTATCAGAAATTTTATCGTGAAAATTCTGAGTGGCTGAAACCTTATGCTGTTTTCAGTTATTTAAGGGATTTGTATTCTACGCCTGATTTTTCGCATTGGGGCGAGTTTGCCGTTTATAATCAAGAAAAAACGGATTTTCTTTGTTCTGAGGAGAATCCTAATTTTGATGATGTTGCGGTACACTTTTTTATACAATATCATTTGCATTTGCAGCTCAAAAACGTTTCCGATTATGCCCGTAAAAACGGCATTGTCCTCAAAGGCGACATTCCTATCGGAATCGGAAGGTTTAGTGTTGATGCTTGGGTCAATCCTAAACTTTATAATCTTGATTCTCAAGCTGGTGCGCCGCCTGATGATTTTTCGGACGACGGTCAGAACTGGGGTTTCCCGACTTATAATTGGGACGAAATGCAAAAAGACGGTTTTGCTTGGTGGAAAGCACGTCTTAAAAAAATGAAAGAATATTTTGATGCTTATAGGCTTGATCATATTTTAGGATTTTTCAGAATTTGGTCGATACCTTTGGAGCAGACAAGAGGTTTGATGGGTGTTTTTGATCCCGCAATTCCTATTACAAAAGCGGAAGTTGAGGCAAGAGGTCTTCATTTTGACGAAGAAAGATTTTGTAAACCCTATATCCGTAAACATATTATCAATCAGATATTTCAGGATAGAGCGGGTTACGTGAAACATTCGTTTTTGGACGAGGTTGAAGGTAAGGAAGGTGAATACAGACTCAAAGCCGAATACGATACTCAAAGCAAAATCGAGGAGGCTTTCAACACGATTTCAAGTCCTTCGCCTGAAGAATTAGTACACATGCAAAAAATAAAACAAGGTTTGATTTATCTTGTTTCAGAGGTGCTTTTCTTCAAGGATAAACACAAAGAAAACTGTTATCACCCAAGACATTCGCTTTTTAAGACTAATTCTTATAAAGAGCTTGATAATCAGGCAAAGCAAGTTATCGGTGATATTTACAACGATTATTTTTATCGCCGTAACGAGGAACTTTGGAAGAATCAAGCGGAGATAAAACTTCCCGGTCTTACAAAAGCAACAGATATGATGGTTTGCGGTGAAGATTTAGGTATGATTCCGGCGTGCGTACCAGAGGTTATGAAAAAACTTAATATTTTAAGCCTTGAAATTCAACGTATGCCAAAAGATACTTCCGGCGAGTTCGGCAGACCTTCTGGTTATCCGTTTTTGTCGGTTGCAACACCGAGTACACACGATACCTCTTCAATCCGCGGCTGGTGGGACGAGGACCACGCAAGGTCGCAGCGTTTTTATAATAACGGACTTTCCAAAAGCGGTCAGGCTCCCTTCTATTGCGAAACGTGGGTTGTAAAAGATATTATGTATCAACATCTTTATTCTCCGGCAATGTGGGCTATTTTCCAATTGCAGGATATACTCGGTTTGGACGAAAACTTACGACTCAAAGACCCCTCAAAAGAGAGAATTAATGTTCCTTCAGTTGCAAATTATTATTGGCGTTACCGTTGTCATATCAGTTTGCAACAGCTTCAAAATGCAACTCCTCTTAACAACACGTTGAAAGAAATGCTGCATTTTTCAGGCAGGGATATAGCATATTAAAACAAAACTTAAAACTAATAAATAAAAAGATAATCATGGCATTTAAGACACCTGAATGGACGAAGAATTCAAATATTTATGAGGTTAACATCCGACAGTTCAGCCCAAAAGGCAATATTGCGGGATTTTCATCACATCTTGACAGATTGAAAGATATGGGCGTTGATATTTTATGGCTTATGCCCGTATTTCCGGTAGGGGAGAAGAACCGCAAAGGAACGCTCGGAAGCGCTTACAGCGTTAAAAATTATAAAGAAATAAATCCTGATTTCGGAACCAAAGATGATTTTAGGAAATTGGTTGAAACGATTCACAAGAAAGGAATGCACGTTATCCTTGATTGGGTTGCAAACCATACTTCGTGGGACAATCCTTGGATAACCTCTAATCCTGACAGATATTATCAGGATGGTTGCGGTAATATTCTTGCTCCTAACGAGGATTGGACTGATGTTGCACACCTTAATTATGAAAATCCTGACACCGTAAATGCGATGATTGACTCTTTGAGTTATTGGGTCAAGGAGTTTGACATTGACGGTTACCGTTGTGATATGGCGGGTTTGGTACCGACATGGTTTTGGGTGAAAGCGCGTAAGGAGGTTGATAAAATTAAACCATGTTTTTGGTTGGCGGAGTGGGAAGACCCGCAAATTCATGAGGCTTTTGATATGACATATTGTTGGGAGCTTCACAATTTGATGAAACAGATTGCCCACAGACAGAAAAACGTTTATGATTTTGACCATTACCGTAATTATGAATTGGATAAATTCAGACCGGAGAATTACAGAATGACGTTTACGACCAATCATGACGAGAGTGCTTGGAACGGTACGGAATATGACAGATTTTCCGACGGTGTTAAAACCTTTGCTGCATTAACGTATCTTTTGCCTGCTATGCCGTTGATTTACAGCGGACAAGAGGCTGCTAACAACAAAACTCTTCATCTTTTTGAAAAGCAGGAAATCGATTGGACGAATTGTTCTTTGGGAGATTTTTACAAGACTTTAAACAATTTGAAAACCGAAAACGAGGCTCTTTGGAACGGTCTTTACGGCGGAAGTTTTACGAAAATTATGACTACCGACAATTGTAATATTTATGCTTTTGTTAGAGTGAAAGGTAAAAATAAAGTAATCGGTATTTTTAATTTCCATTCTGACAGAATAGATTTTACAGCGGAGAGCGAATTGTTGAAAGGAAAATTCAAAAGCGTTTTTGAAAATAAAGAATATACTTTCAGGTCAAGGGAGAAATTCTCTTTCGGACCGAAAGAGTTTAAGATTTTTGTTGCATAACTAAATTAAGTTTTAAAGTTAAGAAGAAAATCCCAGTGCTAATTTTAGTACGGGGATTTTTGTTTTTAGTTAACTTTCATTTTCGATGAAATGATTTGCTTGAGCTGGCTTTCTGATAATCCGCCTTCCGTATAATGAACGGCATCGTTCTTTTCAATTTTGGGATTAAAATAAAGCAAAGTCGGTAAACTTTCAATGCCTATTGCATCGGCGGTTTTACTGCATTTATCAACATCAACGCTATAAATCTGAATTTTGGAACCGTATTGTTTTTGAATTCTTTCCAAAACGGGTCTTAATTGTTGGCATGGTCCGCACCATGTAGCGTTGAAATCAATGATAAACGGTTTTTTGCAAATAATTTTCTCATTATCCACGTCAAAAACTTGTTTTGCAAATGTTGCGTCAGTACATTCTATAACAGAGACATTTCCGTCAAAATCGTCCTCTTCGTCGCCGTAATAATCTTCATCATCTTCCGGTTTTGACGGTTTTTCGGGTTTCGATGGTTTTTCAGGTTTAGACGGCTTTTCCGGTTTTGAGGGTTTTTCAGACGAGGTTTTGTCATCAACTTTTTCTGTCGATTGTGTTTCGTTTGGGCTATCGTCAGAGATTAACAAAACTCCTCCTATGAATATTAACGCTAATAAGATTAGTGATAATAAAACTACTATTACTTTGTTCATAATCGTTTTTATTGTTTAAAAAATTATTATTGACCTTTCTTTTTTTTAAAATATGATAGTAAATGGATTAAAATTTCATAAAATTATGCGAAAAAAAATTTTTTTTTTGGATAATTTTATGAAATTTATTTAGCGGTTATTCAATTTTCAGTTTGTAGATTTTATTTCCTCTTGAACCTATAACTACATGATTGTCAATTACTGCCGGGGACGATTCAAAATTGATTCCTAAAAGTTTGGAACATAATATCTCGCCCGTTTGTCCTTTGAAGAGATAAACATATCCGTGAGTATCACCGCTAAAAACAAACATTTCGCCCGTTTCGTTCAAAAAGCCGACCGGCGATGACCATGAATAACAATTGAGTTTCGTTTTGTATTTCAGTGTGCCGTCTTTTTTGCTGAAAGCGTAAAAATATCCGTTTTGACCGTTGTCGTTTGCAACATAATTTACGAAAACCAAACTGTCGCAATCCCCGTGTCCAAGTAGTGCAGTAGCATAATAGCCGCCGTCAAAATGTTTGCTGCCTGTTTTTACTTTTTTGGCACTTTCCGTATAATCCCAAATTTTTTCACCGGTCAGAGCGTTGATTTTTGCGAAATGCGATTGCCCTAAATCGCCTTGACGGTCCATTTCGCAGCCGATATAAATATAAGGTGTGCCATCTTCAACTTCTATTACGGGAGTAGCGTCCGTATCGTCATGATTGTTATAAATCCAAACAGGTTTTAGACAATCGAGATTAACACAAACTATATATCCGTGATTATCAGCGATAAAACCGTAGTTCATATAAATCGACATTGATGATTCCATGCCCGGACCCGAAGAACCTTTTTTGCGGTATTTCATTTGAGAATGAAGTATTTCGAGGCTGTCGGTAACGTAGAATTTATAAAGCGTTCCGTTTTCGCTCGGACGAAAAACAAACTGTCCGATTCTAAGCGGTGAGGAGTCTGAAGCGTGCCAGCCTCGCCATGCCGTGCCATCAGCCATATTGGTATTTTTAACAGTTTGCGTAAACAAATCCGCAGTAAGTTGTCCGTATGGTAAACGTGCCGGAACTCCTTGACCTACATAGAGTTTGCCGTTTAAATCCGGGTCAAGCGAAATCGTTCCTTTTATCGGATTGTTTACCTCTAAAGGTGTGCGTGATTTTTTGCCCGTTTCATAATCTATGAAATATACTTTTGAGGCCAACGAACCTATCATAATTTCTTGATTATTAAAGTTTTGTGTAACGTTAGCCGAAGGAGTGGACTTGAATTTTTCTTTTAACGAATCGCTCCAATTTACATACAAAGGCTGTCCCGTCCAACCTGTGCCGCCGCCCCAACGTCCGTATTTTGTATCCGTATTGTCCATGTCAGTTTCAAAAGTCCATTCTACGGTAATGTTTTTTGGTGTTCCGGTAACCTTTCCGCCGAAATCAGCATTCCTAAAACTATTTTTTCTGAAGGTTAAAATATTGGAAGTGTTGTCGTAACGTGGTTTTAAATTATCAATTTCCCCGTTGTGAACAGTATCAAAAATTTTAATTTCGTATTCAAAATTCTCTACCGAAACAAATTGAGTGTCAGGTAATTTTTGGTATTTTTCGACTATTTCGGTTTTAATACTGTCAGTAGGTAGGGCTGTAGAATCGCATTCTGCAGATTGGTTGTTAGTTTGAGCATTTGCGCAGCCTGAAACCAAAAGCGCACAAAACAATAGGTTTCTCATATTTTAATTTTTTTTAAGTTAAAAATATTAAATTTGATATGGCGCAAAATTAAACAAAAAAACATGAAAAAAATTTCTTTGCAACGGATTTTTTTATTAAAATTGCAAAATTTTTTTAAATCCCTAATGATATAATCATGGCACATATAATTAACGAAATTTCAAGGACTTTTAACGAATACCTTTTAATTCCGGGCTTAACGACTAAGGATTGTACTCCCGACAACGTAACGTTGAAAACTCCGCTTGTAAAATTCAAAAAAGACGCTCAACCGTCCATTACTCTTAATGCGCCTTTTACTTCGGCGATAATGCAATCCGTTTCGGATTCCAACATGGCGATTGCATTGGCTAAAAATGGTGGCATTTCGTTTATTTTCGGTTCGCAATCCATCGAGTCGCAGGCGGAAATGGTCAGAAAAGTGAAAAAATACAAAGCCGGATTTGTTGTCAGCAATGCTAATCTGACTCCCGAAAACACGCTGAAAGATGTTATCGCTCTAAAACAGCAAACAGGTTACAGCACAATCGGAATCACTGCTGACGGTACTTCAAACGGTAAATTGTTGGGAATTGTAACATCAAGGGACTATCGTCCGAGCAAAGATTCGCTTGAGAAAAAGGTCAAAGATTTTATGACTCCTTTTGAGAAACTTGTCGTTGCAAAATATCCGCTCGATTTGAATGAGGCTAATGACATCATTTGGTCAAACAAAATTAACGCACTTCCCGTTATTGACGATAATCAAAACCTTAAATTTTTTGTTTTCCGCAAAGATTACGATTCACACAAAACCAATCCGAGAGAGCTTTTGGACAAAGACAAATCATTGCTTGTCGGTGCCGGTATCAACACCCGTGATTACAAGGAGAGAATCCCGAAATTGGTAGAGGCAGGAGTTGATGTGGTTTGTATGGACTCCTCTGACGGTTTTTCTGAGTGGCAAAAAGAAACCTTGCAATGGGTTAGGGAAAATTACGGTGATACACTCAAGATTGGTGCCGGTAATGTTGTTGATGCTGAGGGTTTTAACTATTTGGCAGAGGCCGGAGCCGACTTTATAAAAGTAGGAATCGGCGGCGGTTCGATTTGTATCACACGTGAGCAAAAAGGTATCGGACGCGGTCAGGCTACTGCGATAATTGACGTTGCAAAAGCGCGTGACGAATATTTCCAAAAGACTGGCGTTTATATTCCGATTTGTTCTGACGGCGGTTTGGTTCAGGATTATCACATGGTTTTGGCTCTTGCAATGGGTGCTGACTTTTTGATGATGGGACGTTATTTTGCCCGTTTTGACGAAAGTCCTACCAAGAAGATTATGATTAACGGCTCGTACATGAAAGAATATTGGGGTGAGGGTTCAAACCGTGCCCGCAATTGGCAGCGTTATGATATGGGCGGTGAAGCAACCATGAAATTTGAAGAAGGTGTTGATTCATACGTGCCGTATGCCGGAAAACTCAAAGATAATATCAATATTACGATTGATAAAATAAAATCGACGATGTGTTCATGCGGTGTTACTTCTATTCCTGATTTGCAGAAAAATGCGAAGATAACTCTCGTATCTTCAACATCAATCGTTGAAGGTGGTGCACATGACGTTGTACTCAAAGAGCAGAAAGCTTAAAAAAAAATATATTATAAATTTGCGCTTTCGGTGTTAGTCGAAGGCGCATTTCTTTTTTTCTTTGAAAAAAACGGTTTGCGACCGTGAATTTTCCTATTTACAAAATACTTGCGGGGACAATATCGGGGATAATTTTGGGATACTGTTTGGGAATTGGAATGTATTTCGGAATTGTCGCTCTCGGAGTGTGTCTGATAGGTTTGACGATATTGTATTTCAACAAAAAAATCCGTTATAAGCGTTCTTTTGTTTTTCTTAATTTTCTTCTGTATTGTTTGTTATGGGTTTCTTTCGGAATTTTTACTGTTAATTTTCAACGCCCTGAAAAGCCGGAAAATATTTCTTTGGGCATGAAATACGCTATCGTTAAAATGCCGTTAGAAGAAAAAACAAAAACTTTCAAAACGATATTAAAAGTCAGAGATTCTGTTAAAAATTTTGATTATAATGTTTTGGCTTATTTTGACAAAAATTCTGCGATTCCGGAATGTGGTGATTTAATAGGATTTTTTTCCGATATTGAGCTGTTAGAAAGCGAAAATAATCCGTTTGAATTTGATTATGCAGAATATATGTCGAGGCAAGGCGTTTATTGTGAAACGGCTCTGAAGAAAACCGATTTCAAAATTATTTCAAAAGGTTATGACCGTGGTTTTAGATATTGGGGTTCAAAATTAAGGGAAAAACTTCTTAAAATTTATCGCAGTTATGATTTCGGGGAAAGAGAATTGTCAGTTTTGGAGGCACTTACTCTTGGTTACAAAACGGATTTAGACGAGGAGACGATAACTGCATTTCAAAAGAGCGGTTCGATGCACATTTTAGCGGTTTCGGGGCTTCATACGGGTATTATTTTGCTGATTATCAATTTTTTGCTAAAATTTTTGAATTATACTGAAAAGGGACGTATTTTGAAATTTTTGATAATCGTAACGCTTTTGTGGCTTTTTGCGGCGGTAACGGGTTTTTCGCCGAGTGTTTGCAGGTCGGCTTTGATGTTTTCATTGATGGCGTTTTCTAATGTTTTAAGACGGCCTCAGGCGGGTTTTCCGACACTTGCCTTTTCATGCTTTGTATTGCTGATAATCAATCCGTTATTGATTTTTAACGTCGGGTTTTTGTTGAGTTATTCGGCAGTGGCATCTATTCTTGCTGTTATGCCGCTTATGAAACCTTTGGAGTTAAAACATAATTTCGTGAATGACAGTACTTTAAAGATTCATTTGAAATATTTGGCTAATTATTTTATCGGGATTTTATCGGTTTCTCTTGCCGCTCAAGTCGGGACTGCGGTTTTGAGTATCAGTACTTTCAATCAGTTTCCTATGTATTTTATGCTGACAAATATTATTGTGATTCCTCTGTCGTTTTTTATTATGATTTCAGCAGTTATAATGCTTATTTTCAGCTATTTTACGGTTTTTTCGGGAATGATTGCCTCTGTTTTGGATTTCTTGTTGAAAATGATGATAAATTCAGTTTCGTGGATAGAGACTTTGCCGTATTCTTGCGTTGAAAATATTTTTATGTCAAAAATTTCGGCAATTTTGCTTTACGTTTTTATTGCGGCATTTGTCGTTTATTTAACAAATAAAAAAGTTGCGGTTTTGAAATTTTCACTTTTTATATTTGCTGTTTTTTGCGGATTTAACGGCGTTTCAAATACTGTTAAAAATCCTTTAGGCGAAAATATAATTGTTTGTAACAAAGCGGGTTATAGTTGTATTAATATTTTTAAGGCTGATACTTGTACGGTTTTAACAACAAGAAAAAATCCTGACAAAAGTTTTCTTGAGATAGCAAACAAAATTTCCGGAATCAGAGATATTAAGGCTTTGAGAATTTTAAGACTTGATACTTTGGATAATTTGAGAGATTTTTATTATGTCTTAAACGGCAAAAAATATTTCGTTTTGTCAAATCGTTTTCAGTTGGAAGTCTTTAAAAATCAAGAATTTAAAGTTGATTGTCTGATAATTTCGGGCGGTTTTGATTTTTCTAACTCTGAGGTCCTTAAAGTTTTTTCTCCAAAAGAAGTTATTTTTGATTCTTCACGCCGGGGGATGAATATCGAAAAAATTAAAGACTTTTTTCTATCTTCGGGCGTTTTGGTGCATGACGTTAAAAAAGACGGTGCTTATCTTGATTTTATTTGTTTTTATTAACAAAAATTGTCTAATTTCTTTGTTTTTATGTGATATTTTTTATACCTTTTCGGCAAAATATTTGCATTTATTTTTTATCAAATAACAAACTTAAATTATTATGTCAAATAAATTATCATTTCTTTCAGGTGGAAGTATTAAAGGTAAATTAATTAAGGGGTTGTGTGCTGCGGCTCTGCCTTTAATCATTATGGCTTTTTTTATGATTTTCAGAACGGCAACCGTTAATACGAAAGCCGATGATTTGGCTCACGAGTATTTGCGTATCGTGAAAATGAGTGAGGACGTTGATGAGATTTCATATAATGCAGTCCTTGCGCTTGAGGAGTATGTAAAGGATCTGACCGAGCACGATATTGAGGAAAGTCATGAGTTCATTAGAGAATCTTTGGCGAGTATGGACACCTTAAAAATCCTCCTTGGCTCTGAGCGTAAAGATAGTCTTCTTGTTTGGTATAATCAACTTGCGGATATTTGGGACGATTATGTTCCTATTTTTGATAAGTCTTGGAAGGCTAACGACAAAAGGCTCGAATTATGGAATAGTTTTATTGAGGTTAGAGACCAAATTATTGAAAAACTTTCCGAGATAGGGCAGACAGCACCGCCGGCTCAGGGTGTTTTGGCGGAGAGAGCTGCTAAAATTATTTATTGCGCCTCTGTGATGGACAATCTTGACGAACCGGAGAAATTCTTGGAGTGGAATGCCCAAACCGAAAAAGAATTAAAACAACTTTCTAACAGGGAAATCAATTCACTTTTCAAACAATATACTTCTTTGGCAGCCTCGTATTCAGAAATTTCTAAAGAGGCTTTTGACAATATGTGGATTATCGACAACAGGTGTATTGAAAATTATGATATTTGCAGAAAAATGCAGGCTTATACTTCAGGACTTGTTAACAAAACAGCTTCGGTTATTGACGAGGAACTTTTTTCGACGAGAATTTTTATAATTATCGGTCTTATAATTTCGTTTGTAGTAATTATATTGACAATTTCTGTTTTAATCAGAACGCTTATACTACCTCTTAAAAAGAGTATTGACTATGCAAAGGAAATTTCAAACGGTAATCTTAGTATTAAGGTCGAAAATACTGACAGAGAAGACGAAATCGGAATGTTGCAAAATTCTATGGCTAATTTGTCTGACAATATTAATCATATAATAAGGTCGATTTCAGAGTGTTCACAAAAAATTTCTTCGTCAAGTTTTGAGCTTAATTCGGCGAGTCGTCAGATGAGTGAAGCGGCAGATGACCAAGCCTCTTCGGCAGAGGAAGTTTCATCTTCGATGGAAGAGATTGCAGCCTCAATCGGTCAGAGCGACGAAAACGCAAAAGAAACTGAGAGAATTGCCTTTAAAACTTCTCGAACGATTAAGGATTGCAGCCGTACTGCTGAAAATTCCGTTAAAGCGATGAACCTTATTGCCGAAAAAATTTCAATCATTGACGAAATTGCCTTTCAGACCAATCTTCTTGCTCTTAATGCGGCTGTTGAGGCGGCAAGAGCGGGCGAACACGGAAAAGGTTTTGCCGTAGTTGCAGCCGAGGTCAGAAAACTTGCCGAGCGCAGTGCATTAGCTGCAAAAGAGATTGATGTTGTCAGCAAAGACGGTCAGTCTATTGCAAAAGATACGGGCGATGCCTTTGCGGCTGTTTTGCCGGATATTGAAAGAACTGCCGTTTTGGTAAAAGAAATTGCCGCCTCTTGTTCGGAGCAGGCTTTGGGCAGCAATCAGATTAACACAGCCGTTCAGCGTTTCAATCTGACAACTCAGCAGTTTGCCCAATTATCTAAAAAAATGTCGGACAACAGCGATATCCTTTCTGAACTTTCAGAAAATTTGACAGAATTAATGAAATTCTTTAAAACGGAATAGTTTTTTTTAGAGTATAACAATTTAAAAAGAATTAAATTATGAAAAAAATAATTTTAACATTTGCGTGTGCAACATTGATTTCATTCGGTGCTTTGGCTCAAGAAGACGACGATGAGGATTTGGAAATACAGGAGAAATCCTCCGGCATAGCTTTTGACGGCGGTTTTGATATGACAAGTGCATATCTTTGGCGAGGGAATTTGTTGCTCAAGGGTGCTAATTTTCAACCTTACATAGATTTTTATGCGGGAAATTTCACTCTTGGACTTTGGAATTGTACCGATTTTAACGGTAATATGAAAGAGTTTGATATTTTTGCCTCTTATACGATTGCCGATCAGCTGACATTTACCGTAACGGATTATTTTACGCAAGAGGATACTAACGTTCCTAATGTGCCGAAATATGGAAAATACAAAGCTGACGAAACGGCTCATACGTTTGAGTTTTCTGTGGATTGGGAAAGTAATTTCGGTTTGGACGCATCGATGAACGTTCTTTTTTACGGTGCTGACAAAAAATATTGGTTGGAATTAGAAGACCCTGACGAGGCTGAGAAAAACGCTTACGGAACATATTTTGAACTTGGATATAATTTAGAGGATATTATAAGTAATGTAAACATTCGTCCTTGTGTTGGTATGGTTTTCAATCCTTCAACGTGGTACGGTGACGGTACGGGTACGCATGATGGGTTTAATGTAGTGAATATAGGACTTCAAGTTTCAAAAGATATACCTATAACGGATAAATTCAAATTACCGGTTTATGCGACTTTCGGTTATAATCCTCAGTTAGATGACGTAGCGGCATTTGCTGGATTTCAACTCGGATTTTAGAGAAAAAAATATTCCATAATTATAATAAAAAAAACGGAGCGGAGTTTTTCTGTTCCGTTTTTTTTGTTTTTGGAGTTCTGAAAAATTCAAAAAAAATTCATACCTTGCGCTGAAAAACTTATTTAAAAAGTATTTATGAAAAAAATAAACAAAATTTTAACAGCGGCATTAACGTTGTTTTCGTTAAATGCTAATTCTCAACAACTTCCGATTCAAGCGCGGAATCCTGAAATTGTTGAAGAAAATCGTGAACCGATGCACGCACATTGGTTTGTTTACGATAAAATTCAAAATGCTAAAGCCGATAACGAAAAATCCGGCTACTACCTGAACCTAAACGGCAAATGGAAGTTCTTTTTTGCAGAAAATCCTTCAAAAGTACCGCAAGGCTTTGAAAACAAAGATTTTAACGATTCTAACTGGGGACAAATCCCTGTTCCGGGCGATTGGCAGATGTGCGGATACGGTTTTCCCGTTTATACTAACGTTTCATACGATTTCAGTTGGGATCCAAAGCCGCCTGAAGTACCGTTTGAAAACAACTGGACGGGCGTTTACAGAAAAGTTTTTACATTGCCGAAAAACTTTGAAAATCAAGAAGTTGTTCTTAGTATCGGCGGTGCAAGAAGTGCTGCTTTCGTTTATGTTAATGGTAAATATGCCGGCTATTGGGAGGATTCAAAACTTTGCTCCGAATTTGATATTACAAAATATCTTCAAGAAGGGGATAATCTTTTGGCTTTCAAGATGTTAAGATGGTCTGATGCGTCTTATCTCGAAGATCAGGATTTTTTCCGTTTCAACGGTTTTGAAAGGGACGTTTGCCTTTACTCTCGTCCTAAAACGCACTTGAGAAACGTTAAAATCGTATCGGAGATTTCAGATCTTAAAAACGGTACTGTAAAACTTGATTATGTTGTTGATAATCATAATGTTAAAGACGAAAGCGTAAAACTCTCCGCAACGCTTTATTACAAAGGAGATGAGGTTGCTAAAAAGAGTGTTAATATCAACAAAATCAAAACTTCAGCAACCGAAAACCGTAATATTACGCTTGAGGTTCCTAATGCTAAACTTTGGTCGGAGGAAAATCCCGAACTTTACCGTTTGGTTGTTTCATTAGAAAACAAAACCGCTGAAAATCCGCAATTTATGACCTTTGACATCGGTTTTAGAAAGGTTGAAATCCGGGACGGCGTTTTGATGGTCAACGGCAAAAAAGTTTTGATAAAGGGTGTGAACCGTCATGAACACGACCAATATACGGGACACGTAATCAGCAGAGAATCAATGCTCAAAGATATTTTGTTGATGAAAAAGTACAATATTAACGCCGTTCGTACTTGTCATTATCCTAACGATCCTTATTGGTACAAACTTTGCGATTCTATCGGACTTTATATCGTGGACGAGGCTAATTTGGAATCGCACGGTCTTATTTACGGTCCTAAAAATATTGCCGGTGTTCCTCTTTGGCGACACGCTCACGTTCAGAGAGTTATGCGCATGGCTTATCGTGATATAAATCATCCTTGCGTAATTGTTTGGTCGCTCGGAAACGAATCCGGTAACGGTAGCAATTTTGAGTCAGCATACGATAGTTTGAAGGCTTTTGACAATACACGTCCCGTTCAGTACGAACAAGCCGGCGAGGCTCGCAATACTGATATTGTATGTCCGATGTATCCTTGGCATTATTGTTTTGATTATGCCAAAACCAAGAAACCTCGTCCGATGATTCTTTGCGAATACGCTCATGCAATGGGCAACAGCAATGGCGGTTTCGACGAATATTGGGATTTGTTCAAGACGAGTTATCAGATTCAAGGCGGTTTTATTTGGGACTGGGTTGATCAGGGCATTGTTAAGACCGATGAAAAAGGCAAAAATTATTGGGCTTGGGGCGGAGATTTTGGTCCTGCCGGTACGCCTTCTGACGGAAATTTTTGTATGAACGGTGTTGTTAATCCTGACCGCACGCCTCACCCCGGACTTTTCCAAGTAAAATACAATTATCAAAATATTGACAGTAAATTTCAGGACAATACGTTAGAGATTGCTAATAATTATCTTTTTACGGATTTGAGCAATTTCTTGATAAAATTTGAGGTTTTGTGTAACGGAAAAGTTGTCAAAACTTTTGAAAAAGATTGTCCTAAGGTTTTGCCGGGCGAAAAACAAAAACTCGTTTTAGCAGAGCTTGAAAAATTTAATTTTGATTTTGAAAGCGAATATTTCCTCAACGTTCATTACATTACGAAAAAAGCAACTGTTAATGGTATTTCTGCTAATGAGGAATTAGCCTCAGAGCAATTTTTGTTGAAGGCATACGATTTTGCTTTTGCAATTCCCGTTGCCAAAAAACTCAAAACAAAAATTACTCCTGAAGATTCCAAAATTATTGTAACCGTAAACGATACAAAAGCTGTCTTCGATAAAACAACGGGTTATTTGATAGAGCTTTATTCCGGCGGAGAAAATGTTTTGGAAGGAGCGTTGAAACCTAATTTCTGGCGTGCTCCTACCGATAATGATTTCGGTAACAAAATGCATGAGCGTTGTAAGAATTGGAAAGCCGATTCCGAAAATCAAAAACTTATCGAATTTAAAAACGAAAAACTTAAAAACGGTATTTTAATTAGTGCAAAATATGCTTTGCCAAATACTTCAACGGAACTTTCTCTTGAGTATTCGATTTTTCCTGACGGTGTTGTAAAAGTATCGCAAAGACTTGATACTAAGGGTGTTAAAGATTTACCTTTGTTGCCGCGTTTTGGTATGAGATGTCAAATCAAAAAGGATTTTAGCAAAGTGGAATGGTATGGCAGAGGTCCTTACGAAAATTATATTGACAGAAAAAATTCTGCATTTGTGGGGCTTTACAGTGCTTCTCCTGAAGAACTTTTCTATTCGTATCCTTCACCTCAGGAGTGTTCAATCCGTTGTGATACAAGACGTTTGAGTGTTACGAACTCTTCAAGTAAAGGGTTTGAAATCTTGAAAGGTAATGATTTGTTTGAATTTACGGTAATTCCTTACACCGTTGAAGATTTGTCGCAATCTGAGCGCGGCAAAAAACACATCGTGGATTTGCCCGAAAACGATTTTTATGCCGTTAGTTTGGATTATAAAAATCAAGGACTTGGTTGTATAGATTCTTGGGGCGCAATGCCGCTTGAGAAATATCAAATCAAACCCGAAAATTTGGAATTTAAATTCATTATAAAACTCAAATAAAAAAAGCGGGGAATTTGCCCCGCTTTTTTTTTCTTTATAACATTTTTTTTATTAAATCATCCTCTGTAAGACCTTCTGCTTCGGCTTGGTAATTGCGTATGATTCTGTGTCTTAAAACCGGTAATGCAACGGCTTTAACATCGTCAATATCAGGCGAATATTTGCCGTGAAGAAGGGCGTAAGTTTTAGCTCCCGTTATCAAATATTGAGAGGCTCTCGGACCGGCTCCCCAGTTGAGATATTTATCGGCTAAAGCATCGGAATTTTGAGTTTTCGGACGGGTTTTTGCTACTAACGAAACCGCATATTTTATAACGTTGTCCGCAACGGGTGCACGTTTTATCAGTTCGCGGAAATAAAGAATTTCTTCTGCCGAAACCACTTTTTGAGTTTCAACAATGATATCTTTTGTCGTGTTTTTAACAATCGTAATTTCATCTTCCAAAGACGGATAATCCAAAATTACGTTGAACATAAACCTGTCTAATTGCGCCTCCGGCAAAGGATATGTTCCTTCTTGTTCAACCGGGTTTTGTGTTGCCAAAACAAAAAACGGTTCTTCCAATTTGTAATTGTTGCCAGAGACCGTTACGGTATGCTCTTGCATCGCTTCAAGAAGTGCGGATTGTGTTTTAGGCGGAGTACGGTTGATTTCGTCAGCCAAAATAATGTTAGCAAAAACAGGTCCTTTAACAAATTTGAACTGCTTGTTTTCGTCCAAAATTTCCGAACCCGTAATGTCGGACGGCATTAAGTCAGGCGTGAATTGTATACGTTTGTATTTTAAATCCAACGCTTTTGCTATCGTATTGACAAGTAATGTTTTAGCAAGTCCCGGAACACCTACCAAAAGGCAATGTCCGCCGGCAAACATCACTGTTAAAACTTGTTCTATAATTTCTCTTTGTCCGAAAACTACTTTCTCTATTTCTGTTAAAAGAGCATCGTGTTTAAGTTTCAGACTGTCAGAGGCTTCTACGTCGCTTTTGTATTGTATCATGGTTTTAGAGTTTTTATTTTTTTATTTCTGAATGAAGCCAGCCTTCGTATTCAAAGGGACAGGTTTTGTAACTTTTGTCGATTTTTATGTACGTAGACTGTGATTTTTCGGCAATCCATTTGTCGTATGCCTTTTTGTATTTTTTCTCCATCGCCATGTCTTGAATTTCTTGATAATCAGTCTCTATCGTTGCTTGATGCGGCATTACTTTACTCTTGATGAATATGATTTTGTAAACGATGTTTCCTTTGTCGTCAAAAGTTTCAAACGGTTTTGAAAACTCACCTTCCTTGAGATTTTTTATGTTATAATAGTTTGTGGGATAAATTTGGTCTTCGGTAAATTTTGAGGTTCCCGTGTAAGGATTTATCATCAAACCGCCGTTTTTAGAGGTTTTGGTATCCTCTGAAAACAATTTTGCAGCATCTTCAAAACTGTATTTTTTTTCAGTTAATGCGGTGTAGATGCTGTCGATTTTTTGTTTTGCTTTATATTTTGACTCTTGAGTGAATTTTGGTTTCATTAGGATATGACGGACGTTGATTCTCTCGCCCTTGCGGTCTATCATTTGTATGATGTGATAACCGAAATCTGATTTTATAATATCGGAAATCGAATCTTTTTTCAAAGCGAAAGCCGCCGAAGAAAATTCCGGTACGAGTTCGCCCCTTGACATCATTCCGAGTTCGCCGCCTTTTGCAGAGGAGCCGGGGTCTTCGGAATAAAGTATTGCTTTGGTTTCAAAAAGTGCTCCGCCTTTCAAAACCTCTTCTCTGATGTCGTTCAAACGTTTTTTTACCGCTTCAATGTCTTTCTTGGAAATTTCGGGATAAATTACTATTTGATTCATCTCCAATGTCAAATCTATCAGCGGCAAAGAGTCTTTTGAAAGCGTTTTATAAAATTTATTAACCTCGGAGGGCGTAATTTTTATATCTTTTGTAATTTCGCCTCTTTCTCTTTGTGCTAATAATTGGTCCTCGGTAACATCTCTCAAATCTTCTTTGATTTCTCCTAAGGGTTTGTTGAAATATTCTTCCACTTTTTCAACGCCGCCGAGTTGATCGATAAAACCTTGAAGTCTTTGTTGAATTTCGGCTTCAACTTCTTTATCCGAAACCTCCAAAGAGTCGATTTCAGACTGAGCCACAAGCAGTTGTTGATAAAGTAAGTCTTCAAAAATCTTACATTTTTCAATTGTTCTGTTTCTGGCTTTGGCCTGAAAATATTGAGCCTGAATAGCGGATTCGAGTATGATTTTGTTGCCGACGATTCCGACTACTTTGTCCACTACAACGGTGTCTTTTGCGTTTTGAGCCATTGTTTGAGAGCCGAAAAATGCGCTTAAAACAATCAGCAAAAATACCGTACTTTTTATTTTGTTAATCATTTTTTCTTTGTGTTTATTTTGTTGTTTTGGGATTGAAATATTCAAGGTTGCCTCTTGAAACGGCATCCGTGAAAATATTTGACTCCAAGTCAGTTATTAATTTAGTTTTGCGTTTGTTAATCAGTATTCTTGAAATGGTTTTTTCCTCTAAATCATACGGTGTTATTCCGCCTGCGGGTATGAAATCCTTGATTTTCAAAAGATATACAAAATCATCGTCTTTGCCGGTGATAATGCCGTGAGTTTTCAGTATATCGTTTTTTTCGCTGATCATTTCCGGCATAAATTTGCAGGCTTGAGTCAGGGTTACCCATTTTAAATTGAAATTTTCGGTTTTAACGGCTTTTGTTTTGCAAAACTCCGTTAATGCGAGCGAATCTTCATCGTTGCGGTATTCCAAAAGTTTTTTAGCAGTTTTAATAATATCCTGATTGTCAGGAATTTGTAGAAAAATCGCTTTTACGACGGCACTGTTTAAAATCATGTCGTCTTGATGGGTATCGTAATATTCTTTGGTTTGGGCTTTAGTTACGCTTGTGTCTAAATTTTGAGCGATATATTCGTCTTTGTATTTGTAAATCAACAAATTGTTGCGATATTCCTCCAACTGTTTCTGAACATCTTTTTGTTCGGGCGAGAGGTTGATTTCTGCTTTTTTTATCATCAGTTGTTGTTTTGCCCAGACATCAATGTAACTTTTTACCTTTGCTGCACTATCTTGAGCTGAAGAGCCTTTAGGGACCAAATCGCCGAGGTCTTCGTAATAAAGGTAATTGTCATAAACCTTCGCCAAAGGCGTTTTGCCTTGAAAATTTTCAGGCTGTGAACACGAAAACAATGCCGAAGAAATCAAAGCCGGCATTGCAAAGGTACATATATTTTTTATAACGAAATTTTTCATTTATTTTTCAAATAATTTCTTTATATTCTCTAAAGCGTTTTCTTGAATTTCTAAATTATATTTTTTCCTTAATTGCTCTATATTTTCCTCTTCCAAATGTCTGTAATACAGGGGCGATATTATCGGGAAAACCTCTTTTGCGGAATATTCCACGGGAAAAGTTTGTACTTTTATGACGGCAACCGTATGATTTTTTTGTATATCGGTTACACCGTTATTTTCTTGAGTGTAATTTCCTGAATCAAAGTTTTTTATAATATCATCAACATCGGAATTTTCTCCTAATTTGTAAATTCCCGTTTTAATATGTTTCATCACCTCAGGGTTGAAAACATAATTGCTGTCCTTGTATATTTCGGCAGCAAATTTAATTGCTTTTTTGCGGTTTTTGTCTGTTAAATAATCATAAAAACTTATTTTTAAAACATGACTTGTTTTGAGTTTGATATTCAAAGTTTTGTAATAGGCGTAAACTTTTTGAGTATCGCGTGCGATTTTTTGAAGATTTTGTTTTTCCTTATAAATCCTAAAAAGTTCTTCATTTCTAAAACTTTGCATTTTAGGATTGAAATCCGGATTTTGTTTCAAGACTTTGTCAGCGATTTGAAAAACCAATGAATTTGTCATTTCATTGTATTTGCCTCTCAAATAGTTTTCGATTCTGTCATAATTGTCCTGACCTTGAGTTTTATAAACGTATTCTGCAAAATCGCTTACAGAATAAGTTTTGCCGTTGAATTCAAAAAGATTTTCGCTGTAACGGTCAAGTCTTTCGGGCTCCCATTTCCCGAAATAAATCGCTGAATCGGGAAACAATTTGTAAAGTGCCTTATAATCCGAAAGTTTTTTATAACCCGCTTTGTCTTTGAGCGAATCCATAAAAGCATTGTAACATTCTTTGAATTTTTCCGAGCCAATGAATTTTTCTTTTATGTAATCAACGTCTCTTTTACCGTTAGATTCTTTTATTATCTTGGTGATACAAAAGAAGTTAGGCGTTTCGATAACGTTGCTTACACCGCTTGTATTGTTTTTGATATAGATTTTGGTCGAAAACTTTTTGTAAGCCTCGTCCAGAGAAATCGTTTCTTCTTTGAACGGATAATCAGAATATTGGCTTTGAAGTTGAGAAAATGATTTTCCGTTTTTAATTTCTTCTTTTATATCGAGGAAAAGTTTTCTGATAGAGTCGTTGTATTGCCAAGAATATCTTTTGGGTTTAACGATTGCACTTATTGTAACCGTGGATACGGCTTTTCTTCTTCCGCCGGTTTTTATCAGATAATAATAATCACCGCTTCTTATCGGAGCAGAAAGTTCGTCGTTGTCATAATGGTTAATTATGTAATTTTCTGCTTCGCCTCCGGCAAAAAAATCCACGGGCGAAACCCAACCGAGGTCGCCGCCGGTAAAATTAGCATTGAAATCGTCAGAGAGTTGACGTGCAAGTTTTGAAAAACTATAACCGTTTGATAATCGGTTTCTTATAGACATTATTTTTTTGTAAGCAACCGAAGTGTCGGTTTTGGAATTAGCCGAAATGCTAATTTTGATATAACTTACAAGATATTGATATTCAGAGCGTGCAACCTCTTCTTTGAAATATTTTTGAGCTGTTTTGCCCTCAAAAACGTGTTGAATCATCAAGCAGTTTTCAAAATATTCGTCTGCTTGGTGAAAACTCGTTAGAGTGTCCAATTTCTTCTTTTTTGCATCGTAAATTTGCAGTCTGTAATCAGCATATTTTTCTATTAATTGTGAAAAATCCCAATTCTCTAAAGTCTTTATAAGTCCGTGACTGTCAGAGATAAACTCTCCGGCTGTAATGTTTTTGCCGTCAATAGTGAAAATCACTTGAGTTTGTTGCGCTTTCAAAAGGGAGAAAAGTGCTGTAAAAAATATAACTAAAACAATTCTGTACATTCTTAAAAAATTTTGGGCAAAATTATTAAAAAAATATTATCTTTGCAAAAATATTATACGGGGAAGACGCCCCGCTCCAAAATCAGGATATGAGCATTTACTCCGACATATTAAAAAAATACTGGGGTTATGACTCGTTCAGACCGTTGCAGGAGGATATTATCCGCTCGGTAGCCGACGAGGGAAAAGATACGCTCGGACTTTTGCCCACGGGCGGGGGAAAAAGTATTATTTTTCAAGTTCCCGCAATGGCAAAAGAAGGCGTGTGCATTGTTATAACTCCGCTTATCGCCTTGATGAAAGACCAAGTCGAAAATCTTAAACGTAAGAATATCAGTGCAGTAGCTGTTTTTTCGGGAATGACACAAATGGAAATTCTCAGTGCTTTTGATTCCTGTATTTTCGGTGAAACAAAATTTCTTTATATCTCGCCCGAAAGACTTTCTACGCCGCTTTTTTTGGAAAAACTTCAACGGATAAAAGTCAGTATTTTAGCCGTTGATGAGGCGCATTGTATTTCGCAATGGGGATACGATTTCCGTCCCTCTTATCTTAAAATCGCAGAAATCAGAGACTTACTTCCTAAAGTTCCGGTTCTTGCTTTGACGGCAACCGCTACTAAAGAAGTCGCTGAAGATATTCAGGAAAAATTGAGGTTTAAGGAAAAAAATCTTTTTCAAAAAAGTTTTGAGCGTAAAAATTTGATTTATATCGTCCGTAACGTTCAAGATAAGGAAAATTATATGTTAAAGATTCTTAATGCGCAGCCGGGAACGGGAATTGTTTACGTCAGAAACCGTAAAAGAACGAAAGAGGCGGCTGAATTTTTGCAATCTCAAGGCATTACGGCGGATTATTTTCATGCGGGACTTACTCAGGAATGGAAGGATTACCGTCAAACGCAATGGAAAAGCGGAAAAACAAGGGTTATTTGTTCTACGAATGCTTTTGGAATGGGAATTGACAAACCCGATGTCAGATGTGTGATTCATTTGGATTTACCGGATTCTGCCGAGGCATATTTTCAAGAAGCGGGACGGGCAGGAAGGGACGAAAAAAAAGCATACGCCGTTTTGCTTTATAATCAGGACGATATTGCATCTTTGAAAAGAAATCTTACTAATTCGTTCCCCGAAAAAAAATATATTCGTCAGGTTTACAATGCGTTAGGAAATTATTTACAAATTCCTATCGGCAGTTCTCAAGGCGCAATGTTTCCTTTTAGAATGTATGATTTTGCGATGAAATACAATTTTAATCAGGCGCAACTTTTGAGCGCAATGAAAATTCTTCAGCGCAACGGTTATATCGAAACCACTGACGAGGTCTCCTCAAAAGCAAAAGTTATGTTTTTGATTTCGAGAATGGATTTGTATAAATTTCAAGTCGCAAATTCGGGATACGATTATTTTATAAAACTTTTGCTCCGTCACGGCGAAGGCATTATTAACAACTATGTTGAAATTGACGAAGATTTGTTGGCACGCAGCGAAAGATGCAAGGTTGAGGTGATTTACAGTTATCTTAACAAACTTGCCTCGCAAAAAATAATTTCATACATTCCGAAAAATTCCACACCTTATTTAATATATACATTAGGGCGGATTGACGAGAGAAATCTTGTTATTAAACCCGAAACTTACGAACTTCTGAAAGAAAAATACGAGGCGAGAATCAATGCGATGATAAAATATTGTCTTAACGGTGAGGTTTGCCGTTCTAAACAATTGATTTCGTATTTTGGGCAAACGGATGTTTGTGATTGCGGAGAGTGCGATGTTTGCCGCTCAAAAAAAGAGAAATTCTCTGATGCGGAAAATTTTGATAGGATTTTTGATTTAATTTATCAAACCGTTAAAAATAATCCTATGTCTAAGGAGGATATTTTAGCGAAAATAGGCGATTACAAAACGGATTTCGTACAAGACATTTTGAAAAAAATGATTGACGATTCGGTTTTAATCCTAAAAGATGACGGTTTGATGTACGCCGGTGAGATTTAACAAAAAAATGACAATAAGACGAAAATATAATTAATAATGAAAAGAATAATATACACATTGATTATGCTTTTTAGTGTCGGTATGCTGAAAGCGCAAATTACCGACGAAAAACTTCCGAAAAGTTTTTCGTTGAAGGGAAATTCTATGGAAATTTCTTCTGAGAATATTCCTGCTCCGGCAATTTCCAAAAAAAGCAGTTTGAAGGATAACAACCGTCTTTATTTTGCTAAAATTATAAAAACGGATATTGATTTTTTTGAAAAGGCAACAAAATATTCCGTTTCCTTTGGCGAGATTTATTCCTTGAAAATAACTTCGGAAAATTCTGTTTCATTGGGATTTTATTTGGAGGATTTTCATTTGGAGGAAAATGCGGAATTGTATTTTTACGGTGCTGATTCTTTAGACGTTTTGGGAGCTATAACATCTTATAACAACAAGAGTACCAATGATTTAAGAACGCGTCAGATAGAAAATTCCGAGGTTATAATCGAACTTTTTGTTCCAAAAGGCGTTAATCAGAAAAGTTTTAAGATTTCAAAAGTTTATTACGGATTTTCCGATTTAAACGGCGGTATTAAAACTTTGCTCAAGTTAGGAGCCTCTACTTGCGACAACGAAGTCGATATAATTTGTGATGAAGGTGCTGATTATCAAGATATTAAACACGCTGTTATAAAATATACTTTTGAAGAAGGTAATGATTTATATCTTTGTAGCGGAACACTTATCAACAATTATAAAAACGACGGAACGCCTTTTGTTTTGACGGCGGCGCATTGTTTGTGCGACGAAGAGGCGGCTAAAACTGTGACTGCATATTTTAATTATGAGAAAAAAGTCTGCGGCGGCAACGAAACGGTTAAACCTCAGACAATTGAGGGAGCTACTTTGTGCGCAACGGCAACCAAAAACGAATACAAAACGAAATTAGAAACTTTAGAGGTTCCTTCTATGGATTTTACGTTGATGAAACTCAGCGAAATTCCTCCTAAAAGTTATGAACCTTTTTATGCCGGTTTTACGAATAATGAAACCGATAATTTGGATAATGTGTTTTGTATTCATCATCCGCAAGGCTCTTATAAAAAAATATCTATTTCAAAATCAGAGCCTTACAAGGATTCTTATCCTAACGAAGATGATGAGGAGGTTAATTATGATAAAAATTGTCATTGGCATATTGCGTTGTGGAAAATAGGAACAACCGAAACGGGTTCTTCGGGTTCAGGACTTTTCAATTCCCAAAAGCAGTTAATCGGTGATTTGTCAGGTGGTTATGCTTCGTGTACAAAACCTGCTGACGATTATTTCCAAATGTTTTCAAAGGCTTGGGAGTGTGGAGCGGAGAAGGAAAATCAGTTGAAATATTGGCTCGTCGGAGAAACCAATTTGACGGAATTGGATTTTTACGACCCTTATAATTTGAGCGCAAATTATAGAAAATCAGATGTTTTTGGCATTGTTAATGAAGATACCACAGCCGTAACGCTTACTTGGAAGACCGCTAATACGAGTACTTTTGAAAGCGATTTTGAGGGTTTTGAAAATACGGATTCAATTGAGCATTTATTTTTGGCAAATGTTGATATGGATAATTATCAGACTGTTGATGTTCCAATCAGTTACGCAGAAAAAGGCAGTCCTTCGGCTTGGGTTTTATTGGATTCTCAAGACGGTGATTTTAAGGCTTTTGACGGCGAGAAATGTGCGGCAAGTTTTACAGCGGTGAAAAATTCAACAAACGATTATTTAACCTTGCCTAAAGTTGCTGTTTCTTCTTCCGATATTTTGAGTTTTTATGCGAAATCCGTAGGCGGAAATTCTGTTCTGAAAATCTCTAAAAATACGAAACCATCTAATTATCAAGTTTTTGAAGAAATTTCTGTTCCTCAAGAATGGACTCAATACAATTTCAGTTTGAAAGAATTGTCAGGAAATGTTTTGTATTTTAATTTCAACAATATAACTCCTTTTGGTGAGGCTTCGGCTTTGCTTTTGGATAATATTAAAATCGACAAAGACCAAAGTTCGTATGAGGATGTTGAGGTTTCGGGTTATATGGTTTATTGCAATTCGGAATTGGTTGAGGAAATTTCTGATGCGCAAATCAAAACTTTTACGTATCAGGTTCAAAACGGGCTTTCGTATACTTTTTATGTTAAAAACGTTTATGCTGACGGCGGCGTTTCTAGTGCAGGCAAAGCCGTAACCTTTGATTTCGTAAAGAAAACTCCCGTTAGCGATTTAAAGCCTGAAACTAATTATATTTCAGTGCTTTATCCTAATCCTACTGCTGAAAAAATTTATTACAAAGCTTCTGAAAAATTCAAAAATGCTTTTGTAGAGATTTTTGATATTTCGGGCAAAAGGCTTTTGATGGTTAAAATTCCCGAAATTAATCCCGGAATTGCTAATGAATTTTTAATAACAGGTTTAAAATCAGGAATTTATCTTTTTAAAATCAGTGATTCTGACAAAACAGAAATTAAAAAATTCATCGTTAAATGAGATTTGGTTTATTTTTGTTTTTTTTCTTTTGGTTTTCATTGACAGCCAAAGCGCAGTTTAAGACGGAAATTGTGGAAGTGGATTCGGCTTTTAGCAAAACTTCGGTTAATACAACGATTTTCCGTTGCAACGCTTTAACCTCACTCGGTGATACTCAGTTTATTGCGTTTTACGATCCTGAAGGTTATTTGGTTTTGGGCAAACGTTGTTTGAAACCGAAAAACAAGAAACAGGAACGTTTTGTCTTAAAAAGAAGCAGATATAGGATTTTTAACAAAACTGATGCTCACAATGTTATAAGCATTGTTTTGGACGGCAAAGGATATTTACACGTGGCGTTCGATCATCATAATTCGCCTTTAAAATACTGTAAATCAGTTGCTCCTTTTAGTCTTGAATTGGGAAAATTACAGAGTATGATTCCCGATGATATTTTTGAGACGGAAAAAAAAGTAACATATCCCGAATTTTATAGCTTTAAGAACGGGGATTTGTTTTTCGTTTACCGTTGCAACAATAATATTGTTATGAACCGTTATTTGGTTGAAGAGGGAAAATGGATTAGAGTTTGGAATAATATATTTGAAAATCAGATTTTTTTGCGGCCTTATTGGCAGATTTATGTTGATAACCGTGATATAATTCATGTTTCATGGCTTTGGCGGGAGAATGCTTACGATCCTCAAACCAATAAAAATTTGTATTATATTTGTTCCAAAGATTACGGAAAAACTTGGCTTAATGAGCGCGGCGATACGTTAGGAAATTATTTCAGACGTGTTGATACAAAGCCTATTATGGAAATTGAAAGGAATTCCAATTTTATCAATCAGACTTCTATGGCCTCGGACATTAACGGACGGCCTTATATTGCGACTTATTTTAGGAAAGATTCTATAACTAATTATCACATAATCTATTACGACGGTGAAAAATTTCGTGATATAACCTTGGGAAACCGTAAGGAGGATTTTTCGTTGTCGGGCATGGGAACGCTTTACATTCCGATTTCGCGTCCGAAGATTCTCGTTGGTAAAAAGATGATTTATTTTCTTTTTAGAGATGAGGATTTAGGCTCAAAGGTTTCTTTGTATTATTCAAAACTTGAGGCTGACAAGCCGCTTAATTTTAAACTTGTGAATTTAACTAAGGATAGTTATCAGGCTTGGGAGCCCGCTGTGGATATTGACCTTTGGAAATCTTCAGAGCGGTTGGATATTTTTTTGCAAAAAACTTATCAAATTTCTAATGAGAAAATTTCTGACGAGAAACCTACGATGGTCAAAGTTTTAACATTAAAAAAATAAAAAATCATGTTGGAGGAGAAAGTAAAACTCAAATGCTGCAACTGCGGTAAAACTTTTGAAAAAAAAGTTTTTGATTCTCTGCATACCGGCTTTCTAAAATGCCCTTATTGTGGAAGTTTTAATGTTAAGAGTATCAATGAGTTTCCAAGTATTTTTGATGTTTTTAAGCGGAAAAACAAAAAATAAAAAAGCCGCAAAGTATTAAAAGATTGCGGCTTTTAAAAAAAAAGTTTTTTTAGAACATAATGTTTACTCTTATTATCGGATTTTCGTAAACATTATATCGCAATTCTTTGGTATTGTTGATGTTGAAAAGTAACATCAGATTTACGGAAATTATGTCGCTGATTTGACGGCGGTAACCGGCTCCGACCAAAATCGGAATATCCCATATCCTTTCGGAGTTAGGATTGTAACTGCTGGCATCGAAACTGTTATCGAAATTCAAATACTGGGCTTCGGCGTGAATTGTTAAAAAGTCAAGCGGAAAGGCCTCTGCATAAACACCGCCTCCGTAAATATTAGTCGAAAACGTCGGTCCGTAAGTATAATTGTATTTGTAATATTCGTATGTTCCTATTATACCGGCAGTTACGTAATTATTGAAACGGTATCCTATGCAAGGATTAGCGGTAAAATATGTACAGTTTCCTATACCAAAACCTATGTTTCCGCCGAACGAAAAATGTGTTAGAAACCATTCCCGTCTGTCTTGAGTGTGTCTGTTTTGGTTTCCGTTATTGTTGTCACCTTCAAGCCTTTCGTATTGAGCCGCAACCTCTGACACAAATGCAAAAAGCATTACGGCTACTGCAAATAAAAATTTGTTGAATTTCATATCTTTTTTTTTAAAAAATTGTTTGCGCAAATATACGTTTTTTTTAGTACATTTGCATATTGTTTTATTGTAAAAATACGTTTTTTAATAAAAAAAACTTATGTTATCGCTATTAAAAAAAGAACTTTCGGCTTTTTTCAGTTCTATAACGGGATACATTGTAATTTTTGTTTTCTTGTTGATTAACGGACTGATATTATGGGTTTTCCATAACAGCCTTAATATTATTGACAGCGGTTTTGCATATCTTGACCCGCTGTTTGAAATTTCTCCATGGGTCTTTTTGTTTCTTGTCCCGGCAATTACGATGCGAATGATTTCCGAAGAAAAGAAGTCGGGTACGATTGACGTTTTGTATACTCAGCCTTTAACTGATTTTCAAATTGTTGCCGCTAAATATTTTGCCGGTTTGATTTTGATTATAATTTCAGTGATTCCGACATTGATTTATGTTTGGTCGATATGCAGTTTGTCGGCTCAGGGGCAGCAGACGGCCTCAGGGGCAGAGATTGCGGGATTGGATTTCGGTGAAACTCTCGGAGCTTATTTAGGTCTTATAATGCTTGCTGCAGTATATTGTGCGGTCGGTATTTGGGCTTCGTCTTTAACTGAAAATCAGATAGTTGCATTTTTACTTTCGGTAGGATTATGCTTTTTTATGTATTTGGGATTTGATGCTTTGAGCGGATTTTTGGGAAGTTTCGGACTTTTTATTTCAAATCTGGGAATCGATGCTCATTACAAATCTATTTCAAGAGGTGTAATCGACAGCCGCGACATAATTTATTTTTTATCGGCGGTAACGGTATTTCTGTTATTGGCAAAACATAAACTTCAATCCCGTAACTGGAAATAATTATGAATCAGAAAAAACAAATCAGAAAAAAGAGTTTAAAATTGCTTTTGATTGCTTTAGCTGCGATTTTTGCAATTAATATTATTTCGTCCAAAGTATTTTTCCGTTTGGATTTAACGGCGGACAAACATTTTTCGTTGACGGATTTTACCAAAAGTTATCTTAGAGGATTGCAAGGTTCGGTTATGCTCAGAGTCTATCTTGACGGTGATGAGTTGCCGGTTTCTTTCAAGAGGATGAAAGACGAAATCAAAAGTAAACTTGATGAATTTAAGATTTACGGTGGCTCCAAAATTGATTATATGTTTATCAATCCGACGCAAAGCGATAAGAAGGAAGTGCGTTACGGCATTTTCAAACAGCTTTACGACCTCGGATTAAAACCCGTGGAAATTGACAATCAAACACAAGAGCAGACTACTAAAACGATGATTTTTCCCTGTGCAGTGGTTTGTTATACGCTTGAGGGAAAAACGGGAGAAGACAATCATGATACGACTTTGGTCAGGGAAATCGGTCTTAACCTTTTGAAAGCCGATCCGAGGCTTGAGCCGGGCGATGAGCAAAATATTTTTAATTCGGTTGAAACGCTTGAATATGAGGTTATTAACGCTATTTACAGACTTTCACAAATCGAAAAACCGAAAATAGCATTTTTGGAGGGACACGGCGAAGTCCCGGAAGAAAATCTTGGTGATATTTGTACGGAACTTTCTGATTATTACGATGTAAGGCGCGGAAAAATTGACGGAAAGCCGGGTGTTTTGGATAATTTTGCAGCCGTTGTAGTTGCAAAACCGACCAAACCTTTTTCTGAGGACGATAAATTTGTTTTGGATCAATACATTATGAAAGGTGGCAATGTGCTTTGGTTGCTTGATGCTACAACAGCCTCAATGGATAGTCTTCAAGGTCAGGGAGTTTCTGCGGTTTTGCCTTTGCAGACAAATCTTGAGGATATGCTTTTTACTTATGGTGTGAGATTCAATGCCGATATTTTGAGGGATTTGCAATGTGCCCCGATAGGTCTTACTGTTAACGGTTATGCGGGTCAGCCGCAAATAAAACTTTTTCCGTGGGATTATTTCCCCGTACTTTTGAGTACTGTTAAAAATCCGATTACCAAGCATTTGAACTATTTAATTTGCCATTTTGCGGGAACGATTGACACGGTTGGGACAAATGTACCGATAAAGAAAACCGTGCTTTTACAATCCGGAAAATACAGCAAAGTTACTAATGCACCTTTTACCGTTTCGTTTGAGCAGATTAGCCGAAAGGAAGACCCTAACGATTTCAATAAATCTTACAAGACTATCGGTGTATTGTTGGAGGGTAATTTTGAATCGGCTTTTTCGGAGCGCAGAGGCAAAACTATCGACGGAAAGTATTATGAAACAATGAGTTCTGAAAAACCTTCAAAACAAATCGCCGTTTCTGACGGTGATATTATTATCAACGATATTTCTCCTAAGGGTGAGCCTTATCCGCTTGGTTTTGATAGAAATTCTCAAAATACTTTTAAAGGCAACAAAGAGTTTTTGATAAATTCGCTTAACTATTTAACCGGCAATGAGGATTTGCTTACGATTAGGCTTAAAGAGATGAAAGTCAGGATTTTGGACAAACAATTAGCACAAAAGGAGAGAGGTTTTTATTCTTTCTTGAATGTTGTAATGCCGCTGATTGTGGTTTCAGTTTTGGGATTTGTTTTGTTTGTTATTAGAAAAAGGAAATATTCTAAATAATGATGAAAACTAAGATTTTTTTTCCGATATTTTTAGCATTTTTTTGCCTGATTCTTTCATGCAATACTGATACGGATTTTTCGACTTTAGAGTCTGATTGTCAAATTGTTGAAATAATTGATAAGTCTAAGACCCTGACGATACAAAAGGATACGGCTTGGTATGTTTCTTTAGATAATAAACCGCAGTTTTATTGCGATAAACATAAAATCACGACTTTTTTTAACGTCTTGAGGGACTTGCAGTTGCAAGGATTGAGCAATTATGACGAAAAATTAGGATTTGAATTTGAGATTCGTATTAAAAAGAAAAACGGAAAAGTTGTTAAAACCTTGGGTTTTAATCCCGTACCAAATTCTCCGCAGTTGATTGGAAGTTGTAACGGCGGAAAATGTTATATTGTTGCAATTCCGGGGTTAAAGGAGAATCCATCGTGTAATTTTTCCACTGATCCCGGTTATTGGAAAAATCTTTCACTTTTGGATTTAATCGCCGAAAATATTTCTTTTCTTAAAGTTGTCAATTATATTGATACTTTGCAGTCATTTTCTATTAAAGTTAATGACAATGCGTTTTTAGTTCAGAATTTTTTGGGCAAGGAGGTTGATGCCTCGCAAATGAGAGTAAGAGCTTTTTTAGGTTCGCTTTCAGGTGTTTACCGTGCTAAAGAATACTTTGAAAAGTTGGACTTGGATGAAAAAGACAAAATTTTCTCTTTGTCAATTGAAACTTTTTCGCCTTCAGAGAACATCGAATTTGATTTTTATAAAAAATATTCAGAGGGAAAACCAGATTTCAATTTGATGTATTTAAAGACGAAAGAGTCTTACGCAACGGTTACGTATTACGATTTTGAAAGATTTTTTATTGAACTGAATTTATTGACGGAAACCGAAGAAAAATTAAATTAATTTTTTTTCTATTTCTTCTTCCTCGTCATTCTCCTCAAGTCCTAATCCGATGTCTAATTTGAATGTTACTTGCTGTTTGTTGGAGAGCAAATAAAGAGCGTAACTCATTACTACAATGAAACATACTGCTGGAATAGCAAAGGCTGCTTGCGCTCCGTAATTAGCCGAAATATGGTCTTGTAACGGTGGAAAAACTGCACCGCCCGAAATCGACATTACCAAAAAGGACGCACCCCAAAGTTTTTCTGTTGTTGTACCTTCCAAGGCATTGGCAAAAATGGTGGAAAACATCAGCGACATACAAACCGAAATGCCTAAAATAGCGATAATTACGATGTATCCGCTTCCAAACATCACTATTAACGAAAATAGCAATGAGGCAATAGAGGCAAAAAACAGCAGTTTTTCCGGCTGAAAATAATTCATCAAAAACGTAAATGCAAATCTCGCTATTGCAAAAGCAGCTATTGTCCAAAAAGTAATGTCGGGCAAAGAAATATCGGTATCTTTAATTGCTGATTCTGTGGCTGAAATTGAAAATCCCCACGAGCCGACTTGCGCTCCTAAATAAAAAAACTCAGCAACAAGACCGAAAACAAAAACTTTGTTTTTTGCTAATTTTTTAACAGCTTTTCCGAACGAAATTTTTTCTAATTTTTCAGTACCGAAGGATGGTACATTCATAAAAATCAAAATCACCATGAAAACCAAAAGTGCTTGTCCCACAATGGCATAGACGAGCGTTACGGCATCAAGTTCTTCTTCTATGATTTCGGGATTAACCTCCGGCATATTTTGCGTTACCAAAAAACGGCTCATCAAAATACCCGTTATAATTCCTAACGGATTGAACGCTTGTGCTAAATTTAGTTTTTTAACGCCCTCTTCGTGGCTGTCCTGCATAACGAGAATGTATGGATTTGCCACAGTTTCGAGCAGACTGCAACCGCCCGCCATTATGTAAACGGCTACCAAATAGAATGTGTAATTTGAAATACCTGCCGCCGGGAAAAACATTATCGCCCCCGTCGCATAAAGTACCAAACCGAGTATGATTCCGCTTTTGTAAGAGCGTTTTATAATAAACAAAGCTGAGGGAACAGCAAAACAAAAATACGCAACGTAAAATGCGTATTCGATAAAATACTGCTGAATTTCAGTCATTTGGAGAACTCTGTCAAATGCCGAGAGCAATGCGCCGGTCATGTTGTTGGCAAGTCCCCAAAAAACGAAAAGCATCGTTATAATACCGAACAATATTTTTTTGTTATTTTTGCCGTTTTGAGCCATAACTTTTTTTGAAATAATCAATGCAAATTTAAAACCTTTTTGTGTTAATTCAAAAAAAAATGTAATTTTGTGATGTTAATTAACAAAAAAAATACCATGAAATTCAGATTCTTAAAAACTATTGCTGTGATAACTGCTGTTTCTGCGTTATCATCTTGTAGTCAGAGTGTTAATATGGACCAAAACACCAATGACGGTTATAATGGCAAACAGCCGAAATATATTTTTTATTTTATCGGTGACGGTATGAGTCAGCCGCAAATCACGATGGCAGAAAAAGCTCTCAACGAACCGGAGTTTTATTCGGTTTTTCAGGAGCAGACTTGTGGAATTTATTCGGATTACAAACAAGGGGGAAAACTCAATTTGAAACGTTTTCTCAATACGGGTATGGCCACCACTAATGCTGAAAACCGTTTTATAACGTGTTCTGCGGCAGCTGCAACGGCTTTGGCTACGGGACACAAAACTACTATTAACACCATTTCTAAAAACGGAGAACGTACCGAAAACCTTAAAACCATAGCTGAAATGGCAAGAGATTGCGGCATGAAGGTCGGCGTTATTAGCTCCGTAAGTATCGACCATGCTACGCCTGCTTGTTTTTACGCTCACGAGGACGATAGAAACAATTATGAAAATATCGGTCATTGGCTTTTGAAATCGGGTTATGATTTTTTCGGCGGTGGAAACGTCCGTTGGCACGATTACAAGGAAATGACTAACAAACAGTTTTATGATTCTTTGAAACAAAAAGGTTATACAGTTTCGACTGATTTACAGACATTTAAATCCCTTAACAAAAATACGGGAAAAATTTTTGCCACTATTTCAAAAAATATTGACACTGTAATTGATGCCTCTACTTTGCCTTATAACATTGACCTTGACATTCAAAAATCGGACGATGACAGAATCGTTTTAAGAGATTTTGTCAGAAAAGCCGTTGAGGTTCTTTACAACGAAGACAAAGGCTTTTTCCTTATGACAGAGGGCGGCAAAATCGACTGGACAGACCATGCAAACGACGCAGTTTCAAACGTTTACGAAACAATCGCTTTGGATGCGGCAATCGGTGTTGCCTTGGATTTTTATGAAAAACACCCTAAAGAAACTTTAATCGTTTTTACCGGCGACCATGAATGCGGCGGTTTGACTTTAGGTTTTGCCGGAACGCATTATGAATCAGCATTCAATTTGATGAAAAACCAGCATATTTCTTATCAGGAATTTTCGGATCAGAACCGTAAATTTTTTATGGACAAAAAACGTCCGACTTTTCAACAGACCTTAGAGCGTGTTAAAGAGAATTTCGGTCTTGGCGATACTTCAAAAGGTTTGGGATTGAGCGATTACGAGGTTAAACGCCTGAAAGTTGCTTACGACGAGGTTTTGAAATATCTTGACAAAAAAGAATCATCGTTGTCGAAGGAAGAGAGATATTTGTATTACGGCAATTACGATTATATTTGCGTAACTGCAACTCATATTCTTGACAACAAAGCGGGCGTTGATTGGGCAAGTTATTCGCATACAGCTCTTCCGGTGCCGGTATATTCAATCGGTGTAGGCTCAGAACTTTTGAAAGGATATTTCGACAACACCGATATTCCTAATACGATTATGAAAGTTGCTAATTTGAAGTAATGAATAAAAATGTTGTTTTTGTAATCTTAGTGAGTGTATTGTGTGTTGTTTTGACACTGATACCGACGGGATTTGAAAATCCTACTTTAACGGAAAATCTTCTTTATGAAAAAGGAGAAATTTTGGAGGTTGATAATTCTTCTCTCCAAGCAATTTCTGTTGTAACAATAGGCAGGCAAAACTTAAAAATCAAAATACTTTCAGGCGGTTACAAAGACAGCATTTTTTATGCAGAAAACGTTTTAAACGGTCAGAAAAGCATTGACAAAATTTTTGCTCAGGGTGATAAAGCTTTGACAGTAATTTCGACGGATAAAATTAGCGGCAAAGTTTTGTCGGTTAAAGCGCAGGATTTTTATCGTGGCGATGTTGAATTGGTTTTGATGATAGTTTTCGTTGTTGCGCTGCTTGCTTTTGCGGGTTTTACGGGCGTGAAAGCTGTTTTGAGTTTTGTTTTTACCGCCTTGTGCTTTTGGAAACTGTTGTTACCGATGTTTTTAAACGGGACAAATCCTCTTCTTACGGGTATTTTAATAACTTTTTTAACGGCGGCTGCGGTCATACTTTTGGTTTCAGGCGTTGGCAAAAAAGGTTTGACGGCTATGTGCGGTTGTTTTTGCGGAATAGGTTTTACAGCTTTAACGGCTCTTTGGTCAGGGGCTTGGTTTAAAATTCCGGCTACCGTTCAGGACTATTCCGAGGCGTTGATTTACAGCGGTTTTGATTTGGATTTGTCTGGAATTTTTTTGGCAACGGTTTTTATTTCGGCTGCCGGAGCGTTGATGGATGTCAGCACCGATATTGCCGCCTCTATTGATGAGATTCACGACCGTTTGCCTGAACTTGATTCTAAGGAGTTAATAAAATCGGGTTTTAAGATAGCAAGACCTGTAATCGGCTCAACAACAACGACTTTGCTTTTTGCTTATTCCGGCGGTTTTACGTTTGCCTTTATGGCTTTTATGGCTAAAGGTATGCCGTTTGTCTGTATCGTAAATTCAAATTTTATTTCGGCGGAAATTTTTCATACCGTAACGGGAAGTTTAGGGCTTGTCTTAACGGCACCGCTGACGGCTGTTGTCGGGGGTGTGTTGTACGGAAAGAAAAAACACCTTGACAAAAAATAGCAGTTATAACTTTTTTTAGTAATTTTGCGCAGTTAAAGAAAAAAACATATACAAATATGACTAACAGAAAAAGAAACATTGTAATTACCGGTGGGGCTGGATTTATCGGCAGCCATGTTGTAAGGTTGTTTGTGAACAAATACCCTGACTACAATATCATTAACCTTGATAAATTGACATACGCCGGCAATCTTGCAAACCTCAAAGACGTTGAGGACAAGCCAAACTACAAATTCGTAAAAATGGATATTTGCGATTTTGATGGTTTTTATAAGTTGATGCAAGACGAAAAAATCGACGGTATCATTCACCTTGCCGCAGAATCTCACGTTGACCGCTCAATCAAAGACCCGTTCACGTTTGCTAAAACTAACGTTATGGGAACGCTTTCTTTGTTGCAAGCCGCAAAACTTTATTGGGAATCACTGCCCGAAAAATACGAAGGAAAACGTTTTTATCATATTTCGACGGACGAGGTTTATGGTGCATTGAAAATGACTAATCCTGAGGGCATTGAGCCGCCGTTTTCAACAAAAGCGTCCTCAAAAACTCATCATGAGGCATACGGTAAAGATTTCTTCTTGGAGACCACAAAATATAATCCGCACTCACCGTATAGTGCGTCAAAGGCTTCAAGCGACCATTTTGTAAGGGCTTTTCATGACACTTACGGAATGCCGACTATTGTTACTAATTGTAGCAATAATTATGGTCCGTATCAATTCCCTGAAAAACTTATTCCGCTGTTTATCAATAATATACGTCATAAAAAACCTTTACCTGTTTACGGCAAAGGCGAAAACGTAAGGGATTGGCTTTTCGTTGAAGACCATGCAAGAGCCATTGACCTTATTTTTCACGAGGGAAAAATTGCTGAAACTTACAACATCGGCGGTTTCAACGAGTGGAAAAATATTGATATTATAAAGGTGGTTATCAAGACAGTTGACCGTCTTTTGGGCAGAAAAGAAGACGAAGATTTGAATCTTATCACTTTCGTAACTGACAGAGCCGGACACGATATGAGATACGCTATTGATTCAACCAAACTTCAAAAAGAACTCGGTTGGGAGCCAAGTTTGCAGTTTGAAGAAGGAATCGAAAAAACAGTTAAATGGTATCTTGAAAATCAGGCTTGGATGGACAACATCACAAGCGGCGAATATGAGAAATATTACGAATCAATGTACGCTAACAGATAGAAAATGAACATTTTAGTAACGGGAGCCAACGGTCAGTTAGGCAGAGAAATGCGGATTCTCTCAAAAGGTTCGGCATTTAACTATATTTTTACCGATGTTGTTGAGGCTGAGGGACTTGAAACCGTAAAACTTGACATCACCGATTTGGCAGCGGTAAGAAAAACCGTTAAAGAAAATAACGTAAAAGTTATCGTAAATTGTGCGGCTTATACCAATGTTGACGCTGCTGAAACCAACGAGGCGTTAGCGGAAAAACTCAACGCCGATGCCCCTGAAAATTTAGCCGTTGCAATCAAAGAAAAAGGCGGTTTGCTGATTCATATTTCTACTGATTACGTTTTCGGAAAAGAGCCTTACAACACGCCTTGCAAGGAAGAGCAAAAAGGCACTCCGACAGGCGTTTACGGCTTAACCAAACTTCACGGCGAAGAAAAAATAAAGGCTGTCGGCGGTGATTTTATCATTATCCGCACGGCTTGGCTTTATTCGGAATTTGGCAAAAATTTCTGCAAAACAATGCTGACACTTTTGGCAACAAAAGAGCAGTTGAAAGTGGTTTTCGACCAAGTTGGAACGCCGACTTACGCTCTTGATTTGGCCTCTGTAATTATCAAATTTATAGACGATTACAAGTTAAGCGGAAACAAAAACTGCGGAATTTATCATTTTTCAAACGAAGGCGTTTGTTCGTGGTTTGATTTTACGAAAATGATTGCGGAATATTCCGGTTTAACAAAATGCAATGTTCAGCCGTGTCATTCTGACGAATTTCCTTCGCCCGTAAAACGTCCTGCGTATTCGGTTCTTGACAAAACCAAAATCAAAAACGCTCTCGGCGGAATTACGATTCCGTACTGGACGGACAGTCTTAAAAAATGTCTTGAAAATTTGAAAAAATCTTAAAAAAAATTTGTCGTTTGGTTTTTATTTCCGATATTTGGCTATTCAATCCTAAAATTTTATGGCTATGAATATTCAGGAAATATTTAATAAAATCAACGAATTAGCCGTTCAGAACGCGGCAGAAAATACAGTTTTGACACGTTCTGATTTGGCTTACGAATTAAAAAAAATGGGGGTTGAAAACGATTCTCCCGAAATTTCAAAGTTCGTGTGGGAATGTTTTCAAAAATCCTCCGATAAAGAAATCTTCAAAACTTTTGTCAATAACGACAAAACTGCCACTCTTATTGATGAGTACAAAATCCCCTCTTTGATAGAAAACGGCAAAACCGATGATGTTTTTTCGGTTTTGAAAGAACGTCTTGAAAACACCTCCGATAAATTCGGCGGCGTGGAAAATTTTGATACCGAAAAGACAAAATTGGAATTGGTTCAACAAGTTTCAGACCTTTTGAATACGGTTTCAGGCTCTGCTGCGGTTTCTAAAATTCAAAGTGAGGCGGGACAAATTTTCAAAAAATATTCGCTTTTAACGGAAAATTATTCTAATGCAAAATCTGCTGTTGTAAATTTGACTAAAGATTTTGTGCAGTTAAGAGGACACGCTTTGGATATGTACCGCCGTTATGCCTCGGCTTTAACGGATATTTTCGGCGAGAAGATTAAAGCCTCAATGCCCGAAATGTTTGATTTTGATTCTATTGAATTTTTGGATACGGATAAGATGCTAAAGAATATCGAATTGTGTTATAATTCTATTTTTGGCAAATGTTCTGTTTTGGCTGGCGAGGTTTCCGATAATTTTTCTTCGGCTTTGAAACTATCTGCAACACAATTCGGAAAACAACAAGACAAAAGAGTCGGACTTATTATTGCCGGTGTTAATATGCTTTCGCATTACGTAAAACTTTCAGGACAGACCACCGCTTTAAGAAAAGAGGTTCAGGAGTTGAAAATGGCTGTCAGCAAAGATGCTGCAACGATTAAAACCGATGAAGTAAGGCTTTTTGAAATTTATAAAATCTTAAACGATGTTTATATTCCGAAATCCGAAATTTTTGCAAAAGCCTCGCCTAAGGTTTTTGACAGCGAATTGAAACAGCTTATCAATGACATTTATTCCACTAAAGAGGCTCAAGAACTTAAAAATCAACGTGATGAAATTCTTGACGAACTACATTCCTTGGAGAGAAAAATCTCCGATGCGCAGATGAACGTCAATTATTATTCGGGTCATATCAACACTGTGAAAGAAACTCTGAAAAGCCTTGAAAAACAATACGATGAGGCTAAAAAATCAAAACCCGAAGCACCATCGGGACTTCAAAACGCATTTAGTTTCGGCTCCAAAAAGAAACAATACGAACGTGATATTTACGATTGGGTAAAAAATTGCGAACCCGTAATTTCCAAATACGAGGATTTGATGGTCGATATTAAAATCGATACTGACGAGCTCGAGAGTCAACGTCGCGAATTTGAGGAAAGTTCTAAGCGTTATCATATTTTGAAGGCTCAACATAAGGAAATTTCCGAAAAACTTTCAGCTCTGATTTCTGCTGATCCTAAAGTTAAAGCAAAGGTTGTCAGCCGTTTGGATGATATTATAAAACTGCTTCAAATTGCAAAAGATATTTCTTTGGCAAGCCTTGAAGACAGACTTATCCGCAAGGTCGATATTAAGGAATTTAAAGAATACAAACTGCCTGAAAATATTTCTGATGCGCTTGATAAGTTCAAAGGCGAAATTTCTTCAAGAATTTCTCAAGTCAAGGAAGGTGCTGAGGTTTTGCAAAAAGGTTTTGAGGTTTGCAATGCTTTGGCTCAGTTAGAGGCTATGAAAATCAATCATGCCTTGAGTGAGGAATATTACGAAAATGAATTCCAAAGAATTAAAGCAACCTTTGAAGAAAATGTTAAAGGAATTGATAATCAACATCTTGCTTTGATGGAAATCGCTAAAAAAATTAATACCGCTCCCGACAACGAGGCTTTGAAAAATTCTTTGATTAAGCTTTTGGGTAAGGACAAAGAAGGTTTTACTTCCAAGGATTGGGACGATTTTTTGAGCGGAGAAAAAATTATTGAAATTTAGAATGGGTAGGAGAGATGATGTAAGGCGAGATTTAGGTCTTGCTAAAGAAGAGGAAAAGTCTCAGATAGATTTGTCGGTTCAGAATGAGGAACTGCGTCGTCAAAAAAAAAATCAGGCGAGAGAAAAACTCGAAAAAGAGCCGTCTTATAAATTAGTCAAAGGCATTTCAACGCTTTTTGATAAATATTATTTGGACGGTATTGCGGGATTTTTTTTGCCGGCAATCGGCGATTTGATAACCTCCCTAGCTACTTTGCCTTTTTTGTACGTTTCTATTTTCAAGATAAAATCCTTAGCCTTGACCTTAGCCGTACTTTATAATACTTTTTTGGACGCTTTAATAGGTCTTATTCCATACGTGGGTGATTTGTTGGACTTTTTTCATAAGTCTTACGCCAAAAACTACAGACTTATAGTGGGTTACGTGGAAGACGATAAGGAAATTATCAGCGAGGTAAAACGAAGTGCCATAAAATCCGTGGTGGGAATTCTTTTGATTTCTTTTACGGGTTATTTGGTTTTTAAAACCGTATATTCTTTGATTTCAACGCTTTACGGTTGGATGGGCTGCAATTAACGAAAAAAAAGAGTTTTTTTAGTAAAAAAAGTTGCAGAAATAGAAAAAAACAATTACTTTTGGTCAATACAAACTATTAAAATTTTTAATTAACATGGCAGAAGAAGAAAAAGATAACAAACAAAACGGTGATACCGTTAATGATTTGCTCAAAAAAATCCTTTATCAAGGTGTAGGAATGGCTGTTAATGCTAAAGAAAGAGTAGAAAACGCCGTTAAAGAACTTATCGGAGAGAAGAAAATTTCTAAAGAGGAAGGCAAAAAAATCGTAGACGAATTTTCTTCAAACATAGATAATAAAACCAAAGACATCGAGTCAAAAATCCGTACTACGATTAACGATGCTTTGCAAAAAATACGTCCTGCTACTAAATCGGAGGTCGAGGAACTCAAAAAAAGAATTGAAGCCCTTGAAAAAATAGTTGCCGGTTTGGATTAAGGAGAAAAACTAAAAACATAAAGAGAAAAAATCTGATTATGGTTGATATGTTGTCATCTGTCGGCAATAAATTTGCAGAGGAGGCTGTTTCTGTCGTTAAAAAAACTTTTGACAAACTTGTTGAAAGCAACAAAATAAGCGACAGTAGGGGTTCGTCTATTTTTGAAAACATAAAAAACGGTATTTTCGATAAATCTCAGGATTTTGAAAAAACCGTTTACGAGCTTATCCGCAAGATGTACGAAAAAATGGATATTGCCACCCCTGAAGAAATATCGGCTCTCAAAAGAAGGGTAACTATTTTGGAAAAACTTACAAAACTATAAAATCCGATGTCTTTAAAATCGCCGAAAAATCCTAAAATACTTGACAGCCTTAACAATGCGCTTACCATATTGTTGAAATACGGAATCGCGCCCCTTGCCTCGGGTAAGGCTTTTGATAAAATTCTAAAAGGCAGAGCCGGTAAATTAGGATTTGAGGTTGATACTACTCTGAATATTTGGCAGAGAGTAAGGTTAGCAACTCAGGAGCTCGGTCCGACGGCTGTAAATTTTGCAAAATTTTTGTGTTCAAGACCGGATATTTTGCCGCAGGAATTGATTTCGGAATTTTATAATTTGGAATTCAAAACCGAAGCCTTTTTGAAAAGTACGGCGGTAGAGATTTTTGAGAAATCAACGAATTTCAGCGTTGAAAAAACTTTTTCGTATTTTGATAATTATAGTTTTATTCAGGAGGGTTATTCGAGAACTTTCAGAGCAAAACTTTTGACGGGTGAGGATGTTGCTATCAAAATCCTTTTGCCTGGTGCCTTGGATAATGCCGTTTCTGATATAAAACTTCTAAAACGTCTTGCCTTTCTTTTTTCCGGTTATCTTAAAAACAAAGGTATTGACGATCCTTTAGGAATTATTAATGCTTTTGAAAAACTGCTTATGAAAAAATTCGACTTAACCCGTGAGGCGGAAATGATTAAGCGTTTTGCAAAGGCTTATAAACAAATCTCTGACTTTGTAGTGCCTCAGGTTTTTTCCAGGTATTCTACGCAATCTACTTTAGTAACAACTTATTACAATTCCGTTTCGATAACCGATGCCCGTGAATTTTTGTCATGGGGACTTGACTATAGAAAAGTTTCGGACACGTTTTTGAAATCTTATATTTCGGGCATGCTTAATACGGGACTTTTTGTCGGACAACTCTCTGACGGAGCGGTTAGAATAATGCCGGACGGAAGAGTTTTGTTTTGGGATTTTGGCTCTACAAGGCTTTTAACAACGGTTCAGAGAAATCTTATTTGCGATATTGTTGCCGCTCTTACGACTCAAAATTCCAGAGTCCTTGCCAACAGTCTTAGAAAAATCTCTTATGATTCCGAAATTTATGATTATCGCGCTTTTAAGGATGATGTACAGTATTTAGTTGATAATCTGTATTTTATGGAATCTTCAGAACATTATATGCGGGAATTTTCGTTCGGGATTATGAGGATTGCTTACAAACACAAAATCGCAGTCCCGGGCGTGGTTTTTACCGCTTTTACAGCTTTGTCAAATGCCGAAGATATTGCCCTTAGCATTACACCGACTTGTTTGATTTCGGAATTTTTCAAACCTTACGGCAAAAAACTTCAGTTGGAGAGAATGTCGCCTGAAAGGTTCAAAAATCATTTAACGCAAAATCTTTCACAAGCGGGGGATTTTTTGGAAAATTCGCCTTTGGAACTTTCCGTTATCTTAAAGAAAATCCGGCGCGGCGAACTTTCGGGAAATCTTAATATTACGGATTTCAGACATTTTATCAGAAGAATTGACGTTGTGGCTAACAAATTGATTTACACGTTGTTTATCGTGGTTTTGATTTTGTCATCAACGGTGATAATGGTATTTTCGGGAGATTCGTACAAAGTATTTTCAGTGCCGCTTTTCAGCTTGATAGGTTTTGCCGCAGCTTCGTTTTTAACAGTCTTGCTGATAGTTTATGCTTTAGGTACGAGATTCAGGGTCGAGGAGAAAAACGATACTGAACAGGATTAATCTGATAAAAAATATACGTAAAATTTGCTATGCTTAACATTTACAAGGCCTCGGCGGGCAGCGGAAAAACGCACGTTTTGACAGGAGAATATATTTCTGAGGCTTTTGCGAGTCAAGCTCCTGATAAAATCAGCACGGATTCTTCTGAAATTTTCAATGATACGGCTGCATTTTCGAGGATTCTTGCCGTAACTTTTACGAATAAGGCGGCGGGCGAAATGAAAGAAAGAATTTTAAGAGAGTTGGAAAACCTTTCTAAAAATTCTCAAAGCGTTTATGTTGAAGATATTTGCAAAAAATATCCTCAGTTTACGCCTCAAAAAGTTTCTTTGAGGGCAAAGCAAATTTTGAGCGCCGTTTTGCATAATTATTCCGATTTCAATCTTAAAACCATCGATTCTTTTGTTCAAAGAATTTTAAGAGCTTTTTGTTATGATATTAACATCAATTCCGGCTTTTCGACGCAGACTGATGAAAGTGTGGTTTTGTCGGATTTGATTGATATGCTTTTTAAACTTTCTGACGAGGATACTTCCCTTAGAAATCAACTGCTCCAGATGGCTGAAAAAAACGTTAAGGACGGTCAGAATTGGGATTTTAGGGCTCAGGTAGAGGAAGTAGCGAAATTGATTTTTACCGAGAGGTTCAAGGATTTGGAAAAAATTCAGGTGGAAATGCCTGACGACGAAAAAAAGGATTATTTCAAAAAATCTTTGGAATTAGTCAATTTGATTTATAGCGATTATCTTGAAAAAACCTCTGATATTTCAAAACGTGCGGCTGAGGAAATCGAAAATATTTCAAACCTTTATGGTATTAATTCTCCGAAGGAATTTGGTCGTGATGTTGAGATTTGTTGCAACTTTTTAACGAAAAAATTGGACGGTGCCGAAGTTTCAAAAACCGTTCAAAAGATGTTAGAATCCGATAATTGGCTCACTAAAAAGCCGACTCTTATACAAAAAGATGCGGTTCCCGTTTTGCAAAAAAAACTTATTCCGCTTTTGGAGGAGGCGGTTTCACTTATCGAAAATTCCGCTTTGGATTTTATTACCGCTAAAATTATCCGAAAAGATTTTTATGCGTTTATGTTAATCGGTGATATTGCAAGACTTTTGCCCGAATACCGAAAAGAAAACCGCACGATAATGATTTCGGACGGACCGGCTTTTTTGAATTCCGTTATCGCCGGAAACGATGCGCCGTTTATTTTTGAAAGGGTCGGAAACAAGTTCGACCATATTTTTATCGACGAATTTCAAGATACCTCGCTTTTTCAGTGGAACTGTTTCAAACCGCTGATTGAAAACGCTTTAGCTCAGGGTTTTAATAATATGATTGTCGGCGATGTCAAACAATCCGTTTACCGTTTTAGGGGAGGGGATTGGTCGCTTTTGAATTCTGGTGTTCAGTCGCAATTAGGAAAAGAGAGCATCAATATTAAAACTCTTGACGTTAATTGGCGTTCTAAAAAAAATATCGTTGATTTTAACGACGCCGTTTTCTCTAAGGCTGTCAGAATGCTTAAAAATTTTTCGGGCGAGGAACTTGATTTTTCGCTTTTGGAAGATATTTATTCGGATTCTTATCAAAATCTTCCTCAAAACAAAGACCGTAGCGGTGGAAAAACTCAAGTGGTTTTTATTCCTGTTAAAGGCAAAAAGAAGTCCGAATCAGAAGACGAGGAAGAGGCCACCTCAGATAACGAAAATTTGTTGATTCCCGATTTGCCGGCAAGTGAGTTTCAGACAAAGGCTCTTAACCGAATGGCAAACGAAATTGATTCGCTTTTGAAGTTAGGGGTTAAACCTAAAAAAATCTGTGTTTTGGTCAGAAAGAAAACCGAGGCGGCTCTTATCGTAAAATTTCTTTTGCAGTATCAGAGGCAAGTTTCAGGAGCTGAAGGTTATGACGTTATCTCCGGCGATTCGCTTTATATCGCTAATTCTTTGCCTGTAAAACTTGTTGTAAATACCATGAAATATATTCTCAATCCTGAGGATTGTTTTGCAAAAGCCGAAATGATGAGGACTTATTGTCTTATTAATTCGCTTGATATTCAGGATGATGAGATTTTTAAAGCCGTAAATGCGGACAAAAATTTTATGCCGGAGGGTTTTGACAGAATCGCTGAAACTTATTCGGATTTACCGCTTTTTGATTTAGTAGAAAAAATTATAGCTTTTTATTCGCTTGAAAGATTTTCGGGCGATGCGGAATATTTAAGAACTTTTGAGGATTGCATTTTGAGTTTTACGCAGATGTATTCCTCGGATTTGAACCGTTTTGTTGATTGGTGGGACAAATTAGGCGTTAAAACCGCCGTGCAACCATCTGAAAGTCAAGACGCTGTAAATGTTATGACCGTTCACAAATCCAAAGGTTTGGATTTCAGCATACAGTTTGTGCCTTTTTGCGATTGGGATATGGAAGAAACAAGCGGTTTGAGATCAAATTATATTTGGGTGAAATGTCCTAAAGAGAGTAAGTTTAAATCTTTGCCAATCTTGCCCGTGAAATATTCAAAAGATTTGTTGAAATCTTATTTCAAGGATTATTATTTGGAAGAAAAACGGAATATGTATGTTGATTCGCTCAATCTTTTGTACGTGGCTTTAACCCGTGCCGTTGATCAGTTGCATATTTACGCGCCTTATTCTCAAGACAAACAAAAAATTTCCACTGTCGGAGATTTGTTGTATATGTGTATCAATCAAGACGATGTGGCAGAAACAAAAAATCCTGTTATTAAACTTTCTGATTATTACGACGAGGAGTCTAAAACGCTTTTGATTGACGAAAATCACAAAATAGAACTTGATGGTTTTAAAATAAAATCCAAGGGTTTTGAACTTTCTTCTTTCAAAAATTCGCCGTGGGAGGAAAAACTTGCCGTTAAATCTAATTTTGCGGATTTCTTCATAAAACAAAATCCGTTTTTGCAGGAAAAAATCAATTACGGACTTTTTATGCACGATGTTTTTTCGCGGATTGAATATCAGGAGGATTATCCTGAGGTTTTGTCGGAGATGAAATTTCAAGGCAGAATAACGGAGGCTCAACAAAAGGAATTGTCTTTAAAATTGGAAGAGGCTTTCAAAAATCCTCAAGTAAAAGGTTGGTTTTCAAGAGATTGGACGAAAGTTTATACCGAAAGCGCACTTCTTACCTTGGAGGGCGCAATTAGGATTCCTGACAGAGTTTTGTCAAATGAAAATCAGACGGTTGTGATAGATTTTAAATTCGGAAGCGAACACGAACAATACAAAGACCAGATTTTGGAATATGCCGCTTTGCTCAAACAAATGGGCTTTCCTAACGTAAAATCTTATCTTTATTACGTTGAACAGTCCAAAATTGTGGAATTTTCTCAATAAAGTTATCTTTTTTAAAAAAAAGAAAGGAGGTTGGTATGAAAACGAAAAAATTATTACCGGTTTTGTTTTTGATTTTTACCATGATTTATGCTTGCAAATGCTCGTTAGATAATCAGAGCAGCTCGTTTGATGATTTAATGGAAAAATCAATGGGAAAAATAGGCGGCGGAAAATCTCTTTCACCGATAAATTACAATTATACGGTTAAGGATTTGTGTGGCGATTGGGTTTGTAATGCCGTGGAAGGTGATTTGACAGAATATTTTGAAGTTAAAATTTCGCAAAAAGCTGATAATCAAATCTGTATTTCAAATTTTCATAATTTGGGCAAAGACATCATTGCAACGGTTTCGGGCACTACGGTTGAGTTTTCTGGGACTTTGAGTAGCGATTATTCTGTAGAAGGCGGCTTAGGTGTTATCGACAAAAGTTTCGGCAAAATAGAAATGGAATATTCCGTTGTTGATTTGGAAAACGGCAATTCGGAAAAATTCCGCATAACGCTTATAAAAGGCTCAGGCGAGGATATTATTCAAAATGCGCGTTAAAAAAAATGTTTTCGTTGCATAAACCGAAAATTTGATTTAAATTTGCCCTGTAAACAATATTTAGAAAATTGGCTTTAATTGAAGTTAATAATTTATCGAAAACCTACAAAAAAGGCGATAACGTAATTTATGCTTTACGGAATATAAATTTTGACATTCAGGAAGGCGAATACGTTTCGATAGTAGGCAAAAGCGGTTCGGGAAAATCCACGTTGCTCAATCTTTTGGGCGGTATGGATACTTCCGCTACGGGTGGCGTGTATTATAACGGCAAAAATCTTTTGGAAATGACCGAAAAGGAACTTTCTTATCACAGAAAATTTACCGTCGGCATGATTTTTCAGTCGTTCAATCTGATACCGACCCGCACGGCTATTGACAATGTAAAACTTCCGCTTATTTTCAGCAATTATCCAGTAAGATTGCGGGAGACAAGGGCGTGCGAACTGCTTTACAATATGGGGCTTTATAATAGGGCATTGCATTATCCGTCAGAGCTTTCGGGCGGAGAGGCTCAAAGGGTTGCAATAGCAAGGGCGCTTGCAAACAAGCCTAAAGTTATTTTGGCTGACGAGCCGACGGGAAATCTTGATACGGCGACCTCCGGTGAAATTATCAGCCTTTTGCAGATGTTCAATAAAAAACATAACATTACGGTTATAATGGTAACTCACGACAAGGAAACAGCAAACCGTGTTTCCGACAAGACGGTTTTGCTTTCCGACGGCGAAATTATTAAAACAACCGTTAATCAAAAAAAATGAAAATTTCCGACATTATATTATTAGCTTTTAATAACTTAAAACGCAATACTTTAAGAACGGTTCTGACGATGTTGGGCGTTGCGGTTGGTATCGGCACTTTGAGCTCTATGGTTTCGTTGGGCAGAGGCGTCTCGCAAAATATATCTTCGCAAATGTCAAGGAACGACCTTTTTACGGGTTTAACAATCAGTAGCAGGGATTTCGGTTTTGACAGTTCGCCTCAAAGTTCCCGTTTGCTTACAACAGAGCGTCAGGTTGTTCCTTTGACTGATTCCACGATTTATGATTTGGAACAAAAGGACGAAGTGGCGGTTGTTTTTCCCGAATTAATAAAACCTGCCGTAATAGTTTTTAAGGGGCGTTCCGTTAATGCTAACATCAAGGCCGTACCCGTGAAAATGGGCGGTTTTTATCCTTTTGACAATATTAAACTCGGAGAATTTTATAGTTCGGAAAGTGAGCCGTGCGTGGTTTTGTCGAAAAACGTTTTGAACCGTATGGGCATTTATACCGACAAAATTTCTTCGGAGAGTCCTTCTTCTGTCCTGATGCCGGCAGATTCTATTATCGGTGCTGATATTGAAATCATTACGAAGATTTTCGATATTGAAAAAATCGACCTTATCACCTCTTCAAAAAAACAATTGCCGCTAAAAAACGATACTACAATTTTGAGGGTCAAAGGCATTGTGGAGACTAATTCTTTTTCGGCTGGAATTTTCAGCGACGGAATTTTCTTGCCGACAAAAACCTGTGAATATATTCCTTGCATTGATTTGCAAAACGTTTATGATATTATTAACGGAAATGCCGGAAAATACGGAAAATATAATTCCTTGCACGTCAGAGTAAAAGAACATTCTATGCTACGAAAAGTGAAAAACGAGGCAGAGGCTGACGGTTTTCAAGTTTTCAGTATCGGCGACAAATTGGACGATTTTGAGAGAGTGTTTTTTATGTTGGATTCGATTTTGGCTGCGGTTGGAATCATTGCTTTGGTGCTTTCTGTTTTCGGTATTGTTAATACGCTTTTAATGGCAATTTATGAACGTCGCAAAGAAATCGGAATTATGAAATCTTTGGGTGCAACAAGTTCTCAGGTGAAATTGATTTTTTATTTTGAGGCTGCCATGATAGGATTTGCAGGCGGTTTGATTGGTGTTTTGTGCGGAAAAATAGCTTCGGCCGCCTCAAGCAGATTGCAAATTCCCAACTCGAAAATTTTATTGACAGTAATATCGAATATTTTACGTATTCTTGGGAAATTGTATTGTTGTCCGTTTTGTTTTCGGTTGTTGTCAGCATTGCGGCTTCGATATATCCGGCGGGTAAAGCCTCCAAAATCGACCCTTTGAACGCTTTGAGGAGAGAATGAACTATTTAGCTCACATATATTTGGCGGGGGAAAAACCGCTTGTTAAAATCGGTAATTTTATCGGGGATTGGGTAAAAGGAACCGTCGGGAGTTTTTCGTCAAAATTTCCGCCTGATATTGTAAAAGGTGTTTTAATGCACAGATTTATTGATAGTTTTACCGATACTAATTCGATTGTTCAGCGTTCGATAATGAGGATGAGGCCTTGGTTCGGACTTTATTCGGGCGTTGTGATTGATGTTATTTATGATTATTATCTCGCTAAAAATTGGAAACGTTATTCTCAAATTCCTTTGGAGAATTTTTGCAATTCGTTTTATTCTTTGTGCGTAAAAAATATTGGTTATTTTCCCACTTCGGCAAAAGAAACTGTTCCGCACCTTATTTTAACCGACCGTCTGAAAAGTTATGAAACCTTGGACGGTATAAAAGCGGCATTAAGAACAATGTCTTTTAAAACTTCGCTGCCTTGTTACGGCGACAAAGCCATTGAAATTGTTATAAAAAATTATGATGCTTTTGACAGCGAGTTTACTCAGTTTTTTGAATTGATACGTAGCGAAATTAACGAAAGGTTCTTTTCACCCGATAATTTTTGATATTTTACTAAAATTTACCATTTTTCTATTTAAATGTATAACGCCCTCCTTAGAAATTCGCCATACTTTTGCCGTGTAATTAATAAACGGATAAAATCATGAAAAGAATCATCGAATTTTTGGAGTCGCCTCTGATGGTAGTAATTGGTGGCGTAGCATTAGCCTCAAGTTTTATTCTTGTCTTAAAAGAAATTCAAACGGCCTTTGACCCCGCTTGGATAGCGATTGTAATTTGCGGTTTGCCGATTTATTTTTCAGCACTGAAAAAACTTTTTATCGGCAAAAAAATATCTTCACCGCTTTTAATTTCGATTGCGATGACGGCGTGCATTTTTATTGGCGAGGTTTTTGCCGCCGGCGAAGTTGCTTTCATAATGGCGATAGGCGAGATGTTGGAGGACTTTGCGGTTAATCGTTCAAGACGGGGAATTTCAAAACTTATAAGCCTTGCTCCTGACAAAGCCCGCCGCATTAACAATCAAAATTTAGAAGAAATTCCTGCAAAAGAAATTGTTGAAGGCGATATCGTAAGAGTTCTTCCGGGTGAAAAAATCACCGTTGATGGCGTTATAATTTCGGGTTCAACAAGTGTTGATGAAAGCGTTATCACGGGAGAATCTTTGCCGAGGGATAAAACCTTAGGCGACAAAGTATTTTGCGGCACTATTAATTGTAACGGCTCAGTTGATGTCCGCGCCGAAAAATCCGGCAAAGACACTTCAATCGAAAAAATGATAAAACTTGTCAGCGAGGCGGAAAATAAGAAAGCACCTTCGCAAAGAATTGCTGACAAATGGGCTTCATGGCTTGTTCCGGCTGCACTTTTAACGGCTGTTATAACGTGGCTTATTACCGGCGATTTACAACGCGGCGTAACCGTTTTGGTGGTTTTCTGTCCGTGTTCATTAGTTTTGGCAACGCCTGTGAGCATAATTGCGGGCATCGGTCAGGCAGCTAAAAAAGGCGTTTTAATCAAGTCCGGACAAGCATTGGAAACGCTCTCAGAGGTTTCTTTTATGACTTTTGATAAGACGGGAACGATAACTTTAGGTAAACCCTCGGTCAGCGATGTTATAGGTTTTGAAGGTTTTTCTTCTGACGAGGTTTTACAAATAACGGCAAGCGTTGAAAATTTTTCGCAACATCCTTTGGCAAAAGCTGTTGTGAAGGCTTGCAAGGCAGAATTACTTCATGCTGAAACCTTTTTGTCAGTATCGGGAAAAGGTGTTTCGGCTGTTGTGGACGGCAAAAAAATACTTTGCGGCACGATGGATTTTTTAATGGAAAATTCTGTACAATTAACTGAAAATCAAATTGATAAAGTTAATGCTTATTCTATGCAGGGAAAAGCCGTTATTTTGACTTCAATTTCAGGAAAAGCCGCCGGAATAATTTCTCTTTCTGACACCTTACGTCCTCAGGCTCAAACTGTTATCTCAGAATTAAAAACTTTTGGCGTTGAACCTATGATTCTAACCGGCGACAATCAGCAAGCAGCAGAATATATGGCTTTAAAAGTTGGTGTAAAAAAAGTTTATGCGGGCTTGTTGCCGGAGGGAAAAGTCTCTAAAATTCAGGAGATTCAAAGCGGCAAAGGTGTTGTCTGTATGATTGGTGACGGTGTTAATGACGCTCCTGCGCTCAAAACCTCTGACGTTAGCGTTGCAATGGGTGCAATCGGCAGCGACGTTGCAATCGAAAGTGCTGATATTGCGCTTATGGGCGATGACATTTCAAAACTGCCGTATTTAAAAAGGCTTTCACGGGCAGTTGTTCGCAGCATCAGGTTTAATATTTCGCTTTCGATGACGATAAACTTTATCGCCGTAACACTCTCTGTTTTAGGACTTTTGAATCCTGTTTTGGGTGCGTTGGTTCATAATGCGGGTTCGATTATAGTGGTACTCAATGCAGCATTACTTTATGACAGAAAGATTTGAAAAAAAAACTTGGATTAATTGCCTTTTCCGAAATACAATTTTTTTTAAATTAAAAATTGACCTTGGGAGGAGGCAATTTTTTGTTTATTTTTGTGCAAAACTTTATTTTTTTTGATATGACTTCACACGATTTTTCGGATATTTTTGCGGAAATTGATTCGCCTGACGAGGAAAAACACGAAATTACTTCGTCGCATAAACATTCTCTTTTCGTAGTTTTTTGGATTCATGAAGGCATAGGAACGCACCTTATCGACTTTATGGAGTATGACATTGCACCCGATAGAATTTTCTTTTTAAGCCCTGAGCAAGTGCATCTTATGAGAGTTGATAATCAGAAAATTAAATATTCTACGGTTCAGTTTTCCGAAGATTATTATTTGCTTTTTGCTAAAAATTCTGATGCCGAATTGCCGGTTTTTACCGACATTACAAACAATGACGACAAACATCTTTTCAGAAAACTTTTTTTCGATATAAGAAACGAAATTTCTAATGATAATCCGTTTAAATTCAATGTTTTACAAGGACAAATATATTTGTTGTTGTTTAGATTGTTGAGAGTATCGAAAATTCAGAATAAGGGTTTACCAAAGCATCCTGAAATTATCGAAAAATACCAAAAACTTATTGATGAAAATTTCAAAGAAAAACATCTTGTCAGCGATTATGCTCAAATGCTCGGTATAGGAGCAAACTATCTTAACGTCCTAACCAAAAAACATCTCGGCGTATCAGCGTTAGACCTTATCACGGGGCGTATTATTTTGGAAATCAAACGGAACCTTTTGGATTCACCGCTAAGTATTTCTGAAATTTGTTATATGCTCGGTTTCAACGAAGTGTCGTATTTTTCACGGTTTTTCTTTAAGCACACCGGCGAAAGACCACTTGCTTTCAGAAACAGAATGAATAAAATGTATCAAAAAACTTAACGCTTTTTGATACATTTTTTTGTTTTTTTTATGGTTCTAACGGCTCGCCTAACGATGAATCTTCAAGATTTTTGTCGTTGAGTTTAAAGCGCATAAACTGTTGATTTTCTTTTGTGTAGGGTTTCCATTTGCCGCCGTTTTCGCCGTTAGGATCGCTGAATTTTGCAAAGTTAGACCATACTGAAAGCATTTTTTCTGACAAATCCCAATCGCCCTGACACCACGGACGCCAGCAATGTTTCAGCGATTTGAAAACGTACCACAAATCCGAAGAATGAAATGCGCCTTTCAAATTGTCTTCGGGGTGGCTGCCGTCATCAGGTAAGGGACGTGCAAATTGATAGGCCCATGCTTTGTTGCCGTTTTCTTCTCTGTTAAGACAAAAATCCGCAACCTGACTCACCATACTGCCCGGGTCATTGAGCGTACAACCAATCAGATAAGGTACGTTAGCAATTTCGTTGGCTAAACACGCATCATCAAAGGATTTTGTTAATACATAACCGTCAATAAACGGTGCGATAGGTCCTGCGTTCAAACAAGTGCGTTTGCCGGTAACGTTGGTGTAAAGTGCTCCCATTGCAAAAATCATTTCTGTTGATGCCGAGCGTAAGTCTTTGAGCGTTTTGAGGTTAGCCCAATCGGTAACTTCTTTGATTTGTTGTTCGGCTTCTTTGAGTGTTAAATGTGATTGACGGAAAAATGCCGGAACTTCCGTGTTTTCAGGTTTTAAAAGTCCGCTTGCGCTCATAACAACGGCTTTGTTGAAAAGACCTTTTGTCAGCGGAGAGGCAGCTAAAAATTTAGTGCTGCGCCCGCCGGCACTTTGTCCGAAAATCATAACGTTGTCGGGATCGCCGCCAAATTGTGAAATATTTTTCTTAACCCATTTCATAACTTCGATTTGGTCAAGGGTTCCGAAATTTCCGGTTGCGTGTTCGGGGTCTTCGGCAGAGATTTCGGGGTGAGCAAAAAATCCGAATGGTCCTACACGATAATTAAAAGTTACGAGAACAACATCTTTTGCAGCCCATTCTTGACCGTCAAATTCTGGTTCTGAACCCCAGCCTTCACGCAATCCGCCGCCAAAAATCCAAATTGCAACGGGAAGTTTTTTTTCGGGTTGAGCCGAGGCTTTGGTGTAAACGTTTAAATAAAGGCAATCTTCGCTGTAAGTTTTTTCGTTGCCGTAACCCCATTCTGTAGTGTAACCGCCTTCGTAGTGAGCGGCTTGAAAGGCAGGATGACCGAAACTGTCGCATTTTTTTACGCCTTTCCACGGAATAACGGGTTGTGGTGCTTTCCAACGGTTTTCTCTAATCGGCGGCGCAGCGTAAGGGATACCTTTATAAACGAGAACTCCCGGAATTTCAGTATTAACACCCTGAATCTGACCGCCTTCTATTGTCAGAACGGGATTTTCTTGAATTGTGTTTTGTGTAGTTGTCTCTCTGGAACAAGACATCAGCAGCATGATTCCGGCTGCAAGCAAAAGTATTTTTTTCATAATATAATGTTTTAATTTTTTTTCTGTGCAAAGGTAATAAATATGCAGAAAAAATTTAAATTTTCTAAAAAACTTATTTTAATTAATAAACAAAAATTGTGACCAGATGATGGGACGTATTGCCTAAAAAACTTCGCCAAACGGTAATGATAGATTATCAGGCGATAGGGGAAAGGAAAGAAGTTTTATGTTTGAAAAAAATTCTCAAAAAATTCACACATATTCATTAAAAAAATATAAAAAATTTACTACTTTTGCACCTTAGAAAATTCAACATTATTTATAATAAATTATGTCAAAAGTCATAAAACTTAAAAAAGGCTTGGACATTAACCTTAAAGGTCAGGCTGAAAAAACGGTCGAAAAAACCGTCAGCCCTACTTTTATATCAATCAAACCGTCTGATTTTCCGTGCGTTAAACCGCATCTTGAAGTTAGACAAGGTGATAAGGTTAAAGCCGGTGATGTGCTTTTTACCGACAAGTTCAGGCCTGAAATCCGTTTCTGCTCGCCCGTTAGCGGCGAAGTGGCGGAAATCCGCCGCGCTGAACGCAGAAGAATCACCGACGTTATCGTCAAAGCCGACTCTCAGACCGAATACTCTAAGTTTGAGGTCAAAGACCTCAACTCAAAAGACGCGGTCAAGGAACTCTTCCTTAAAAGCGGCGTTTGGCCTTATTTGCGCCAAAGACCGTTCAACATCATCGCTGACCCGCAGCAGGAGACAAAAGCCGTTTACATCTCGACTTTCGACTCCGCACCGCTCGCAGCAGATTACCAGTTCGTTTTAAAAGACCAATTAGACACTTTCCAAGCAGGTGTTGACGCTTTGTCAAAACTCGCAAAAGTTTATATCGGTCTCGACGGAAAAGTTTCTTCAAACATTTTCGCTAACGTTAAAAACGCTGAAAGTTACACGTTTGAAGGTCCGCACCCTGCCGGAAACGCAGGCGTGCAAATCTCTTACGTTTGCCCCGTCAACAAAGGCGAAAGCGTTATCGTTGTTAATCCGCAAGATGTCGTTATCATCGGCAGACTTGTTAAAAACGGAATTTACGACGCAAAAAAAACTATCGCACTCGCCGGTTCAAAAGTTAAAAACCCCGCTTACGTTTCGGTTGTCGCTAACAGCAACATCGACAGCGTTTTGGAAGGAAAAATCGACGAAACTCCTTTGGAAGGCGTTGAAGGCGAGGCTGTAAGAATTATCGGCGGCAACGTTTTGACAGGTACTAAACTTTCAAAAGACGGATTCTTAGGATTTTACGACAACGAAATCACGATTATCCCCGAAGGTAAATATTACGATTTCTTCGGCTGGGCATTACCCGGACTGAAAAAATATAGTTTCTCGCACACGTTTTTCTCTTGGCTTTGTCCCAAAAAACAATACGAACTCGATACAAATATGCACGGCGAAAAACGCGCATACGTGGTTACGGGTACGTTTGAAAAACTCGTGCCGATGGACATTCTTCCACTTCAACTTATTAAAGCAATTCTTGCTCAAAACATTGAACTTATGGAAGAACTCGGTATTTACGAGGTTGCCGAAGAGGATTTCGCACTCTGCGAATTTGCCGACACGTCTAAAACCGACATTCAGGCAATTATCCGCAAAGGTCTTGATTTAATGGTTAGTGAAACTCGTTAATTAATTGAAAATGAAAGCATTAAGAAAGTATTTAGACAAAATAAAGCCGAATTTTGAAGAAGGCGGCAAACATCCCGGTCTGAAATCGACTTTCGAGGCGTTTGAATCGTTTCTTTTCGTTCCAAACGGCACAACAGCCGCAAAAGGAGCGCACATACGCGACAGCGTAGACCTCAAACGTACTATCACGATGGTCATTATCGCACTGATTCCCGCTCTGCTTTTCGGAATGTGGAACGTGGGATATTTCCACCACAAAATGACCGGCGAAGAAGCAGGTCTTTTCGGCAATTTCTTTTACGGTTTGGGACAAGTGCTTCCGATTATTGCCGTAAGTTATATTTCAGGTCTGTTTTTGGAATTTTTGTTTGCCCAAATCCGTAAGGAGCAGGTTAATGAAGGTTTCCTTGCAACAGGTCTTTTAATCCCGATGATTGTTCCCGTTGATTGTCCGCTTTGGATGGTTGCCGTTGCTACAATGTTTGCCGTTTTAATCGGTAAAGAGGTTTTCGGCGGTACGGGTATGAATATCGTTAACCCCGCACTTCTTGCACGTGCATTCTTGTTTTTCGCTTATCCTGCCAAATGTCAGGCGATCAAGTTTGGGTTGCAGGTTTCGGCGACAAAGATGTAACCAAAATTGACGGTTTTTCAGGTGCAACTCCCCTCGGAGAACTCGCTCACGGTACAACTTTTGACCAACTCACCTCGCAATATTCAATTTGCGATATGTTCATGGGATACATTCCCGGTTCAATCGGCGAGACTTCTACACTTTGTATATTAATAGGTGCGGTAATTTTGATTTGGACGGGTGTTGCTTCTTGGAAGATTATGTGTTCAGGCGTTCTCGGCGTTCTTTGTATGGGCTTGTTGCTCAACACTTTCGGAGAGGCCGCTTACACGCAGATTCCTTTCTGGTCTCACCTTTTGCTCGGCGGTTTTGCTTTCGGTATCGTATTTATGGCGACAGACCCCGTTACGGCGGCTCAAACCGAAACCGGCAAGTGGATTTACGGATTTTTAATCGGTGTTGTCGCAATTTTGGTTCGTGTGGTTAACCCCGCATTCCCCGAAGGCGTAATGCTCGCAATCCTTCTTATGAACGTTTGCGCTCCGCTTATCGACCATATCGTTATCCGTCAGAATGTTAAACGCAGATTAAGCCGCGTTAAAAATAAATAATCACTAACCATTAAAATAGAATTAAGATGAATACACAAAGTAACGGTTACACGGTAGTCTATTCTGCAATAATGGTTGTAGTTGTGGCTGCTGCATTAACGCTTATCGCTGTCGGCTTGAAACCTTTTCAACAGGCTAACATCGATAACGAAAAACGTCAGAATATTTTAAAATCGGCAGGCATCGCCATCGAAGGCTCTGTCGAGGACTCTTATAACAAGTACGTTAAAAAGTCATACGTTGTTGACCCCTCGGGCAAAGTGATTAAAGACGACGCTTTCAAAACGGAACTTTCAAAAGAGGAACTTCCCGTTTATGAAATCGACAAAAACGGTGAAAAACTCTACGTTGTTCCTTTGAAAGGCAACGGACTTTGGGGCGCAATTTGGGGCTTTGCCTCTTTGAAAGCCGATTTCAATACCATCAACGGCGTTGTTTTCGACCACGCAAGCGAAACTCCGGGTCTTGGTGCAGAAATGACACAACAATATTTCTGCGATCAGTTTTCAGAAAAAGAACTCTTTGACGGTCAGACGTTTGTAGGAATTTCGAGCGTTACCAAAAACAATCCGAAAGTAAAAGGTGACGGCGAGGATCCTAAGCACGGAATCGACGCTATTTCCGGTTCTACAATGACCACAAACGGCGTTCAGGCTATGGTAAACGACTGTCTTAAAGCATACGGAAGTTTCAAGGCTACAATCAGCGGCGGCAAACCGCAAGCATCAATCGACGAAATTCCCGATGCTCCCGAGTCAAAATTAACTAACGTTAACGAATAAAAATTATGGCACAGACAAAAAATTCAGAACTTTTGAAAAACCCGCTGAACTTAAACAACCCTATTACCGTTCAGGTTTTGGGTATTTGTTCGGCACTTGCCGTAACGGTAAAATTGGAGCCTGCAATCGTGATGGCCATTTCGGTAACGGTGGTTACGGCTCTTGCAAACCTGATTATCTCTTTGATAAGGAACACAATTCCTTCACGTATTAGAATTATCGTGCAGTTGGTAGTTGTATCGTTCCTCGTAATTCTTGTGGATCAGGTACTTAAAGCGTTTATGTACGAACTCGACAAAGCCCTTTCGGTTTATGTCGGACTTATTATTACAAACTGTATCGTTATGGGACGTTTGGAGGCTTTTGCTCTTGGTAACAAACCACTTCCCGCACTTCTTGACGGTATCGGAAACGGTTTCGGATACGGTGCAATTTTGGTAATTGTGGCTTTTGTAAGAGAACTTTTTGGTTCGGGAACATTGTTCGGAGTTCAAGTTATTCCTGATGCTTGCTACGAACTCGGTTACTCTAACTGCGGTTTTATGTTGAATCCTCCGATGGCATTGATTCTTATCGGTATCGTTATTTGGATTCAAAGAGCGAAAGTTAAAGAACTTCAAGAAAAATAATTGTTAAACCTTAACAGTTTCAAGAAAAATGGATGCATTAAATTTATTTATAAAGTCGATTTTTATTGACAACATGATATTTGCCTCATTCCTCGGAATGTGTTCGTATCTTGCTGTCTCTAAAACCGTTAAAACATCGGTAGGATTAGGTGCGGCAGTTATTTTCGTTCTTTTGGTAACCGTTCCCGTGAACTACCTTTTGGAGAATTTTATCCTCAAACCTGGTGCACTCAGTTGGCTCGGCGACGGATATAAGGACGTAGACCTTAGTTTTCTCTCTTTCATTATGTTTATTGCCGTAATTGCGGCGATAGTTCAGTTGGTTGAGATGATTGTTGAAAAATTTGCCCCCGCACTTTACGGACAACTCGGTATTTTCTTGCCGCTTATTGCCGTAAACTGTGCAATCATGGGTGCTTCGCTTTTTATGCAGCAAAAGAATTTTCCGTCAATCGGAACGGCAACCGTTTACGCATTAGGAGCCGGCATAGGTTGGTTTATTGCTATCGTTTTGATGGCTGCAATCCGTGAAAAGATTTCTTACTCAAACGTTCCCGCACCGCTCAAAGGTGTCGGCATAGCGTTTATCGTTTGCGGTCTTATGGCTATTGCGTTTATGTCGTTTATGGGTATTAAACTTTAAAAAATTAGTAAGCAGAAAATGGAAATAATGTCAACATTAGGACCTGCCGTTATAATATTTTTCATAGTGGTTTTGCTGCTTGTAGCGTTGCTGCTTGTAGCCAAAGCAAAACTTCTTCCTTCGGGAAAAGTTAAAATCACGATTAACGGCGATAAAGTTGTAGAAGTGGAACAAGGTAGTTCCGTATTGCAGACGTTAGCAAACGAGAAAATCCATTTACCTTCGGCTTGCGGTGGTAAAGGTTCATGCGGACAGTGCAAATGTCAGATTCTTGACGGCGGCGGAGATATTCTTCCCTCGGAAGTTCCGCATTTTACTCGCAAACAGATTAAAGATCACTGGCGTTTAGGCTGTCAGGCTAAGGTCAAAGGCGATATGACGATGAAAATGGACGAGTCAGTTCTCGGCGTTAAAGAGTGGGAATGTACCGTTATCAGCAACAAAAACGTTGCAACTTTCATCAAAGAGTTCAAAGTTCAGTTGCCTCCGGGCGAGCACATGCACTTTGAACCGGGTTCATACGCTCAAATCCGTATTCCGAAATACGACATTGACTACGACAAGGATATGGACAAAGGTTTAATCGGTGATTTGTATCTTCCGGCATGGCAGAAATTCGGCTTGTTCGGTTTGAAACAGAAAAACACCGAAGAGACAATCCGTGCATATTCAATGGCTAACTATCCTGACGAAGGTGATATTATCACTTTGACAGTCAGAATTGCAACGCCTCCGTTCAAACCGAAACCTCAGGTAGGATTTCAAGACGTTCCGTGCGGTATCGCTTCAACGTATATTTTCTCGTTGAAACCGGGCGACAAAGTAACGATGTCAGGACCTTACGGAGAGTTCCGTCCCGTTTACGATTCTAAACGTGAAATGATTTGGGTCGGCGGTGGTGCCGGTATGGCTCCTCTTCGTGCTCAGATTATGCACATGTTGAAAACGCGTCATACCCGCGACCGTGAAATGCACTATTTCTACGGTGCGAGAGCAATCGACGAGGTATTCTTCATGGACGATTTCTTGGCTTTGGAAAAAGAATATCCTAACTTCCACTTCCACTTGGCACTTGACCGTCCTGACCCGAAAGCCGATTCATTAGGCGTTAAATATACAGCGGGCTTTATTGCACCTGTAATGGGCGACACCTATTTGAAGGCTCACGAGGCTCCCGAAGATATAGAATATTACCTTTGCGGTCCGCCTATGATGGCAAAAACCGTTCTCGACCTTCTTCACAGTTTAGGTGTTGAAGACGAGATGATTAGATTCGACAATTTCGGAGGATAAAATTTTTATCCTAAGTTAAAATAAAAAATCCGTCGGTTGAAAAAACAATCGGCGGATTTTTTTTTGTGTGTTTCCAAAAAATATTTACTTTTGTATTCAAAGATTAACCAATAAAAATTGTTCATTATATGGAAACATCAGTAGGGTTAAATATGGCGCAAATGGATTTTTTGCGGCTTTTAGGACATTTTACAACGGTGGAACAAGTTACAGAATTGCGGCAAGTTGTATGTGATTATTATGCCCGCAAAGTGGACGAGGCAATCAATAAACTTTGGGACGAGGACAAATGGAATAACGAAAAAAACGAAGCAATTCTGAACCAACATTTAAGAACGCCATACGTATATGCAAAATAAAAGAATTGTACTTGATACCAACGTTTTGATTTCTTCATTATCTAAGCGAGGGCAATATTATTCAGTTTGGAAGGGATTTTTAGAAGGTAAATATACATTGTGTATTTCAAATGAAATTCTTGAAGAGTATATTGAAATTATAGGTCAATTAATGACACCCGAAATTGCTGACAATGTTGCAAACTTGCTACTAAAAAGCGAAAATGTAGAATTAATTCATCCGAATTTTAGGCTTGGTTTAATAACCGCAGACCCTGATGACAACAAATTCGTTGATTGTGCGTTCGCAGCAAATGCAACATACATTGTTTCTAATGATTCGCATTATGATGTTTTACGGACTATTGATTTTCCCGTATTGTTAGTGCTGAAACTGAAAGAATTTTTAGAAAAATTGCAAAATGGTGATATTTGACGACAGTTATCTTAGATTCGATAATTTCGGAGGATAAAATTTTTATCCTAAGTTAAAATAAAAAATCCGTCGGTAAAAAAAACAATCGGCGGATTTTTTTATTTGTTAGTTTAATGTGTTAATGTATGCGAGTAGTGCATTTTCGTTTTCGGGGGACGGCTTTTGGAAACCATTGATGTATTTCCTAAGTGTATTCACTTTAATGCCAACTGCTTGTGCAATTTTGTCAATATTTATACCTCTGTGTGTCAAGAAAAATCGTTGCAACAAGGATGGTTCGCTGTCTTCGTATGTAAAACTTTCAAAACTGATATCCTCGTCAAGATTTCGCCAATGGATTCCGTCAAATCCAAATGTATAACGGTTTCGTTGTTCATTGTCGGCGGCATATAATTTAGGATACCATAGCAACGATTGTTTGTATTCGTTGCCATTTTCATCCCGTCCATATATTTGGTCACCGTCAAACCATATAGTGTTGATTTTCATGGCAATAATTATTAATTGTTGAAATACTCATTCCATCGGTTGATGATTATATCAGTGTTTTCTTCTATTGCTGCTTTGATTTTTTTGAAGTCGCCCGCTTTGATGTTTTGTTTTTCTACAAGAACAAAACTTTTGCCGTCCCATTCAAACTTAGCCATGCCGCCATTACCCTCTACATGTATGTGTAACGGCTCATGCTCCTTACTATAAAAGAAGAACGAAAATCAGAAAAACCTAAAAATTTCTGGCATATTGATTTATTTTTAATTGATAACGGTTCAAAGGTAAGAAATATTTTAACAGTCTACAAAAAATAATTCGCAGATTCAACTTACAAGTGCAATTTTTTTATAATTTCAGTCTACCTATGATGGCAAAAACCGTTCTCGACCTTCTTCACAGTTTAGGCGTTGAAGACGAGATGATCAGATTCGATAATTTCGGCGGATAACAGTAGTTTTCACGAATGAATATAAAAAAGGATTGCAAGAGTTTTGCAATCCTTTTTTGTTGATAATCAAACTGTTATAATTCCGCTAAATATTTAGATATTTGTGTTTCCAATTCGGATAAATTTTTAGTAACAACACTCCAAACGACATTGTTGTCAATTTGAAAATACTCATGAACAATATAATTCCGCATACCTTTTATCATTTTCCATGGTGTTTCCGGATGTGCCGCCTGAAAATCAGATGTCAGCATATTAGCCGCTTCACCTATAATTTCAATATTTTTCACAACAGCATAATAAATCATATCGTCCGCAATAAAACTTTCATACGAAATGCCTTTTGTATAGCGTTTTATGCGTTCAACAGCCTGAATTATATGCTCCAACCGCTCTTTATCTCTAACTGGCTCTCTCATAAATCAGTTTTTTATCCCTTTCAACACTCTGACGCGCAAAGGCAGCCAAAGAATTGTCAGTCACCAAATCGACATTCCGTCCCAAAATTTCTTTCAAATCCTCGTACATGCCGAAAAATTTCAAACCTACCGGTTCTTTATCGTCCAATACGACAAGGATATCCACATCGCTTTCAGAAGTCTGCTCACCCCGAGCAAAACTTCCGAAAAGCCATGCCTTCAAAACCGGTTGCTGTTTAAAATATTCGGCAATCAGTTTTGAAATCGTATTCACCGAACGTTTTTTCCTATTTTTAGTGTTGGTTGCCATACGGGTAATTTTTTATGCCGTAAATGTAAGACAAAAATTCAGAATACACAAATCATTTTTTTTATTCCACCTTTACCCCAATCATCGTAATATCGTCTAATTGGAACGAATTTCCGCGCCATTCGGTTATGATTTCAATCAAACGTTTGCCGAGACGTGGCATTGAAAGTGTGTCGTTTTCAATAAGGCATTTTTCAAGACGCTTGCCCTTGAATTTCTCGGCGTCAGGGTTCGTCTGGTCTTTGTAACCGTCGCTCATAAAGAAAAGTTTGTCGCCTTTAACCAACTCAAAATCAAAGGTTTGAAAACTGTCTTCCGTCGAATAGTTGCCCACCGGCATACGGTCGCCTTTGAGCCTTGTGATTTTGCCGCCGCGCAAAACAAGCAACGACTGGTTTGCCGCCGCATATTTCATCGCCGTACAGTCAGGATTAAAAACCGTAATCGTCATGTCCATTCCGTCGCTCATCTCCATTGAATCGTCAACGCTCTTAATCAAAGTGGTTTTAACCGTATGACGCATTCTGTCCAAAATTACACCCGGTAAAAATTCTTCACCGGCTGCATCCATCATGCCTAAAATATCTTTTAACGCGCTGATACCAAGCATACTAAGCAACGCTCCCGGAACACCGTGTCCCGTACAATCGGCCTCCACAATTATCCGTTGCCCCCTAATGTTAGCAACCCTATACCAATCGCCCGAAACGATGTCTCGTGGAATGTAAATCACAAAACTATCAGGGAAAAGTTTTTCCAAATCATCTTCCAAACTTACCGCCGCACGTTGTATTCTGCTCGCATAACTAATTGATTCTGTGAGAGTATTATTGGTTTCAGCAAGACGGTTTCTTTGCTTGTTGAGGTCATTGTTGATTGAAATAATTTCCTCGCTCTGCTGCTTCAACCTTTCGTTTTGCATAACAACTTCCTCTTGTTGAAGGTAAAACTTGTCAAGCATTTCAGAAATTTGCCCAAATTCGTTTGGCTCGTTTTTAAGTTCCTGAATTTCAGCGTGATTGTTATTATTTAATGATTTTGAAATTTTTGACAGCGGGTTCATAATTTTCTTTTGCATAAACAATAGGATTCCGCCCGCTGAAAATAGACACATCAACACAAAAATTCCGAAAACAGGAATCAATTTGTCGAAGAAATTTTCCACCTCATTTTCAAAAACCGAACACATATAAGCCTCATGGTGGTTTGTGTAACTGTCTAATTGTTGGGAAATTACAATGTTATTATCATCTTTTGGAACAAAAGATCCGTTGCAGTCAAGACCGGTGTAAAGCGCACCGAGCGACATTCTGAAATCATCCAAAACCTCCGGCGTAATTGCCCTGACTAACATCAGACAGCCCTGTGGCGGAAGTTTGTGGTTGTTGTCAGCGGAGGTTGTTATCGCACCGCCGAAATATTCAAGCAATACGCTGTCTCTTAATAGAAAAAAATCTTTTGTGCCGTTTTGTGAAAACTTGTCATAAAGGATTAGAAAGTTAAGTGAAAAAAAATCCAAATTTTTGTACTCGTCGGCAATTTGGGAGTATAAATTCTTACCGTCTTTGTCAAAAATCGCCACCATCGCCGCCGAATACGCATCCAACATATAGCCGATATTGTCTTCGAGCCATGCTGAATCGGGGTGCGATGTCCCGTTACAAAAGTCCACAAGGTCGTCCCATGCCGAATTGTATCTGACGGCGTACTGATAGTTTTCGGTTTTTGCTTTCCAAATTCTTTCAGTCATATTTTTTCGTTCCTCCTTAGCAATTTTGGAGATAATTTTGTGCTGGTGACTTTGCCAAGTTATATAACTTATGATACTTACAATCAGTATCATAGACGATAGCACCAATACTTTGAGGGCGTGGTTTAAGAGCGGATAAAATTTTTTCATAATTCTTTTTTAAAGTATAATAATTTGATTTTTTTTACAAATATATAAAAAAAAATTTTTCTTAATCCTCAAAAACTAACTTTTTTCTGCAAAATGCCCAAAAAAATCTTTAATTTTGCCGACGTTTAAAATTTAAGTGAATCAAATGAAACTGCTTGCTTTTATCAGCCGCCACGCATCTGTTATTGTGATTGCGACGGCGGTCTTGTCATTTTTGTCGCCGACGGTGTTTTCTTGGGTAAGGGGCAACGTCTCGTCGGTAATTTTAGGTTTTATAATGCTGACAATGGGGCTGACACTCTCCGCTGATGATTTCAAGGTTTTGTTGAAACGGCCTCAGGATATTGCTATCGGAGCAGTGGCGCAGTTTACGGTGATGCCCTTTTTGGCGTTCTCTCTTACAAAAATCTTCGGTCTTAACCCTTATCTTGCAGTCGGAATCATATTGGTCGGCTGTTGTCCGGGAGGTGTTTCGAGCAATATAATGTCGTTTCTTTGCAAGGGCGACGTGGCGTATTCTGTGGGTATGACAACGGTTTCAACACTCCTCGCACCGCTTATGACTCCGTTTTTGGTGTGGGTGTTGGCTGATACTACAATCAATGTGGATACTATCGGAATGTTTTTAAATATTTTGTTGGTAACTATTTTGCCGGTTTCGTTGGGTTGTCTGTTGAATTATATTGCTGGTAAATCGCAGAATTTCAAGACGTTGCAATCTGTGATGCCGGGATGCAGCGTTATCGGATTGGCACTAATTGTCGGTGGTGTGGTAAGTCAAGTGCAGCCTCAGTTAGTCTCTAACGGTATTGAGCTGTTCTTTTGGGTTTTGACGGTGGTTTTTCTGCACAACGGAATCGGTTATGTACTTGGTTACAATGTCGGAAGATTGTTTAAATTTCCTCTGGCTATGAAAAAGACTCTTTCTATCGAAGTCGGAATGCAAAACGCCGGTATGGCAACAGTTTTGGCCTCGAAATTTTTTATTAGCGATTCTAACCCCGATTCACTACTCTGCGTACTTCCTTGCGCAATTTCTTGTGCCTATCATTCCATTTCCGGAACAATATTGGCAGGCTTTTTTGCAAGGTGGAAAGAAAAATTATGAAAAAACTATGACTCCTTAAAAAAAGTTAATTATTA
>JAFPYR010000116.1 GCA_017412115.1 Bacteroidales bacterium | reverse complement strand
TAGGCGTGGACTGCTATGATTGTATCTTTGTGTTCAGGTAATTCTCACGACCTCTAAAATCAGATATAATTTTAAGTGTATGCGGTTCGCGCTTTTGTTTTCAAAAAAGTTTAATAAGTCCTTTCTGAGCCGCAAAAGGCAAAAAAACACAAAAAAATATGAACAAAAAATTGATTTTCATGTTGTTTGTAGTGCTGGGCATTGCAACAATTTTCTCATCGTGCAAAAAAGACGATGATGGCGGCAGCGGTTCGCTTTTAGGAACGTGGAAGGCTGTCAAAGAAACTTACACTGAGAAAGGTATAACACAAACAGAAACTTATGATGATGATTATTATGAACTTCTGATTTTTGACGAAACAACTTTGACCGAAAAAATTATCGTTGACGGTGTGGAAGATAAGGGCGAAACCGACTCTTTCAAGTATACCTTGGACGGAAATAGAATTATGGTCAAAGACGGCTTGGAATTAACGTATTATGGTGATTATTCATTAAGCGGTAATACTTTAACTCTTACCATAGATGGTGCAGACAGGGAAGAAAGTACCACTCATAGTGGCTATGGTGAATCGTATAAATACGTTATAATATACAAACGTCAATAATCTTTTCGATTCGTTGTTACAGATTTTTGGGTTGTCCCAAAAGGTATCCTCTATATTCGGCTGCTGCAATGCGACAGCCCTACAATACCCTCTAACGGTACTTTTGTAGGGCCGCGGGATTGCCACAGCCACAAAAAATGCCTTTTTAGACAACCTCTTTATTTCAACAACCTGTTTGTCAATGTTTTAGTATTTCGGCGCATATTCCTATTTTCTTCCAATATTCTGAAAACTTCTTCATTTGTATAGAATCTGCCTTCTGCAATTTGTCTGCGACCTTCTTCCGCTCTTCTGACAAGTTCTTCATCTGTATACGGCATTTCAAATTTATCATCTGAGTTTTCACTCAACATATTGATTAATTGAAATATATCGTCTTTTGAAAGAATTTGTAACAAAAAACTGCTCAAATTTGTTAAAGTATCCCTGCTCATAATTCTTTATGTTTTAATTTATTCTGCAAAAATAATTCTTTTTTCTTATTTCCGCAAAAAAACTTCTCCCCTATCTTCCGCCGCAAAATATTTTTCCAATTTTCGGTAACCACTTCATTAACAGCCAATAAGCAAAAACGAGCACCGCAGCCGTAATTGTAAAATCTTGACTAAGGAGTAGAAAAATTTTAAAACAAATAAAGAAAAATCTTTGTCGCAAACAAGAATTTTTGTAAATTTGTAAAAAAATTAGAGAAATGCAAGATATACGTTGGCAGCAAAGATTCGCTAATTTCAAAAAAGCCTTGAAAAAACTTGCGGAAGGAATCGAACTTTCTGATACTGACTTTTCGGCAACAGCCGGTTTGTCGGATATTGTGAGCGAAGGGTTGATTCAGCGTTTTGAGTTTACGCATGAATTAGCGTGGAATGTTATGAAAGATTATGCTGTTTATCAGGGTGTTACAGAGATAAGAGGTTCACGCGATGCAATACGTTATGCTTTGAAAGAGAATCTCATTGATGACAGCCGTTGGATGGAAACAATTAATGCGAGAAATTTAACCTCACACGATTATAATCAGGATACAGCAAACCAAATGGCTGAAAATATCAAGAACATATATTTTAAATTGTTTTGCGATTTTGAAACCAAAATGGAATCTTTATGTACGGATTGACAGATAGAGAATTAGCCCTTATGGATAGTTACTTTTCCCAAATTGCGAATTTAGAAAAGGTAATTCTCTATGGCTCACGGGCAAAAGGAAATTATAAAAAATTTTCCGATGTTGATATAACCTTATTAGGCAAAGAGATAGGTGTGTCTGATTTGTTCAAATTGCAAGACCTCCTTTATGAGAGCGATTTGCCATATATGTATGATGTTTCGCTTTTCAAATCGCTGACAAATCCCGATTTAATAGACCATATTAACCGTAAAGGAATAGTCCTTTGGGAAAGAAAAGTCTCTTAGGACTTTCCGTGTAACAAAAATTCGCCATATTCGTTTTGAATAGCGACAAAAAAACTTCTCCCCTACCTTCCGCCGCAAAATATCTTTCCAACTTTTGGAAAACACTTCATTAACAGCCAATAAGCAAAAACCAATGCCGCAGCCGTAACACACGGAACTACCAAATAACAGAAAATTCTCTCCAAATACGTATCACCCGGAATCACAAAATGAAACACTTTTCCAATGATACTCAATGGTGCTATGGGTATTTTCGCCGCATGACAAGCATAAATAAAGAAACAACTTGCTACTAATTGCGGTTGTGCTTTTACGCCTTTGTTGATAACAAAATACGACGCAATATAAACCACAGACAAAACCGTTGAAACATAAAATAAAGTTCTGACTATGCTCTTGTAATCATCAGTAATTAAGCGCGTTATCGATAACAAAAAAAATACAACCGCGGCCGATAATATTGCTGTTTTATAACGCATACAAAATTCCACAATATTTTTGCCGTTGATAGCGAGTGGACATCGCTGTTGTTTGGGAGCATTAGCCCTTTTCCTCCACTATGGAGAAAATGCTATACTTCTGTTTTTGAGTCCGTTATCTCTGATAAAGTTTCCTACGCTTTCAGGAGAACGCAAATAACAGTCAATGCTAATTTTTTTTAATATTTTTCAACCGCGAAAATACAAAAAAATCTATTTTCGTGATTTTTCCAGTGCAAAAAATTTTTTTCTTTCATTTTTAAAAAATTTTATACCTTTGTATTTTAATTTGAACGAAATTGTAAAAAGTATGCTGAAAGGAAAATATGTCATCGGGCAGAAAAGCGGGTCAAATTACGAACCGAAAAATTTTAATTCGCCCTTAATAGAAACAAATGACAGTTTTTTAAAGCGTTATATGCCTATTTTACTGATAGTTGTAATCACGGCAATAGTTTATTCGTTCTCTTTGGGAAACGAAGCTACGAACTGGGACGATGATAAATACATAGGTGAGAATCCGCTTTTGAAAACTTTTGATAAAGAAACCATCTCGAAAATGTTTTTCTCCGAAGATCCCGGCGAAAAATATTTCATGGGTAACTATCACCCGCTTACGATGCTCACGCTAAACATGAACTATCAAATAGCTGAAATCGGTGCTAACGGCAAAGTCCTCCCCTACACGTATATCATAATTAACATAATACTGCATTTGATATCGTGTTTTTTGGTCTATCTTATTTTCTATCAGCTATTTAATAAGCGCCTCTACCCTATCGTGATTGCGCTTTTGTTCGGAATTCATACTCTGCACGTAGAAAGCGTAACATGGATTGCTGAAAGAAAAGACGTTCTTTATACAATGTTTTACTTTTTGTCGTTATACTGCTATATTCTCTACAAAAAGCGACATAATGTAACGTTTTATATACTATCTGTTATCATCTTCATTTTGAGTGCATTATCTAAGGGACAAGCTGTGTCATTAACGATAACTCTCTTTCTCGTAGATTATTTCTTAACAGAGGATTATTTGAAAGTAAAAACTCATCTCAACAAGATTCCGTTCTTTATAATATCGATGATTTTCGGTCTTATTTCAGTGAAAGCACAAGCAGCTTCAACAGCACTCGCTGAAACTGACCAATATGAAGTGTATCAGCGAATTGCCTTTGGTAGTAACGGCTTTTTACAATACATTTTACGGTTTATTTTGCCGGTAAAACTCGCCTGCCTCTACCCCTACCCCGATATTTTGAACCGCACAGTTCCTGTTATATATTGGCTTACGGTTCCGGTGTTTATCGCCGTGATACTCTTGAACTTCTTTATGTACAAAAAAGATAAAATTTTCACCTTCGGATTGATGTTTTTTATCGTCAATATAGCTCTATTATTGCAGTTTATCCCCGTAGGTAGTGCAATGTATGCTGACAGATATTCGTACATTCCGTCGGTAGGATTATCGGTTTTAGTAGCGTATCTACTTGATTTACTGATAACTAAGTACAAAAATAGCGAAAAACTTTTATACGGAATTTTCGCCGTTTATGCTATTATGCTTTGTATAATGACAATAAACCGCGAAAAAGTATGGCAAAACAGCCGTACACTATGGACAGACTGTGTTGAGAAGTATCCTGAAGCCGTTATAGGTTGGAACAATCTCGGCAGTTATATCAACATGATGGCAGACTCAACTCTCAAAAAGAAAGACGATAGCGAATATCTTAAAAATAAAAAGCTTGCGATAGATTGTTTTACACAAGGAATTAAGAATAAACCCGATTATACGCATGCTTTTTACAATAGGGGATTGGCTGAAAACGATGTTTTTGAATTAACCTCAGATACAACTTACGAAAAGTCGGCTTTAAGTGACTTTTCTAAGGCTTTGACCTACGATTTGAACTTCGCACCGGCATTCCAAAGTAGGGCAGCGATTTACGATTTGTATTCCGAAAGGTTCACTAACATTAACAAAGATTCATGTACATTTTACTTTGCGTTAGCTTTAAGCGACTACCAAAGGGCTTTGGATTTGAATCCGACTCTCTACGATGTTTACATAAATAGGGGAGTGGCCTACGGAAAATACGGAGATTTCACCCGTTCGATTGAAGATTTCAATACGTATATGGAAAAAAATCCCGATAACGCATCTGCGTATTCTAACCGAGGTTTAGCTTATAACGGTCTGAAACAGTACGACTTAGCGTTAAAAGACTTTGAAAGATCCATAGAATTGGATACGGCAAACGAAGGAGCGCATTTCAACCGCGCCATTACGTACAGGGCGATAGGGGAGAGCGAACCGAAAAAACGTAAAGAATACTTACTTTTGGCTCTAAAAGATATTACGCGATGTATAGAATTGAATCCGAAAAACGGATATTACTATTATCTCCGCGGAATATACTCGGCTAATATAGATCAAAAGGAAGAGGCGTGCGAAGATTTTCATTTGGCTGTCCAAAAAAACTATCCGAGTGCACAAAAATTAATAGATCAATTTTGCAACCAATAGCACGGCTTTTCCGTATAAAATATTGATGGAAAATTGTGAAAAATTTTATAAAAGTTTACAATGACAACGACTTCAAATTTATTGAAAACGGTATTAACGATAGTCATAATCCTATTTTTGACTAACATCGTTACAGCGCAGCAGATTCCTAAAGATTCTGTGATTAACTGCGTGGATACCAATAATTTGAAACAAGGTTTGTGGGTGTATTATTTTGATACCTTGCAGACCAAGGTGGCTTGTATGGGAAAATATACTGACGGTAAACGTCAAGGCGTTTGGACGGAATATTACAGAAACGGTAACAAAAAAAGTCGTATTACTTACGTAAACAACGTTCCATTCGGCTATGCGCAGTTGTTTTATGAAAACGGAAACGTTTCAGAGCAAGGAACTTGGAACAGAATCGGTTGGGTAGGAGAGTACAAGTTTTTTTACAGCAACGGCAAAATAGCCAAAGAACTCAATTACGATGAAAATACATTACGTTCCGGTCAGCAGCGTTATTATTCCGAAAACGGTAAAATCACGATGTCAGGCTACTGGGAAGGCGGTTTGGCGCAAGGTCTTGTGGCTGAATATTATGACAGCGGCAATTTAAGGTGCGAGAGTCAGTTCAAACACGGAAAAATCAACGGAATTGCCAAAGAGTATTACGAAAGCGGCTCGCTAAAAGCCGAAATCGTATACAACAACGGTATTTACGATGCCGTCTCGTCGAAAACTTATCACGACAAAGGCAAAGAAATCGTTGTGGCTGACAATAATTCAAACAAAAAGCCGGAGAAAAAACCTGAAGAAAAACCACAACAAACGGTTTTCGCAACTTTTACCGGTACAGGTTATCACAAAATATACACTCTTGACAAAAAACTTGAACGCGAAGGAGATTTTATTAGGGGCGTTCTCCAAAACGGAAAACGTTATTACTACAACTCCAAAGGCGATCTGATAAAAGTAGCCGTATACGAAAACGGCAGAATTGTCAGGATAATAGAAAAATAGAATGTTTAATACAATTTTTTTATAATGAGTAACTTATTAATTTATAATTCGTTAACCAGAACAACGCAAAAATTTGAACCGATAAACCCTCCCTATGTGGGAATGTATGTTTGCGGACCGACGGTTTATGGTCCGGCGCATCTCGGTCATGCTCGTCCTGCGGTAACTTTTGACTTGATTTTCAGATATTTACGCTATCTCGGATATAAAGTTCGCTATGTTAGGAACATCACCGATGTCGGACATCTTGAACACGATGCAGACGAGGGCGACGACAAAATCGCTAAAAAAGCAAAACTCGAAAACCTCGAGCCTATGGAAGTAGTTCAGACTTACACTGAGGATTATCATAAAAATATGAGGCTTTTGAACTGTCTGCCACCGTCAATCGAGCCGCATGCTTCGGGTCATATCATTGAACAGCAGCAACTTATTGACAAAATTTTGGCTAACGGTTATGCTTACGAATCTAACGGTTCTGTATATTTTGACATAAAGAAATACGCAGAGAAATACCGTTACGGTAAACTCTCGGGCAGAAATGTTGAAGACCTTTTGGAAAAAACCCGTACTCTTGACGGTCAGGACGAAAAACACAATCAATGCGATTTTGCCCTTTGGAAAAAAGCTTCGCCCGCTCACATCATGCATTGGCCAAGCAAATGGAGCGAAGGTTTTCCGGGTTGGCATCTTGAATGTACTGCAATGAGTACCAAGTATTTAGGTGAATTTTTTGACATTCACGGCGGCGGTTTGGATTTGCAGTTTCCGCACCATGAATGCGAAATCGCCCAAGCTGTCGGAGCATTAGGACACGACAGCGTTAAATATTGGGTTCATAACAATATGATAACTATCAACGGCAAAAAAATGGGTAAATCCTTAGGTAATGCCATGACGTTAGAGCAGTTTTTTGCCGGTCAGCACGAACTATTGGAACAGGCTTATTCGCCCATGACGGTTAGATTCTTTATCCTTCAAGCGCATTACCGCTCAACTTTGGATTTTTCAAACGAGGCTCTTCAGGCTTCGGAAAAAGGTCTTGAAAAATTACTTTCAGCCGTAAAAGCGTTAGAAACACTTACGCCGGGCAAAACATCGTCATTCTCCGTGTCAGAATTCAAAGAAAAATGTTTTGAGGCAATTAATGACGATTTCAACACGCCGGTAATGATTTCGCATCTTTTTGAGGGCGTTAAACACATAAACCTCATGAAAGACGGCAAAGAAAGCCTCTTAGAGGCCGACTTAAACGAACTGAAAAAACTTTATAATGATTTGTGCTTCGAAATTCTCGGTCTTAGAGCCGAAGAAGAAAAGTCTGATAATAGCGAAATCGTTGGAGCACTTGTAGATATGATTCAACAGTTAAGACAACAAGCAAAACAAGAAAAGAATTACGCACTTTCAGACAAACTTCGCGACGAGCTCAATAGGGCAGGAGTGAAGATAAAAGACACAAAAACAGGATATGAATGGAGTTTTTAATAAATATTTAATTTTTTTCATTTAGTGATTTGGCGGATAAAAATATCCGCCTTTTTTATGTATTTCAGAGTAAATTATAATTAACAATATTCTATAATTAAGCAACAATAAATTTTTACGGTATTTTTTTTCAAAAAAAATAAAAAAAAAGTGCTAAAAAATTTGGTTATATAATAATTATTTTATACTTTTGTATCGTTATCAGATAACAAACAAATATTTGTTTAGCGCACAAAAAATAACAAGATTGTCTAACTACTGAAAACAAAAAAGGAGGGTTGTCTATAGAAAAAACTTGACGTTTAAATTAAAAATGATAGTTCAATTTAAAGAAAAAAAGCCTTACAGCTCGGAACCTGTAAGGCTTTTTTGTTTGCCAAAAAAGAAGGCTAAAACAAGAAATTCTGAAATTATATAATCGAAAATTAAAATTTTATCCAAATTAAGGCCTCAATAATCCCCGTTAAACTTAAAAAATAACCAATCAGTCTATAATTTATAATCTTTTTAATAAAAATGGCGTAAAACTCAAAAATAAACGGCTTTTTTAAAAAACATAAAAAAGATATTCTCAATAAGTAAACCTACAATCACTATCGGAAAAACAATATATTTCTAAAAATCTCAACAAACTAATTATTTTTTCCAACACCTGCGATAATAAGTATTTTTGCAGGTGCTTTTTTTTATTATTCAAACAATTCCGAAATTATATAATCAGAAATAAAAACTCCATCTAAATTTAATTTTAAATAATCGGAGTTAAACTCGAAATATTCAATTAATTCTCTACTTTTGACTTTTTTGATAAAACTATCAAAAAACTGCGGAAAACGGCATTTTAAATAGGAAATCTCAAGTCCTTTCTTCGTTCTGAGCCCTAACATTATCCTTTCATTGAAAATATCAGTCGGTGTTAAAACCTCGTTTTCCTCAAAATGTTTTTGTCCGTCTATCTGTTGAAAATACTCAGGCAGGCGACGGCTGTTCCAAGAGCGTGAATTATTATAATACGAATGCGCCGAAGGTCCGAAACCTAAATACGGAACAAAATCCCAATAATTAGAATTATGACGGGAATGTTTTTCCGGTAAAGAATAATTGGAAATCTCATAATGATTATACCCTTGAGATTCCAACAAGGAATGAACTAAACGGAACTGACGCAAAAAAAACTCATCATCAGGCTTATGAATCTTTCCGCTCAAAAGTTTTTTATAAAAAATCGTATTCTCTTCAATACCAAGACTATACGCCGAAATATGCGGGATTTTTTTATCAGCAAAAAACTTCATGCTCTTCTCAATTTCCTTTTCCGTCAATATTTCATAACCGAAAATATAATCAACGGAAAAATTATCAAAACCGTATTTTTCACATAAATTCAAATATCGATAATTATCTTTTACAGAATGATTTCTGCCAAGATATTCCAAGCCTTGGTCGTCCATCGCCTGAAACCCCGCCGACAAACGGTTTATAAATCCGGAATTTTTCAAAGCGAAAAAATATTCCTCCGTAGCATGTTCAGGATTGATCTCAATCGTACATTCCAAATTTTCAGAAAGTTTATAATTATCACGAATTGTATTAAAAATAGTTTCAATCATTTCAAAGGGTAGGATAGAGGGTGTCCCGCCGCCGAAATAAATTGTCTGAATCGTTTCGTTTTCAAAAAGATACGATTTTAATATAATTTCTTTAACTATATTTTTCATAAACACAGCGATAAAATGATTATCTTTGCCGCATTTAACGGAATAAAAATCACAATAACCGCATTTCCTTACGCAAAAAGGAATGTGAACATACAGTCCCGACATGTTAAACAAAATTAAAAATTACAAATTCAGTATTCTCTGGGCAGTGATAATGCTTATCGGCTGCACTATAAAAGTAGAGCTTCCTCACGACGAAGACCCTACAAAATTTCATATTCCGCACGCTGACAAAATAGTCCATTTCGGCATTTTCTTCATCTTATCAGCACTAATAGGATTTGAAAAAAAACTCCTCAAACTGCCAGATAAAATAAAAATCATCTTAATCGGAACTTTTTACGGTATCCTAATCGAAATAATTCAATACTTTATACCATGGCGCGGATTCGATTATTTCGATATGCTCGCAGACAGCATAGGAGCAATTTGCGGAGTTATGACGCTCGCCGCGGGGCGTTCCCTTTTGAAAAAGGGAACCGGAAAACTTTTAAGAGATATTAATTAGGGAAAGCCTCAAAAGGCTTTCCCTAATTAATATCTCACAAAAGTTCTTTGGTTCTTTCTTTCAAGAAAGAACAGCCCCCGCGGCTTGAGCGGTCTTACTTCACCGGAATTTTTTCTATTCTGCGTTGGTGTCTGCCACCTTCAAATTCGGTGTTTAAGAAAGCCTCGAGTATTTCTACGGCTTCGTCTTTAGAGATAAAGCGAGCGGGCAATGATAATACGTTAGCGTTGTTGTGAGCGCGGGCGAGGCGTGAAATTTCTTTGTTCCAGCACAAAGCTGCGCGGATTCCCTGATGTTTGTTAGCGGTGATAGAGATACCGTTACCGCTTCCGCAGATAGTTATACCGTAGAATTCGGGATTTTTTTCAACGTTTTCGGCCAAGGGATGAGCGTAGTCTGCGTAGTCGCAGCTATCGGCGGAATTAGTACCGAGGTCTTCTACAACAAAACCTTTTTTTACTAAATAATCTTTTAAAAAGAGTTTCAACTCATAGCCGGCATGGTCAGATGCCATAAATAATTTATTGATTTTCATACGTTTATAAATTAATTTATAATAGTTTTTATAATTTTTTCCGACAATGTTAATAACTGTTTAGAGTACAATTAATGCTAATGTACTGAAAACTACACATTTAGCGTTTTTTTAACACCGGTTTTCAACATATTAACCCAATGATTAACAATAACTTACGAGAGTTATCAACATAGGGTGTTGATAGTGTGTTGAACAAGTGTTTAAAAAGTGTTGATAATGTGCAAAAGTACATTAAAAATAAAAATTATCAACATTTCTTTTCAGTTTATCCACATGATTCAACAAACAAATCAACATTTTTTTCAACATTCTCCACCGAAAGTTTATCAACAATAAACATTAACGGCAAAAGTTGTTGATAGTGTTGATAACTTGTGTAAATAACTAAAAATCAGCATTTAGTTATCAACATTATCTGTTGAAAAAAGTGAATGAGTGTTAATAATTACACTTTGCAAAAATAACCAAAAAAGTTATCAACACTATCAACAAACAATAATAATCATCAAAAAAATATTTAAAAAAAATATATTATTTTTATTTTTAGCGAAGCAGGGGTGGCTTTGGGGGATGATGATTTATTTTATAATTTTTTCTACTCTATAGAATGGAAAGGTTATAAGTATAAATTATAAAAAAGGTAAAAATGAAAAATCATAGTTATAAAACTATAAAAATAAAAGATCATAACTATGATGATGAAAAATATAAAAATAAAAAATCATAATTATAATGATAAAAACTATAAAAATAAAAGATCATAATTATGATGATGAAAAATATGAAAATGAAAAATTATAATTATAATGATAAAAACTATAAAAATGAAAAATTATAATTATAATGATAAAAACTATAAAAATGAAAAACTATAATTATAATGATAAAAACTATAAAAATGAAAAATTATAATTATAATGATAAAAACTATAAAAATGAAAAATTATAATTATAATGATAAAAACTATAAAAATAAAAAATTATAATTATAATGATGAAAATAATAGGAATAAAAAATTATGATTATGAAAATGAAAAAAATAAAAAAATCATAATTATAGTTTATATAAAATAAAAAAATAATTATAATTATGATTTTTTGGGGGCGAAATATAAAAAACTAAAAAATTAAAATTTCAGTTTTAATGAAACATCAGTGCTGATGTCGTAATGTTTGTAATCCTCTGTCGGGAGTTTGCTACGGTATTCGTAATTGAAGTTTACTTCAAGAAAAACCCTTGAACTTATTTTTGAAGAAAGTTTCGTAATAGAGGTTACTATGTAATCTGAAAAATTTTTTAATGAGGGTTGATAAAACGTGTTATGAACGATTGAAAAATTTTCTCCAATTTTCTGTTTAATTTTCGGCCTTACTGAAAGTCTTAACACCTCTCTGTCAAGTTGATTTTCTTCCGGGGTATAATCCACGTTGTCATAAACAAGTGCTATGCTCAGGGAATAATCGCAGATGTTCTCTTTTGTGAAAATTCTGTATTTCCCACCTGTTAATGCACTCATTTTAAAATCGTAACCTTTGTATTTGTTGGTTAGAGTTTCAACAGCTATGAACGGTGACCAGCGTCCGTACTGATACAAATCCAATTTTAAACCTAAATTCAAACCTTTGTTTGTTTCTTTTTCGTCTTCTCTTTGATAAACGAATTTGTAATTTATCTCGCCCGAAATTACACTGTCGTTGCGTTGAAGTTCTGCATAATTTTTTGCCGACATGTTTTCAACGTTTCCGGAGTTTTGCGAAAAACCTGCACCGAGTTCAAAATCCCATTTTTTCTGTGCATTTGCTTTTAGTCCTAATGCTGTGATTAACAATAAGATATAAATCTTTTTCATCTCTTATACTGATATTTTTTTTGCAAAGGAAACATTTTTTTTGCAGAAAAAAAAATCGTACTTTTGCCGCTAAAAATTCAAAAGATTATGGGCAAAATTAAACAACTTGCATCTCAAACTTTTATTTACGGTTTGAGTTCTATCGTGGGACGGCTTTTAAATTATTTGTTAGTTCCGCTTTACACCCGTGTTTTCGTGCCCTCGGAGTACGGAATTATAACCGAAATGTATACTTACGTTACATTTTTGATGATTCTTTTAACATACGGTATGGAAACGGGATATTTTTATTTTTCCAAAACGCAGAACAATCCTGACCGAGTATTTTCAACCGCTGCAACTTCCTTATTTATAACGAGTTCAGTTTTTGTAACAGCCGGACTTCTTTTTTCGGGACAGATTGCTGAAATTTTGAATTATCAAACCCATGAAAATTATATTTCACTTTTTGTGATAATTCTCGGTTTAGACGCTTTTACCTCGATTCCTTTTGCCCGGTTAAGACAACAGAACAAAGCTTTGAAATTCGGCATTTTTAAGCTCATTAATATTTGTGTTAATATCGGTTTGAATTTGTTTTTTATCTTGTATTTGCCCAAAACGGGATATTATGACGAAAATTTCGGTGTTGGATATGTCTTTTTGGCGAATTTTTTGGCAAGTCTTTTAACACTTTTGCTTTTCGTGCCTGAATTTTTCAAAGTTAAATATAGTTTTGACTTTGCATTGTTGAAAAATATGCTTGTTTATTCTTTACCGCTCTTGGTTTCGGGTTTGGCGGGAATGATTAACGAGTTTTTTGACAGAGTTTCCATAAAGTTTTTTTATACCGTTCCTGATTCTATAACAGATGCTAACAGTTATATTCTCAGCGAGTTAGGTATTTACGGTGCTAATGCTAAAATTGCCGTTTTGATGACCTTGTTTATTCAGTGTTTCAGATATTCGGCCGATCCGTTTTTCTTTTCTAACAAAGGTTCTGCGGATTTCAACGATTTGTTTGCAAAGGTAAATAAATATTTACTAACCTTCGGATTATTCATTTTTTTGGGGATTATGTTCTATTTAAACGTGATTAAGTATTTTGTTGATTCCTCATACTGGTCGGGCTTAAAAGTTGTCCCTTTCCTTTTAATCGGGCATTTGTTGGTCGGAATGGTTTATTTGCAGTCGTTTTGGTATAAATTGAATTCCAAAACGGTTTATGGAATTTATATTTTTCTGATTGGTGCGGTAGTAACTATAGTTTTGAATTATGTTTTTGTTCCTTTGTACGGTTATGTTGCTTGTGCGGTTGCGAATGTGGTTTGTTATCTTATAATGTTGATAATCACATTTTTATGGGGCAAAAAATATCTTGTTTGCGATTATGATTTCAAGAATATGATATTGTATACCTCTTTGGCGGCCGTTCTTTACTTTGTATCGTGTTTTACAAAAGACCTTGAGTTAGTTTTTCAGATTGCTATTAATACTCTGCTGCTTATGATTTTTGCCGGTGTGGTTTTCAAAAGAGAGAAATTGGGTGAGCCGCTTGGGAAACTTATAAGCAAATTTAGACGTTAATTATGTTGATAACTTTTATAATTGATTAAAAATCAATACTTTATGTTGTTGATAAAATTTTGATAATAAAAAACTGTGCGGATGTTTTTTGCTGTGGATTTTATTATTATTTTTGTGTATTAAAATATTGACAATTATGCAGATAAAAGTTATTAACAAGTCAAAAAATCAGTTACCGGAATACAAAACTCCTTATTCTTCCGGTTTAGATTTATGTGCGGATTTAGATAATGATTTGATTTTAAAACCCTTACAGAGAGTTTTAGTTCCTACTGGATTGTTTTTGGAGTTACCTGAGGGTTATGAGGCGCAGATTCGTCCGCGTTCGGGACTTGCTTTGAAGAACGGAATTACGGTTTTGAACTCGCCCGGAACTATTGATGCTGATTACAGAGGCGAAATCAAAGTCATTTTGATTAATCTTTCTGATTCAGATTTTACTATTCACAGCGGTGATAGGATTTGTCAAATGGTAATTCAAAGATTTGAGCATATTGAATTTTTGGAAGTTGAAAATCTTAACGAATCGGATAGGGGAGCGGGCGGTTTCGGTCATACCGGTGTATGATTATTGGTGGTTTTTGTTTCTGATATAACACTTAAGATTTGGTCTGTTAAATTATTTGGCTTTAATCATTTATCTATGAATGATATTTTTTTGGTGTATCGTTTTATTATGATTTATAGTTGAGGTTTTGTTTCTTAAAAATTTATTTTTTTTCAGTTAGAAAATTGTTTGGTTGTGTTATTAATTGATATTTTTTCTTAAAACTGAAAAATTATTTTTTATAAATGCCGATTTATTTGTAATTTTGTGAGAATTATAAACTTGCGTTAATATGCGGTTGTGATTATGAAACTTTTTTTTACTATACTGCTTATATTTGCTTTTTCTAAAGTTTATCCGCAGAAAAACCTTGAGCAAAAAGTTCCTGATGAAGTTGAATTCAAGAACTTTTTGTCGCAGGCTGACATTTTCCTTTTGAAAGGTCAGCCTGAAAAAGCTTTGTCCGCATATAATTCATGTTTGAAATTAAATCCTAATTCTGCTGCGGCTAATTTTCAACTCGCGAGAATTTATTACAACTACAAGGACTTTGATGCTGCAATGAGTTTTGCAATGTCGGCAGTGAAACTTCAACCGGAAAATTATTGGTACAATGTTTTTTTAGCAACTGTTTACGAGACGAACAACAATTATTCAGAGGCTTTGAAAATTTATGAAAAGTTGATTCAAAAAAATCCGACTTATCAAGATTATTTACGGTTGGTAAATTTTTATACGCAATTTAATAAATTTTCGAGTGCAATTTTTACACTTAATAAGATTGAAGAAATTTATGGTTATGATTTAGACCTTAGTTTGAAAAAAATTGACATTTTCCGCCGTCAAAATAAGTTTGATGAGATGGAGAATGAATTTTGTAAAATACTTTTGACAGATTCATCTAATTTGTCTTATCTTGGAATGTTGGAGGACTTCTATTTATCGACTTCCCAAATATCTAAGGCTCAATCAGTTCTGAAAAAAATGAAAAGTATTGATGACAAAAATCCTTTGTCATATCTCGCTCAGGCTTATTTCTGTCGTGCAACTGCACAGACGGAATGTTTCTATCAAAATCTCATTGAGTCTTTCCGTAGCGAGGAAATTTCAACGAAAGAGAAAATTTCAATCATTCAGGACATAGTTATGAATTCTGAAAATTTTTCGGAGGAAAAAGTTTCTGAGCTTTACGATGCGGTTTTGAAAACTTCCGACAAAAATTTTGAAGTCTTGTCTTCGTATGCGGATTTTTTGATGGTCATTGAAAATTATGACAAAGCCGCCGAGGTTTTGATGCGTTGTACTAAAATTGACAAATCTGATTTTTCGCTTTGGAAAAAAATTTTTAAGGTTTATGTTTTGACGGAGGATTTTAAGAGTTTGAAATCTGCTGTCGAAGATGCTGAAGAATATTTTCCTGCTCAAGTTGAGGTGATGTTGTATTCAGCGGTTGCCTTTATGAATTTGAATGATTTTTCCTCAGCTGAGGATATGCTTTCTCAGGCGAGAGATTTTGGAATTGAAATGACGGATGCTGCAAATCTGTTTTATTTTTATTCCGGAGTTTATAATTATAAGAAAGGAAATACGGACGAGGCTTTTAAGTATTTTCAGCAATATTATAATCTTAATCATTCCGATTATAATATTTTGGCTCAATACGCTTATTATCTTGTTGATTCTAAGAAGGATTTGCCTCTTGCTCAAACGATTATAAAACAATGCGTTGCTTTTGATAATTTTAATTATTACTTTCATTATGTTTACGCGTTTTATATGTTTAGAACGGGAGATTTGAAATCGGCTCAATACTTTATCGAAAAGTCCAATTCGCTCAATGCTATGAAAAAATATTACACGTTTGAACTTGCGGGAGATATTTTTCAGAAGGCGGGCGATTGTGAAAAAGCCGTTTCGTTTTGGTCTTTGTCATTGAGTTACGGCTCTGATAAAGAAATTATTGATGCTAAAATTAGGAATTGTAAATAATAAATTAGGATATGAAATATTTTTTTAGAATAGTATTTTTTGTTGTGATTCCGCTTTTGTTTTTGTCTTCATGTAAGGGCAAAAAGAGGCCTAATCCTAATCATGACAATAAGCAAAATGTTACGGTTTCTTCGGATACGGGAGTTGATTTAAGCAGTCCTTTATATCTGAAAGCGAAAGATATTTATCTTAATCAGGATACGTTTTCTACGGTTGAGATAAAGTTTGATTTAAAACTTCAGTTGCCGGACAAAAGTGTCTCAGGTTCAGGTACGTTACGTATGGCGAATGATTCTTTGATGTGGCTTTATGTAAAGGCATTCGGGCTTGAAATTGCTCGGGCAAAATTTACTAAGGATTCGGTTTTTGCTGTTGTTAAACTCAAAAATCAATATTTCAAAGGCGATTATTCGGTTTTGAAAAAGTTTTTTCCTGTGGATTTTGACTTTGATATTTTGCAATCGATATTCTTGAATAAGTTTTTCTTGTTTCCGAAAAATTCGGTTGAAAATCTTTCATATTTTACGCCTGAAGAGCAGAATGGAAAATTGATTTTGTCATCGGGCAAAAAGTTTTCTGAGAATTATTCGATGATTAATAAAATAACTCTTTCTCCCGAAAAAAATAGGGTAGAGGAGAATATGGCGGTTACGGTGCAGTCGCAGAAAGGTATTAAAATAAGATACGCTGATTTGAAGGATTTCGGTGGACATCTTTTGCCTTTGCAAGTTGTTTTTGAGGGTCAGGCGGCGGATTTTTCCGTAGCGTTTGATTATCAAAAAGCTGTTTTCGGCAAGGCGTTGCAATATCCTTTAACGATTCCGGCTACTTATAAACCTTTTGAATTTTAGTCGGATTTCTCTCCTTTTTTTTAAAAAAAAAGGAGAGAAAACTATAAGTGAAAATGAAAAAATGAAGAAATGAGAAAAATATTTGTAATTGTTTTAGTTTTGTTTTGTATGAGTTCTAAGGCGCAGGTCGGTTTAGAGGAGCAGACAGCGTATTTGGACAGTGTTTTAACGGGATTAACTGATATTAATGATACTGATTTGTCTATTAGTATTTTGGATAGACAGTTGGATTTAAAGAATTCTGTTATATCGAAGTTAAAATTTCAGATTGAGCAGGTTGATAAAGACATTTATAACAATGAATTGTTTTTTCAGCGGCTTAATTCTCAGTTGGATTATGAGAAGGAGATTTATAAATCGCTTATTATAACGGCTTGGAGGTTGAGGGACAAAATGTATCAGAATTTTGATATTTTTTCTTTTGACAACCTTTATAAAACGTATAGGCAATTTCTTTATATTAAATGGCTTAAGGATTACCGCTTAAAGAAAATTAAGAGGATAAATGCTTTGAAAGCGGAAATCGTTGCCACCGTTGAAAAATTGGATTCTATTAAGGCCAAGAAGAACAATTTAGCGGAGAAATTGGGCGTTGAGCAGTCGTTTATAAAGCGTTATAGTACCTCGAGAAATTTGATTGCTAAGAATTTTTCGCAGAACAAGAACGGAGAAATTTCACGTGAAATTCTTAAAAATAATCTTGATTCTATCGGTACATCGCCTTTGGCTCAGGTTAAGGCGGAGTCTGACAGACTTTCGGCATTGTTTGAGGTTCAGAAAGGTTATTTGATTTGGCCGGTGCATAAGGCTGTTATAATTAAATATTTTGGCGAATCTAAGCACCCGGTTTACGAGAAAGTAACTATCAGAAACGACGGTTTGGACTTTTGCGTGCCTTCTGAGGCTAAGGTCAGATGTGTTTATAACGGAACGGTAACAAAAATTGTAATTTTGCCGCAGAATAAATATTCTGTTATTGTTAGGCACGGGACGTATTTTACGGTTTATTCTGGGCTTGATCATATAAAAGTTTCTGTCGGCGACGAATTAGAAAAAGAAGATACGATAGGCGGTTTTGATACGCAGAGCAAAAACAGCGTGTTTAATTTTCAGATTTGGCACGATTCTAAAGCGCAAAATCCGTATTATTGGCTTATTAGAAATGTAAATAAAGATAAAAAATGAAATCGAATTTTTCTGTCATAGAGGCTAAACTTAACGATTTTATCCGAAAATTTTATTCAAATCGGATAATAACGGGAGTTTTATTGTTTGTGCTGATATTTTCCGTATCGGTATTTACGCTTTTTATGGTGGAAGGATTTTCGTTTATGCAGCCTTCGGTGAAGACAATTTTGTTTTATTTTGCTATCTTTTTGTTTTTATCGGTCTTTATTTTCTTTATTTTAATACCTGTTCTGAAAATTTTCAAACTGATTCCGTATTTAAGTTTTCAGGAGGCTTCGGATATTATTTCGCGTTATTTTAACGATTCTAACGGTGTTTTAACGAATATTTTGCAATTAAATTCGCTTGATGACTCCAAGTCTGAATTGTTGATAGCTGCTATTAATCAAAAAATTGATAAAATTTCCCCGTGGAATTTTACTACTGCGATTGATTTTAAGAAGACGACTCGCTTTTTGATGCAATCTTTAGCAATTTTGGGCTTGTTGCTTGTTTTGAGTTGGGCGTTTTCTAACAGAATCTATCAAGGCGCAACTCGTTTTATGGATTATTCAACTTATTACGAGAAAGAAAATCCGTATACTTTTTCGCTTTTAAGCGATAAATTGCAGTGTGCAGCCGGTGAGGATTTTGAAGTTTTAATTAAGATTGACGGTCCAGATGTTTTAAAAGATGTGTATCTTTCTGGCGAGGATTTTTCTGTTAGAATGAATACTGATTCTGCGGGTTATTATTCTTACAATTTAAAAAACTTAAATTCAAATTTAAATTTTCACGTAAATTATTCTCTTTACCGTTCTGAAAGTTTTGATATTGAAGTTTTTCAAAAACCTCAGATTTTGCGTTCATCTGTTCAGGTTTTGCCGCCTTCATATACTAAAATCAGCAGCGAGGAGTTTGAAAATACGGGTGATTTAACTGTCCCGTCCGGCTCTAAAATCGTTTGGAATTATGAAGTTTCTTCTGTTAAGGATTTTCAGTTTTTTTTAGACTCTTCCAAGGTGGATGTTGGCTTAAAAAACAATAAAATTCGTATTGAAAAAATTGCCAAAAGGAGCTTTGATTATCATTTTGTTCTTAATGGAGAAAATTCTTATAATCAGACTTCTGAATTGTTTCACGTGAACCTTATTCCCGATTATTATCCGAGTATCCAGGTTGTTTCTGCTGTGGATTCTACGGTTGCAAATGCCTTGTATTTTTCGGGTCATATTTCAGATGATTACGGTTTTAATTCTTTGAATTTTGTGTATTTCGACCCGGATGAGCCGAAAAAATTACATTTTGAGAAGATAGATTTTAATGAGAGTCTTTCTCAGGATTTTTTCTTCTATTATGATTTTTCTAACCTTAAAAAGACGGTTTCTTATTATTTTGAGGTTAGGGATAATGATAATCTTGCTGGATTTAAATCGTCCAAGACCTCTTATTCCGTTTATACGGCGGTTTCCGATAGAGAAAAACAGGATAGAATTGATAATCTTCAGTCTTCAATGGCTGATAAAGTTGAGAAGGCTCAATCGCTTTTAAGAGAATTGAATAGAGATTTGAATGATTTTCAAAAATCAGTGGCTGCTAACAAGAATTTATCCGAATGGGAAAAGAAACTCAAGCTTGATAATTTAATGAATAAACAGGATAAATTAAAGAGCCTTTTGGAAGAAATTTCCGAGGATAATAAGTTTAAAAACGCTTTTGAAAATCAATTATCGTCAGAGGAAAACGAGGAATTACAGAAAAAACAACAGCAATTACAAGAATTATGGGATCAATTATTGACCGACGACATAAAAAAATTGATGGATGAAATCAATGATTTAGCAAAAAATCTTTCAGAAAAGACGATGCGTGAAAATGTTCAGGATTTAAAATTTGATTATAATCAGATTTCTGAGCAGTTAGATAGAAATAATACGCTGATGAAAATGTTTAATATTGAGAATAAACTTCAAAACATTTCTAACGAGATGTTGGATTTATCTAAGGATTTGAGCGATGTTTCAAAGCAATTATCCGATGCTAATAAACTTTCTGATGCGCAAAAAGAACAGCTTTCTAACGATTTAGAGAGTATCAAGCAGCGTTTTGAACAAGAAAAAGAAAATTATGAAAGTCTTCAGAAACAAAACGACGAATTAGGCGAAAATAAATTGGATATTCCTCAATTAGAAGAAAAATTTGAGGAAATTAAAAATGAATTAAGCAACGAGTCTGATAAATTAAACGAACTTTTTGAGCAAAATACAGCGGATAAAAATCAAGAATCGGATTCTAATAAAGAAAAATCCGACAATAAAAACTCTCAAAAAGGTGATAATAAATCAAATTCTAATGATAAAAATAACCAAAATCAGGATAATAGTGAGCCTAATAAATTAGATTCACGTGAAACAAAAACTGATAGTAGGCAACTACAAGAGCAGATGCAAGATACAGCTGATGATTTAGAGCAAATGTCAGATGAAATGCAGGGAGTTCAGCAGCAGAATGGTCAGCAGAAAAGTCAGGAAAATATCAATGATATTCGTCAGATTTTGGACAATCTTCTGACACTTTCGTTTGCTCAAGAGGATGTAATGAATACTGTTAAAACGGGTTCTAATTATTTAGGTGGTTCTGTGCCAAAGCAAATCGAAATAAAAAAGGATTTTTCTTTGGTTGTGGATTCTATCTATGCTCTTGCGAATCGTGAGCCTTCGTTAGGTCATTCTGTTTATGAGAAAATTTCGGATATTAATTCGTATCTTGGTAAAATAGAAGGAGAGTTGAATGAAAATCATAAGAGTAATGCTTTGCGTTATCAGCATAATGTTTTGGTTGGTTTTAATGATTTGTCGCTTTTGTTTTCTGAAATTCAGGATCAAATGCAGAATCAACAGAGTCAATCACAATCATCTTCTACGCAGCAAAATTCTTCAAGAAACTCTTCAAAAAACAAAAAACAAATGGCGGAGCGTCAGCAGAATATGCAGCAGATGAAAAATCAGCAGCAATCGTTGAAAGATATGTTGCAAAAAATATTGCAGCAGCTGCAGAAAGGTGATACTCCGAAGAATCAGCAGTTAGTACAATCGTTGAAACAGATGGAAATGTTGCAGCAACAATTGCAGCAGATGCAAAATCAGGGTGGTAATACACCAAAGCAGCAACAATTACTCAATCAGATGAATCAACTTATGGAAGATTCTAAGCGTGATATTGTTAATCGTAATATTACAAAATCGCTTATCGACCGTCAAAATGCTATATTTAACAAATTGTTGGACCTTGAAACGGCTGATAAACAACAAGAATACGAAGAAAAGCGCGAAAGTAAGCAAGCGTCAGATTTACAACAACAATCAAAGGAAGACTTGAAGCTCAAATTTAAAAAGTTCGGCACTAAGGAATTTCTTAATTCTCCTGTGTTGAATTTAAACTTATTTTACCAGAATAAGTACAGTGAATATCTGCAAAATATAGAATAATACAAAAATGTTTCACATGAAAACGTCATTATCATTCGGTTCTAATCTCGAAAAGATTTCTTCTGTGGAGAAATTTATTGATTCTGTATGCACGGAATATAATATTTCTGAAGAAGTTTATGGCAATATTTTGATTGCTACAATTGAAGCGGTAAAGAATGCTGTTGTTTATGGCAACGAAAATGATACCGCGAAACCTGTTACTGTTACTGCTTATATTGCCGACAATGAGTTGGTTGTTGTAGTAAAAGATAGTGGAAACGGGTTTGATTATGAAAATTTACCTGATCCGACTTTGCCTGAGAATATCGAAAAAGATTCGGGTAGGGGAGTGTTCTTAATCAAAAATCTTGCTGATAAAGTTGAATTTTTGGATAATGGTTCAAGAATTAAAATGGGTTTTAAATTACTTTAAAATACAATGATAGATTTTAATTTTGAAGATATTGAGTTTGAATTACCTGATAATTCCTTATTGAGAAGCTGGATTGAATATACAATTCATAGCGAAAACAAGGAATTAGGTAATATTTCTTATATTTTCTGCTCAGATGAATATCTTTGGAATATGAATAAACAATATCTGAATCACGATTATTATACCGATATTATTACGTTTGATTATGTAAAAGATGATGTGGTTTCAGGCGATTTGTTTATTAGTTACGATAGAATCTCGGATAATGCAGAAAAGTTTAGTGTTTTACGTGAAACAGAACTTTTGCGTGTTATGATTCATGGTGTGTTGCATTTGATAGGTTATGATGATGTAACGGATGAGTTAGAGAAAGAAATTCATAAGAAAGAGGATTTTTATATTGATATTTTTGAGAAGAAGTTTAGAAAATGATGATCGAAGAATATGATATAATCGTAGTAGGAGCGGGTCATGCGGGCTGTGAGGCTGCGTATGCTGCTGCAAGGTTGGGTGTTAAAACTTTGCTTATTACGATGGATATGACAAAATTTGCACAGATGTCTTGTAATCCTGCTATTGGCGGTATTGCTAAGGGACAAATTGTGCGTGAAATTGATGCTCTTGGCGGTTTAACTGGTATTGTTACGGATATGAGTTCGATTCAGTTTAGGATGTTGAATCGCTCAAAAGGTCCTGCAATGTGGTCGCCGAGATCGCAATGTGATAGAACGAAGTTTTCGATTAATTGGAGAATGTTGCTTGAAAAAGTGCCGAATTTGTATTTTTGGCAAGATACAGTCAAGAATATTGAAGTTGAAAATGGCGAAATTCAAGGCGTTGAAACGGTGTTTGGTGTTAAATTCAAATGTAAAAAAGTTGTTATTACGGCCGGAACATTCTTGAATGGATTGATGCACGTTGGAGAAAATCAGGCTGTCGGCGGTAGGATAGGGGAGATTCCTGCTTGCGGTTTAACTGAAGCTTTGCTCAAAGCAGGTGTTAAAACCTCGAGAATGAAGACTGGTACACCGGCAAGAATTGATGGTAGAACGATAGATTTCTCGGCGATGACACCTCAAGATGGTGATGAAAATCCCGATTCTTTCTCGTTTATGGCACATAAAATAGACCGTTTACCGCAAAGAAAATGTTATATTTCTTATACAAATCCTAAGGTTCATGACGAATTGCGTAAGGGTTTTGATCGTTCTCCTCTGTTTAATGGTACTATAAAATCTACAGGACCGAGGTATTGTCCGTCTGTAGAAACTAAAATTGTTACATTCGCGGATAAACAATCTCACCCTGTTTTTTTAGAGCCTGAGGGTACTGATACGTGTGAATATTATCTTAACGGATTCTCTTCTTCGTTGCCATTCGAGGTTCAATATGCTGCAATTAGACTTATTCCCGGTTTGGAAAAAGCAAAAATTTTCCGTCCGGGATATGCTATTGAATATGATTATTTTGATCCTACGCAACTGTATCATACGTTGGAATCGAAGGTGATTAAGGGTGTTTATTTCGCTGGACAAGTAAATGGAACAACAGGTTATGAGGAGGCTGCGTGTCAAGGCTTGATGGCCGGATTGAATGCTGCGCTAAGTTTCACGGGAAACGAGGAGTTTGTTTTATCAAGAAAAGATGCTTATATTGGTGTTTTAATTGATGATTTAGTAACAAAAGGTGTTGATGAGCCTTATCGAATGTTTACTTCGAGGTCGGAATATCGTATACTTCTAAGGCAGGATAATGCTGATGAGAGACTTACAGAAAAGGGTTTCGAATTGGGATTAGCTGATGAAGAACGCTATAATTTTTATCAAAACAAGAGACATAATGTTGAAAAAATCTTGGAGTATTGCAAAAATACTTCGGTTTCTTGTGATAGAATTAATGGTTATATTCAGCAGAAAGGCGGAAAACCATTGACTCAAGGTAATAAATTGAGCGCGATAATTTTGAGAACGGAAGTTAATTTGGAGGAATTAAAAGATTTATTTCCATTCTTAAAACGTTTTAATAGGTATGAAATTGAGTCTGCAGAAATAAAAATTAAGTATCAAGGCTATATTGATAGGGAAGAGGCAACGGCAGAAAAATTATCCCGTTTGGATTATGTAACAATACCTGATGGATTGGATTTTGCTTCGATACTCTCTTTGTCAACTGAATGTCGTCAAAAATTAGCGCGTATTAAACCAAAAACGATTGGTCAGGCCTCAAGAATTCCAGGTGTTAGTCCTGCTGATATTAATACGCTTTTGATATATTTAGGACGATAAATCTTTTTTCTTTTCTTTTTGAAAAGGAAAAAAGATTTAATATTTGCACTTTCTGCTTTGAAAGTGTTGATTTTTGCGGATAAAAAACTTGAAAAAAGGAGATAATTATGAAGGAGTATAGTGGAAATATTGTTGATGTTGTGAGTAAAGAAATCTTTCAAGGAAAGGTTTTTGTAGAGGACGGTATTATAAAAAAAATAGAAAAATGCGATGCGCAATCTTCTAAATTTATATTACCCGGCCTCGTGGATTCTCATATTCATATTGAGAGTAGTATGGTAACACCACAGCGTTTTGCTGAAATCGCATTGCAGTACGGCGTTGTTGCTGTTGTTACTGACCCTCATGAAATCTCAAATGTATGTGGTGAAGATGGCTTTAATTTTATGCTGAAAGATGCCGCACTTTCGCCTATGAAAATATTTTTCGGTGTGCCCTCATGTGTACCTTCTACAAGTTTTGAAACTTCTGGAGCAACGCTTAATGCAGAAACTGTGAAAAAGCTTTTGAAAAAAGACCGTGTTGTCTGCCTTTCTGAAATGATGAATTTTGTCGGAGTTTTGAATAACGATAAGGAAGTTATTGCTAAAATTAACGCTGCAAAAGATGTTAATAAACCTATTGATGGTCATGCTCCGGCTATTTCTGAGGCTCAGGTTAAACAATATGCTGCTGCCGGAATCTCTACCGATCACGAGTGTATGACGTTGGGCGAGGCTCGTACGAAGATAAAATACGGTATGAAAATTCAAATTCGTGAAGGCTCTGCTGCTAAAAATCTCAATGCTCTTGCTCCTTTGTTTAAAGAATCGCCCGAGAGTTTGATGCTTTGTAGCGATGATTTTCATCCCGATGATTTGATAAAAGGATATTTATTTGGTCGGGTTAAAACGTTAGTGGGAGAGGGGTACGACTTTTTTGATGTCTTAAGAGCCGTTACTCTTAATCCCGTAAAACATTACAATCTTAACCTAGGATTACTTCAAGAAGGAGATTCTGCGGATTTTGTTATTGTTGATGATATTAAAAATTTCAATATTTCAGAAGTTGTTATTGATGGAAAAACTCTCGTAAAAAGCGGTAAAAAACTTTTTGAAGTAACCGACAATAAACCAATAAATAATTTTAATTGTAAGAAAATTAAAGCCTCTGATATTGAAATTGAATCACAAACCCATGAAGTTCGTGTTATAAAAGTTATAGATAAGGAACTTTTTACGGAAAGTTTCACGGGGAACGTAGGAGTGAAAGACGGAAAATTAGTGTCTGATACTAAAAAAGATATTCTAAAAATCGTTTGTCTTAACCGATATAATCTGAATTCAAAACCCGCTGTGGGATTTATTAACGGATTCGGGTTGAGATTCGGGGCGATAGGAAGTTGTGTCGCTCATGATAGTCATAATATAATTTGCGTAGGTGTTGATGATGATTCTATTGTAAATTGTATTAATAGAATAATTTCTAATAAAGGCGGACTCGCTGTAGTAACAGGTCAAAATATCTTCGATATGCAACTCAAAATCGGCGGTATTATGACCGATACATCTTGCCAAGTCGCAGCTCAAAAATACTCAAGCCTCTCAACTCTAATAAAAGCCCTCGGTTGTAAACTTACAGCTCCATTCATGACTCTCGCGTTTATGGCTCTGCCCGTAATCCCTAAACTCAAAATAACCGATAAAGGTTTATTTAATGTTAACGATTTTCAATTCGTTGATGTAATTGATGATCGCTCGCCGCGGGGCGTTCCCTTTTGTAAAAGGGGACCGGAAAACTTTTAAGAGATATTAATTAGGGAAAGCCTTTAGGGGCTTTCCCTAATTAATATCTCACAAAAGTTCTTTGGTTCTTTCTTTCAAGAAAGAACAGCCCCCGCGGCTTGAGCGGATATAAATAACATTAAAAGAAATGGATAAAAATACGTTGGAATATAAAGTAAAGACTTTACCGTTTAGTCCTGGGGTTTATAATTTTTTGGACAAGAATGGTACTGTTATTTATGTTGGTAAGGCGAAGAATTTGCGCAATAGGGTTTCGTCATATTTCCGTCAGAAGAATCAGGTAGGCAAGACGGCTATTTTGGTGAGACATATTTGTGATGTTTTGCATATTTGTGTTGATACGGAGACTGATGCTTTGTTGTTGGAGAATAAGTTGATTAAGCAGTTTCAGCCGAGGTATAATATTTTGTTGAAGGATGATAAGACGTATCCGTGGATTTGTATTTCTAACGAGGATTATCCGCGGGTTTATTTTACGAGGAAGAGAATAGTAGGGGAGGGGTCGTATTTTGGTCCTTATACTTCGGTGGTTGTGATGCGTAATATTTTGGATATGTTTAGGAGGTTGTTTCATTTGCGGACGTGTAGGACGCCTATGACGGAGCAACTCGTTATGAGTGGAAAATATGATGTTTGTTTGGATTATCATATAAAAAACTGTTGTGGCCCTTGTATCGGTAAGGTCAGCAAAGAAAAATATAACGAGTATATTACGACTGTCAGAAAAATTCTTAATGGTAAAACAACGGAAGTTATCAATGTGATGCGCTCTCAAATGGCGGAGTTAGCCGAAAAAATGGAGTTTGAGAAAGCGCAGGAAATAAAAGAAAGATATGACGTTTTGATTTCTTATCATGCTAAAAATGTTATCTCCGTTAATGTGCCGAATACAGTTGAGATTTTTTCTATTTTCCATGATGCTGTGGACGATTTTTATTATGTCAATTTTATGAAAGTATCGCAGAGTTTGATTTTGCGGTCTTTTACGAGGGAGATAAAAGCTAAGGTGGACGAAGATGAAAAAGATATTCTTTTGACCGCTATGGCAGATATTCATTTTTCGGATTTGAATATTGGCGACAAAGCAGATGAATTGATTTTGCCTTTTGACGTTGATTTTGGTTTTAACGATTATAAAATTACCGTCCCGAAAACAGGTGATAAAAAACAACTCTTGGAATGGTCTCAAAGAAACTGCAAACTTTTTATGGCGGAGCAGCAAAAACAACGCTCATTAATTGACCCTGATAAGAGCGTTAATAATTTGATGAAAACTATGCAAAAGGATTTGCAACTTGATGTTGAGCCAAGACATATTGAATGTTTTGATAACTCAAATATTCAAGGAACAAATCCCGTTTCATCTTGTGTGGTTTTTAGAAACGGAAAACCATACAAAAGAGATTACAGGCTGTTTAATGTTAAGACCGTGGAAGGCCCTGATGATTTTGCTACGATGAGAGAAGTTGTTTTTAGGCGTTATAAACGTTTGTATGAAGAAGGTAAACCTTTGCCGCAACTTGTAATCGTGGACGGTGGTAAAGGTCAGCTGCGTTGCGCTTACGAAACTTTGAAAGCTCTCGGACTTTATCCGAAAATCGCTTTGATAGGAATTGCTAAACGTTTGGAAGAAATATTTTTTCCCGAAGATAACATTCCGCTATATTTGGACAAAAATTCCCCGACGTTGAAAGTCATTCAACATTTAAGGGACGAGGCTCATAGATTTTGTATAACGTTTCACAGAAACAAACGATCAAAAGGAATGATTCATTCCGTCTTGGAAGATATTGACGGAATCGGCGATAAAACAATCGCAAAATTGCTTTCTGAGTTCGGTTCTGTGAACGCTGTTTCCGCCGCATCGCTCTTAGAGTTGAATAAAGTGGTGGATTTGTCTAAAGCTCAAAAAGTTTACGAATACTTTCATGGGGATTCAAATAATTGATATTCAAAGTTTTAAAAGATTTTTACGAAAATAATATCCCGTTTTGGTTTCGATGAAAAAACTTTTGCTGAAGTAGGGCAGGGGAGATATTAAAGAAAACGGGATATTGTTTTTTTTGAATTTTCAGAGCGGGAAGTATTTTTTTGCCAAGAAAAATGACGAGCCTAAAATTTGCCGAATTTTTTTTAATTTTTGAGTGAGTTATACAAACTAATGGTTTTAAATTAAAAGTTTGAAAAATCAAAAGAAATCGCCCGTTTTTTATATCTTCTCTAAAACGGAAATCATCGTATATATTTTTTGTTTTGAAAGAATGATTTTGGAAAAATCTCTGTTTATCGGCGTTTTTTTTTAAATGTATTTTGGTATTTTAATGCGAATAGTATTTATTATAAAAATATTCATATATATTCGTTTATGTTTTTGCTTTGTAAGTTTCGGAATTTCAGATATTTAAGTCATAATGTTATGTTTTATGAAGCTGTTTTGTACTCTTTTGGGGCGGTTTTATGCTGTTTTCGGTTTGGTTTATTATTAAAAACCGCCTTTTTCTATTGTTTGATTAATTACTTATTAACCAGAAGATTGTGCTATGCGAACAATATTTATGTATATTTTTTTTGTTATAATTCGCTGTTTTTGATGATAGAAGTTTTATATTCCGAAAATCATCGAAAAAACTAAAATAAATTACCCTTTTGGGGTATTTTTTCTAAAGAATTTTTTATATATTTTTGGGGTGCGGATTTTTATAAATAGTTTCCGTAAAAATACTTTTTGCGCAGAAAGTTTTTTTATTACTAAATTTTAATTAAAAAAAACGATGAGAAAAAATTATTTGTTTTCAGCATTTGCAGCTTTGATGTTAGCAATGCTGTGCGGTACTGCGTGCCAAGAGGAAGAAGTAAAAATTTCTGAAAGAAACTATATGAATGGTTATGTTAATGACAATTATACCGCATATATAAATACCGTGTATTTGGAGCTATACGGATATTCTATTCGTTATGTATTTGAACCTCAATATAAATAGAGTGAATATGAACGGACTAAATATTTTTTTTATGACTGCAATTTTTATTGCAGTCTTTTCTTGGTTTTCAAGCTGTTTTGCACAAGAATATAATAATTGGTTGTTTCATCGCGGTGTTGTTTTAAATTTCAATACTTCTCCGGCAACTATAATTTGCTCTAATCATAATGTTGGGAACTATGCAATAGCACTATCTGATGATAACGGGGATATAATTCTTACTGCATACAAGGAAATATCAGGGGGGAGTACCAGTATGTCTAATTTTATTATAAAAGATTTTAATAATCAAAACATTATCAGTATTGAATGTTCTCTGATTAAAAACGTAATCGGAGCAAAACTACCGAACGGTGGTTATTGTATTGCTGCTGTTTTTGGAGACTTGTTTAAAATAAATCTCTATGTTTATATGTTTGATGCAAATGGAAAATTAGAAAAAGAATATGTCTATAAAGATGCAAATTATAGTTTTTTTTTAGATTTTATTCGTTTTGATGATTACATTGTTCTTGTTGCGTATCGTAAATCTTTAATAGAAACATATAAACTTACATCTGACGGTTGTTATCTTTGGAAAACTTCTGATATTGAATTGGATGAGTTTTTGAATCCAGTGCTACCTGTATATTTTACTATTGGACATTCGTTAGATAATACTAAAATAATTGCTGTAACCCATAATATTGTATATGTACTTAATTTTGATAAAAATAGCTGTAAGTTTTCTGTGGCTTACCGCTTTGAAACTGACAAGTTCATTCCTATGTCGTTTTCAAAAACTGATAAATATTTTTTAATTATTGATGACGATAAATTGAAAGGATTCAGATATGATGAGAGTTTTGATTTTAACTTTGAAAATCCTGAAATAGTTTATGATTTACCTAAAAGAGATTATGATGGTTATAATAATGTTTGGTCAATGGCGTTAGGAGTTGACGATAAATTGTACGTATGCAATTATAAAACGAATTATGTAGTGGTGCTTGACGGTATAGAAACAGGGAATATCACACAAGAAATAATTAAATCAGATTGTTTGATATTTGCTGGGCATTTCCCGGGTATCCCAAGGTATAAGGATTATCAGACTTGTACTGCCCGTGTTGAATTTGATAATACTTCTGTTTGTAACGCAGCGGCACTAAAAATGACCCTTTCGGGTACAGCTCCGTTTGAAGTTTTTTATACTCTTAACGGTGAAGAAAAAAGTTTTAAAACCTTAGAAAAAGAATATGTTTTGGAAACTGTTCCGGGAAAATATCGAATTACGAGAACCAAAGATGCTAGGTGCGAATTTTCCCCGCAAAAACACAATGAAATTGAAATTTTACCGGAGGTCAAAAGACCGAAAATCATCGAAAAAAACTAAAAAAAAATTACCCTTTTGGGGTATTTTTTCTAAAGAATTTTTTATATATTTTTGAGGCGTGAATACCCTAAAAAAATTAATGTATGATGAAAAAAAAATTGCTTTTAACATTTTTGGCGATGCTTTGTTTTGGCGTTGCAAATTCGCAAACGGAGGGCTTAAAACTGAAGTTGAAAAACGTTTGCACCTCTCAAACAAAAAATTATGCTGTTGAAGACCCGGAAGATGATATTGTTTATCATTGGTCTGTTACGGGCGGGACTGTTATCGGAAATAAATCAGACGATATTACCGGCAACGAGATTTCGGTAAAATGGGCTGATTCTCAAGGTAAAGGGAAAATAACCGTTTACGGCGAAAATCCCGATACTAAATGTACTTCAGAGACTATTGTTTATTCTTTGGAAATAAATGAAACACCTTCCGTAAGTTTTGATAATTCTATGGTTTGTTACGGTGAACCGCTTAAAATTATCTCTTCGGGGAATCCTCCCTTTGAAATTTTTTATACTTTAAATGACGGTTTAGAACAAAGTTTTAAAACTTCCGAAACCGAATACGAACTGCCTAATGCGGAAGGAAAATACAAAATCACGAAAATCAAAGATTCTTTCTGTGATTTTTCTCCTGACAAGGACAATCAGGCGGAAATTCTTCCTATACTGAAACCATTGAAAATAGTTGAAATCTTAAAGAAATAATTTTATGAAAAAATCTGTTATTGCATTTGTTTTATTGCTTTTAATGTCTTTCGTTTCTATGGCTCAGGATGTTGTTTTGAGCCTTGTTAAAGATGAAACCGTAAAACTCTCTATCAGCGGTTTTGCGGATAAAAAGCAGTCTGAATTTTCATGTAATTATATTAGCGGTGGAAAATATGAAATCGTTGATAAATTCGATATGAGCAGCGGTATGATGTCGCTGAAATTTCTTGAAACGGGTTCGTATGTTTTTAATTTCGAGGAAAGCTTTTTGGGGTGCAATCATATTACGACAGTTAAGTTTGAGGTAAAGGACGAACAAAAGCATGTTATACCTGAACCTCGTCCTGACCCGGGAACAGATCCGACACCCGAACCAAATCCCGAACCCGAACCCGACCCCGAGCCTGAGCCAGATCCCGAAGCGAATATCGACCCGGAACCTGAACCCGAACAGGGAGAAGTCGTTGAGGAATTAAAAGTTAATGTTCCGAATATTTTTACACCTAACGGCGACGGTAAAAACGATTTGTTTCATTTAAGCTATAATTACAAACCTCAGTCTTTTAGAATTGATATTTTTGCCCGTAACGGTAAGAAAGTTTATTCTTCTGAAAATCCTGATTTTAAATGGGACGGCGGGGGTTGTTTGTTCGGAACTTATTTTTATGTTATGAGCTATTTTGATAACAATTCCCCGAAAAAAGTTTCCGGAAAAATTATGTTAGCTAAAGATTTATAAAAGAAAATAAAAAAGAGCCGCAAAAAATGCGGCTCTTTTGCCTCTTATTTCCCTTTTCTGAGCGAAACTACGAGTGTGTAAGTATTGTTATAGGGTTTTGAAAAATTAATGATTTTAGCGCGTTCTTCGGTGATTGAAAAACCGGATAATGACATATCGGCTTTTCCCTTTGAAATATATGGAATAATGTCTACAAAGTTAATTCTTTTGAATTTTATCGGACGTTGTATTTTGTCGGCAAAAAGTGTGACTAATTCTACTTCAAAACCCGAAATTTTATCGCCAACCATTAAATTGAAAGGCGGATAATCTCCTTCCATGACAACTGTCAAGGGAGTTCCTGTTGTAGTCTGAGCCTCAGGAACGGGAAGAGAGGAGGGCATCGCTGTTGAAAACCATTTTTGACGGATTTCGTTGAGTTTTCCGCTATTGTCCAAATCCGTGATAAACTCGTTGAATTCTTCTAACAATTCTGTATTGCTTTTGTTGAAGATAGCACCCATCGGAACGGCGGGCGTATTAGCATAAGTCGTATCTATCGACAAGCCGCCGGCAAGAACTGAGGTTGCCGTAACGTCTTCGTCAATACCGTAGTCTGCCTCTCCCGATACGAGTTTTTTATAAATGTCAAAAAAAGTCGGTACTCGGGTTACGTTGTACGAAGGGTACTTCTCTTTGAAAATTTCATCAAACGTCGTACCTTCCTGAACAACTATTTTTTTATCAGAAAGGTCTTCAAAATCACGGACTTTGCCGTCCTTATTTGAACTACAATCTGATAATAGTGCAATAGAGAAAAACGCAATACTTGCGTAAATCAATTTTTTTGATTTCATGATTATTGGGTGTTTGATTAAAAATAATATAAAAGTCTAAAATTTACTGTGCTTAAATCTTTGCAAAATATATCATGCCATTGAGCTGCAAAACTCAAATGTTCTCCGAATGTTTTTTGTGCTGATAACATTCCGTAAAAATTGCTGTCTGTCGTAATTTTTTCCAATGTTTTGTCGCTGCACCAAAGTGCCTGAGCGTCAAATCTCCATTTTCCGGGTAAACGTAATGAGGGAGCAAGACGTGCATAACCGTATGAAAGATTTTCGCCGTGATGATTCTTGTTGTAGAAACTTCCGCCGCAAACAAGTGTTAAAGCTCCTTGCGTTAAAGTAAGGCTCGCGTCAATATTGGTAATGCCGCAAGAGGCTTTGTCGTTTGTCCATGTTGCAACGGGAATGTCATTGAAAGTATTTTCTGTGTCAATAACAATATCGTTGGTCTCGATATAGCGTCCGATAATTGAAGCCCAGATTTTTTGACCTGTGTAAGTGTACGAAACGCGGTAAACATCAGCCGGTTGATAATCAAGATTAGGATTTCCCGTTGTAATGCTTTTGCCGTCAGTATCAAAATGCAGATAATTGTGAGTATCGTAAGAGTTAGGCGTTACAAAACGTCTGTAATATGCTCCTTGAATTTGATGGTGATAATTCGGTTTTAGAATAGCACTTGCGACTGCCAGATTATAAGCGGGATTATTTTTTTCGTTGGTATTATTGATATCGTTTTTGTAACCATAATGAAAAAACATAACGCGGTCGCCGACAGAAAAAGACCAAGGTCCTTTGGAATAATCGAATTGTAAATAAGCGTCGTTGTTGCAAGTTTCAAAACGGTCTTTTACTGCGAAATCATTCGTTAAATCTTTTAATTTGAAAGCCGTAGCGATGTCTTGTCTTTCTATGTTGCTTAAAGCGAGTTGTTGTTTGAAGTTGAGATTAGTGTTAGCATAATCGCCTTCCCAACCTGCGCAAAGGTCCAAACCTTCAGCGATAGGAGTGTTGAGCTCCACGATATAGACTTGCCAAACCTCTTTGTTGCGTTGTGAATTAGCCAGTGGCTCTGATGATTGAGATACAAAGCCGTCGTCGTAATATTCCACATCGGCAGAGACTGTCAGCATCGTTCCTTTTTCGTTGAAAATGCCGTCGTATTGAATTTGTCCGCCGTAAAATCTTGAATCAGTGAAACCGTCCCAAGAGCTGTGTCCGTAACGGGCGGCAATATCGTACATCAAATTGTGGTTTTCGTTGAGTGCGGTGTTGATTTTAGCAGCGCAACGTGAGGTAGCATTGTAGTTTCCTAAACGTGAATCATCGGTTAAACTTGCCGTAAGCAGAATATCTGTCTTTCCGTTTCCGTAAATTACGTTTGCGATTGGGGCATGTTTAAGACCTCTTGTATTGCATTCGCCGCCGATATAAACATCTTTTTCTAATGCGCCTCTTACCATGTTGATATCAATAACGCCGCCGAGGTTTTTTCTTCCTTTCATAACATCGGGGTTGTCGCAGACTTGAATTTTTTCAACGTATTTGGCTTTGAGGGTTGAGAGAAAAATTCTTATGTCAGCCTCGTAATTGTAGTTTTCTACGCGGACTACATAACGGTCATCAAGGTTTTCGTAATTGCGGGAGAGAGCTTCAGGAAACATCATTAAGAGATCCATGACAGTAATGTCATCGTTTAGAACCATTCTTTGCGGAAATATTAAAACTCTGTCAGCTCTGTGTTCTATGACTGGTTCTTCTGATACAAGTCCGTATTGGTGTTTTTCTTCATCATAATTTTCTTGTGCAAGGATTTCTGTGGTGTTAATCATTGCTCCTAATGATAGGACTAAGGCAGTTAGTTTTTTCATTTTTTATTAATATTTGTTATATATCTGTTGGGCAAAGGTAAGAAAAGAATTTTATCTGAAAAATTTTTTCTTGTATATTTGACCTTTAGTTATTAAATTTGCCAAAAGCAGTAAAAAAAAGAGAAATGGAAAACCAAAACTATTTACAATATCCCGAAATGATGTCGGGTAGAAAAATTTTGTATGTTCACGGCTTTGCCTCTTCGGGTGCGAGCGGAACGGTTAAAAGCCTTAGAATTTTGTTGCCTAATGCTGAAATTATTGCTCCTGATTTGCCTGTAAGTCCGCTTCAGGCCATGGACTTGTTGCATAAAATCTGTAACGAACAAAAGCCTGATTTAATAATCGGAACTTCGATGGGCGGTTTTTATGCCGAACAGTTGTACGGTTTTTACCGCATACTTGTTAATCCAGCCTTTCAGATGGGCGACACATTGAAATCTCTTCACGGCTTGGGAAAACAAAAATGGCTCAATCCACGTAAAGACGGTCAAACTGAGTTTTGGGTTAATCAGGACATTATGGACGAGTTCAAACAAGTGATGAAAAATAGTTTTTCAAATATTTCTGTTGAAGAACACAGAACGCTTGTTTATGGACTTTTCGGCGACAAAGACCCGCTCGTTCATACTTTTGATATGTTTGCAGGGAAATATATGAATGCAATAACTTTTGACGGAGAACATCGTCTTAATGACAGCGTTTTGCAAAATTCGGTTATTCCTGTAATTCATTGGATTGACGATAAATTAAACAATCGTCAGCGGCAAATACTTTATATTGATTTGGACGATACTTTGGTGGATTTTCATAACGGGGTTCACAAATGTACGGAAGCCGAGTTAAAACAATACGAAGGTCATATTTGGGATATTCCGGGTTATTTTTCAAGGCTTGAGGCTATGCCGAGTGCTGTAAAAGCGTTTAGGACATTGTCGTTGAAATACGACACGTATATTCTCTCAAGTGCGCCTTTTGCTAATCCGTCTGCTTGGTCTGACAAATTACAGTGTGTAAAAAAATGGTTAGGAGTGCCTTCATTCCGTCGTCTGATTTTATCTCATCACAAAAATTTGAATTACGGAGATTATTTGATTGATGACCGCATTTATAACGGAGCGAAAGAGTTTATGGGAGGTTTTCTTCAGTTCGGACAATCCCCGTACAAAACATGGGACGATATTATGGAATTTTTTCAGCATATAAATTAAACACACGGGGAGTGTTGGATGATGTGTTGTAATAAAAAAAATGCCCCCGTTGAAGGACGAGGGCAAACCTAATGTTTTCACAACGGAATAATCCTTATTGTGAATTGCTTTCAAAATTATGTTGCAAATCTACAAATATTTTTTTTGACAATCAAATTTTTTTTCATTTTTTTGAAAAAAAATTTTTAACAACCATGAAAAAGATATTAGGACTCGATTTAGGAACAAATTCAATAGGTTGGGCGGTAGTGAACGCCGATGAAAATAACACCGCCTTAAATATCAATGCTTGCGGCAGCAGAATTATACCGATGTCTGCCGATATTTTGGGTAATTTTGACAATGGTAATTCAGTATCTCAAACGGCGAAGCGAACTGAATACCGTGGTGTGCGTCGCTTACGTGAACGCAATTTACAACGCCGTGAGCGTTTGTTGCGTGTTCTCAAACTGATGAATTTCTTACCGACGCATTTTGCTGAAAAAATCAACGGTTTTGGAAAATTCGTTGACGATAGCGAACCAAAATTGCCATGGAGAAAAAATGAAGACGGAAAAATGGAATTTATTTTTCAGGATTCATTTGATGAGATGCTGAAAGATTTTGCAAAAAATCAGCCGCAACTTGTAGAGAAAAATAAACAAGTTCCTTACGATTGGACTATATACTATTTGCGCAAAAAAGCATTGTCAGAACCAATTACCAAGGAAGAACTTGCGTGGATTCTTTTACAATTCAATCAAAAACGCGGATATTATCAGTTGCGTGAAGAAACGGAAGAAGAAAAAACAAATGAAAAAATAGAAATAATAAGTGCTAAAATTTTGTCCGTAAAAAAGACAGAAAAAGATAAAAAATATAACAAATATTGGTACGAAATGCCGCTTGATAATGGATTAACATATCGTGCTGCATTTTACAATGACGTATCGTCATGGTGTGGGGAAGCAAAAGATTTTATACTGAAAACGACTACTTTAAAAGACGGTAGTGTAAAAAATGAATTGTCCTTTCTGCCCACAAACGAGGAAATTGAAGCCATGGATGCCAAACGAAAAGCGGCTATGTATTCCAAAATAAAACTTCGTACAGAAAACAACATCGACAAAAGCCAAAAAACCGTCGGTTGTTACATTTATGATGCATTGCTACAAAATCGCGACCAAAAAATCATAGGAAAACTTGTACGCACCATCGAAAGAAAGTATTATAAAGAAGAACTAAGACAAATACTTGATTTTCAGAATAAATACATTTCTGAACTGCAAAACGAACAACTCTTTAATGATTGTATTGAAGTGTTGTACCCTAACAACGAGCCACATCGCAACAATATAACGAAAATTGGTTTTACAAATTTCTTTATTAACGACATTTTGTTTTATCAGCGTCCGTTGAAAACAAAAAAATCGTTGATAAGCGACTGTCCGTATGAATCGCACAAAGGCAAAGACGGCAACGAATATCCAGTAAAATGTATTGCTAAATCAAATCCGTATTTTCAAGAATTCAGGCTGTGGCAATTCGTTCAAAATTTGAAAATATATCAACGCGAACGCAAAACAAATGACGGACAATTAAATCTTTTTACAAGTAAACCGGAAGAAAAACTTCAAGTAGATGTTGATGTAACTTGTGAATTTATCAAAAATGAAAATGATTTAGTAAAATTGTTCGACTGGCTCAACGACAGGGCTGTTATCAAACAGGATACTTTGCTGAATTCTTATTTTAAGGTGAAAAAAGAAAAAGGCAAAGACCAATATCCGTACCGTTGGAATTACGTAGAGGAAAAAGAATATCCGTGCAACGAAACACGAGCAGCAATTCTTACGGCATTGAATAAATGCGGTATAGATTCTAACTTTCTTTCACACGAAATTGAAATGTCCTTGTGGCATATTTTATATTCCGTTGATGACAAAATCGAATTTACTTCCGCTATTAAGAAATTTGCGTCAAAGCACGGATTTGGAGACAACTTTGTTGAAAGTTTCTGCAAAATCAAACCTTTTAAAAAGGAGTACGGTTCTTATTCCGAGAAAGCAATCAAAAAACTTTTGCCTTTGATGAGAACTGGTAAATACTGGAATTTTAACGATATTGATTCTAAAACAAAAGACCGTATACAAAAAATAATTACAGGTGAATACGATGAAACTATTAAAAACCGTGTAAGGGACAAAGCAATTAATTTGACAGATGAAAGTCATTTTAAAGGTCTCCCCGTGTGGCTTGCTTGCTACATTATTTACGACCGTCATTCCGAATCGAAGGAAATTCGCAAATGGGAAACGCCCGAAGATATTGACGGTTATTTGAAAAAATTTAAACAACATTCGTTGCGCAATCCTATCGTAGAACAAGTTGTTTTGGAAACTTTGCGCACCGTTCGCGACATTTGGAAACAAGAAGGACATATTGACGAAATTCACCTTGAACTCGGTCGTGAAATGAAAAATCCTGCCGAAAAGCGCAAGCAAATGACAGAAAAAATCCAGCAAAACGAAAATACAAATTTGCGGATTAAAGCAATGCTTATGGAGTTTATGAACGATGAAAAAATCCAAAATGTTCGTCCGTATTCTCCGAGTCAGCAGGATATTTTGAGAATTTATGAAGAAAACGCACTTGACAATCTTTCAAAGGATGACAAAGAATTTGAGTTTGTTTCTAAAATTTCAAAACAAGCGCAACCGTCAAAAAACGACATCATACGTTATAAATGTTGGCTTGAACAGAAATACCGCTCGCCTTATACGGGAGAGCAAATTTCATTTTCAAGGCTGTTTACTGATGATTACGAAATTGAACACGTGATTCCTCAGTCAAGATATTTTGACGATTCTTTTAGCAACAAAGTAATCTGCGAGGCGGAAGTCAACAAATTGAAAGACAGACAACTTGGCTATGAATTTATAAAGAATCATCATGGAGAGAAAGTACAATTAAGCCAAGGAAAAATTGTTACAATATTCGAGGTTTCACATTACGAAGATTTTGTTAAAGAGCATTATTCCAACAATCGCGCTAAAATGAAAAAACTTTTGATGGATGATATTCCTGACGGTTTCATTGAACGACAACTTAATGACAGCCGTTATATCAGCAAATTAGTCAAAGGTCTTTTATCGAACATTGTCCGCGAGAAAGATTCAAAGGGAGAACTTGAACAAGAAGCGGTTTCCAAAAATCTGATTTCATGCAACGGTGCAATCACCGACCGTTTGAAAAAAGACTGGGGCGTAAACGATGTCTGGAACAGCATTGTTTTACCACGGTTTCGTCGCTTGAACGAACTGACGAGCAAAGATTGTTTCACCACTACAAGTGCCGAAGGACACGAAATTCCGGTGATGCCATTTGAATTGCAAAAAGGTTTCAGCAAAAAGCGTATTGACCACCGTCATCACGCTATGGATGCAATAGTGATTGCGTGTACAACACGCGACCATGTAAACCTTTTGAACAATGAAGCGGCACATTCCAAACATAATGCCAACCGTTATCAGTTGCAGCGTAAACTCCGTCGTTATGAAAAAACAATCATTAAGGGCGAAGAAAGAGAAGTTGCAAAAGAGTTTTTGAAACCATGGGAAAATTTTACCACTGATGTTTATAACGCCTTACAAAATATCGTTGTAAGTTTTAAACAGAATTTGCGTGTTATCAACCGAACTAAAAACCATTTCCAACATTTTGAAAACGGCAAAAAAGAAACCGTAAAACAAACCAAAGGCGATAGTTGGGCAATCAGACAGCCAATGCACAAGGAAACTGTATTTGGTGAGGTTAATCTGAAATTAAAGAGACCCGTTTCTCTAAATGAAGTTTTGAAGAATCCCAAAATGATTGTTGACAAGGATTTGAAAGAACAAATTATCAAATTATTGAACGAGGGACGCGATGCAAAATACATCAAAAAGTATTTTGCTGATAACAAAGATGTTTGGTCGGATGTCAATCTGTCTAAAATTGAAATGTACTATTTTACGCAAGAAGACTTGGACGCTAATGGCAACCCAAAAAACAGATACTTTGCAACAAGAAAACCGATTGATACCTCTTTCACTAAGGATAAAATAGAGAATAGTGTAACCGATACCGCCATTCAAAAAATTCTGTTGGCACATTTGGCGGCAAAAGGCGGCAACCCTGAACTTGCTTTTTCTCCCGATGGTATTGACGAGATGAACCGGAATATTATGAAACTGAATGACGTGAAAACTCATCAACCAATATTAAAAGTTCGTGTTTATGAAAAGGCGGAAAAATTTGCTGTCGGCAATAAAGGAAATAAATCAGCAAAATTTGTAGAAGCAGCAAAAGGTACAAATTTGTTTTTTGCAGTGTTTGAAACAATAGAAAAAGGCGAGAAAAAACGCACGTTTTATACAGTGCCGTTAAATACTGTCATAGATTGTCAGAAAAAATACACAAAAGATTGGCGAAATAATTTGGAAAACTATTTGAAAGAATTGGATATTGTTCCGCAAAACGAAAAATTGCTTTTCGTTCTATCGCCTAATGATTTGGTATATTTACCAACGAAAGAAGAATTACAAAATGGTATATCTGTTATTGATAAGGCAAGGATATATAAGTTTGTGAGTTGCAATGGAGTAACATCGGATTTTGTTCCCGATAATTCAGCAAACGTCATTTTCTCTATGAATAAAAAACGCCAAAAAGAATTGTTTGGCAGCGAAGACTACTTTAAAATCCAAGACGAATATGGAGTTGGTAGTCCAAAGTCTAAAAATGAAAAAGCCATTACAGGAGAAATGATAAAAAATATCTGCACTCCTTTAAAAATTGACAGATTAGGCAACATAATAAAAGTGGGTCTTTAACCATTTTGGCACATATCTTGAATTAATTAATTGAAAACCAATTAATTAATTTCATTATGATAAAACGAACTTTATGTTTCAGCAACCCGGCATATTTGTCGCTGAACAATTCTCAATTAGTACTAAAACTTCCGGAAGTGGCTAATAATAAAACACTTCCGGATAGTTTTAAAGAAAAATTTATCCATACAATCCCTATCGAGGACATCGGCATCGTGGTTTTAGACAACAAACAAATCACTATCACTCAGGGACTTTTGGAAAAACTTTTAGAAAACAATTGTGCCGTTATTACTTGTGAATCGTCGCATTTGCCGGTGGGACTTTTGTTGCCGTTGTGTGGAAATACGGTTCAAAGCGAAAGGTTTAGAGCACAGATTGACAGTTCGTTGCCTCTGAAAAAACAACTTTGGCAACAAACAATCCGTCAAAAAATCTTGAACCAAGCCTCAGTTTTGGAAAAATGTACCGGCGAAGAACACAAATGTATGCGCATTTGGGCAAACGAAGTTCGTAGCGGCGACCCAGACAACACCGAAGGACGTGCAGCGGCATATTATTGGAAAAATCTTTTTAAAGGTTTTGTTTCTGATTTTGTTCGTGATAGAGAAGGCGTTGCGCCGAATAGTTTTCTGAATTATGGTTATGCAATTTTGAGGGCGGTGATAGCGCGGGCGTTGGTAAGTTCAGGAATGTTGCCGACTTTTGGAATTCATCATCACAACCGTTATAATGCTTATTGTCTTGCCGACGACATTATGGAACCTTATCGTCCGTATGTTGATGAATTTGTGTATAAATATTTCGTTCAACATCCTGAAAAAGAAGAAATTGACAAAGATTTCAAAGCTGAATTTTTGACGATTCCTACGCTTGATGTAACGATAGATGGCAAACGCAGTCCGTTGATGGTAGCCGCCACTACAACAACGGCATCGCTTTACAAATGTTTTAGCGGTGAATTGCGCAGAATTTATTACCCCGAAATGCCATGACAAACCGTTTTAGCGAATATAGAATTATGTGGGTTTTAGTGTTTTTTGACCTGCCTACTGAAACTAAAAAAGAGCGGAAAGTGGCGGCAGATTTCCGCAAAAAGATTATGGCAGACGGCTTTACGATGTTTCAGTTTTCGATTTATTTGCGACATTGTCCGAGCAAAGAGAATGCCATTGTGCATATAAAAAGAGTAAAAACTTTTTTACCTCAATACGGCAAAGTCGGTATTATGTGTGTTACGGATAAACAATTTGGTGATATTCAACTTTTTTATGGGCGAAAACCCGAAAAGCCCCAAAGCGGTCCGCAACAATTAGAATTGTTTTGATTTTGCTTTGAGGTTACTTTTTAAAAAAAGAAAACCCCGCCTTTTGGTGGGGTTTATTTCGTCAAAAACAGCATTTTTTTATTTGTGTCTTATCTCTGTAATTTGTTGAATGTCAATCAATAACCCATATTGAGTTGTTTTTGACATTGCAAAGTTAAAAATTTGAAAGCAATTCACAACTTTCGGCAACGGAAACCGCCGCCACGGTAGTTGTTTTTGACATTGCAAAGTTAAAAATTTGAAAGCAATTCACAACAAAGTGTTTTCGATTATATCGTTAACGGCAGTTGTTTTTGACATTGCAAAGTTAAAAATTTGAAAGCAATTCACAACACAACTTTTATTTATGGTTGATTAATGGTAGTTGTTTTTGACATTGCAAAGTTAAAAATTTGAAAGCAATTCACAACACCTAACTATAAATTAGGTACATTCTTGCAGTTGTTTTTGACATTGCAAAGTTAAAAATTTGAAAGCAATTCACAACAACTCAACATTGATGAAAATACACCTTTTAGTTGTTTTTGACATTGCAAAGTTAAAAATTTGAAAGCAATTCACAACAGAAACAGCCTAATACGTTTTTCTATAAAGTTGTTTTTGACATTGCAAAGTTAAAAATTTGAAAGCAATTCACAACTACACCATATCAATCTCGCCGCGCAACTTTGTTGTTTTTGACATTGCAAAGTTAAAAATTTGAAAGCAATTCACAACTACAC
>JAFPYR010000115.1 GCA_017412115.1 Bacteroidales bacterium | reverse complement strand
GACGCATTTTTAGGTGAGTACATATCGGCGGCGAGTTCAATGCCGTAACGATTGCGGAAAGTTACCTTGGTGTGGTTTACATTTTCGCTTTTTGGGAACGTCTTGTCCCATTCCTGAGTAAGATTGAGTTCAGTCATTTCATTAGTGTTTTTATTGTTGGACATTTGGTCTCCGCACGCCGCAAAGAGCATTGCAGACATAATTGAAACTGTTATGAAAAATTTCTTCATAGTGTTTTGTATTAATTTTTACACTGCAAAGATAACGGCTTTGGTTGTAAAAAACGTTACCAATATTTCGGGGAAAAGTACCAAGATTGAGGGAAGTTTTTTATTAAAAACGATATTAATATATTTACACTATAAATATAAGAAATTTATAAAAAAGGATATAGGAGGAACGATTTTTTATTATCTTTGCCAAATAGTAAACAATTTAAAGAGTGAATAATATGAGTACACAACCTGTGGTTGCCACGCGCAGTTATTATCTTGACAATCTGAAAGTTGCATTAACAGTTTTGGTAATCGGGCATCACGCTATGATACCCTTTGTAGGCGGAGAAGGCTGGCCGTTTCATCCCTCAAACACTGCTGAGAGTATGCCGTGGATGTGGCATTTTTTGAATACTAATGCGGCGTTTTTTATGGGATTGTTTTTTATGATTTCGGGTTATTTTGTCCCAAAAAGTTTTTTCTGTCAGGGCTTTTCAAAATTCGTTGGCAAAAAAGTGCTTAGATTGTTAGTTCCTTTTGCCATAATATCAATAGTGCTGAGTGCGGCAACAGGCACAGCCGAATCGGGACACACTTGGTTTCTGAGCAGCCTATTTATGTTTTGTTTAGTTTATGCGCTGATACGCCTTGCGTGCAAAAAATCTTGCGAAAATTCTAAAACACTCTCATTAGGCTTAGTGGCTGTGTTTGCGGTAGTTATGGGAATTGGAAGTTATGCAATAAGGCAAATTTACAATCAAGACGATTGGATTTTTTGGTGGGTGTACAAGTTTGAACCCGTTCATTATCTGCAATATATAATGATGTTTGCCTTTGGCGTAATGGCAGGACGTGGCGACTGGTTTAACCGTATGACCAACACCGTGGGACGCACATCGCTCATTATCGGACTCTTGCTCAGTATCGGCAACTATCTCCGCGCCGACGGAGCGTGGAATCACTTTGTGTATCAATGGTTTGGCGTTTACGAGTCGCTCCTGTGCGTTTTCCTCTGCGTAGGACTTGTATGGCTGTTTAGAACCGTGGGCAATTGGAACGGAAAATTTTGGCAATGGAGTGCAGCACAGGCATTTGGCGCATACATTGTGCATCTTTTCGTATTGCTGATAGTAGAAAACCTTTTAGACCCACTTTGGCTCGGCGTAATAGGCAAATACCTGACAGTATTGACCTTAGCCACCGTTGGTTCGTTTGTAATCACTTGGCTATTGCGATTGATTCCGGGGGTAAAGAAAGTGTTGTAATATGGTGTTTCACACAGCTCATTTTTCTATGTTGTTGATTGATGTTTTTTGTTGCAAGGGCAAAGTAAAATAAGTTTTTTTAAGCCTTGCCGATTTTGATAGCAAATTGAACGTTTGCCTTTTGTGGAAATAATCTCGTCAAATTTACTAAAATAATAAAAATATATTCCAAAAAAAACTCGAAAAATAAAAAAAATCTTATCTTTGTCGCAATAATTATAAATACAATACATCATGAAATTAAAAACAGTTTTAACTTTAATGCTTCTTTTGCCGTTATTCACAATGGCACAATCTGTTAAAGAGGAAGCTTACGCAGTGTTTAAGGACAGCACTTTGACATTTTATTACGGTAACAACAAACCACAGGGCGCGTATAGTGTGGAAAAAATATGTGATTATGAATGGGATTATGGTGGTATAGTAAAAAATACTAAAGAATGGTATGAGCATGCATTTATATTTACAGTGGTTTTTGATGAATCCTTTAATAAGTATCGTCCAACAAGTTGTAAAAGTTGGTTTAAAGATTGCCGGAATCTCAATTCTATTATTGGTATGAAAGAATATCTTAACACGGAAAATGTTACAGATATGGAAGATATGTTTTCGGGGTGTAAAAACCTTACGAGCCTTGATGTGAGCGGATTCAACACGCAAAACGTAACAAATATGTCTAACATGTTTAGAGATTGTCAGCGCGTTACAAGCCTTGATGTCAGCAGATTCAATACTCAAAACGTTACCAATATGTCTAACATGTTTTTGGGCTGTAAAAACGTTACGAGCCTTGACGTAAGTAGGTTCAATACGGAAAAAGTAACGGATATGAGCGATATGTTTAGAGATTGTCAACTGCTTACGAGCCTTGAAGTTAGCGGTTTCAACACTCAAAAAGTTACCAATATATCTAACATGTTTTGTTATTGTAAAAACCTTAAGAGCCTTGATGTAAAAGGGTTCAACACTCAAAACGTTACTGATATGTCCGGTGCTTTTAGAGATTGTTCGTCTTTGACTAAACTTGATGTTAGCGGATTTAAGACAGAAAAAGTAACGAATATGAGTTATATGTTTTGGAATTGCTCACTTGTTACAAGCCTTGATGTTAGCAGGTTTAACACAGAAAAAGTAACGGATATGAGTTATATGTTTAGCGATTGTCCACTTATTACGACTCTTGATTTAAGCGGGTTCAATACGGAAAAAGTAACAGAAATGTCTTGGATGTTTAATGGCAGTAAAAATCTTAAAACAATTTATGTAGGAGATGGCTGGAAGATTAGAAAAAAAGTGGTCGAACAAGAAATGTTTCAAGATTGCATAAATCTTATTGGCGGACAAGGAACTAAATATGACGAGTCAAAAATTGACATACAATACGCCCGAATAGACGGAGGAAAGGCTCTCCCCGGATATTTTACGAAGAAATAATTCTTTTTTTTTAAAGATTTCCTTTTGGGTGATAAATTGGTCATAAAACCACAAAAAATTCCACCTTCAATCTTGGTAATAAACATCTCCAAAATTGAGGGTGGAAAAATATTGAATCATCAGCAACTTTTATTCAAACCTTTTGCCGCTGCCCCACGCCTGTCCTACGCTGTCGCCAACGATATGGTAGGTGTTGACAGAGGAGTTGTAGATTATCGGGCGCAACTTCATAATGTCAACCTTGCCGTCGGTGAGGATAGATTCGTCGGCGCTCCAATTGACTACTTCGCCAACTATACGCGCACCGCCTTTGCCGTTTTCGTCCATCTCCACTACGCGACATTCGAGCGTGAGTTTGTATTGGTCGATAATCGGCGCGTCAACATTCGGACTCGGTTTGGCGGTAAAACCTGCGCGTTTCACCTTGTCGGGCACATCATTGCCGCTCGCAATGCCGAAATAGTCGCTCTGAGCCACATCGTCGGCGGTGGCAAAACTTACCGTAAACGCCTTTTTAAGACGGATATTGTCGGTGGTTTTGTGCGCCGAAAGTTCAAAGGTGATACGATTGCCACCGCACTGACCGCCCCACGCCGCCATCATCACGTCGGGATTTTGATTTTGGTCGTAAGTGGCAATCATAATGCACGGCAGCGGTGTAATTACGGGGTGCTGTCCGCCGAAATTCTTTCTGCCCTGTACCTCTTGAAGCGGTTTGCTTGCCTGATTATCGTTTTGATTGTCAGATGTTTGTGTGCTACTCTGACCACAAGCCGCCAATAACGAAATTGCAGCGGCTGCGATTAAAAATTTTGCTTTCATTTTCTATATTTTTTTGATAATTAATTTGCAGATTCTTCCTTTTTCTTAAACAATCCTTTGCAATATTCCCAACCGTCTGTTGACCAAAGTGCGAGGAAAATTAGCACCGGCTGAAAAAACAACCTTATCAACCGAGCCTGATTTGTTACAAGTCCGAATGCGTCTATGTCGTTGACATACTGATTGATATTGCCGGGGAAAATCAGAACGTAGAACAACGCCAACAGTGCGCCAACAATCGCCTTTTTCTTCCAAAGGAACAACATTCCCAAACCGAGGCAGATTTCAACCACACCCGATGCCAAGACCACAAAATCTGTGAATCCGGGGCTGAATTGCAACCACGTGGGCACTTGTGCGGTAAATTCTTGACGTGCGTGAGCCAAATGGCTGTATCCCGCAAAGGTCATAAACAGACCCAATAGTATTCTGAAAAAATGTTTTACGTACTTCATTTGTTTTGATATTTAGTGAATTGGTACTTCTCGCGGAGTTCCTGTTGTTTTTCAACGGGCAACGACGTGAAATACGCCTTCCAACCCGGACAGAAGTTGATGTGCCAACGCCAAAAACGTCCAATCAACGATGTGGGTTTTTGGTCGTATTTGGCTCGTAGTTTACAATTTGCGCATTGATTAGCCATAATTACTTTTTTAATGTGTTAATAATAGAATCGAGTTCTTGTGCAAGATTTTGATAATCATCCAATTGCAATGGACAGGCGGCAAGTCGTCCGAGCATAGCCGGTGGAATCAGTTGATAGGCGCGTTCTTCCATCTCCTTGCCGCTAAGTGTAAGGCTTACAATCTGTTGACGCTTGTCCTTATCGCCCTGTTTACGGGTGATGAGACCCTGTTTTTCCATACGCTGAATGAGCGGCGTTACGGTGTTGGTTTCCAAAATAAGGCGGTGCGCAATATCGTTGACAGGTTGGTTGTCCTTCTCCCAAAGCACCATCAAAACCAAATATTGCGGATACGTGATGCCCAATTCCGTTAGCATCGGCGTGTATGCCTGAGTAATCAAGCGCGACGCCGAATACAGCCGGAAACAAATCTGATTGTCGAGTTTAAGTTCGTCGTGCATAATTAATCCAACCTCGATTCAACCTCATTTTCAAAATCCTTAGGCTCGGTGGTGGGAGCATAACGCTTGATGGTTTCGCCATCCTTGGAAATCAAGAACTTGGTGAAATTCCATTTGATGTCGTTGTCCTTCTCAACGCTCTTGCTG
>JAFPYR010000114.1 GCA_017412115.1 Bacteroidales bacterium | reverse complement strand
GTTTCAGGATCGAAATTATAATGCATTAAATACGTTTTTTTGTCGGTGTAAATTAATTCTAAATCGCGTTCTTCTTCGAGCGGACGTGTTTCCTGTGCCTTAACGTCGTTCTTTGTGAGATTAAAGTCAAGAATTGGTTCTTTGTAAAGGTTGCTGACGGGTTTTACCGTTACAGTACACTCCTTGGTCTGACCGTCTGCTGTGGCTGTTACAACAGTTTGTCCTACATGCTTTGCCGTAATTTTTCCGTTGTCAGACACCGTGGCCACAAATGGGTCTGCCGAGGAAAATGTTGCTTTTTGATTAGCAGAAATAGTTACAGTGTCGTCGTGTACCATTGTTACACTAAGTTGAGAAAGTGCGAGTTCTTCTTTCTCTTCGTCCTTGCTGCAAGAGGTCATAACTAATGAAATAATCATTGCAATGCTCATAAATTTAAAAATTATTTTTTTCATCTTTGTAAAATTTTAATTGGTTAATAAATCAAATTATCGACTGCAAAGTAAAGGCGAGGTTGTACCATTTTGCGGTACAGGTTTGGATTTTTTTTATATATTTGCAAAAAAAATTACATTATGGCTACCACAACACAATATCGAGAATATATTTGGCTGATTAACACCATAAAACGGGCTGGACGTATCACTTTTGCTGAACTTAGTCAAAAATGGGCAGAAAGTGAATTAAGCGGCGGAATCGAACTCAGCCGCACTACCTTCAACCGTCATCGCGACGCTGTTTTGGATATGTTTGGGATAATTATCGACTGCGACAAACGCGATAATTATTCGTATTATATTGCTAATCAAGAAGTTCTTAATGAAAACACAGTTCAAAATTGGATGTTTTCAACAATCAGTGTAGGCAATATTCTCAGCGAGGGTTTGAGCGTTCAAAACCGAATTTTGCTCGAAAATGTTCCCTCGGGCGGGGCGCATTTGCAGACCGTTATCAAGGCGATGAAAGAGAGTTTGATGATTTCTGCCGAATACCGCCGTTATGGTGCTGCGGAACCCAAAAAGTTTTTGATGATGCCATATTGCGTAAAACTTTTCCGTCAGCGGTGGTACGTACTTTGCCGCCACAGAAACGGATTATTTGGCGTGTTTTCGTTGGATAGGTTTGTGCGCGTGGAGGTTTCGGATCAACATTTTGACATCGACCCCGATTTTGACGCGGCGGAATATTTCAGCGAATGTTTCGGCATTGTCAGCGAGGTGAATGCACCGGCAGAAAGGATTGTTTTGAGGGCATACGACAGCGAACGTTATTTCTTGCGCGACCTTCCGCTTCACCATACGCAAAAGGAGATTGCCACAGAGGATGATTATTCTGATTTTGAGATTGTTATGCGCCCCACCTTCGACTTTTCGTCGCACTTGCTTTCGCGTGGCATTATGCTCAAAGTAATTGAACCTCAATGGCTTGCCGAGGAGATAAGAGATATGCACATAGAGGCGGCGGAGATGTATGAGTGAGAGGTGATTAAACCTTTACTATATCCACTTCATACCCCTCTGGATACACTCCGCAATCTTTGAACATTCCATTGAAACTAAAATCTTCATCTATTTGTCGCCAATGTATGCCTGAGTATGATAGATAGAAATTGTTTCGCTGTTCTTCTGTTGAATTGGCAAAACTCTTCCAATCG
>JAFPYR010000113.1 GCA_017412115.1 Bacteroidales bacterium | reverse complement strand
TTTGTGATGAAACTATTTCACGGAACAAATATTGATTTTGACGAGATTGACTTGGCACAATCCAACCGTTTCAAAGATTTCGGACAAGGTTTTTACCTTACCGACATCCGACGTCAGGCTACCGAATTGGCGCGGAAAAGGGCTTTGCAAAACGGCGGTTCACCCATTGTGCAAGTTTACGAGTTTGACGAAAAAAATCTGACAGACAAATCGTTGAATGTTTTGATTTTTGAAAAACCTGACGCTCAATGGGCTGATTTCATTTATAAAAACCGCAGCAAACGCCGACCAATTTTTCATCACGATTACGACATTGTAATCGGACCAATTGCTGACGATGGAGTTGCATATTTATTGGACCGATATAGAGAAGGCTCGTTTACATTGCAGCAATTGGCAGAGGAGTTAAAATTCAAACAATTAAACAACCAATATTTTTTTGGCACCGACCGCGCCATCTCACTTTTAAAACGAATACAATGACAAAAAAGCAACTTCAAAATTTCCTCATATCATTCACCACCGACAGAATGACAGAATATATGGTGGAGGATTACGGTTTGGAACTTTCCAAAGCGTTGAGTTTCATCTACAATTCTCAGACTTACGGCAAACTCACCGCCACAGAAAATGGACTTTACTCACAAAGTCCCGAGTATGTGTATGAACTATTGGAGAAAGAGTATAACAAAAGTATTGCACTTGCTGGGTAAATCGAAAAAAGAGAAATTTTTGGACTACGGCAACTCGGATTTTCCAAGCGCATAATTCTCGTCGGCATCAATTGGAGCAAGCGCAAGGCAAAACACGATGTCAAGATTGATGTGATAGAATAATCAATTATTTTCCATAAACATCAACATGAATCTCTAAACAATCCTCTGAAATGTTGAAATAACCATCTTTGTCGTAGCCGTAAATTCCGTCTATTGTTATTAAAATGGAATCATTATGAAACCTTAATGCTCGAAGCGGATTTTTAGACAAATCTTTTCCGATAACACGCAGCGTATCTTGCAAATGATATTCTAAAACCGTTTGGTCGTCGAAATCAACAGTCAAAATGCCATCTTCGTATTTTGTAGTATGAGATTTTAGATAGCGTTGATTGAAACCTTCAAGCGGAATTTTGTCAACATATTTTAATAAATTAAAATAATACCAATTGTCGTCTTCAAAATAACGGTCAAAATACTCCCAGTCGGAAAATTTTTTGCGTATAGTGTCGGTATTGTGATCCAGAAATCTGTATTCCATTATAAGTGCTTGATACGCTTTGTTTAGGGTTGAATCTTGACGAATTGAGTAGATGTCAATATCGTTTTTCAACGTCCATGTAGAAACATCGAGCGCGCCGATTTCTTTGGCATGATTGATAAATCTTTCGTACTGATTTTTAATGCCGATATTTCGCGCTGAAATCGGCGGAATACACGTAAAACATACCATCAACAACATCATAATTATTGTAAAAAGATTGTAACGGTTAGTTTTCTTGAAAAGTAACATAATTGGAAATATCGTTACCAATATGTTGACAATCAGAAGATAAACTCTTGATTCGGTAAGACCGTATTCGTTAATTCGGTAAACTACACCAATCCATTGAAGCGCCAACGGAGCGATGGCGATAAAAGCAAATTTATCGTAAAACCAGTTGAAATTGCTATTTCCCAACGATTTGTTAAACAGATTTCCAAGCAAAGCAAGCGCAATATAAATGCTAACCATATACGCCACGCCACCACGCGGAAGTTCTTGTACTACAACGATTTTCAAGATGTAACATAGCAGCACAACCGTATAAATCACTAATGCCGGCGATAAAATAAAGTCTATAATTATTTTCAAAAACTTACGATTGTAATCTTCTTGATTTTCAGAATGTTCGGTGATATAGCAATACGACAGCGGAAAGAACGTAAGCCAAATAAAAAAATTGACATGAGCCAACAAATGCCAAAATTCCGTGCTAAAAAGATACATAATCGAGCCGATAATTGCCGATACCATTGCCGAAATTATTCCCGAAATTAATAATGCCGAAAATAAAATTTCGATTTTAGAAAATATGCTAATAGCAAATGTTTTGTTGTCGTTTTTTCTGATGTCGGTCAAAAGTACAATTGCGCTGATGATATTCAGCACAATAAACCACGGTTGCTCTAAGCACCTTAGATTACCATCAATTAAGAAATATAATATCCAAACAAGCAGATAAGAAGCGTAATATGCTGGTTTACTGATTTTTCTAAGTGTTATCGTAACAAAAAACTGAATCAAAACAAAAGCCAATCGATAGAACATTTTTACAACATCTTCACATACAAGGATTGCTGCAATAGTAAATGTAAGTCCCAAGGCTGTTTCCACCGGAAATTCTTTCGGACAATTCTTGATATTTTTAAGTAAGTCTTTGAAATTTAGCATGATACTTCTTATTTTTAGTATTGAATTTTGAATTATTTTTCTTAAAAATCCTATCGCAAAAATATCGAAAAGAATAATCACTGAATATTATTTTTAACAAAATTAACATTTTTTGATAAAAATTCCTTCAAAAAAAATTTGGTTGTTACCAAAAAGTAACATACTTTTGTAACCGAAAAGTAACATTAATTTTTTTCATTATGATTAAGGACAGAGACAATACAGAAAGGCGAATCCTCGACGCTGTGGGCAGAATCGTGGAGCGTGAAGGTTTTGAAGCGGTGCGTATCAATGCCGTTGCCTCAGAATCGGGCATGTCGAAAATACTTATATATAGGTATTTCGGCTCAATTGACGGACTGCTCGCCAAGTATTTGGAAGACAAAGACTTTTGGCTAAATTTTGACACTTCACAACTGCCGCAAGGTGATGTGAAAGCGTTTTCAAAACAGATTTTCAGGGCGTATATTAATATGCTTCGCTCCTCACCCGCATTACGGAAACTTTATCGTTGGGAACTTTCGTCTAAACACCCTTCAATCAACGAATTACGAAAACGCCGCGAAGAAACAGCACTGAAAATTATTGCTTCGGTATGCGAACTTTCGGGCGAAAGTTTCGACCGCGTGGCAGGCATTTCAACACTCGTAACAGCCTCGGTGTCATATCTTTGCATCCTTGGTGAAAACTGCGGCGTTTATAATTCGCTCCAAATTGACAGCGATTCAGGTTGGGAAAAACTTCTCGAAACAATTGATTTTATGTTTGACAAAATATTATAACAAAAAATGGAAACAATCACTTTTATTGAACTTGCAAAACTTTTGATTTCGTTTGCAATACTTGCGCCGTCTGGACACAATTCGCAGCCGTGGCAGTTTCAAGTCTCTGATAATGAAATCATTATCACGCCTGACTACACCAAGCGTCTTGACGTTGTGGACGGCAACGACCGTGAACTTTTCATAAGTCTTGGTTGCGCCACAGAAAACCTGATGACAGCCGCTCGTCATTATGGTTATGATTCTAAGTATGATTTTCATGATGGAAAAATCGTTGTAACATTCTCTAAACAAGACATTTGCAACAGTGACACGCTTTTTGACGCAATTACAAAACGTCATACTCATCGTGGCAATTTTTCCGGCGCAAAAATTTCTGACAATATTTTGCAAAACATTTCCGCAAGGATTTTGCAAGACAATGCGTCGGTCAAAATTTATAATTCAGAGAGCCGTGAAGCCGAAATCATCAAGCAAAAAATCGCCGAAGGAAACGAAATCCAAATGTCTGACACCGCGTTTAAGCGTGAACTCGTTTCGTGGATGAGGTTCAACAAAAAGCACGTCAATGAAACTCATAATGGATTGTGTTACAATGTTTTGGGTTTCCCAGCGACGCCAAAGCCAATCGGCAAGCGAATTGTTGGAATGTTTCTTAATCCCAAAGCCCAAAACAAGACCGACAACGCCATCAATGCCTCTGCGTCGCATTTCTGCGTATTTTGTGTCAAGGACGACAACGCCAAAAACTGGGTAGACCTCGGAGTGTTTTTGGAGCGTTTTCTCCTGAAAATCACCACAGAAGGCATTTCGTATAGTTTCAGCAATCAACCTTGCGAAATTCCGTCTTTAAAAGAAAACTTACGCCAAAATCTCAACATAACTGCTTATCCGTCAGTGATTATTCGATTGGGCTACGGCGAAGAACCCAAGGCATTTGCACCAAGAGAAGAAGTGAAATTTTAAGACAATTTTTGATATTATACCTAATAGGGTATAATATATTCGATAATACTATATTTTATACCCTTACTGATATAAAATAATAAAAAATGAGTTTTTTTGCTCCGAATATACCCGATATAATATAAATTTGATTATATTTGCAGTCTAAAATAATCAAAAAATATGAAGAAATTGACCAAACTTTCGCAATATGTGAAGTCGATGCGCAAGCGTTACAACCTCACGCAAGAGGATTTATCGATGAAATCGGGCGTGGGGCTGAGGTTTGTGCGCGATTTGGAACAGGGCAAAAAGACTCTGCGTATGGACAAAGTAAACCAAGTGCTGAGGCTTTTCAATTCCGAATTGGGCGTGGTGGAAATGCCAAGGATGATAATTGAAGACGATGAACAATGAGAAAATACAAGGCAAAAGATTGAAGGATAAAAACCAGTTCCCTTATTTTTGCACCGTTTCCCCGCGTAGCGACATGTAGATCTCGTCTGAGAAGATACCGAGAACCTGTTTTTTGATTTCGTCGTTGTTGAGGAGGAGTGTGAAAAATACCTTGTTTTGTTCAAGGCCTTCTATCAGGGCGTCGTCGATGTTGTCGAAGTAGGTGAACTCAAAGTCTTTGGCAGTGTTGTTTTGCGCGGAGGCTTTCAGTGAGTCGGATTTCATCATAATGTCCTTTATCTGCAACATAGCCTTTACAGCCACCTCGTTGTCGAAGTTTTTGCCGGTGCGGCTGTTGATGTCGGCAATAATCTGCGAGAGCAATTCGCGCTTGTCTTCCGACAAAACGATGTCTGCCGTGGGCAGTTTCAATATCGGTTTTGATACTATCTGCGATGTTTCGTGACGCTCCTTGACGCCTGTCTTGAAATTGTTGGCGGAGATTTTGCCCTTGATGTTGAAGCCCGCGCCCGAATCGTCGATGCTGAAATACGAGAGTATCAGTTTCAGAAACCTGTATTTCTTGTGCAACTCCACATCCTCAAAACAGGTGGCTTGTATCAAAAATTCGTAAAACCTTACAAAATGCCTGAATGTCAACAATATCTCCCGCTGTTGGTCTTTGGTGCGGTTGTGCTCGATGTTTTGCTTGGCTTTTTGGCAATAGTATGTTATCAATTTTTTGTTTTTTGGGCTGATATTGCCACTTGCGTCGAGTTCGGCACAGTAGAGAATGTTGTTGACATTATCGATGTCCATCGGGTCCAACACATAATAGCCGTCCACCTCCGCTTCGAGGTCATAGATGGCGTTGGGCGTGATGGTATTGGAGAGCAATGTGGTGGTGTAGTAGGTGGAAAACGCCGTCTCGATGTCCTTGTAATCGTTTACAAAGTCGAGGATGAAGGTTTTCTTTTCGTAGGGCGGGCAGATGCGGTTGAGCCGAGAGAGGGTCTGCACGGCGTTGACTCCGCGAAGTTTTTTGAGGATGTACATTGCGCAGAGTTTCGGCTGGTCGAATCCCGTCTGATACTTGTTGGCTACAATCAACACCTGATAATCTTTTTTGTCGAACTGCCGTGGCAACTTGTCTTCGCTGAATCCGTTGATTGACTGTTCGGTGTATTTGGTGTCGTCGTCGGGCAGTGTCACTTTGCCGGAAAACGCCACGAGCGCCTTGATGTTGCTGTAATTCTTTTTGGCGATGTAGTCGTTGAGGGCTTGGACGTATTTTACCGCGCCTTCCCTCGATGCCGTCACCACCATTGCCTTCGCCTTGCAGCCGAGTTCCTGCATCACGGTGGTGCGGAAGTGCTCCACGATGATTTCTATTTTTTGGGCGATGTTGGTGTCGTGAAGTTCTATGAACCTTGCTATCTGACGGCGGGCGGCGTTGGTCTTGCACTCGGGGTCTTCCTCAATCTCCTTGTTGAGGCGGTACATTGTGGTGTAGGTGATGTAGTTTTGAAGTACATCCAATATGAAGCCTTCCTCGATGGCCTGTTTCATAGAGTAGAGATGGAACGCCTCGTGCTGTCCGTGCTCGTTGGGCGTGCCAAAGAGCATCAGCGTGGTGGGCTTGGGCGTGGCTGTGAATGCAAAAATGGATATGTTGTCCTGTTTGCCGTTTTTGGCTATCTCGCTTGCTATCTTGTCTTGTGCGTCGGCATCGTCGCCGAGGGTGCTGTCGGAACCGAGAGTTTTGGTTACTGCCGACATTTCGTCGCCCGATGTGGATGAGTGAGCCTCGTCGATGATTACCGCAAAACGCTTTTGGTTGAGCCCTTTGACATCCTTGATGATGTAGGGGAATTTTTGTATTGTGGTGGCAATGATTTTAGTATTGCCTGCAAGGGCTATGGCGAGGTCTGACGATGTGCACTTGTCGTCCATCACCTTGATGAATCCCGACTTGTGCTCCATTCCCAAAATGGCTTGTTGCAACTGTCGATCCACCACCACGCGGTCGGTTACTATGACTATGTTGTTGAATATTATCTCGTTGTTGGCGTCGTGGAGCGATGCCAAGCGATATGCGAGCCACGCTATCGAATTGGTCTTGCCTGAGCCTGCGCTGTGCTGTATCAGGTAATTGCGCGACGAATGGTTTTCATATACGTCGTCCAAAACCTTGTGCACCACGTCGCGCTGGTGGTATCTTGGGAATATGATTGTCTCTTTCAACTTTTTGCGTCCGGAGTCTTCGTTGACCTCCTCTTTGACTTGGAGGAAGAGAAACTTGCTGATGAGTTCGAGCAACGAATCTTTGGTGAGCACGTCTTCCCACATATACGAAACGCTGTATTTGTCCTCGAAGATGGGGTTGCCCGCGCCGGTATTGATGCCTTCGCCGTTGCCCATATTGAAGGGCAGGAAGTTGGTGTCTTCTTTGGCAAGCCGTGTGGTCATAAACACCTGCTCCAAGTCCATTGCAAAGTTGACGAGCGCGCCGCTCTTAAACAAAAACAGCCTTGTCTTGGGGTTGCGCTCGATGCGGTACTGCCGTATGGCGTCGCGATAATCCTGTCCGGCGTGGTTGCATTTGAGTTCAAAGGTGATTATGGCTATGCCGTTGAGGAATATCACAAGGTCGATGCGCTCCTCGTCGGATGCCCAAACCTCTTCCATTACCGAAAAGATGTTTTTATGATAGTTGGCAACGGCTTTTTGGTTGAAATCTGTAACGGGCTTGTTGTAATAGAGCGACAGTTTTTTGTTGGAGATTTCAATGCCGTGTTTCAACACATCGATAAGGCTGCCTTTGGACTTGGTGGTTTCCATATTGATGCAGCCGATGATGGTATCTTCGAGTTTGTCCTTATAGATTTTGCGCAAGGCTTCCATCTCGTCGGGCTGAGTGTCGAGGAGAAACTTCATCAACAATTCGGTATCCATTGCATACAGCCTGTTGAATTGCTTGCTGTTGCGCTCGATGTATCCGTTTTGGTTAACAAGATACTCGATGATATATTTTTGATATTCCTTTTCGGAGAGGATGGTGTTCATAGTCCTTAAATCGTTTTATTTCACACCCCTAAATTACAAATAATTATCCTACTGGCAAAAAATAATTGAAAAATAAAATAAATGGGCGGACACGCATTATCGGGCGGACACGCAGGTCCGCCCCTACCGTTCCTCCTGTTCATTAAATCGGTCTTCGTTCCATCGGTCGGGATTGGTTTTGATGTAATTTGTGATGTTAAAAAACATATTTTCGTTTTTGATGATGATGTCGTAATAATCCCGTTGCCATAATGTTTTGTTGAACCTTTGCCAACCGTTTTCTTTGACGCCACGGATGTATTCATTTGTGGTCATGGTCTTGAACCAACGTACAATGTCTCCAACTGTATTTTCTTGTTGATTGGTGATGTGAATGATACAATGAAAATGATTTGGCATTACCACATGCTCCAAACATTTGATATTCTGATATTTGTTAGGCAGTTCATTATACCATTTTTCTACCATGACG
>JAFPYR010000112.1 GCA_017412115.1 Bacteroidales bacterium | reverse complement strand
TTTGAACTTTTTTTCAAAAATTATTGTTTCATACGGGCTAACTCCTTGGCTCTGAGCATCTCCTCGCGTTCACGGTTTCTGAGTTTTTGCTCTTGATAATTTTTTTCATAAAGCAAATAATCTTTGTAACGGCTGTCATCACGGTCTTTCCAATAGGTTTTGCCATAACGGCTTAAATTAGCGATTTTCTCGTACAAAACAGTACCAATCTCTTTACGCTTTACAGTATTGCGTGTACGCTCGTGTCTTACCGCCTCAAGAGCCTTCATTACCTTTTTCGTAGCAGCTATTTGAGTTTTTATCTCCTTAATATCCTGCTCCGTCAAATCGTATTTCAAAAGTCTGTCCTTAAACTTTTTAAAAACAGTTATAACCTTCTCTCCTATCTGAACAAGTTCCTTTGTCTTGATTCCTGTAAGTTTCTGACTCGGGAAATATTTCTTAGTTTCCTTTTTCGTTGGAACGATTATCGAAAACTGTAAGAAAAAATTACGAATATGATTTATAAGTCTTTCTTCCTGTTCATTTTTCACTCTGGTTTGAGCCTTTACCTTATCCGCGAAAAAACTGTCTTCCGGATAATGTTTGTACTCGTCCAATCTTTTGTAGAGCATATCAATATCCTTTTGAGTAACTCCAAATTTCTGAAAATGACCTAAATCTTGTTCCGCCAATCTTGCGACTATCGTGCCCCTTTCTATTATTTCAGATGACGAATAATTGTATGTAACTGCTTTTTTCATTTCTAATAATCCGATTTTTTCGGGTGCAAAATTACAATTTTTTTTATTTTTGCAATGTTATTTTGTTGTTAATTATATTTTCAAAACAGCTAAAAACGCCTTCTGTGGTACCTCTACATCACCGATTTGTTTCATACGTTTTTTACCTTTTTTCTGCTTGTCAAGGAGTTTTCGCTTACGGGAAATATCACCGCCGTAACATTTTGCAGTAACGTCTTTTCTAAAAGCTTTTATCGTACTTCTTGCGATAATTTTAGTACCGATAGCAGCCTGAATTGCGATATCAAACTGATGTCGCGGTATCAATTCTTTCAATTTCTCGCAAATCGTTTTACCGAAATCGTATGCGTTGGACTCGTGAATAAGACTTGACATCGCATCGACGGGTTCTCCGTTAAGAAGTATATCCAACTTTACAAGTTTTGACTCTCTGTAATCAATCGGATGATAATCAAACGAAGCATAACCTTTTGAAATTGACTTCAATTTGTCATAAAAGTCAAAAACGATTTCAGCAAGCGGCATTTCAAAATTCAATTCTATACGGTCTGCCGTTAAATATTGTTCACCGATTTTAATACCGCGCTTTTCCATACAAAGTTTGGTTATCGGTCCGTAAAATTCGGCTTTCGTAATAATATCGGCTTTAATATAAGGCTCTTCGATTGAGGAAATCGCTTTTTGTTCGGGCAATCCCGCCGGATTATGAACCTCTATAATCTCGCCTTTTGAAGTATTAACTTTGTAACTAACGTTAGGAACGGTTGTTATAACGTCCATATCAAACTCCCTCGAAAGTCTTTCCTGAACAATGTCCATGTGCAACATTCCGAGGAATCCGCATCTGAAACCAAAGCCCAAAGCAATTGAACTTTCAGGAGCAAAGGTCAGCGAGGCATCGTTCAACTGAAGTTTTTCAAGACTTGTTCTGAGCTCCTCGTACATACTCGTTTCAATCGGGTAAACTCCGGCATAAACCATCGGTTTTACCTCGGCAAAACCCTCAATTGCTTTTTCACAAGGTCTTTCAACGTGCGTAATCGTATCACCGACCTTTACCTCAACGGCATTTTTAATACCCGAAATTATATAACCTACATTGCCGGCTGAAATTTCGTCCTTAGGAGAAAGGTCCATTTCCAAAACTCCGACCTCATCGGCAATATATTGCTTTTTGGTATTGACGAATTTTACTTGTTCGCCCGTTTTAATTTTTCCGTTATAAACTCTGTAATAAGCAATTATACCTCTGAAAGGATTGAAAACAGAGTCAAAAATCAAAGCCTGAAGCGGCTCATTAGGATCGCCTTTTGGAGCAGGAATTTTTTCAACAATTGCGTTCAAAATTTTTTCAACTCCAAGACCCGTTCTGCCCGAAGCCTCAATTATATCCTCTCTCTTACCGCCGATAAGTTCTATGATTTGATCTTTTACCTCCTCAGGTTTTGCGGCAGGCATATCCATTTTGTTGAGAACGGGAATTATTTCAAGGTCGTTTTCAATCGCCATGTAAACATTGGAAATTGTCTGAGCCTGAATACCTTGTGTTGCGTCAATCACTAAAAGCGCACCTTCACAAGCCGCAATCGAACGCGAAACCTCATAACTAAAATCCACATGACCGGGAGTGTCAATAAGATTGAGAATATACTCCTGATTATTAAAAGTATACTTCATCTGAATGGCATGAGATTTTATCGTAATACCACGTTCTCTCTCCAAATCCATATCGTCAAGGACTTGGTCTTGAAGGTCGCGGTCATCAATGGTTTTGGTAAATTGCAAAAGTCTGTCTGCTAACGTACTTTTGCCATGGTCGATATGCGCTATTATACAGAAATTTCTAATGTTCTTCATCGAAAGCCGTTTTATTAAAATTTGAGCGCAAATTTAATAGTTTTAACCGTAAAAAACAAATTTTTCTAAAACTACAAAAAACAAAAATACCCCGCACACCAACTTCCTTTTAGTTTTTTCCCAAAAAAAAGTGTGCGGAGTATTTTTTTTCTTTTAGAAATTCGGATTTTCTCTTAGCCCGATATTATTTTGCACTCTTTATAATAGAGGACATATCGTACATAGAGCCGCTGCCGCTACCGTTAATAACGGTAGGAACGTGTCCGTCCCATTTTTCAATCCAATCCTCTTGAATAATATAAGGACTCAACGAATTGGAAATCGTCTTGTTGTAATAAGCCTCTGCATCGGCTTTGATTTTCATAGCCTCAGCAGCACCTTTGGCCTTTGCAATTTCGATTTTAGCATTAGCCTCAGCCTCTTTTACCTCATTTTCGGCTTTCAAAGATGACTGAACAGCCATGTTTTTGGCATCAATCATTTTTGCCAACGACTCAGGAGGTATAATCTGAGAGGTAAACTCCTCAACGATAAAACCTTCGTTGTTCAAACTATGCTCAAGTCTTGCCCTAACGTCAGCCTCAAAAGTAGCCCTGCTCGACATGATAGAATCTGAGGTGAAATTATTAGCACAAGTTCTGTAAGCCTCATAAATACAGGTGCGGATATAACCGTTTTCAAGCTCCTCAACAGGCTTGCGATACTTTTTGAAAATATCACACGCTTTTTCAGGATTTATTCTGTAAGCGATCGAAGGGTCCATAGTGAACTGCGCCGCATCCTTGGTATTAACTCTAAACGGTTCGTATGTTTTTCGCTGAACGTGAAGCGGATACGTAAAAACGTCAGTGGCCAACGGATTATAAAAAACCCAACCGCTACATGTTCCTTCAATACCGCCGTAATCCTGCTCAGAAACACTCCATTTATGAAATTTAATACCGATTTCGCTCGAATCGATAATCGTGCATGATGCACACATTGAGACAGAAAACATAATCAACAACAAAAATACGATTATACCGAATTTTCCTTTCGGTTTTGCTGTCCCGTTAGAATTTCTTGTGTTCATATTCATATAAATTTTTAAGTTTTGACAAATGTAATTTTTTTTTTCGTAAAAACAAAATTTATACACATAAAATTAAACCAACTAAAAAAAATAAAACTTTTCCGTATTTTTTTAGTTAGTTTCAAAAAAAATGATTTATATTTGCGATATGGAAAATTTAGAAGAAACTGATGTTGAGTTATTAAGAAACAGCGTAGAAAACAAATTCGGTAGAAAAATTACATACGCTAAAGATTGTGGAGAATTATCAGAAACTGTTTTTGAGACGACGGGCAATAAGGTAAGCGAGACCACATTAAAAAGATTGTGGAATCTTGTAAATTCAACTTTTAATCCATCAAAGTATACTTTAAATTCACTTGCAAAATATCTTAAATTCAGCGATTTTGACGATTTTATAACACACAAAAACGATTACCGCAAAAGTGCTGAAAATATGCTCATTTGGACGCAACTCAAAGACGAGGCGATGAAAATATCCAAAAATATATTCTTCGGCATCAAAAATTCGTTGGGTGTTAATTATGAAAAAACTATCCACAGAGCATTTTTCAACGAGAAAATTTCTGAGTTTTTGGAATCCGAAAAAACGGCTTATGCATTAGTCGGTCCCACGGGTTTCGGCAAAACGACGGCACTGGCCCAAATAGCTGAAAAATATTTTATTAACGCTGACACCAACGATATTTGTTGGTATTTTACTTGTTCAAACACCCCTGCAAATACTCTAAACAAGGATTTGAACAATGTTTTTGCAAAACTTTCGGGCTCTTCGGGACAAACAAGTTATAAGGAATATTTTGAAAAACACCCCGCTACCCTAAACGGCAAAATCGTTTTGATTTTGGACGAAATCTCCTCGATAGAAACAGCGGATATAGCCATGAACATTGTTTCGGCATACAAAAATGAAAAATATCTGAAACTTATAGTTTCGATGAATCCGCTTTTGTGGCAATACATCGACAAAACGATAAAAGAAATCAACAAATCATGTTGGTTTGAGGCTCAATGGAATATTGCCTCGAGTAGTTTTTCCAACATTCCGCACCTCTCCCCTATCGAGATGCAACAAATCTTAAAGAACTGCAACTGTCTTACACCCAGAAACTTTGAGATTTTACACAAAGAAAGTATGGATAATGTTTTCAGTATTCCTTATTATTTGGAATTACTGATTTCGCTGTCACAAAAAAATTTGACGGAAACCCTTTTGTACGAAACCTTCAACAAAAGCAAAATCGACATAAAATCTTACGACAACAAGACGCAAAAGTTTATTGATTTCTTTTTGTTTACGACCAATTACGGTTTTGAGTCCGAGACTGCTGACAAAAACCGCTTGACACGTCTTATAGAAGAATACGGAAAAGAGTTTCGAGAATTGCTTTCAACGGGAATTTTAACAGAGTTTTCCTCAACGGACAAAGACGGCAAAAGACTCACGCTCTTGAAATTTTCGTCGAAAAAGTTTTTTGCTTTTCAGTTAGCTAATTATTGGCTGAAAGAATTCGGACTCAACGAAAGCCTTTTTATGGAGGTTTCATCGTATTATTCCGAAAACCCGGAAATGAAACTTATGATTTTCGGCTGGTTTTTAAGATATGCTTTTTACGAGAAAAACATAAAACTTTTGAAATCGTTTTTTAGGCTCACCAATATTCATTTCAAAGACGACGAAGTAAATTGCAAAAAGCTTAAAGAATTGTTTTGCACGGAGATAAGATATTATCCGGAACTTCAGGATTCGCTTTTGCAAACTGAAGAAGAACGGGAATTTTATTTTCAGGAATATCCTGATTTTGATAATATTAACGGTTTTTATATCAGATATACGGATATTTTTTGCTCAACGAGTGATAACTCTCACGAAAAACTTTTGCCGCTAACGCAAAAAGCATATATACTTTTCAACGAAGGTCATTACAAGGATGTTGATGAGATTTTCTCGTTAATTCAAGAGATTGACACTGAAGAAGACGAAGATTTTGATTTGTTGTTGAGATTATGCGTAGAACTTTTGGCGGATTACGGACGCTCGAAAAAAATAAATGCAAAACTTTCGTCATACGTTGAAAACTTCTTCAAAGAGTATTATTCTGAGAAAAAGGCGGGAAAAATTTCAAAAACCGAATGTATGGCAATTGATGTGCTTTTGATGACGAAATGTTTCAAAACTGCTAAAAGCGTAATCGAAAAACTGTTTCCCTCAAATGATACCGATCCTGAAGATTTTTGTTATAAACATCTCAAACTCAGATACTCATACGCGCTAATGAAAATGAATTACGCACAAAAAGCCATTCAAATTTTTCAAGAAAACAAAGACGGTTTTATTGATTTAATACCGTGTAATTCATTTAACACCACGCTCAAAACGTATTATGAAATAATAAAATACATAACTAAAAAACCATTACCGGAAGATTTGCCGGATATTTTTTAGGAACTAACCGCATCATTTTCGATATGGAAATTATCAATTTAGAAACCGCCATACACCGATGATGCAGGCGGCAAAAGCAGAAGTTTTTTTTTAAAAGGTATTTTGGCTGTGCTAAATTCTCAGCATTATAAAAAAAACTAAGGACAAACAAAATTACAGTTTCATAATTTTCGTGGGACACGCCAAAGTACATTTTCCGCATTTGATACAATCGGGATTGAGATAGCCAGCTTCGTCGCCACGGCTATCGTAAGGTGTCAATTGCATAGGACATACACGAGCGCAACTTTTGCATTTCATTTGACAACTATTTTCTACTTTTACGCGTTTGAATCCGTCGCTAAAATTACCTTTCTTAGGTGTTGCCCAAGCAGAAAGTGTTCCCATAGGGCAAAACGAACACCAAGTACGGGGAGCAAATACAAATGCCAATATTACACCAACAAGTGTTGTAACAGCAACTATATTCCAAAAAACTTTGCCCACAGCATTCCAATCGCCCCAAGCATAATACAATTGAATACCAAACACCATAAAAATAAATACAACCATAAAAATTCTAAATCCCGATGTCCTAACAAAATTCGGAATCGGTTTGTGCGGCGAATATTTTGACAGCAACCTATCAAACATATTACCTCTCGGACAATAGTTGCCACACCAGAAACGCCCCTTTTTGATTGCCATAAGCACCGGCGCAAGCATACATATCAACGCCATCAATCCAATTACAGGGAAAAACCATCCGAGAATCAAATACGTAAATAATATCAAATACAAAGGTTTTCCTTTGGTATAAAAATGTTTATGAAATGTTTTTTTCTTAATCTGTGTCATATCGTAAAATTTTTATTGTTTATGACACAAAATTATCGTTTCAATAATAGATAAACAAACGTTTTTATCTATCTTTGCATAAACAAAATCTATCATTATGACATTACAACAATTAAAATATATTGTAGCAATCAACAAGCATCGAAGTTTTGCCAAAGCTGCTAATGAGTGCGAAATATCGCAGCCTACGCTCAGTGCTATGCTCGTAAAACTGGAAGAAGAACTTGATGTAAAGATTTTCGACCGTACCAACAAAAAAGTAATTCCCACAACGATAGGGCAACGGATTATACGTCAAGCCGAAAAAACGCTCGTGGAAGCATTGAAAATCAACGAAATCATAAACGAAGAAAAAGGACAAGTGTCGGGAAATTTCGATATTGCAATAGGCACTACAATTGCGCCGTATATTTTACCCGACTTTATTAATTATTATGTCGGTGCATATCCGTCGGTAAATCTTTCTATCAAGGAATTAAAAACAGAAACCATTTTATCAGAACTTCAAATAAATCATCTTGATGTAGGTATTGATATTTCAGACAACAAGATCGAAGGAATACTTGAAATACCTCTATACACAGAGCGTTTTTACGTGTATTTAGCAGAAAGTTGTTGGCGCAAATTACCAGTATTTAAACCCGATAATCTCGAACATGAAAAAATGTGGATAATGAAAGAAGCACAATGTATGCGGGAAAGTGCTTTTTCGTTTTGTAAAGCACGCACAAAAGGAAATCGCATATACGAAGCCGGTAGTATAGAAACATTAATAAGAATTGTAGATAAAAATGGCGGTTTTACAATAATACCGGAAATGCATTTACCGTTTCTTAGCGAACAACAACGCAAAAACATTCGTCCGATAGAAGGCGACTATCTTTCGCAACGTCGTATATCGCTATATATCAAAGAAGATTACATCCGTCAACGTATGCTCAACACAGTTTCGGATACTCTAATAAAATTTATTCCGCACAAAATGCTTGATAGTCATTTGGTAAAATTCGGCATTAAATTATAAAATACAGGCTTTTTTTCAATATAAATTGAGAGAGAAAAAACGTAAAAAAATTTTACACCATTGTAAATTTTTTTTACAATATCATTTGTTACAAAATTTCTCAAACTTCTGATTATCAAAACATTAATTATTTTGGCATGGTGAGTGTACATTTTTTTGTGTAAAACCATTTTAAAATACATAAAACCATGAAAAAATTATTAATGCTTTTGACGGTTATGATTTTCACCGTTTGGACGTATGCTCAGAACTCCGAAGAAAAAATCACGGAAGAGAGAATTTTAAACAGTTTCAACAGAATTGACGTTTCATCTTTCGTTAAAGTTGAGATTATAACCGGTAAATCTCAGCAGGTTATTGTCAGCGGCGAGAAAGAGCTCGTAGAAAATTTAATAACCGAGGTTAAAAACAACGAGCTCCATGTTTGGTATCAAACCCGAAAAACCAAACAGAAAAAATCTGATTGGGGTGATTTAACGGTAAAAATTTGCGTTGAAAACCTTACTGAACTTTCAACTTCGGGTGCTGTTTATACCGTCTTCCCTGAAAAAACAATCTTGAAGAAATTGAACATCAGAAATTCCGGTGCTACAAAAACCACGTTCAAAGATTTGGAAGTTTCGGAGTTTCTCTCGGCTGAGGTCAGCGGTGCAAGTTCTCTTGATATCAACGGCAGCAATTTTGGCGGCGTAGAAATCGGAGCCTCGGGCGCAAGCAATATTGATTTTTCCGGAATAGCAAAAATCATGAATTTAGGAACCTCGGGGGCAAGTAACATAAGACTTTCAGGATACGCTAACGAAATAAGTGTCAGAACCTCAGGTGCTTCTAACGTAACATCAAATCGTTTTACTGCTGACAAAAAAAGTTTCAGCAGTTCCGGCGCATCAAGAATTTATATTGGGAATTGAAAAATTCCCAATATTTTCATATTTTTGTGCAAACAATTTTTTTTTTTAAAATTTGAAGAAAAAAATAGAAGATTTACTACATAGTAAATCTTCTTCGATGGATTCTTCTGCTAACTAAAAAAAACAAGCCCGCTAAAAAAAATCAACGGGCTTATTTTTTTATAAAAACTGGTATTTTTAACCTAAAATTGCTTTTTCTATATCTTTGGTCGTTTTCGGAACGGGAACTCCTAAAACTCTACTGCCTGATGATGTTATCAACAAATCATCCTCTATGCGTATGCCGCCAAAATCTTTATATTTGAGAACAGCATCATAATTTATAAATTCACTGAATTTATTCTCTGCCTTCCAACGTTGAATAAGTTCAGGTATAAAATAAATTCCAGGCTCGTCCGTTATTACCATATTTTCTTCAAGTTCAAGACCGTAACGCAAACAATTAGGTCCAAAAATCTCACTGCGGGGATTCTTTTCGTCATAACCGACATAATCCTCACCGTAATTCTCCATATCGTGAACATCAAGTCCGACCAAATGTCCCAAACCATGTGGGAAAAACAATGCGTATGCTCCTTTTTCAACTATCTCGTCAGTATCACCTTTCATAAGGTTGAGATCCTTTAATCCCGAAGTTATAATCCTTGCCGCACGGTTATGAAGCTCAGGCCATTTAACTCCCGGACGCGCTGAATCCACAATGCCCCAGTTTGCTTTTACGACAATGTCATAAATCTCTTTCTGACGTTTTGAAAACCTGCCGCCCAAAGGAATCGTTCTTGTCATATCACCAGCATAATGCGAAAGCGATTCAATACCGGCGTCTACCAACAAAAGCTTTCCGCGTTTTAAATTCTCACTATAATTTCTATTATGAAAAACCTCTCCGTGAATCGTTACAATAGGCGGAAAACTCGTAAAATATCCGCGCGAAGTAGCATACTCGTAAATTTTTCCGGCTACAAGCCTCTCGTTGAAATACTCCTCTGCTCCGCCCGCATATTTTATAACATAATTCATCATTTCCGATGTCAAATTAACAGCTTGCTCTATCTCCTTTAACTCCTCAGGCGATTTTACTTTGCGCATCTTAACAATGGCTTTAATCATTTCAACCGATTGTTTTGAAGCCAATTCCAAAGGACTAACACCAAGAAGTTTTGAAAGTGTTAAAGCTATTTCGGCATTATAAGGATTTATAAAATGAATTTTGCCTTTATAATTTTTTAACTCGGACTCCAATGCAGAGGTTTCTTTCACATTGTCAATACCCGAGGTCAAAGCCTTTTGTGAAAGTGAAGGTACCTGACCGTTCCAAATAGCATCGTCTTGACTTTGCGGCGTACCAAAAAGACATTCTTTTCCCGTTGAACAGTCCATCAAAAGAAACAAATCAGGCTCGTCAATTCCAGCAAAATAAAGGAACGTACTATCCTGACGGAACGGAAACGGATTGTTTTTGTAATTAAAAGGCAACTCCGAATTGCCCGGAATAAAAACAAGACCGTCTTTAAGACTTTCTGCAAGCCTTTTACGGCGTGATTTATAAATTTCTGAACTAAACATGACTTTTTAATAATTTGACAGCCTCAAAAATAGATTTTTTTTCGCAGAAACAAAATTTTTTTTGACAAAAAAATAATTTTCGGCATTTGTTTTGAATAATGTAAAGTACATAAACAAATTATTATTTACAAACTGTCATAAAACCTTAAAAAAAATGCCATATAGAAGACTACCTAATACAGACACCGCAAGGGTCAAAGCCATGAAAAGGGCTCTGGAATTGTCAAAAAAATATTCTCCCGATATGTTAGCGTTCAAACAAGCAACGCTAAACAAAATATTGGCTTTTTTGCCGCAATTTGAACAGGCAATTATGATGCAAAAAGAAGCTCATACACGTCAAGTTGCTAATAGCAAGGAGTTTACAGAATCGTTCCGCAAGGCAAAACTTTATATTTCACATTTCCTTCAGGTGTTTAATTTCGCAATTTTAAGAGGCGAAATCAAATCCTCAACCCGTAATTATTTCGGCATTGACGAGAAAAACGGCTGTCTCCCCGATTTAAAAACCGAAAACGATGTCATAACTTGGGGACAAAAAGTTATCAAAGGCGAAAACGACCGCGTATTAAAAACAGGCAACCCGATTTTATGCCCCAAAATTGCCGTGGTAAAAGTTTATTACGATGAATTTGTCGAAAAGTTAAATTTTCAAAAAATGCTCCAAAGCATTTCCGTAAGAGCTAACGACAAAGTCTCGTCCCTAAGACCCGAATGTGATAAAATTATATGCACGATGTGGAACGAAGTCGAAGAATATTATTCCAAAGAAACCGTTGAACGCAAACGCGAACAAGCCGCAAGATACGGCGTTCAATACGTTTATCGTCCGAGCGAAAGACGTGCTATGCAGTCGGGTTTAAGCGTTGCATCTTAAATCCCGATTTTTTTTTAACAAGGGAAAAAGAAGGAAGTATTTTTTCTTAAGACTCATAAAATCAAAAAATGAAACAATCTCCCGTTTTCTTCGCACTTTTGGGAATGATGTTGCTTATCATCGGTTTCAACGGTCTGATGGCGCATCTTTTCTCCAAAAACGCTAAAAAAATAGAAGACATTGAGGTTGTGGATTTTTCACAAATTGCTGACTATACGAAAAGGAATCATAATTTTTGCATCACCGGGGAGGTTTTCTCCGATGATGCTTTTTTCATGCCCGACGACAAAAGCCGTAAAGTTATAAAAGGCAGTCTTCAACTCGTTGTTATTTGGCCTAATAAAACTCAAACTATCCTCATCGATTATGAACGTCAGGCGGAATATTTAAAATTTCTTGACGAAAAAAACAACGCTCATTCCTTTTCGGCACAATACATCGAAACTATAACCGATACTATCGGGGTATCAAACAAACTAAAAATCAAAAATTTAGGAAAATTTCTAAACATCAGTTATTTCGGTTACAGATTCAGTCTTCCGGGGCTTTCGGCAAAAGGAATGCCCGAGGTAAAACTAATCCGCAAAACATTTTTCAGCGGAGAAAAATCCGTAATTTTTTTTAATCCCCACTCTGAAAACGGCAGACTTCAAGGACTGCCCGCCGTCGGAAGAATCGTGCCGGAAAAATATGCTCTTGAAAGACAAAGCCTGAGCACCGAAACAAAAATTTATATCGTAATTCTCTTTGTCGGAGGATTGATGTTCCTTGCCCTCAAACTGTTATAAAATTATCTGAACTCTGAATAATATTGCAAATTTTGAAACGTTAGGATTGTCCAAATGCGAAAGCCTCCAAACAGCATCAACACGGAAAAATTTGAAAATATTTTCGATACCCACACCCGTTTCAAAATAAGGCTTATTAACATCGCCCAAAGATTCGGGAAAATCCATCAAAGCCATTGCCCGACTATTTTTTTCGCTAATATCACCGATAAGACCTTTTCCATAAGCAACTTCTCTCCATTTGAGTTTTCTAAAAAGCGGCACTCTATTGAAAAAGAAACCGTTGAAATGATGTTCCAATGTTACGCTCAAATAAGTATCGGAGGCAAATTCGTACAAATTCATCAAATTGAAAGCGTATTTGTCGAAAGCATAAGTTTCGTTTCCCTCGTGAAGTTTCAAAAGCGGGAACGGCACTGTTCCGACAACTTTTCCCGCCTCCAAAATAGCGGTTAATTTTCCGATAGGATTGATTGCGAGTTTTTTAGTCATTGTTGCAATAAATCTGTAATAATTATCGGTTTTGCCTTTATTATCCCAAAAACCTGCCATTGCCGTTATGTCAAAAGCGGGAAATTTGCTGCCCGTACTGCGGCGCAAAAAAATTCCGTCCACGAATTTTTCGTTATAACAAAAATGGAGTTTGTAAAAAAACTCGTATGTATCAATATGTTTGTAAGTTACATCATTAGCCGAATTCTGAAATTTTATAAAGTCCGTAGGATAAAGTTGTCTAAACTTAACTCCGAAATTATTAGAAAAACCTTGAAAAAATTCATGTTCGTATTCCGCAGAAGATTCTCTGACGGGCAACAAATTTTTGTTAGGACGTTTGGAAAGCATTGAGGAGAGAATGTTATCCTCGGAAAAAGCCATGCTACTTTGTCCTAACTGTTCCATATCGTATTTGTGTCCGACCAAAAGCGTACGGCGCGGATTTTTGTTGATAAGATAAAGAGCATCGACACCGTATTTGAATTTTTGATCTTTGAAACCGTAAGCACCGTAGGCCGAAAGCATTATTTTTTTGGAAAAATCATTGCTCGTTCTTCCGCCAAGCCTCAATCTCCAGCCCTCTATCTCATTGTGTGAAAGTATTTTATAATAAGGTCCGTATTCAAAATTGCCGTGCGTCCAATATCCGCCGATAAACATTTCAACGGCACTCGTTACGGTTTTGAAGACGGGAACCTCTTTGATGGAATCCACCATTTGATAAATATTCAGTTCCTTTTGTGTTAATTTTTCATGGCGGTTAGCATTCCAAAACGAAGTATCCTTTTCGCTTGCACCCTCAAGAATTTGAGTTTCACGGCTTGAAGTTGCACTAAAAAAATTATCGTCAAATTCAGGATTAATAACAATATCCTTTCTTGTCATGGTTTTTCGCGCAAAAAATCCCATTGTGGAGTCCGTCAAATTGAAATCCATAAACATATCTTCTTTTTTCAAAAACCACAAAGTGTCGATTTTCTCGTATTCCTGACTGATAATCATATTGTTGATGTAATTGAGATTTACATCGGTAGCCATTTTAGCCGTAACTTTTTTAACCGCCCAAGTCGTATCATTAATCCAAAGATCACCGCTAAAGGTATAAGTCTGTTTAAATTTAGGTTTAAAAGAAATGTGATAAAGATAACTACCTTCTTGATAAACGCTGTCCAAAAGGTAAAATTTATAATTCGATTTCCAATAATCCGAGACAGGCGAAACAAAATCGTGTCCGAAAGCAGGAATATAATTTTTGTAGATATTAACGTCGATATACATTTGACCGGTGTATTGTGTAAGGGAGGAGTTTTCAACACCGGAAATTTTTGAAGCCTTGATAACTTCTTTCTTTTTGGAAGGGTTGGATTTGTGATAAACATCAGAAATACTTTCCGAAATCATAACTGGTAAATAAACTTTTCCCGTCTCGGCAGAGGTGTCAGCGTAATTAAAAACGAAATCAAAATTTTTCATAATTTTTCTCTCCGCCAAATTTTCTCCGACGTTATTGATATCAAGTTCCATTTTGTTGTAAACCTCATATTGATAACATTCGAGTTTTTCCGGATTGTTACGTTTTCTGTTAGCGGCAACGTTCCTCATAATACGCCAGGCAGGATTTTCACCGGGGGTTACAACGATTTCATCAAGTTCAAGATTATCGGGAGAGAGTTCTATTTCAAGTTCTTGATATGCGTTTCTTCTTAAAATTTCGATATGCGGAGTGTAGCCCACCATTGAAAACACAAGTGAATCTGTATCAATATGCGCTTGAATAAAAAATTTACCTTCGACATCAGTAATCGTTCCCGTAGTAGTTCCTTTGAAAACTATATTTACAAAGGGCAGTGGCTCACCAGTTTGAGAATCTTTTACTAATCCGCGAACCTTTGTCTGAGCCGAAACATTACTTAAAAACCCCGTAAGAACGATTAAAAATAACAATACATATTTTTTCATAGTATTTTTAAATTAAAAAGTAAAACGCTGCAAAGTTAATATATTTTTTTTGTATGTATTTTAAGTCATCATAAAAAAAATTTTACCGTAAAAGAAAAAAAATATAACTTTGCCGTTTCAAAGAGTAATCAAAAAATGTCAGAAACAAATTTCAAAAAGGCAGATTTGATTGCGGGCTGGTTGGTTTTTCTTACCGCCTCAATCTCATACCTTTTAACAATTGAACCGACCGCAAGTTATTGGGATTGCGGCGAATTTATCTGTACGGCATACCGTCAAGAAGTCGGACACCCACCGGGAGCACCTTTCTTTATGATTTTAGGAAGGTTTTTCTCACTTTTTGCAGGCGGTGATGTTACAAAAGTAGCGGCAATGATCAATTCTATGTCGGCATTAGCAAGCGGATTTACCGTTTTGTTTTTGTACTGGTCGATAACACACATTGCAAAAAGAATTATATGTACCAAAGATATTTCCCTGTTTGAAAGCTTTGCCATAATAGGCAGCGGCATAACGGGTGCTCTTGCTTTTGCCTATACCGACACATTTTGGTTTTCGGCGGTAGAAGGCGAGGTTTATGCCATGAGTTCGCTTTTTACGGCTTTGGTTTTTTGGTGCATCTTAAAATGGGAGGAAACCTCTAACGAAAAATATTCAAACCGTTGGCTCATTCTGATTTGTTATCTGATGGGACTTTCAATCGGCGTTCACCTTTTGAACCTGCTTGTAATTCCAGCTATCGTTTTGGTTTATTATTTCAAAAAATACACTATTACGACCAAAGGTATCATAAAATCGTTAATTTTATCGTTGATAATTTTAGCATTTGTACTTTACGGAATTATTCCGGGCGTGGTTTACATTGCATCTGTTTTTGAACTTATTTTCACAAACGGTTTCGGTGCGCCTTACAACACGGGTACGATAATTTATGCGGTTCTCGGTATCAGCGGTTTGGGTTACGGACTTTATTATTCTTTCAAGAACAGAAAAGCCGTTCTCAATACCGTACTTTTGGGCATAACGGTCATAATCATAGGTTATTCGTGTTTTGCGATGATTGTAATCCGTTCGATGGCAAACCCACCGATGGACGAAAACAATCCCGATAACGTTTTTGCTCTTCAATCGTATCTCAACAGAGAGCAATACGGCGATCGTCCGCTTATTTTCGGTGAATATTACAATTCACCTTCAATCGGTTACGAAGACGGAAGTCCGGTTTATATTCAAAAAAACGGACGCTACGAAATTGCCGATTATAAAGCAAAACGCAGATTTGAAACCGGTTCTACGACGTTTTTCCCGAGAATGTTTTCGCAAGAGCCTTCACATTTCAAAGGTTACGAACATTGGGCTGGCGTTAATAAAAATGATAAACCCTCATTCGTTCAAAATCTTAAATTCTTTTTCGACTATCAGGTCGGGTATATGTATTTGAGATATTTCCTTTGGAATTTTGTCGGAAGGCAAAACGACATTCAAGGTCATGACGAAAATCTTATCAACGGTAACTGGATTTCTGGTATTCCGTTTATTGATAACGCAAGACTCGGCGATCAGGATTTGCTGCCCGATTATCTCAAAAATAACAAAGGACGCAACCGTTATTTCTTCTTGCCGCTGATTTTGGGCATTTTAGGAATGATTTTCATGCTAAAAAGCAATGCTCAAGGCAAAAGGTATTTTTGGATTATAATGCTTTTCTTTGTTTTAACGGGAGTTGCAATTGTGGTTTACCTCAATCAAACGCCATATCAGCCAAGAGAAAGGGATTATGCATACGCCGGTTCGTTTTACGCTTTTGCGTTTTACATCGGTTTTGGTGCGGCATGGCTTATGAAAATTGTTGATAAGTATTTCAACAAAAATATGATTGCAGCCATAGGAGCAATAGTTTTATGCTTTTTGTCGGGTCCGGTAGTTTTGGCGGTTGAAAACTGGGACGACCACGACCGTTCAGGACGTTATACGGCAAGAGATTTTGCTAAAAACTATTTGGAATCATGCGAGAAAAATGCGATTTTGTTTACAAACGGCGACAACGATACTTTCCCGCTTTGGTACGCTCAAGAGGTTGAAGGCATCAGAACGGACGTCAGAGTCGTAAACTTGGCTTATATCAACACCGATTGGTATATCAATCAGATGCGCAAAAAAGCATATTTGTCGGAACCTCTGCCAATTAGCATTTCTAAAGAAAAACTTACGGAAGGTACAAGGGATATTGTTTATTGTCAGGAGATTCCGCAAATGTTTTTCAACGAGAAATATGCTGCTAACAAAGATAAATATCAAGGTCAGACAGAAAGTTTACATTCGCAATTAATTGACGTTTTGAAACGTTCGGGTTTCCAAAACGTAATGCCTAACGATTATGATGCGGTTGTAAATCAAAACAAACTTCAAGACCAGCCTGCTCAAATCATAAGGTTTGTTAATTCTTTGGCATCACAGCCTGAAAAATTTTCGGTACCCGCTCTTGAGGCTGCCGCTTTGAAAACTTCGGCTGAAAATCTGATGAAAAATATCAGTTCGGAGCCCGTACCGCTCAAAAAGGTTATTGATTTTATAGCATCAGAAGATGCCCTTGAAACGGGTCAAAACGGCGAGAAATATTATTATTGTCCTACGACAACATTCTCTCTTGAGGTTGATAAGAAAAAAGTTATAGCCTCAGGCATAGTATCGGAAAAAGATTCGGCTAAAATTCTTGACAAGTTGGTTTGGAAACATCCTCACAACTATATCCGCAAAGGCGAACTCATGGTTTTGGACATTTTGGCTAACAACAATTGGGAACGTCCTATATACTTTGCGATTACCGTCGGAGGTGATGCTTATCAGAATTTGGAACAGTTTTTCCGTCTTGACGGTTTAGCATACAAAATAGTACCGATAAAAACCGAACTGCAATCGGGCGAAAGAGGTTGTATAGATTCTGATGTGCTTTTCGATGCTTACATCAACAAATTCTCTTGGGGCGGCATCAACGATCCCAAAGTTTATTTGGACGAAAACAACCTTAGAATGACGGCTAACATTAAAAGCGGTTTTTCACGTCTTGCCGATGCGCTTTACATTGAAGGCAAACACGATAAGACCAAACAAGTGCTTGACAAATGTTATTCCGTAATGCCGCTTGATATAGTTCCGCCGTCGTATTATGACATATTCTTGGCAGATTTGTATTACAAAATATCACAAAAAGAAAGCGCACACAAAATTTTTAACGCTTTAGCAGAACAAACTGCTCAAGAATTGGAATTTTTTGTATCTTTGGATGAAAACGGACAAGGAAAAGTTCAAGATGATTTTTACCGCTCCGTTGCTATAAGTCATGAAATTATCAGACTCATAGACGAAAACAATGATAAAGAATTTTCTTCCCCGTATAGGGAAAGATTTGTCAATACGTTAAGGCAAATGCCTCTGCTGAGAAATATCTCATTGGAAACTTTAGGCGATGAAAATTTCATGAGAGTTTATCAGTCGATGAGTGATTTCAACAAGCAGTTGGTTCAGATGTATCTCTATCTGACGGGAGTGATTGAACAGTAATTTTTTTTTTCAAAAAAAAGAAAAAGGGAGGTTGAAATGTTTTCACCAATAGTTCATCCGCCTCAGATTATACGGCATTTTTTCAAGAAATACACTTGGAAACTTACGCCTGAGGATTCGTCACAAAAAGTCTTGTACATAACCATTGACGACGGACCGATTCCTGAAATGACACCGGGAACACTTGACATCTTGAAAAAATACGATGCCAAGGCAACATTCTTTTGTGTGGGCGAAAACGTTGAAAAATATCCCGATATTTTTCAACGCATAATTTCGGAGGGTCATAGTATCGGCAATCATACATTCAACCATCTCAACGGATTAAGAACCAAAAATTCCGTTTACTTGGAAAATGTAAAAAAAGCCGATGCTTTGATAAATTCAAACCTTTTCCGTCCGCCCCACGGCAGAATGAAAAGCCGTCAAAGTACGATTTTGTCAAAAGACAGAAAAATAATCCTCTGGGATATTCTCTCAAAGGATTATGACAAAAGGATTTCAAAAGAGCGGTGTTGGCAAAACGTCTACGAATATGTCAGCCCCGGAGCGGTGATTGTTTTTCATGACAATCTCAAAGCCTTTGAAAACCAGCGTTATGCGTTAGAAAAGACTTTGGAAAGATTCACTCTGAGCGGATACGAATTCAAAGCCATCGGGTACAAAAAGTTGAATGAAATTTAGTTTTTCATTGTTAATAACTTAAAAAAAATGAATTCTACGACCACGATTGACGTGCCTATAGGCAGCGGTGTAGACCTGCTAATAGGCATACTCATTATAATAGGCGGAGTTGTGGGCTACAAACGCGGCGTTATAGTGGAGTGTATAAGTTTTTTTTCGGTTTTGGTTTTGCTGACCATTTGCGTTAATATTTCCAAATCCGTATTCAAATACTTAACCCCAAGAAGCGACGTGCCGGATTTGTTTGCCATAATTTTGATGACGGTAATTTTCATAGCCGGTTTGGTGTTTGTTGTCAGCAGGGTTAATTTCAAGACCTCAAAGGCAATAGAAGGCACTACATCGGGGTCTACGTACAGAACGTTAGGCGGATTTTTCGGCGGATTGAAATTTTATTTTATTTCGGCGGTTTTCTTGGTAACGCTTTTCAAAATCGACGAACATGCTAAATTTTTGCCCGATTCGGCTAAATATTCAAGGCTTTCAAGGGGCAGTATTTGGATTGTAACATCAATTTTCCCGTATCTGCAATTAGACAAGAAAGAGCCGAGACAATTTGAATATCCGTCCGACAATTCTTCAAAAACTAAATAAAAACAAAATATTATGATAGAAATTGGTTATATCAACAAAATGCAAGTTTTAAGGCTTACCGAACACGGGGCTTACCTCAATGGAGAAGACCTCGGCGAAATACTTTTGCCGAAAAAATTTCTCACAAGCGAAATCAAACCCGGCTCAGAGGTTGAAGCTTTCATCTATTTTGACAGCGAAGACCGTCTGACAGCGACGATTCAGCACCCGTACACGCAAATCAATAAATTTGCATATTTGGAATGTGTTCAAGTCTCCAAAAACGGAGCATTTCTTTATTGGGGATTGGACAAAGACTTGTTAGTGCCCAAATCAGAACAAAAAGACAAATTCGTAAAAGGCAAAAAATATTTCGTTTACGTATATTTTGACGAGGTTTCAAACCGTATTGTGGCCTCAAACCGTCTTAACAAATTTTTAGCGGAAGGCGACCCCGAATACGCTCAGGGTGATAAATGTGAAATTTTTGTAGGCGAGCCGACGGATTTAGGTTTTAGAGTTATCGTTGATAATGCTCATTGGGGAATGATTTATAAATCAGAACTTTTCAGAAACGTTAAACCCGGAGATTACACCTACGCTTATGTCAAAAAAGTACGCGAGGATATGCGTATTGACATGATGCTGGAAAAAAGCAGTGTTAAAATCGTAGACTCACTCGAACAAGAAATTCTTCAAAGAATAAAAGACAATGGCGGAGCTCTTGCTTTAAACGATAAATCCTCGCCCGAAGAAATTTTTGAAGAGTTCGGTGTCAGCAAAAAAATCTTCAAAAAAGCAGTCGGCGGACTTTATAAGTCAAGACTTATAACCGTTTCTGACCAAGGACTTAAAATAGTTTAATTTTTATAAAAAAAACTACAAAAAAAACATTCAACTTAATTAGTTTTTGCAACTATATAGATAACATTATGAGAATAACTGAAAATGCCGAGGAGGTTTTCCCGTTGCAGATGTTGGAAAAAATAACATCCATTACCGTCAAAAATTTCATCAAGGCAGGCTACATAGGTCCGGAAGATTATCAAGATTTCACCCAAACGCTCAAAATGCGGTATTTATCCGCAAAAGAACGCATTGAAGGCAAATTCAAATCTGATTCCCTTCCCCAAACTTATATGTCCTCGGTTATAAAAAACATGATGTTGGAGGAGCTCAGAGCCGGGAAAAAATACAAAGAACGCTCTATTGAGTTCCAAAAAGCGGCTATCATAAAAGGCGACAAAGATGATTCTCTCTCGCCCGAAAACCGCACCGTCATCGAAAACGAGAAAAAACACCTTCAAAAGGTTTTCTTGACATTAGGCAAAGACCGCGCCAAAGTGGTGATGTGTTGCAAAATGGTATGGAAAATAAAAGTTACTGATTTGGAATTCAGAGATTACCTTCAAGGTCGGGACTCCAACGGTGCTGAAAAATATCTTGATTTTGATGACAAAGAACAAAATCAGGACATTTATCAAAGGCTCTGCATGATAACGAATTTGGTTGAAAACAAAAACAACAAGCCAGATGCCGTAAGGCTTTGGCTCAGTAAAAAAATCGAACAAGTAATAACTCGTTTGAACGCCAATCGGATTTCTAAATACGATGCGGAAACCTTCGGAATACTCTTAGAAGAAACATATTATTAATAAAAAACTATTGCAAAAAGGAGGTTTATCATGGTAGAATTAAATGACAATCTCAAAGCAAGATACGCCGATTACATCAACGGCAAAAAAGTCGATTTGAACGACGAAGAGCTCAATATGCTTGCTCAAGATGATGCCCTTGCCGCTGAATGTATGCAGATTGCTGAAATTTCCTCCGAATACGACAGTCAGGAAATAAAAAAAGGCGTTAAAAATTTTAAACTCAATGTTTTGTTAGTATCCGTTGCAGCATGCCTTATGGTGGCTTTGATGATAACGGTATTTTACGAAAACCAGACCGATAATTCTCAGACCAAAATTTCGGCACTCTCGGCAAATCAAGAGCCGGAAAAAGGTTGGGGAGAATTAAGCGAAGGAGCCTCGGGCAGCCTTAAAACTGCTTCTACGGGTACCTCCGGGGATTTTTATACGGCAGCTCCTGATACGCCTTTTGAATTGGAACCGGCTCAACAGGGTAAAATTTTTGAAAACGATCCCGTAGATATTTTTGTCTCGGGCAACCCAGTCCCGGTAATGAAAGCCAACGTAAAAAGCGTTAAGAGCAAAGACCAAAAAGAGAAAAAAGTAAAGAAAGTAAAATTCAAAGACGGACTTGCTGAAGGCCTTTATGAATACCGCATTTATCACGAAGGACAACAAGTGGATCAAGGCGGTTTTGTAATCGGTCAAGATTAGAAAAAAAACGCTAAAAACGTTAAAAAAAAATTTGCCTAAGAAAAAAAACTTACATACATTTGCTTTTGAAATATTTTTCAAAACTTTAAAAGTATGTAAGTTTTTTTTGCATTTTAGTTATAACTATGGAATTCACTTGGGAAAATTTCAAAAATTCGTACAAGACAGAACAGGAAGCCCGTCAGGGGTTTGTAAGTTTTTGCGACAGTTTGATGGAGAAACTGTATCCGGACTTCAGCCTTAAAAATTCTGATGAAATTTCTGAAAATGAAAACAAAAAAGACCGTTCATTAGGTAAAAAATGTATAGTTTATTTACCGAAATATTTTCTTGACAGCGTTTCCAATTCGCGCAAAGGACAAATACGCAAATCCTTAAACGATAATCTGCCTTACATGAAGGCTAATAAAATTACTCAATGGGTTTTGCTTTTGCCCCACGTTTTTTCTTTGGACGAAGAATCGTGGTGGGAAAATTGGTCGCTTAGAATAAAACAAGAAAACGGCATTACACCTACCGTAAAATTAGGAAACGAATTGATTCAGTTGTCTGAAAAATTCAATCTTTCCCCTTTTGGAAACGAAACCCCTAAAGAGGAAGAATCAAACGAAACGGACGACGATTTGATTGATTTTTCATTTGATTATTCCACCGAAGAAAGTCAGGAAGAAACTTTAGAGACTCAAGAAGAAAAACCTTTAGAAGAGCCTGTGTCGGAAGAAAATTCTGAGGCGGCAACAGCGGCGAAAATTGTTGAAACAACGATTTCGCAAGCCATGATTTCCAAAAAAGTTTCAGCAAAAAAGACTCACGAGCCGACGTTGGAGGAGTTGACCTCAACATACGATTTCAAAACTAAATTTGAGGCTCTCGAGGCTGAAAAATTAGAATTGCCCGATAAAAAAGGAAATAATCAAAGGGCTGTTTTTGACAAACGCAGAGACGAAAGCAGCGTTAAAAATTATCTTAACGATTTTGTTTTCGGTGATTTGTCGCAGTTTACGGGCAAAGACCTCATCAAAAAAGCACAAATTTACGTCAACAACGAACAATATTCGCGTGGACTTTATATTTACGAATACGCTAAACAAAAAGACCTCGTAGACAGTTCCTTAGCCACAGAATACCGTAAAGGTGCAACAGAAAGCAGATTTCAACTCAATTATAAATACGCCATGATAAAAGGCGATTTGCTGTTTGCAAAACGTGATTTTATCAACGCCGCCGAAACTTACAAAAGTGCCTGCGAAGTTATTGATTCTTACCGCGAAACATTGGAAGAATACGAATCGGATATGTCCGTTACAACAACGAGCACTTCCCTTATGCGCAACAACGAGGCAATCGTAAAATATTACGAGGCTTACGGCGAAGCTCTTTTACAGGTCGGCGATTTTACGGGCGCATTAGAAAAATTTACCTTAGCTTTGGACCACGACCCCTCAAACAGAAATATTCAAGACCGTTATGACTTGGCTGAATATTTAGAAAAAGGTTCAAACTTTTTCTCTAACAAATGGCTTTCGTGGTTGAATATTTTCATTGCACCGTTCTATTATTTCAAAGCCAGAAAAATAGACCCGAGCATCAAAGAGCTTGAAAAAGCGGAAAAACTCCGCCGCAAAGCAATTTGGGGACTTGTAGTGATATTCTTATTGTTAGTAGGAGTTTTTGTATTATTCTATTTAGGGAAAAAACTTGCCGACTCTACCGTTCAAAGTACAAACGGAGGAATCAGCGTTAATACGGCCTCAACACCGCTTAAACTGCAAATCAGCAAAGGCGATTATTACATGGACAAGATTTCGCCTGAAAATCCGCATTTCATCGACTCTGCAATTGCTGCATATCAGCGGGCTCTTAGAATCGACAATACGGACACAAATGCTGAAAACGGTTATCAAAAAGCCTGCATCGCAAGAGCAAATTATCTGACACAAGTTCAACAGCATATTTCAACCGACAGCGCATCGTATTTCTTGAGTATGCGCCGCCCGACTGAAGGTTTAAGACTATTTAAATATATGTACGACCCGGAAGACAAAACCAAAGGAAAATTCGGTTTTGTTGATACTTTGGGTAACGTGATAATTGCTCCGATGTTTGACTTCAATTATAAAAACATGAACGAACAAGGCGAAACGTTCTACAACGGCAAAGCCAAAGTTTGTTTGAAGGTCGCTGACAACGATACGGTTTATTTCTACATCGATCAACGCGGCAATAAGATTGAAGATTTTTAACAGCAAAATGTTTAATACCTAAATCGTAAGGGGTTGTCCCTAAAGTGGAGTTTTTTTAATAATAACCGCCTAAGGGACAATTCTTTACGTTTTTTTATGTGTTTAATTGAAAAGAAAAAATATGAAACCTCTTTTATCTCTGACATTACTTTTGGTTTTTACATTAACAAGCCTTAAAGCTCAAAAATTCTATGGCAATGCGATTTTAGGCATCAACGGGGCGCAAGTAGACGGCGATACACAGTCAGGATACAAAAAAGCCGGTTTAAAACTCGGTTTTGACGTTTCATTATTCGATGAAAAAAAAGTTTCCTACGAAACGGGATTGAATTTTTCGTCAAAAGGTGCAATCGACAAAGTAAACGGTTTTACGCAGTTTAAAATCTCGCTCAATTACATTGAAATTCCTTTTCTGCTGAATATCAGATTTTTAGAAAAGTTTTCTTTTATTGCAGGCGCTTCATACAATTATCTTATCTCGTCCAAAATAACGGAATCTAACGGAACTCAAACCAAAGACCCAGAATACCTTAAAAACTATGACATAAATGCCGTTACAGGTTTAAAAATCGACATTCCGGGCGGATTTGAACTCAGAGCAGTTTTTAATTACACATTAGGACACATAACCTTAGACCCCGATATGAAATATTGGCGCAATAACGTTTTGAATCTGTCAATCGTAAAAAAATTCGGACTTAAAAAATGAAAATTTTAGTTGCAATAACAGGTGCAAGCGGCAGCATTTACGCCCAAAGACTTCTCCTGAATTTAGAAAAATCGCCGGAAGTTGATAAAATTTCAGTAGTTTTTTCAAAAAATGCAATAAAAATTTATGAATCAGAATTAAAAACAACAGTCAAAGAAACCAAAAAAATACAGATTTTTGAATCTGACGATTTCACAGCGCCCTTTGCCTCAGGCAGCGGAGAATGTGATGCAATGATAATATGTCCGTGCTCAGCGGGTAGTTTAGGAAGAATTGCCTCAGGCGTTTCGGATTCGCTTATAACACGAGCCGCAGACGTAATGCTAAAAGAAAGACGTCCCTTAATTTTAGTTTTAAGGGAGATGCCATACAATTTGATTCATATAAAAAATATGGAAACTCTTACTCTTGCCGGTGCAATTATATGTCCTGCTTGTCCGTCATTTTATTCCAACCCTCAAGACATAACGCAACTCGTTGATACCGTGGTTTTAAGGATTCTCGACCTACTAAAAATTCCAAACAACGGCTTCAAATGGGGCAAAAACTAAGTTGTTGATTATCAATTCTTTAAAATTTTAATATTTTTTAACCTTTTAGCTACAAGCATACTTGTATTAAAGAAAAATAAATAAAAAAATATCATTTTTAGCCGTAATTTTATATATTTTTAAGCACAAAAAGTAAAATTTTGTTCAAAAAATTTGGAGCGTATTTTTCATTATTTTAACTTTGCCAAAAGAAAATCAAAACAGACTTTTTGTTAAATACAGAAAGCTTTTTAGACTCAATTGATTATAAATCACAATAAAAATTTATAATTAACTGAATTAAAAACTTAAAAAAAAGCTTTCACCATGAAAAAGTTAGTTTATTACATTACGCTTTTAAGCGTTAACATTCTGAATTCAAGCAGTGCTACTGCCCCTGAAATCAGAAAAACGGATTTCAATCCGATTGTTATCAGAATTGATAACTTTACGAACAATTTTTCGGAATTGGAAAATTGTTGCAGTTTTAGAAATTATTATGCGCAGAAGATTTCATTCTCGCCGCCTTGACCTGAAGAAGAAACTGAAGGACAAAAAACAGAAGTAAAGAAAGAAAACAAGAAAAAATCAAAAGAAAAACTTGTTTTCAACTTTCCTAAAACAGAAAGTTTCAGAACTCTGTATGAAGAAACAATCAGTTTCATAAAAAAACACGAAGGTTTTGCCGGCGGTAAACCTTATTACTGCGTTGCCGGTTATCTTACAATCGGTTACGGTCACGTAATCAGGGAAAACGAAAATTTCGGCGAAAAAATTTCTAAGAAACAAGCCGACAAACTTTTAAGAAAGGACTTCAACAAGTGTTTGGCATTAGCTGAAAAACACACTAAAAACCTTTCTGAAAACAAACTTTTGGCCGTTGCGCATTTTATCTACGCAAAAGGCATAGGCAGTTATTTGAAAAGCAATTTAAAAAAGAAAATTGATATGAATGAAAATCCTGAATACGAATTCCTCAAATGGTGCAATTATCACACACCTAAAGGCAATCTCGTAAAAAGCAAATATTGTCTAAAAATCCGCGAATGGGAGGTCAAGATGTTTAATTCGGATAGTCTTAAAAACAATTCGGATACTCTTAAAACGGAATTTATAGAAAAAAGCGAAATCTAAAAATTTAGATTCCGCTTTTTTTATTTTCTATTCACTTATCTTAAAACTATCAAAATCAGCATAACCACCGGGTTGTTTCGTTGCATAATTAAACAATGCAAAACGTTGTCCCATGAAATGATCAAGTCTGTAAACCATTTTTAAGGTATCGCCCAAGGGTTTGAAATCTTTGCCGTCGAAAGAATAGAAGAAATTAGCCTCATCTTTTCGGTCTTTAAAATCACAAACGGCCTTCAAATAAACAGTCTGCGCATCACAATCCACACTTGCCGTTTCTTTTTGCGGAACGGTTTTGCCTCTTTCCTCAGTCTGATTATCAACGGTTACGATATATTTTTTACCGTTATCATTTTTAACACCGATATAACCGAATTTGCCGGCAAGAAGAGCAAGACCTGCTACATCACCATCTTTCAATTCTTTGACATCCAACAAGATAACAGCCTGAGATTTAGGACCGAAAGTTCTCTGTGAAAGCATATTACGGCTTTGCAAGAATATACTATCAGTTCTGCCGGTTTTCAATCTCAAAAAGCCTTTTCTTTCCGACAACGACCACAAACTATTGTCTGGATTGTGATTCCACTGCCAAACAAGTTTCAATTTATCACTTTCAAAATCGTCGCTATCAACAATGCCTGGTATCAAACCCTTGCTTTTGGGCAAATCCAAGGTGTCAGGAACTTTTCCGTCAACTCCCAAAACAGGCCAGCCGTCTTTCCACTGAACGGGAACAATATACGGAATTCTGCCGACAGAGCCTCTGTCGCCGAACAAATAAGCATACCATTTTCCATCAGGAGTGTCAATAAGACCGCCCTGAGCAACTCCCTGATCCTGAAATACAACTTTTCCCTCGTAAGGTCCGAACAAATTGTCCGCCCTATGACAGATAACGGTACGCATTCCGCCCCAAGGCCAAACGATGTTGAAAAGATAATATTTTCCGTTGATTTTAAACATTTGAGAACCTTCGGCATTGAGCATAAGACTGTCTCCGGCAGGTTTTCCCGCATTTTCAATCAAAACTTTTTCAGTACCGGGTTTTACACCGCTAAAATCGGGTTCTAATTCTCTTATCGAGAGTTTTCCATTACCGTTAATCATATAAATTTTGCCGTCATCTTCAAAAACAACAGTATGGTCGTGAAGCGAAGGTGAAAACTCGTATCTTTCCCATTTGCCGCCTTCAATATTATCGGTTATAAAGAAATATGTTTTCGCTGTTACTTGGTCGAAAGTGCTGACAATGAATTTGTTATTAACATATCTGATACAAGATGCCCATGAACCTTTTCCGTAAGTATTTTTACCGTTTTTAAGTTCCGTTTCGTCCTTTTCACCGAGAATGTCGTAACAATAATTTACGATTTTCCAATTCGTTAAATCTTTTGAACTCATAATCGGAACACCCGGATTCATGTGCATTGTAGTACTGCTCATGTAATAAGTATCGCCTACTCTTAACATCGACATATCAGGAACGTCAGCCCAAATAACAGGATTCTGACAACCTAATTCTACATTTTCAAGATTTTTTTTAGAAGGGTTGTTGCCGCAACCAAAAATAAAGGCAGCAGCAGACAAACAAAGTGATAAAACTATTTTATGCTTCATATAATTTTGATTTTTTAACTGTATTTTTCATTTATCTCGTCCAAAACCTGAAAAATTTCCTCTGGTTCCATAGAGGTTACGAGCTTCATACGGTAATTTTTAAAGTCAGGTAACGCCTTGAAATACTGTGAATAATGCCGGCGCATTTCCAAAATTCCGCGTTTGTCGCCTTTCCAATCCATAGAAGTTTTTAATTGAAGTTTTGCAAGGTTTACTCTCTCTGCAACGGAAGGCTCTTTAGGCATAACGCCCGTTTCAAGATATTCTCTCACGGTCTTAAAAATCCACGGACAACCTACTGCCGCACGACCTATCATAATACCGTCAACACCGTAACGGTCAATCATTTGCTTTGCCTTTTCAGGGGAATCAACATCACCGTTGCCTATTATTGGAATTTTTATGCGCGGATTATTTTTAACCTGACCGATTAATGTCCAATCAGCCTCTCCTTTGTAAAGTTGCATACGTGTCCTACCGTGAATCGCCAAGGCTTTGATACCGCAATCTTGAAGTTTTTCGGCAAGTTCGGGTATTATTTTAGAATCCTCGTCCCAACCAAGACGGGTTTTTACTGTAACAGGCACATCTGGAACGGCATCTACAACTTTTCTAACGATTTCCAACATCAAGGGAACGTTTTGCAAAAGTCCTGCACCGTCGCCGCGAGTCGCTATTTTTTTAACGGGACAACCGCAATTTATATCAATTAAATCCGGTTTTGCCTCACGTGCAATTTGCGCTGCCTCTGCCATGTGCAAAGGGTCATGCCCATAAATCTGAATGCCGACAGGACGCTCTGAATCCTCCAAGTGCATTTTTTTTACGGTCTTGTCAATATTTCTGACAAGTGCCTCGCTTGCAACAAATTCCGTATACATCAAATCAGCTCCGTATTGTTTGCAAATATAACGGAACGATACATCAGTAACATCTTCCATCGGCGCAAGTATCAACGGATAACGATTGATTTCAATATTTCCGATTTTCAACATCTTCTTTTAAGAAAAAAAGAAATTCCCCTGACAACCACAAACCATTTTTTTTCTCTTTTTTCTATTCCACGAATTTATAACCCACACCTTTTACGGTACGGATATAATCTTCACCGATTTTTTCACGGAGTTTCCTAATGTGAACATCTATTGTACGGTCGCCAACAACAATAGAATCACCCCAAATTGCAGAATAAATTTCGTCGCGGGTGAAAACTTTTTCCGGTTTGGATATTAACAAAAGTAACAAAGAAAACTCTTTTCTGGGCAATGCCAATTCTACACCGTCGTTAATAACGGTATATTTCTCTCTGTCAATCACCAACTTACCGAGTCTGATGATGTTACCTTCGGAAACCTCTGCAAAATCATCCGTCTTGCCGAAACGTTTCAACAAAGCACTTACTCTCGAAATCAAAACTTTCGGTTTGATCGGTTTAGAAATGTAATCATCTGCTCCTGCCTCAAATCCGGCTATCTGTGAATAATCTTCGCTTCGTGCCGTCAAAAACGCAACGACCGTATTGTTCAAAGCCGGTTGTTTGCGGATTTCTTCACAAGTTTCGATACCGTCCATTTCAGGCATCATCACGTCTAATATTATAAGGTGCGGAAGATACTGTTTCGCCAATTTAATTGCATCTTTTCCGTTGCCGGCTGTAAACACATTAAAACCGGCTTTCTTTAAGTTGTACGACAAAAACTCAAGAATATCGGCTTCGTCATCAACCAAAAGAATTTTGTAATTGTTGTTGCTGTTAGCAGTGTTGTTAGTATTGTTCTCCATAGCAGTAAATATGTTTAGTCAGTAACGGCAGCTTTTTCTAATGTAAATGAAAAAGTCGTACCCTCATTAATTTTGCTTTTTACCATAATACGTTCTCCGTGAGCCTCAAGGATATGTTTAACAATAGCCAAACCTAATCCCGTACCGCCGCTTTGTGAGCTGCGCGATTTATCAACACGGAAAAAGCGTTCAAATATACGTTTGATATTTTCCTCGTCAATTCCTATTCCCGTATCCTGAACCTCTACAAGCCATTTATTGTCAATATCATAGATACCGACAGTAGTTGAGCCGTCTTCACGTCCATAATTTATGGAATTGACAACAAGGTTGGAAATAACTTCAAAAATCCTCGTTTTGTCGGCATTAACATAAATCGGTGGTGTCGGTTTAAAATCGGTTTTCAAAGTTATACGTTTCTTTTCAGCCTTGATTTCGTAAAGTTCCATTATATCGTTTACAACGGCAGCAAGGTCAAAAACCTCATAATTCAATTTCAAATTGCCGGTCTCAAATTTGGAAATAGTTTCCAAATCGTTAACTATCGAAATCAAACGGTTGATATTCTTGTCCGTCCTTTCAAGATATTTAATACAGATTTCAGGATCCTCTGACCCGCCGTCAATAAGCGTTGAGATGTATCCCTGAATATTAAACAAAGGCGTTTTCAACTCGTGGGAAACATTACCGATATATTCTTTTCTGTATTTTTCGTTGCGTTTGAGCATCGCAATCTCCTGTGTTCTGTCTTTTGCCCATTTTGCAACATCATCATTTACTTGTTCGATAATACCATTAACATCTTGAGAGCCTGAATCATCGGTTTTTAGTTTCAACTGTTCCGCATCAGCCTTTGAAAAACTCTCCAACGTGCCGTATATAGGTTTTACTTGCGCCCTGACATAATTATCAAAAACCCTTTTTAATATGAAAAACGAGAGTATTCCGACACCAATCATAAATACTCCAACCGTAGCCATCCATGAAGAAACACTCTCCATAAAACATGCTACTGTCATTGATAAACCTACCGTTACGGAAATTATAACGGCAATTATCAACGACAATTTGCTTGCTGAATAATTTTTCATAATAAATGTCCCTTAAATTTTAGTCGCAAATTTAATATTAAACATTAAAAAACAAAAAAAATCACGGCTGTTTTTTTGTTTTTTTTGCTTTTACTTTTTCCTCGGCGTGTCGATATTGTAATGCAAACCTACACTTTCACGTCTGCGTCTTGCCATCTTAATAACAAGCCATGCCGTATTGATAGCATTTCTGAGCTCGCAAAGCGGAACAGTTATTTTTGAACGTTTGTAAAGTTCCTCCGTCTCGTTGTAAAGAATATACAGACGATCCAAAGCACGTTTCATCCTAAGATTACTCCTTACGATGCCCACATAATACGTCATTATTTGTTGTAATTCTTTGAAAGACTGCGTTATAAGAATGTTTTCTTCGTTATTGACAGTTCCCTCATCGTTCCATTGAGGAATATCATCGCGGATTGTAAGCTTGTCAAGAAAATCTTTTGAATGTAATGCCGAACGGTGTGCGTAAACCAAAGCCTCCAACAAAGAGTTAGACGCCAAACGGTTAGCACCGTGAAGACCCGTACAAGAGGTTTCACCGCCTGCGTAAAGATGTTTGATTGTAGTTCTTCCGAATTCATCAACACGAATTCCGCCGCAAAGATAATGCGCTGCCGGAACAACAGGTATCGGTTGTTTAGTAATGTCAATACCGATTGAGAGACATTTAGCGTAAATATTTGGGAAATGTTTTTTAAGTTCTTCGTGGTTAGTACCTGTTGCGTCCAAATAAACGTATTCATCACCACGGAGTTTCATCTCGTTATCAATAGCCCTTGCAACAATATCCCTGGGAGCAAGACAGCCTCTTTCGTCATATTTCTCCATGAACGTTTTGCCATCTTGAGTCTTTAAAATCGCACCGAATCCTCTCATTGCCTCAGTTATCAAGTATGAAGGCCTCTCGCCCGGATGATAAAGTGAAGTCGGATGGAATTGTACGAATTCCATATTGTCAATAACACCTTTGGCTCTGTAAACCATAGCAATACCATCACCGGTGGCTATCGTAGGATTGGTGGTAACCTGATAAATGTTTCCTATACCACCCGTTGCAAGATATGTGATTTTCGACAAAATCTTTTCAACTTTGCCCGTGTCTTTGTTCAAGGCATAAATACCGTAACATTCTGTATTGTCATCATAACGTGTAACTGTCTGACCCAAATAATGTTGCGTAATAAGTTCAACGGCAAAATAATGTTTTACCAATTCGATGTTCGGATTCTTTTTACAAGCCTCAACCAAAGCCCGTTCAACTTCAAAACCCGTATTATCTTTATGATGCAAAATTCTAAAATCAGAGTGTCCGCCCTCTTTATGAAGGTCAAAACTGCCGTCAGGACGTTTATCAAAGTCAATACCCCATTCCACTAACTCTTTAATCCTTTCAGGAGCCTCCTCCACAACTATCCTTACAACACTTTCCTTGCTCAGATAATCTCCTGCCACCATTGTATCGTGGATATGTTTTTCAAACGAATCCGTAGGGTCGGTTACCGAAGCTATTCCGCCCTGTGCATAATTCGTATTGGCCTCAGTTACGTCATTGGCTTTCGTAACTATCAAAACCTTACCATATTCTGCGGCTCTTAAAGCAAAACTTAGCCCGGCTACTCCGCTGCCTACTACAAGAAAATCCGTCGTGCGCATTTTTTGATAATTTATTAAGTTTTATTGACGCAAAATTAACGCATTTTTCAAAAATATCAAAACATATATGACGAAAAATTAAAATACATCCTTATAACGGTTAAAAACTTCTATCAAAAGGAATTAAATTGGTCTTGATACCGATTTGAAAGAATTTATTCTCATCAAAAACACCGATTTGAGAAAACAAACAAAAATTCTTTAAGAACCATGGCTGATAATTCAAGTTAAAGTAATAATTCAAGAGTTTAACGTTAAGTCCTTGTCCTACTGAATTATCATATTCCTGTTTTCGTGTATTATAAGAACGGAGAACATTGTTTCCGTATGAATATTTTCCCGGATAATCCTTTCCGATTGACAAATAATCAAGCGTAAAATCAACCATAAAAACTTTGGAAGAATATTTTATCTGCGCCGAAACCTCCTTTAAATTAGCACCGTAAGGATTAGCATAACACTGATTATAAATTGAATAAGAATTGTTAGCATCGTCATGCGAATACATATAAGGTCTGATATAATCCGCTTGAAAAAGGTATGAAAAATTTTTCAAAACGCCTTTCGTAAAAAATCCTTTTACACCCGCTTGAAAAGAATATTTGTTAGCCCACCAACCCGTATTGGCTTTGAATTCGCCGATTTTGAACTCGTCAATCATTGCCTGAGCATAAAAAGTCTGCTTAAAAAACTTCAACTTGCCAAAAATTCCCATCAGTTCGTTGTCGGGCGAACCCAAAGAATATTCAACGGGACGGGTGAAAACCAAAGGGTTAATATAATGCAAATCCACAAAACGGCTGTTGTTAAGAGAATCTCTACGTACAAGATTTACCGCTTCAAAACCGCCTACCGAAAGCCATTTCGTAGCATTCCAACTAAAAAGATGATAAACAGTCCATTTCGTTTTAGCAGTTTGAAGTTTTGAATCAAGATTTTTGCCGCCGTTAATCGAGAAAATATAATTGAAATGCCGCACATCTACCTTAATATCAAAGTAATACATTCCGCTATTAGAGGCTGACATTATCACCGAGCGCAAACCCTCACCGATAAACTTTTTGCCCTTTCCTAACGAAAACATCAAATATTTTACAGGTCTGTAATTAATATAAAATTCAAAATATTTTATGAAATAATTCTCATCATTTTTCTTAAAATCACCAAGTTGTGGAAAATAACCTAAAGAATCTGCAAGCAATGCCCTATGAATTAGCGGTTTTGAATATCCGCCCAAAACACTCGCACTTATTGAGAGTTTATCACAGAAAGAATACCCTCCGTTTAGACCCAAAAAAGAATTGTACAAAATTTTATCGTCAGACTCAGACTGATAACCGAAAGAAAATTCCGTTACGGGTAATAATATAAAAGTACTTTTAGAAAAACTTTTTCTAAAGCCGTAAATATCAGAACTGTCAATATTTACGGTATATGATTTCAATTGGGAATGAAAGTTTTGATTAGAAAAATTAGCTTTTTCCAACGAGTCCTGTTCATAACTTCCGATAACAACATTCCGTGTCTGCGCATTAACACAAAGCGTTAGAACACAAAAAATCAGGCTTAAAAAAAGTTTCATTTATTTTCTCCCTTTTGCTTTTCCTTGCGTTTCGTGATGATAGCCTGCGGAATATGAAAGAAAAACATCAGCACCAAAAATTCAACAAGAGCAAGCCTTAAAAACGAAAGATGCTGTGAAATCCACCACGAAAAAACCGCGAAAAGAGCGTTAAAAATTACCAACCAAAAGTCGATTTGCTTATGAGTAAAGCCTAAAGATTTCAATCTGTAATGAATATGATGATTGTCCGGTTGCATAATCGGACGGTGCAAAATGTATCTTATAAACATAACCCTTACAACATCATAAAGCGGTACAATCATAAAGGTCAAAGCCACAAAAGGCGCATACTGAATCGGATTTGAATAATCAGAGGCCTCTTCCATAGCATTGTATTGCATAAAACGCAACGCCATAGCAGCACATATCAATCCCACAATCATACTTCCTGTATCGCCCATAAAAATCTTATTTTTCTTGCTGAACATATTATAACGCAAGAAACCCAAAACAGCACCTATAAAACAAACTCCTACAACAACAACCGAATATACACCTTCCAAATAAAACCAAACGGAAAACACGCCGACAGCCGTAACAGACAACAAACCCGCTAAACCATCAACACCGTCAATAAGATTATAAGCGTTAATACAAGTTATAATAAGGAAAACCGAAAGCGGTAAACTCAACAAATAAGGCAACTCATAAAAACCGAAAATACCGCCAAGACTCGTCATCCTGACATCGCCGAAGACCACAAGCAATGTAGCGGCAAGAATTTGTCCGAAAAGTTTTGTAAGCGGTGCAATCAAAAGAATATCATCTTTGATGCCTATAAAAAACAGCATTATAGTGGCAGCAGCAAGAGCAGGAATAAACTCACTGCCTACACCATTACAAAAAAGGAGCATAGAAATAGTCAAACCTGCAAAAATAGCACAACCACCGAGGGTGGGAATCACACCTTCGTGAAGCCGCCTTCCGCCGCCTTTCTCGCAAAGCTCTTTTTGTTTTGCCACAGCAACAATAGACGGTATCGAAACCAAACTTATTATTAAAGCTGTAAGAAATGCCCCCAATATTGTTAAGTTTTCCATATAGTTAGCCTACATCTAAAAAATACGGCGGCAAATATACATTTTTTTCTGTTATAAATTGTTAAAAGATTTTCAAAAAAAACATTTTCTTAATACAAAGTTTAAGTAAATTGAAAATTACTTTGAGTATTATATTTTATTTTTGCAACCGATGAATAATCCTTAATTTTTCACCTTTTTAATAATAATAACAGAAAGTGTATATCATTGTCGGTGCAACACAAATGCTTGGAGCTCATTTAGCCTATGCCATGCTAAAACAGGGGCAGAGAGTCCGTGCTGTTATGTGTAGTAAATGCGATGATATGAATTACACGAAACACATTTTAAGTTATTACTCAGGCGATTACGAGAATCTTTTCAACGAAATAGAATGGGTTGAGGCTTGCCCCTCAGACCCTGAGGCTATGACAGAGGCTTTTCAAGGCGGCGAGGCTGTTTTTTATTGCAGAAAACCGTTTTTGAGTACCAAACATTCTTTTGATGATAATATTGACGAAATCAGGAACGTTTTAACGGCAACAAGAGAGAGTTCCGTTAAATATTTCTATTATATCAGTTCTTTAGATGCCTTAGGACAAGAGCCTGATTATAAGTTAATAACAGAAAATTCACAACGAAATCCAAAAGGTAAATACCCGACAATGACAATGCTCAATTACATGTGCGAAATAGAGGTTCAAAGGGCTTTGAACGAGGACATAGAAGGAGCTATTGCCAATACGGGAATCATTTTAGGACCGGGCAATTGGAAAACTGACTCATCAAGATTATTTCCACTAACACTCACATATAATTATTATGCAAAAGGCGTTACTGGATTTGTAAGTGTCAATGACGTCGTAAAGTCTCTCATGACGATGGCACGCAAAAAAATAACCGGTGAAAGATTTATTTTAGTTTCCGAGAATTTGAGTTATCATCAGGTTTTGAAATTGATAACGCAAAAACTGAATGCGCCGGAGCCTAAAAAATATGCAAATTCTTTCAGAATGACAATTTATAAGGCTTGTTACATCGGGAAATCACTGCTGACAGGTCGCCGTCCGATTTTGGACAATGCGTATTTCCACAGAATGACCTCGTTTGAAATTTTCAGCAATAAGAAAAGTATCGGAACGTTAATCGTTAATTATGAACCGATTGAACAAGTAATTGAAGAAACGGCTCAAATTTATCTCAAAGAAAATTCTCAGGAAATAAAAAAAACTTATAAATTTGCCCGAAATTTCTTCTAACAGAAAACATGGACATCAGAGCAGTTAATAGCATATCAGAAAAAGAAAAAGAACTTGACAAAAAACTTCGTCCGCTGACTTTTGATGATTTCAACGGTCAAAAAAAACTCAGAGAAAATCTCGAAGTTTTTGTTAAAGCCGCAAAATTAAGAGGCGAGGCTTTAGACCACGTCTTGTTTCACGGACCTCCGGGCTTAGGAAAAACCACACTTTCTAATATTATCGCTAACGAATTAGGAGTCGGCATGAAAACAACTTCAGGCCCCGTGCTTGACAAACCGGGCGATTTAGCAGGACTTTTAACAAATCTCGACGAAAGGGACGTTCTTTTTATCGACGAGATTCACCGCCTAAGTCCCGTTGTGGAAGAATATTTGTATTCCGCAATGGAAGATTACAAAATCGACATTATGATTGACAAAGGTCCGGCGGCAAGGTCGGTACAATTGTCATTGAATCCTTTTACGCTTGTAGGAGCAACAACAAGGTCCGGACTTTTAACGGCACCTTTGAGAGCAAGATTCGGTATCAACCTTTTGCTGGAATATTACGACATTGAGGTTTTAAGCCGTATCATAATGCGAGCTGCCGGAATTTTGAAAGTAGAGATTGATGCGCCCGCCGCCGGAGAGATTGCCTCACGAAGTCGCGGAACACCACGTATTGCAAACTCGCTTTTAAGACGTGTCAGAGATTTTGCACAAGTGAAAGGCACGGGAAAAATTGACCTCGAAATCACAAAGTATTCGCTTGATAATCTTAACATTGATTCGCTCGGTCTTGACGAAATGGACAACAAAATTCTTTGCACCATAATTGATAAGTTTCAAGGCGGGCCGGTCGGTCTTAACACCATAGCAACAGCCGTCGGAGAAGACTCAGGCACGATAGAGGAAGTTTATGAGCCGTACCTTATAATGGAAGGCCTTTTGAAACGGACTCCGCGCGGACGTGTAGTAACGGATTTTGCATACAAACATCTCGGCAAAAACAGAATTGCCCCTGATGATGAAGTTCAATTGGAATTGTTTTAAAAAAAAGAAATCTCTTGATAAAGAAAAAAGACGGACGGAATATTTCTTTCGTCCGTCTTTTTTATACTTTACGTACAAAACTATAAAAAAATAATCCGCAAGTTTTTCTTAACTCACGGATTATCTTGTACCCCAGGCCGGGATCGAACCGGCAAGGATGTTACTCCATTGGTGTTTGAGACCAACGCGTCTACCAATTCCGCCACCAGGGCATCCTTTTTTCTTTTGCGTTGCAAAGTTAAATACTATTTTTGAATCTGCAAAATTTTTTGATACTTTTTTTTGTATTTTTTTCTAACAAAAACAAAAACGTTCCCAAAAGTGCAGGAAATAAGAGATTTATGCCCCAAAGAAAAACAGAAGAAATTGTCGGTGCAGAAAAGTCAGAAACATAATTTTTTAGAATTAAAACCGTTGCCGAGCACCTGACTCCCAATTCCAAAAGAGCCGGACGCGGCAAAAAACTCATCAAAGCATATATCAAAAACACCGACATCATACCCTCAAGATAACTAAAATCAATACCAAAAGCTCTGATTGACAGATAATTCTGAGTTGAATAAACAACATATCTCAAAGCAGAAAACCACAAAAGTCTGATTTTTTCCTCTTTTTTATAATTACAAAAAAAGACAAGTTTTCCAAGAAGACCTTCATGTTTTTGTTTTTTTCTGACAAAAGGTATAAAATACTGCGGAAACATAAAAACCGCCGCAAGAAATACCGTTAAAACCGCTCCTAAAAAAATAAACCACCACTGACTCAAAAAATAAGCATCAGAAAAACTCCTTTCAGAAAATTTGAAAAACAAACAAGCCACAACTGCAAAAAACATCATAACCGGCATTTGCGAAAGTCCACAATACGCCGTTGCCAAAACACCCTGAAAACGGTTTTTCGGATTTAAAGCAGCCGGACGCCCTAACGCTTCACCGACTCTGTTAGGAGTAAAAACAGATGGAGGAATCCCCATTAAAACACCTTTAATTGAAGTTTTCAAAGAAATTCTTTCAAAAACGGAAACGGAAATTTTCCACTTCAAAGCCTCCAAAAACCAATTCAGCGGCACAAGACATACCGCAAAAAACAGCATTAAAACATCAACGTTGGTACTCAAGGCGTCTAAATCCTTGATTTTCTGAAAATTCTCCTCCGTCAAAAAATAAAGCCCCGTATAAAAACCGACGGCAATAATTATTTTGATTACTGTTTTAAGCGTTCGGGATATTTTCATTTTGCGGAGAATATTTTTTGTTGATAACGGGCAGCAAAAGCAAAAGCGCAAAACCCACCGTTAAAAAAGAAATATCTTGAACACCGTGAGTTACAAGCGCATAAGCCCTTCCGCACGGATCTTTTGCCACACCGTAAAGCGCAAGAAGCTCTATCGTTAAGAAATGCCAAGTTCCCATTCCTCCCGGTGAAGGCACTACAACGCCGTAAGTGCTTAACACAAAGACTGCTAAAGCATCAGAAGGCGAAATATTTTCGGTAAAAGGAAACGCAAGACACGTTAAATACGTATCAAGATAATAAACCAAATTGATAAAAAGCGTATGAAACAAAAATTGCCAACGTTTTTTCAAACCCAAAACCGACAAAACACCAGCTTTGAGATTTGTTAAAAACGATTTTATTTTTTCACCAAGAGAAAAAAGATTTTTTTTGATAACGGTTTTTACAACGAAAAAAGCCGCAAATGCCAAAACAATACCCGCTATTATAATATAGGGAATGTAATTTTCGATAGATACAAGCCTCGCCTTAATATCAGGATTATTAGAGAGAACCTCCGATACGGTAGAAGATTGCATAACAAGAACAATCACTGTAAGTATCAAGAAAACAAGCATATCCGCAACTCTTTCGGTTACAACCGTTCCCAAAGACTGCGTAAAAGGTATTTTTTCGTAACGGTTGATAAGCCCACAACGTATAAACTCACCCGAACGGGGTATAGCCATGTTAGAGAGATACATTGTCAGAATCGAAGTAAAAAGATTGACCCGCCTTGGTTTGTAGCCCAAAGGTTCAAGCATCAAAGACCAACGCATAGCGCGGCTGTAATGACCTAACAAACCGAGAAAGAAAACTGCCAAAACCCAACCCCAATTAGTATCTTTCATTGCATCAAAGAGTTGCGAAAAATCCTGTCCGCGGTATGCAAGATAAAAAAACAATATGCCTATCGAAAAAAACACTGTTATTTTCAATACCGAGATTAACTTTTTTTTCATCGTCTTGTTTTTTTTCAAAAATTTTTGCAAAGTTAGTTTTTTTTATTGCTAAAAAACATTTTATCTTTGGATAAATTTTAATTAAAGATGAAAACACTATTTTTTTTGACATTTTTAATAATAACATTAGCACCGCTGAAAGTCTCAGCGCAAAACTTTTCTCACATGGAAGTTTATGATTCGGACTTCGTTTTCAGCGACGGAGTTTACCTGACAAAAGACGATTTCATAAAAAATCATCCGATAGATAAATCACGGATTAACAGCGAATTTAATTCCAATGATTTAACTTATTTAGAGCAGGTAATGAGCAAAAAGAAATTCAGTTATTACAACAGTTTGGGCAGCGAAATCACTGTCGATGTTGCCTCGGTTTTCGGATATTGCTCTTACGGAACATTGTACATTAATCACAACGATTTTTTTTCAAGGATAGGACTTGTGGGAAATATTTGTCATTTTTTAGGACAAAAAACAGTCTTTACCGACATTCCCACCGGAATAGGATATTTCGGACCGTATTATACAAGGACAACCTCAACCGAAATGCAACAATATTTTCTCGTTTTCCACACCGGGGAAATACTTGAATACAACGCAACTAACCTCGAAAAAATAATCGCTGACGACAAAGAATTGTCGAAGGAATACAAAGAGCTGTCAAAACGGAAAAAAAATTCAAAGCTCTTTTACTATATGCGGCGTTATAACGAAAAACACCCACTTTATGTTCCGGTTTACGAATAAAGTTCAAAAAAAAATATAGTTTTATTTCGTCAGAAAAAAATAATACAGTATATTTGCACAATATTTTAGATTAGGAAATTTATAAACATTTTAACTAACATGAACGAAGAAGCGCAATTATACATCGACGATGCGGAAGAAAAAATGAAATCCGCTGTCAGCCACTACGAGTCGGAACTGACCAAAATCAGAGCCGGAAAAGCTTCCCCTGCCGTTTTAGCCGACATCAAAGTTGATTATTACGGAACGGAAACTCCTCTTAATCAAGTTGCTAACGTAGGCACGACCGATGCTAAAACCATAGTCGTACAGCCCTGGGAAAAAGCAATGCTTCCAAAAATCGAAAAAGAAATCCTTAAAGCTAACCTCGGTCTGACTCCCGTAAACAACGGCGAAATCATCAGAATCGTAATTCCCGCTTTAACGGAAGAAAGACGTAAACAACTTGTTAAACAAGTAAAAGCAGAGGCTGAAAATACGAAAGTTGCTATCCGCAACGTCAGAAAAGATGCCAACAACTCGCTCAAACAGTTGGAAAAAGATACTATAACCGAAGACGAATCAAAAGAAGGTCAGGATGTTATCCAAAAACTCACCGATAAATACGTCGCAACTGCCGACAAAATCGCTGAAATAAAAACCGCTGAGATTCTCAAGGTTTAAAAAAAAGGAAAAATTTTATTACCCTTTTTTTATTTGTTTTACAACAAAGCCTGCCGCAAGAATTTTTAAAAAAAAATGCAGGCTTTGTTTTGCTTTTTATTATAGGTTAAAACATTATGAACTTATTATCAGTTTTTTTGAAAGAACAATCAGCATCCAGCGGCACAATGCTCATAATTCTTCTTAGCGTGTTGCTTGTTGCTGTAATAGTTCTTATTGTATTAAAACTGAAAAACATTCACAAATTCCAACATCCCTCTGAGGGAAGCTGCAAACATATCCACAATCAAATGTGCCATTTGATGTCAACGGCAGCGGAAAAGACCTCCAATTCGATTATAATTTTGGATTCCTTAGGCAAAATCATTTACACAAACGATTCATTCAAAAATATTTACGGCTATAACATCAACGAATACAAAGACAAATTCGGTGATGATTATTTTGAAATTCAAATCCAAGCCAATCCAGAAAACTCGTTTTACATAGCTCAAGCATTAGAACTGAAAAAACCGCAAACATTTGAATATTATCACATAGATAAAAAATCGCGTCAGATTTGGGTTCAAATTGCAATCGACCCCGTTTTTGACGATGAAGGCAAACTCTCAAATTGGATTATAAACGAGACCGACATCACAAAACTTAAAAAAGCCGACAAAGAAGTATTGCTTCAAACTCAAGCACTTACGCAGGCTTACATGACGCTTTCTGAACGTCAGACGCAGATAGAATTTCAGAAAAAACAGTTGATGAACATCAACGAACGCCTCGAAATCGGTTATAAGCAAATCAACCGTCAGAACATGACGATAAAAGAATCGCTGAGATACGCTCAAAGCATTCAAAACTCAATACTGCCCACAAATCAGGCAATTTCAGAATTTTTGGACTTTTTTGTTGTCTATCTGCCCAAAGATATTGTCAGCGGCGACTTTTATCTGTATGAAAAATTAAGCGAAAAATCCTTTATCATAATAGTTTCGGACTGCACAGGACACGGTGTACCGGGGGCTTTCATGAGCCTTATCGGTTATAACATTCTATCTCAAACGATAAAAGACAAAATTACCGACCCCGTACAAATGCTCGAAATCCTAAATACAAAAATCATCGAAATTTTAAAACAAGACGTAGAACAGAATTTTGACGGAATGGATTTGTGCATTTGCCGTTTTGATTTTAGGGACGGCGGATATGACGTAACATTCTCAGGCACAAGAAATTTCATATATCTTTTCTCAAGAAAGGAAAACAAAATTTCAAAAATCAGAGGCTCTCAACGTCAAATCGGTATTTGTTATGAATTTATAAAACAATATCAATTTGAAAATCATCAATTCAGATTTATGCCCGGTGATTTTATCGTAATGCCTACAGACGGACTTATAGATCAATGCAATAAAAAGAGAAGACGTTTCGGCTCTGAAAAATTATCGGAATTTTTGGTTCTTAACTCCCAACTTTCGATGCGCGATTTAGGAAACAAATTAGTTGAAACCATTAAAACTTTCCGCGAAGGCGCAGAGCAAAGAGACGACATCACAGTTTTCGGTTTCACACCCAAAGTAATCTAAAAAAAATATTCGTCAAGAGAAAAAAATGGAATTGTTATCGCCCGCAAAAAATCTTGAAACAGGAATTGCAGCAATCAACTGCGGTGCAGATGCCGTTTATATCGGTTCATCGGATTTCGGTGCAAGAAAAGCCGCATCAAATCCCGTTTCTGACATTGAAAAACTCGTCAATTATTCTCATTTATATAAATCAAAAGTTTATGTAACTCTAAATACAATCCTGTATGACAACGAATTATCCAAAGCAGAAAAACTTATAAAAAATTTATACGAGATTGGGGTTGATGCTTTGATAATTCAAGATTTAGGCATACTCCAAATGGACATTCCGCCGATAGAACTTCATGCAAGTACGCAAATGCACAATTTCGATAATCAAAGAATTAAGTTTTTTGACGATTTAGGTTTCAAACGCATTGTACTCGCAAGAGAATGCAGTTTGGAAAAAATAAAGGAAATACGAGAAAATATCAAAGCCGAAATTGAATGTTTTGTCCACGGAGCATTGTGCGTAAGTTTTTCGGGACAATGCTACATGAGTGCACAAATCGGAGGAAGGTCGGCAAACAGAGGTGAATGCGCTCAAGCGTGCAGACTGAAATATTCACTTCAAAACTCTCAAGAAAAACTTCTAATAAAAGACTTATACTTATTATCACTCAAAGATTTCGCTATATATGACAAAATCCAAGAAATGATAAATATCGGTATCAATTCCTTGAAAATAGAAGGCAGATTAAAAGATATTCCTTACGTTAAAAATGTAACGGCATATTACAGAAAACTCATTGATTCGGTAAGTCAGGAAAATTTAAAAGACTCATCGGGAAAATGCTTTTTCGATTTTGAACCCGATTTAAAAAAAGTTTTCAATCGTGGATTTACGCATTATTTTTTGGACAACGAAAAAGGTAAAAAAGCAAATTTTATCTCGCCTAAATCCATGGGTGAATTTTTAGGCGAAGTATCTTCCATAAAAGGCAGAACGCTGAAAATTAAAACCGATAAAAAAATTTCAAACGGTGATGGGATGTGTTACGTCAAAGACGGAGAGTTGTGGGGCTTCAGAGTTGAAAAAATTTCAGAGGGGATTATTACCGCTGACATGGAAAAAAATCTCAAAACCGGTGATAAAATTTTCAGAAACCTCGATACGGAATTTTTCAAAAAACTTTCTGCGTCAAAAACAGTAAGAAAAATTGGTCTGAAAATACATTTAAACCTCAAAGAAGACGACTTCTATGCCGAGTTTCAAGACGAAGATTCAATCTGCGTAAAAACCAAAATTCCATTCGCATTTCAAGAGGCTCAAAACAAGGAAAAATCACTTCAAAGCATAGAACAAAATTTCTCAAAATTAGGAGAAACATTTTATCTTTTAAGTTTTTCTGCGGATTATCAAAAGGAGAAAATACCTTTTATTCCAAATTCGATAATTTCGGAATTAAGACGAAAAATGACGGAAGAACTAAAGGAAAAACGGTTGAAAAAATTTTCAGCAAAAGATTCACCAAAACCTCAAAACGATGTAAAATATTTCGTAGAAACAGGTGATTACAGATTCAATGTTTCAAACCAAAAAGCAAAGGAATTTTATCAAAATCACGGCTGCAAAATCATAGAACCGGCTTTTGAACTGATTAAAAACCGCTCTCAAAAAGAACTTATGACAACAAAATACTGCATAAGAAAAGAATTAGGATTTTGCATAAAAGAAAACAAAAACATTCCCCAAGAATGGAAAACAGAAACTTTCCGCCTAACAAATAGTTACGGAAAATTTCTGTTAAAATTCGATTGCAAAGATTGTGTTATGAGAATTTTTAATTCTTAACTATTTCGGCAAAAGAGAATTTGTCGGTAATTTTTAAGAATTCCGCCCAAACAGCCTCTTCCATCGGGATACCGTTTTCCTTACGGATTTTAAGCATTTGTTTTTCAGGGTCGCCCGGAATCATAACCTGCTCGCCCTCCAAAGGCGTCAGAGAACGGATTCTTTCCGCTAAATTTTTCATTCTCGATAAAAATTTCTTCGGATTGACAAATTTAGCAATATCAACCGCCTGAAAATAATGCGAAATGCCTCTTCCCCTTGTCATGTCAGAGCCGAACATAGGCGACAAATCACGACCTATATCACTGTCAGTGAGCATACTACAAACAATTTCAATCATCATTCCAAGACCGAAACCCTTGTAATCTCCTATCGGTCTTACACATTTTGCCTTAAAAGGATCTGTGGTAAATTTTCCGTGTTCGTCGTATGCCAAACCATCTTGAAGCGGTTGTTTAGTTGTCTTATGATTACGCACATAATTCCAACTAATTACCGATGTCGCCATATCCAAACATAAAGGTTCTTCACCCTCTATCGGAGCCGAAAAACATATAGGATTGGTTCCGAAAAACGGTTCAACGGCATTATGCGCCTTTACCAAAGAATTGGTATTAGTAAATGCAAAACCTAACATATTGTGGCGGGCAGCATACTCGGTGAAAAAATTCGCCGCTCCAAAATGCGAAGAGTTTTTGACTGCAACAGTACCCGTACCGTATTTTGAGGCCATGTCAATGCAAAAATCCATAGCGAAAATACCGGCATGATGTCCTACCGCCCCGTCAGCATCTACAACTTTTGCAGCAGCATTATTCTTCAAAATCCTAAACTGAGGATTTCGTTTCAATCTGCCCTTGCTGAATCCCTCAACATAATGAGGAAACAACGCAAGCCCGTGCGTATCAATGCCTTTGAGCGAGGCCTCCAAAACACTGTCGGTCAAATGACGGATAGAATCTCCGTTTACCTTCAGCCCCGATAAGACTTCCGTCATTACCACTCGTAATTTTTCCGCATCAACGTATATCATAATTTACCAAATGTTACAAGACAGATATTTTTTGTCCGTTTATATAAAAATTCTCATTTTTTCTTTACATGCAATTACTTTACCAAAGTACCAATTTTTTCACCGTTAATTATCTTTTCTAAATTTTCGGGGTTTGTCATGTCAAAAACCATTATCGGTAAAGCGTTTTCACTGCACAAAGCGAAGGCCGTCAAATCCATAACTTTGAGTTTGCGGCGAATAGTCTCGTCAAAGGATATTTCGTCGAATTTTACCGCATCAGGATATTTTACGGGGTCTTTGTCGTAAATACCATCAACTTTAGTACCTTTCAAAAGTATGTCGGCTTTGATTTCAACGCCTCTAAGGGCTGCCGCACTGTCGGTCGTAAAGAACGGATTGCCCGTACCACCCGAAAAAATCACGATGTAACCATCCTTCAAAGCCGTATTCGCACGGTTTTGAGAAAATCTCTCAGCAAAAGGCTCCATCAACGTCGATGTTAAAACTTTTGATTTGCCGCCAAGCTGCTCTATCATGCTCTGAATCGCAATAGCGTTGATTGTGGTGGCTAACATTCCCATACTATCGCCTTTGGCTCTGTCAATGCCTTTTTTAGCACCTTGTATTCCACGGAAAATATTTCCACCGCCTACTACGATACCGACTTCAATGCCTTTTTTGGAAAGAGAAAGAATTTTTTCACAAAATAATTCCAACGTATCGGAATTGATGCCGTATTTGTCGCTCCCGGCTAATGCTTCTCCGCTGAGTTTCAGCAGAATACGTTTGTATTTTAATCCGTTCATATTATAGATGTTTTTTTTAAAATTTATGCATATTTTTGCAAGACCAAATTTATAAAAAATTAATTACTTTTGTCAAAAAGTTTTTTCAAAAAAATATATGAAACATAATATTGCACAAATACTTCAAGATGAGTTAGTTATCTCAAAAGCGACAAGTCATCCGGAAAATACCGTTTTTGAATTTGAAAAAAACGGAGAAATCAAACTGCAATCGGGTGAAAAAATTTTTAATACGCTTAGCAATAACTTCTTAGGTTTTAACGGTTTGAACTCACGCACTTTAAGCGGAAGTTTCTATGCCGGAAAAAGCAAATCCCTTATCAAAACAGAAAAATCAATTTCAAAATTTCTTCAAACTCAAGATACTTTGATTTTCGGTTCTTACGAAGGTTTATGCGCCGACGTATTAGAGTCTTTGTTTAATACAGAAGACGTAATAATTTACGATTCAGCTATTTCTCTATCAATGCGAAGAGGTGTAAAAGTCTGCAACGCACAAAAACTCAGATACCCTCATTCGGATATGCAAACCCTCGAACAACATCTGAAATTATCAATGTTAAAAAGACTCAGAGTAATTGTCAGCGACGGAATTTTTTATGATTCGGGCGAATGTGCGGATTTGAAACAAATCAGACTTTTAGCCGAAAAATACGATGCAATTATAATTTTGGACGACAGTTACGGTTTTTTGACTTGCGGGTCTTCGGGCAGAGGCTCTGACGACTTGTGCGGGGTCAGAGGTTTTCAGGATTTAAAAATCGTTAATATGCAAAACGCTTTAGGCTGCCCCTATGGTGCTTTTGCAACGGGCAATTCTACGATTACCGAACTTTTAAGATTCAGATGCAGATGTTATAGAGAGGCGTTAATGCCCGAAGAAAAAAATCTTGAAAACGTTTACGAGATTTTGGAAAATCAAAAAGAAAAAGTTTTTGATTTGATAGAAACCTTACATGAAAACGCTAAAAAAATAGCCTCAAAACTTCAAAACTTAGGTTTTTCACCGCAAACGCCCCCCGCAGGAATAGTTTCGTTTCAATCGGAAATGCCTAAAGAAGAAATCAAAAGCATTTTGAAAGAAAATAATTTAGCAGCAACCTATTCAAAGGTCGGAAAAAACACTTTAGTATCGCTCAAAGTATCAGCAACTTGGGAATTATAACAAAAAAAATTGAATTAAAAACAAAATTTAATACATAAAATATACCAAAATTAGTTTTTTTAGTTTATTTTTGTAATAAAATTTTGTCAGTAACTTTTTATTTTAAGCAACCTATGCTAAATCTAACGCAAAGTCTGAAGCAGATACAAAAATTATCGCCTCAGCAAATACAACTGATAAAACTGTTGGAAATACCGACAGTACAGCTTGAACAGAGAATCAAACGCGAAATTGAAGAAAATCCCGTTTTAGAAGAAGGCGGAGAAGAGGACGAGCGTGAACAAACAGAAGTCGATAACAATTACGAAGATTCTGATTCTCAGGAAAATGAATATGAAGAAAATGATACGTCAATAGATTCTACAGAGGATTACAGAGAGGAATCTTACGACGAAAAATCTTTAGACGATTACTCACCGGAGGACTATTACGACGATGACGAAACGCCTAATTACCGTTTGTCTGCCAATAATTATTCCGACGATGACGAACGCAAAAACGAAATTCCATATTCACAAGGCTCCTCTTTGCACGAAACTCTTTTGTCGCAATTAGGATTAGGCGTTATGAACGACCGCGAAAGGCTGCTCGCCGAATATATTATCGGCAATATCGACGATGACGGTTACCTCAGAAGAGATTTGGAGTCGATAACGGACGATATTGCTTTTTCGGCTAACATTGAAACAACAGAAAAAGAACTGCAAAAACTTTTGGTCATAATTCAGGACTTTGACCCCTCCGGCGTAGGCGCAAGAGACATCAAAGAATGTCTTATGATTCAGATTGTAAGAAAATACAAAAACAATCAAGGAAACAAAGTCGTATTAAAAACGGCTTATAAAATTCTCCATGATTATTTCCCTGAATTTACGAAAAAACATTACGAGAAAATACTGTCAAAATTGGATGTTAATGAGAAAACCATGCGCCTTGCTATTGAGGAGATAACTCATCTTAATCCGAAACCCGGCAGCATTTTCGGCAATTTGCTCGCTAAAAATTCTCAACACATTATCCCCGATTTTATTCTCGAAGATAATGAAGGCGAGCTGATTCTGCACCTTAACTCCAAAAACGTCCCGGAATTAAGACTAAACAAAACGTATTCCGACATGATTGAAAATATGTCAAAAAAGAATGTTCCGCAAAAGGATAAAGATACGCTTTTGTTCGTAAAACAAAAATTGGATTCGGCAAAATGGTTTATTGAGGCTATCCGTCAAAGACAAAATACTTTAATGGAAACTATGCACGCTATAATAGATTTTCAGCACGAGTATTTTCAGGAGGGCGACGAAACTAAACTCAAACCTATGATTCTTAAAGACATAGCCGAAAAAACAGGTTTTGACATTTCCACAATTTCGAGGGTTGCAAATTCCAAATACATTCAGACGCATTTCGGGATTTTTCCTTTGAAATTCTTTTTCTCTGAAGGTATGCAGACCGATACAGGCGAAGAGGTTTCAACAAGGGAAATCAAAAAAATATTGAAAGAATGTATCGAACACGAGTCAAAACAAAGACCGCTTACGGATGAAAAACTCGCTCAAATACTTCAACAACGCGGCTATCAAATAGCAAGAAGAACGGTTGCAAAATACCGCGAACAAATGAATATTTTGGTGGCAAGACTCAGAAAAGAACTCTAAAAAACAAAAAGCAGAAAAAGGTAAAAAGACAATGAAATTTTTTATACACCCGCTGATTATACCTTTTTACGCTTTCTGTCTTATGACGGAATTTGAAAGGCAATCGTACTCATTGGACATTACAGCAATGATTCAATTAATGCTTGTTATGTTCCTCACTTTAGTACTATTTCCTTATCTAACAAAATTTCAGTTTTCGTTTTCAAAACCCGATGCACTTTGGGATATTGCCGCCGGATTTCAAGTAAGATTGCACTACGCATTAGGACTGACAATTTTTTATTTAGTGCTTTCTTACATGATTGACTATATCAAATTTTTTAATACATGGGGCAGCAAATACATTTTTGTAGTTTATGTGCTGCCCGTTTGGATCAACATTTTTTCTGGAGCGGGCTTTCTACATTTTTTCAAAAAATGGCCCAGATGTTTTTTAGCAAAAGTCAATTTTGCACAATCCGCTTATTTCGGCGCACTTTGCGGTTTCATTGTTATATTCGGATACAAAGCCGCAATAGATACTTTTTGGCCGTTTGTGATTGCGTTATTATTATTCTCAATCAGTTCCATGTATCTAATAAACAATAGATTACAAAAATTTTCACATCATTTGTATTGTTACGTTTTAGGACTGATTCAAGCCGTAATAATTTTGGTTTTGTGTCAAAATTAATCTTTTTCAAGTATTACGGGATTTTTTTAGTCGCAAGTTATAATACAACTGCCGAAATCCCACGTATTCATATTTGAATCAGACCAACGGCGAGAGGATTTAGGATAATTTGCCTCAAGCTCGGGGATAAATGTTTTTGTGCAAAAATCTTTTATACGCCCTTCGTTTTTCCATTTTACATTATTAATAAGACAAGGACCTTTTACGTCAAGCAAAACTTTTCCTTTAAAATTCGGCTCACTATAAAGCACAAGCCTCGTACCTTTGTCAATAGCGATAGCATCAAAAGTATATTGAACGGCTTTAGGAAAGGCTGCTTGATTGCTGATATATTTTCCGTCGCCGACATATTCGCCGTAAATATCAGGCTGATAAATCTTTGAAATATGACCTTTAACCTCAACATCAGAAAGCAAAGTGCCGGAGAAATGAACTCCGCAATTTCGCTTCGGATCGGGTTTGCCCAAACGGATTTCCTCGTATCGCATCAAAACATCTCTCGTACGCTGATTGTCAGTGATTTTCTCTCCTTTACGAATCCAAATTTTCTGACGGAAGCCGGGTTTTTCAGCAATGATTTTTACCTCGTCATTTGCAGAAATGTTTCCAATTGTAAAACATCCTTGACGATTAGAATAAACTGTCCCCTTTTCTTGAGAGTTGATAAAAACTTTATTCAAAGCTCCGTCCACAGGTTTGTTAGAAAGCGAGTCAATATTTCTAAAAACCATATTATTTTTCTCCGGACGAATCCTGATAATTTTATCATCATCTTTTAGACGTTCATACTCAGATAGTTTGTAGTCTTTAGTTAAAGTATCGAAATAAGATAATCTTTTGGTCTCAACATGGAAAATATCTTTAGGATTAACATTTTCAAAAAAGCCCTTGCCGATTCCGTCCGTGTTAGTAACCACTTCCCTACCCTTTGAATTAACAACGAGTTTTGCTAAAACGCCCGCCACGGGAAGAGATGTTTCCAAATCCTTAACCGTAAATGCAACCATACCGTATTGCGGTGTCAATCTTAACGTTCTGTTATGTTCGCCTTGCAAAAAAGTTTCAACATCAGCGGTTAAAGTATCGCCTAAAAAGCCTTCCAAAGAAGCATCAACACTCAAATCAGAACACCTTGAAACATTCGGAATTTCAGCCAAACCTGCAGGCGAAGTCTGAACCTCAACAACTTGACCATCAACCAACGCCTTTAGAGTAGCCCCAGGCAAAGGTTCGCCGTCCTCTTTGTCAAGAACCAAGAAACACAAACCGACTGAAAGTTTTTCCAAAGGAATTTTATAAGGCATATACTCTTGAAGCCCCGTAAAAAAAGGCTTCAAAGTGTCAGCCGAAAGACAACCACCGCTTGCCGTAACAATACTCTCCTCTTTTGAATGAAAGATTACAGAATACAAAGAATAATTTACATTTGTAAATAAAACTGAACCATTTTCATCTGTCTTTCCGCTAATTTTAATAGTATCACTAACAAAAAATCCAAAAGGATTGGTTTTAATAAAAGAAAAATCTACATATTTAAAATCAACATTGACATCAGAAAGATTTTTGTTAGTATTTTTATCCACAGCAACCATAGCTATATCTTTGTTGAACCGCAACAAAAGCAGCAATGGCAACAACAATAATAATAAAAGTAAAAGCCACCAGTAACTGCGGCTTTTTACTCTTACTATGTATTCCGTTTCGTCTCCTGAATTTACGTATGTCGGCATAGTTTGAAGAATTTAGGGTTAGCAAAAAAACTTATTTTACGGCTTTAGCCTCCACAACTGCACCTACGGGCACGTCCTTAAGTTCAACATAACCGTCAGAATCAGTTAAAAGCTCTTTTTTAATACCGTCGTATTTAATCGTAACTTTAGCACTCTTAATAACAGCACCTTTTTCGTCGATTACTTTGAAACGCATATTACGAACTTTCGGCTCTTCAATTTTAGGCGGCTCAACCACCGGTACGGGTTCGGGCTCTACAAAAATCACAATTTTGTAATTTCGCGACAATCGGTTGAAAACAAAAGTATTAACATTCTCTTTAACGCCCTCGCCGTTAAGCTGATAAGCCGTTACAGTAACCGTATTTCTGACTTTTTGAAGCGTAATTCTGCCATCGGCATCCGATACGGCTTTTATAGTGTTGACATCGTACTCAAAAGTAAACTCTTTGCCATACAAAGGTTTGTCATTTTGGTCTACGACATTAATCACCATATCACCCTTAGGCGTAACTTTTATTTTGTAAGTGCCGTTTTCGTAACAAGTATAAGTCTGAGGCGCAGTTTTGTCTTTTTCGGTAGCCTCCCACGCCTTTACAAAAGCGTTTTCCTTGATTTTTTCCAAAACAAGAACGCCATGTTCATCGGATTTGCCCGAAAGTTGTTTGCCGCCGATTTCAAAAATTATATCCTCAAAAGGAGCAAAACTTAAATCATCATTGTATACGACCTGAAATTTCATCGGTATTTTTCTGATATTAATCAATTTCGTCAAAATACCTTTTTCCGCACCGGGAACATCATTAACAAATCCCCACTCAATTATAACAGCATGTTTTTTACCGTTATCATCAATAATGAAAACGTCTTCCATGCACGGAATTTCAATACATTTATAAATGAAATCCGTAATTGAGGAATCGTCAAAATTTTTCGTTTCCGCAATAAGACTTCCGATGTCATTGCTCAAAATATCTTGCGCAAGACTTTTGTCCTCGTCGGAAAGATAATTGTAATTAACAGCATTTCCCGAATACTGTGAAACCCACGAAAATTTTCTGCCGCCTTCCAAAACGATAGGTTCGGCAAAAATTTTAAAAACGTCGCTTCCGGGAAAAGCCGCCTTTATTTGACGGTACATGTTAGGAGCGGTTAATGCACTGCCCAACAAATATTTGATGTCGTTTAGAAATTTGGTCGCTATTACATTCATAATCTATATTGTTTTTATTTTTTTGACTTGTTGGAGCCTTTCGAGGGACAATAAACCTTGAAGTACCATTGAGTTTTGCTATTGTCGCCGCCGTTAACCCTTACCGTAATCAAACCATCAGGCGAATCAAATTTGAAAGAGGCTTTCTTAAAAGGCCCTTTGACAAAGCCGTCGGTACGGTAAATGATTTTAGCATCAGAAATTTCACCCGATTTGCCGTTGTAGACAATCAACTCGTCAGGAATGTCAAAAGTATCAAAACCAATAGTTACCGTTCCGCTCGTTTTGCCGAGGTTAATGGTCTGAAGTGTTGAATGAAAACCTTTTGAAACTACCTGTTGTCCGCACGGAACGGGTACGTCGCTAATGTCGGTTGAAACCTCAGGAATCAAAATCTTTTTCTCAGGCACAAAAAGGAACGATGTAATATAATCGGGATGATCCTTCATCGTTATTTTAGCGTCAATTTTAAGAGTTGAATCCATAGGCACGTCTTTGAAATTGATAACACCGTTTTCGTCAGCAATACCCTCAAGTTTTGTTTTCTTTTTACCCTGTCCGAATTCCAAAACGATTTTTGCGCCCGGAATTTTTTCAGAAGTTTTTTCGTCCCAAACAGCAAGGGTCAATCCCTCCGGAGTTTTTACCTCAGGCTCTGCTACGGGTACAACTTGTGTCGTATCAGGTTTGTTCTGTTGCAAAGAATCAACAGACGTATTCTTTGAAACCGTATCGGCAACAATTATCGGCTCCGAGGCGATTTCCTTAACTTTCGGTATCAAGAAACTGTATATCAACCAGCCTAAAAGCAAAATCAAAGGAATCAACCAAATCAAAAATCCCAATTTATTGCTACCCACAACAAGTTTCAAAAGCTCTTTTTCATTGCTGCAAGTATAATCAACTTGAGTGATTTTTTTGTTGTATTCCGTTGATATAACGTATTTTCCGTGTTTTAAACCCGGAATCAAAATTCTACCGTCTTTGTCGGTAATTCTTGTTTCAACTTTGTGACCATCGTCAATAGTTACCCTTAAATTCGGAATTTTTTTCTTCTGCTTATTAACAACCAAAATTTCCAAATCCGTAACCTCAGATCTCTCCAAAATCATTCCGCCCTTGAAAACGTACTGCGTTTCCTCAGGTTTGAAAATAAACACGTGTCTGTGAGTTGCAAGACCGTTAATTATCTGTGTACAAACGACATTTGAGTTGTAATTAACCTTATCCAAAAGGATTTCTCCGTTTTCGTCGGTATAAAATTCACATCTCATATCGTCGTATTCGCATCTTACGAGGGTATTGACAACGGGTTTTTGTTTTTCATCAACAACCTTTATCGACATGCGTCCCGAAGATGATATTTTTCTGACTTTAACCTCAGCCATGTTAAGACCCTCATGCGTGATGAGCGAAGTCGAAACTTTTTGAAATTTTCCGCCGCCACATTCGATCTTAAACTCGGTGTCAGGCGGGATATGGTCGATTGAAACCCTTCCGTTTCTATCCGTACTTACTGTTAAATCCTTGTCCAAATATGAAAATTTAACGTCAATGCCGGGTAAAAATTCTCCCTGTTCGCTCATTACGGCAACCTCAACCTCGGCAGAGGGACGTATACCTTCAAAAACGTATTCCTGTTTTGAAGCATCACAGAAATAAGAGTTTTTAGCATTTTTCTGTTTAACAACCACTTCCGTACCCTCAGGAATATCCCTCAAACGGATACGTCCTTGAGAATCAGAGGTTTCAAAATAAGTGCGTCCGTCGTACGTAAAAGAAACTTCCGTATCAGAGAGGGGCAAACCTCTGTCATCGGTTATCAAAAAGTTCATATCAGCACATTTGGTACCGATTAAAAAATGATATTCGTCCCTGCCATCGCACATATATTCGATCTCGGTTTCCTTATCCTGAGAAACTGCCACAAATGTATCGCCCAAAGGAATATCCTCTAAGTAAACATAACCCTTTGAATCAGTGGTCAATAAAATTGGTTTATTTTTGTAAACTACCGTTATACTTTCGCCCGGAGCAGTTTTTTGTGATTTTATAACTTTTATTTTTACCGTATCCACTTTCGTAGGTACAAGTTTTTTTACTAATTCCGATTTAGCATTGAAATCGTCAGAAATAAAACCCCATTTTATAAGAACATAACGGCTTCTGCCGTCAGCATTCTGAATTCTGTAAATATTGTCATAATCAGGAATTTCAATACAAGAGTCGATAATCGAAAACATATCGGCAACATCTTGCATATCATTATGATAAAGCTGTTTGAAAACCGCTTTATAAAGTTTATTAACCTGATATTTAATCATGCCCTTGGCTGCGTTTTGTTCGTCTTCGGTAAGCTTAGAAAACGCTTGAGGCGTACCTTCAAACTCGGTATGCCACGTAATTTTGTCCGGACCATCAAGCATAGGCTCTGCAAGTACGGAATACTCTTTACCCTGGGCAAACATTTTTTTCAACTGGGTATATCTTTTTATGTTTTCAGCCGTGCCTTCGGAAAACACAGGCCTTATGGCTGAAATATCAGTTGTAATTATTGGCTGACTCATTTTTTAATTATATATACTGTTTGGTTTTTGATATTTTCAAAATGCTAAATTACAAAGTTTTTTGTCATAAAACAAATTTTTATTTAAAAATCCGTTTTAACCATATTAAAATCAGTTAAAGAGTTGTCCTGCGTCCATTGAGCAACACAACCAGCTATTCCTGAGGTAGGATTTTGCGTGCAAGAATAAGTGCACGGGTCATAAAAACGGCTTTCCTTGGCGTTCACGGCGTTTTGCTTTTGATTCATCAAGAGTTTTCCGTCAGCAAAAGTAATTTCAAGCGGAGCTTTGAACTCGTTGCCGTCGCTTTCACGATAAATAACCGTCCCCGAACCATCTTGCTTAATGTCGAAATAAATATTAACTTCGATAGAATTGTTATCGGAATTAACAAGACTCGTTGTGGATTTCCATTTTCCGACAGCGAATTTAATATCCTTTGACCCGTCGGGAATATTCAAAAGTGAACCGCCATAAGGATTTTTCAATGCTTTTTCGATTTGAAGCAAAGGTCCGATTTGAGGCGTAGAATTAAGAGGCTTTGCAGTGTTAATAAGAGCTGCAATTATATCCTTAGCCTTCATTTCGGGATATTTTGATTTCATAAGAGCCGCCGCACCGGCAACGATAGGACTTGCCATACTCGTTCCGTCCATAAATCCGAATTGATTTCCCGGTATGCCCGAATAAATTTTAACGCCCGGTGCTGAAATATTAGCGTATTTTCCAAAATTAGAAAAATCCGCTTTCACCTTTGCCGCCTTTTGATAAGCCGAAACAATAAGAGCTTTTTCACTTCGGGCAAAAGGGTCGATTCCCGTTACGATATTCTGATTTCCCGCTGCAATTACCAAAACGACATTTTCGTCCAAAGCAAACTGAAACAAATCGTTCCAAAAAATATTTTCGTCAGTGCAATAAGTTTCAGATAGTTCCAACTGCTGATTTTTCGGTAATGAAACAACATCATCATCGAAATAAGTTCCGATTGAAAGATTTACGATTGATGCGTTGTGATGAATGGCGTAGAGAATGCCCGCCACAACGCTGATTGATTGCATATTACCCTGTGCATCAGCAATTTGAACAGGCATAAATTTGCATTTAGGAGCAATACCGCAAAGTCCTTTTGAATTTTCGGAATTACCCAAAGCCGTTGCAGCAACGTGCGTGCCGTGGTCGTTTCCTTCGCCGCCACAAAGTCCGACAGTTCTTTCTCCGGTCGTAACATTATAAGGATTAACGATTTTGCCTTGAAACTCAGGGTGAGAAAGGTCAAAACCGTTGTCAGCAATAGCCACAATAACGGAAGAATCACCTTCTGAAATATCCCAAGCATTATAAGCCTCAACCTCGTTAAAATACCAAGACTTCACTTGATTCTTAAAATCAGGATCTTGCGGGCGGGTTTTGCCGTTTTCAAAAATAGCGTTGGAAAAGGCAAGTTTCACATTTGTAAATTTCTTTAAAGTATCAATCCATTGCTTAAATTCGCCTTCCGGAGTCTGAACTTGCATTAAATTTATAACGGTGTCGTAATAAACGATTTTAAGATTTTCACCGTAAGCTTGATGAAGACTGATTGCAAAATCCTCCAATTTTACGCCCTTTGCAATCGCGATATTAACCTTATCAGAAAAGATTTTTCTCTTTCCGGGGTCTTCCGGGTCGGTAATAATTTTTGACTCATCAACCGGCGGAATAATGTTAGGATCCTCGGGCAAAATTTCATGAATTATCTCATCACGTTTTTGTTTGTCATCACCAATGATAACTTCTTGTTTGTTTTCATCTTGCTTGTTATCAACAACTTTCGTATCATTACCGAAACAATTCCTTAAAATAAACAAAATCAAAAACATCATCAACGCACCAAGCAAAAACCAAAGCCATGAAGGTAAACCTTTCTTACCTGTGTTTTCATTTTTCGGAGGCTCGTTTACGGGCGGTGTTACGGAAGGAATAACGGTCGGAGTTTCCCTTTCAGGGGGCACGGTATTATTTTCTGAAGAACTCTCCGAGAAAGTTTTACCGCTGTCAGGAGTCTGACTTTCTTTCTTTTCGTCAGTTGTATCTTCCTTTCTTTCAGACTGTTGAGGCGTATCAGTTAAAGTTATTGCCGGAGCAATAGGTTTTTGAATTTTGGTTTCGAGTTTAAAATTCTCCTTAAAGCTTTTTTCGGAAGTACAACCCCAAGCCACAAGGACAATTTTGTTGTCCTCAACAATAACGTTTTCAAGACCGGGAACCTCAACGGCAAGTTCCAACAATTCGCCGAGTTCCTTTTGAACGGGTTCTTCTGAGAGTTTCAATTTTAAGGCATAATCCTTAATTTTCAGAATCATCTCCTGAAGTTTTACACGTATAAACTCCTGTTTATCAAGGTTTAATTTTGTAAACTCGACTCCCGAAGATACATAACCGCTAAGCCAATTCGCTTTTGTGAAATTAAGGAGCGGTTCGCTTAAAAATTCTGCATATTCAACGCCCAAACCGTCTTTCAAAACTTCATAAAGCATTGAATATCTGTCCAAAACAGGACGTCCGTACCATATTACTGGACGATAATCGGACATTTGTGCCGAATATATTACTTTTTTTGCAGTCATAGGTTTCTAATAAAAATACTGCCGCTAATGTAATGCTAATTTTTGTTTTTATAAAATTTTTATGCGTAAAAAAATTTGTTTGTTCGCATTTTATTTTCTAAATTTACGTGCGCAAATAATCGAAAACACGGTTCTAAAATATGTCAAGAAAGGATGTCTATATTATAATTACGATTGTACTGATGCCGCTTTTTTTTGTCCTTCACGGATGCGAAGAAAAAGAGGTGAAGAAGGAATTTAAAATTGGTTTGTCGCAATGCGCCTTCGATACGTTTTGGCGTTTACAGATGAACCGCAGTATTAAAGTAAATGCAGCCCTTAGAGGAAACATAGATCTGATTATAACCGACGGAGAAAATTCTAATAGCAAACAAATAAAAGACATAGAGGACCTCGTTTATAAAGAAAAAGTTGATTTACTGATGGTTTCGCCCAACGAAGCCGATTCATTAACCGAAATAGTTTCACTGATTTATCACAGCGGAATACCCGTTATTTTAATTGACAGAAAGACAGAAAGTAACGATTATACGTGTTTTATCGGAGCTGACAACTCCATTATCGGAGCTAAAGCCGCTGAATATTTGAACTTATTACATAATGGCAAAGGTCAAATCCTTGAAATTCACGGACAAAAAGGCGCAACAGCCTCCATTGACAGAGGCAGAGGATTCAACCAAACCATTGATTCGGTAAAATTTAAGCACATAGGCGATTTGTATTGCGAATGGAGCAAGAAAAAAGCAAGAGCAAAAGTAAAAGAATTTTGGCTCAACGGCGGAAGATGCAATGTCATTTACTCTCATAACGATGATATGGCAATCGGAGCATGGGAAGCACTTGACAGTTTAGGTGTTAATACCGATTCCATTACCATTATCGGAACTGACGGTGCTGCGGGTGAATTCGGCGGAATTAAAGCCGTCGTTGACGGTAAAATAAATGCGACATTTCTCTATCCTGACGGTAATGAAGAGGCTATAAAAACTGCCGAAATGATTTTGAAACATCAACCCGTTGATAAAATCATATCGCTCAACACGGTTCAAATAGACCGCAACAACGCGCCCGGACTTTACGGTCAGATGATGATGAGCAAAACACAAGAAGACAGAATTATCAATCAAAGTAATACGCTCAATGTTCTTAATGCGACCTTAACAAGCAAAACCAGAACGATATACGGAATGGTTATCGGATTAGTTTTGGTTGTTTTGCTGCTGCTGACGGTCATTCATTTTTTGTTCAAAACCCAAAGACAGACAGGAATGTTGAACGAAAAAAATGCGGAAATCAACGCACAAAAAGAAGAACTTGAGTCGCAAGCCTCGCATTTAACACAAATCAACGAACAGTTAAGAATAAGCAAAGAAGTAACTTTGGGTTCGATAAGATACGCTCAAACGATTCAGAAAGCTGCTTTACCTTTGGAACAGGATTTGAACAATTATTTCAACGCCTTTATAATATACCGTCCGAAAGACATTGTTTCCGGAGATTTTTATTGGTACGGACAAAAAATAACTTCGGAGAAAGAAACTTTCATTTACGGTGTTATAGATTGTACGGGACATGGCGTACCGGGAGCATTTATGAGTTTGATAGGAATCAATCTGCTTGACCAAATTGTTAAACAAAGAAAAATCACTTCACCGGCAGAAATTCTAGAAGAATTAAACAAAGCCATCAGGAGTTCGCTTAGGCAGCACGAAACAGAAAGCAACGACGGCATGGAGGCTTCGATTTGTAAAATCGAGAAGACAACTGCCGACAAAAAATATCACCTCACATACGAGGGTGCTAAATTTCCGGTTTATCATTACATAAAAGAGGAAAACAGAATAGAAACTTATAAAACTGCCCGCAGAGAAGTTGGCGGAAAGTTCAGAAACATAGAGTCTACCGTAAAATTTGAAGACCATGAAATCGAAATCCACAAAGGCGACAGAATTTATATGGCCTCTGACGGTATAGGCGATCAAAACAATTACGAACGCAAACGTTACAGCACTAAAAGGCTTGTAGCGGTACTTCATGACTCCGTAAACCTTGAAATGTCAAGACAAAGAGATTACATTTGGAGCGACTTAGAGGCTTTCAAAGGTGTATGCTCTCAAAGAGATGACATCACTGTTATGGGTATTGAAATATAAAGAAAGATTCACTTTTTTGAAAAAAATAATTTAGTTTTTAACAATCACCTTTTTATATTTTTTTTATAATAGATAAATTTAGTTTTGTTTTAAAAAAGAAAGCCGCCCCGATAGGGACGGCTTTTTATATATTTAAATCAAATTTTCTTTTTATGAATAGAAGTCGTTGTGTTTTTATGCCAAACCGTTAGATTTAAACATCTTAACGAAATCCTCGTCTAACATTGACCTGTAGGAAGACATCCATGATTTCATGAAAATAATTATCTTAATCAACGATATTGACTCACCCTCGGCAAAGTTAGCTCTGTTAGCCTGCAAAGTTCCAAGGAATTGATCATGAGTATATTTGAACTCATCGTAATGAGGATAATTGAAATCTTTCAAATACTTCTCTTCAAAACCGAAGTGATAACCAGAATAGTCAATCAACTCGTCCAAAGACTGCAATGCAATTTTTTGAGAAGTTTTTCTCTTGAAATCACCGTAAAGTTTGTTAATAGCCTCAAACCATTTTTTGGTCTGCATATCAATAATATTAAGACCGATACGGTAATCTTCAAAATAGAATAAAGTGTATTCCTGATCGAGTCCCGGAAGTTCAATTTTATTTTTAACCAAAAGATCTTCGTAAATTTCGGTTTTGTTTTCAAGTTCAAACTTAGCGGTAAGCATTTCCTCTTCGTAAGATCTTGATTTTGCCCTTTCCTCCGAAAGTTTTGACAAGTCGTTGAGAACCAACGCATAAACAACCTTCGTATTGAAAATATTCGCAGTTACCGAAAGCCAGAACAAAAGCGGTTTACCTTCCTTAGAATAAACCTTCACCTCACGCCCCTTAGTATTAACAATATTTCCAAATTCGGCTTGAAGTGCTTTTGCCATTTCCGTTTCACCCGACTTAAAGTCCAAAACGTTATAAACGCTACGACCCAAAACCTCAGCGGATTTATAACCCAAAAGACTTACAAACAAGTCATTAACATACAAAATATTACCGTCGTCAGTCGTTGTGATAATAGCCGCTGAAATTATACCGTAAAGATTGGTTTCAAAGGTTTCTCTCTCTTTAACCAATTGATTAGCAGCGATATACTTGCTTTTCAACTGCTCAATTTCAGTATCCTGAAGAGTTGTCTGCTGTTCGAGCGTGCGGTTAATAGCCTCCATTTCCTTGAGTTCACGGTAGAAATCGTCCTCACGCTTCATACTTTCCTCTTGAGTTGCTTCCATCTCCTCGATAGTCTGTCTCATCTCCTCCTCCTGATCTTTCATCGCTTGAGTCTTAGAATTTGACTGTTCAAGAAGTTCGGCAGTTCTAGTGTTAATACGTGCAGTAGAAAGTGTTGCGGCAATAGATTCGGCAATTTTTTCAACCAATTCGATTTCAAAATCTTTCATCTCATTGAAAGATGCCAATTCAATAACGCCGAGAATGTCGTTTTCGATTTTTAGCGGAACAATCAACAATGATTTCGGATTAGCTGAACCGATACCAGATTCGATTTCAATGTAATCGTCCGGAATATCCGTTAAATAAATAGTGTATTTCTCTTGAGCACAAGCTCCGACAAGTCCTTCGCCGATATGAATTTTCTTTTTGATAAACTTTTTACGGTTGTAAGCGTATGCCGAAAGCAATTCAAGATAAACATCGTTCGGGTCTTGATCCTGATAGAAGAAAATTCCGCCCTGATTAGCCTTAACGTATTTAACAAGATTAACCATAATATCATCGGAAAGTTCTTTGATATCATCAGTGTGATGACGCAAAATTTCAGCAAACAATGCCTGACCTTCCGTCGTCCAATTTCGTTGAATATCCTCTGATTTACGTTTGTCTTCTTCCTTCTGAGCGTTTTGAAGTGATTTACGCATATTAAGAAGTGAGTTACCCAAAACGTCCTTGTCGGAAAGCGGTTGATAATTAGAGCTGAAATCGCCTTGTCCAATAGCGTGGGCAAATTCCGAAGTTTTCTGAAGACCAATAGTTAATTGTTCGATTGAATAAGCCGTCTGACCGACTTCATCGTTATAAACCTCCTCCTTGAACTCAGGAAGTTCACCCTCGGAAAGACGTTTTGCATATTTCATCAATTTTCCGAGCGGTTTTACGATAAGTCCCGAAATGTACAAAGCAAGTATCATCGAAACTGCAATGCCCAAAAGAAGGAATATAACCAAAGTTTTTATATTCGACTCACCAACGGCAGAGGAAGACTCCATCGCAGAATTTATAATGCCATTAGATTTCAATTCAATCATCGTAAGAACTTTGTCAATCTGAGCTACGGTACGGGTTACAGTTTGATAATGTTTTGACTGCTCGCCCATAACCTCTGCCAAATAAGCTTGAGTAGCCTCCTCAACGGAAGTTTCACCGCCGGTACCTTTTATAACAAGATGACCCAAAGAATCCAACATTTCCATCCTCTCGTTAGAAGCCTCTTCCCTATTTTTGTTTTTTTGGAGCATGACACTTCTTAAATCACCGGGATTCAAAATCATTCGCGCATTTACATGAATCTGATGATAAGAGGCACAAATCGTTGAATTATACATTTTTTTTACGGAATTGAGTGAATCCCTGAAATCATGCCTCATAAGAGGATCAATATTAGGATTTGAAGTAATAGTTGCGACATCATTGAAAATGCCGGCTAATTTTTCTACAAATTCAACATGCTCCTTATGAAGTGCTTTCAATTCCTTGTCGTTTTTGGCAAAACTGAAATTTCTAAGCACAAGCATATCTTTGGTAACAAGATATTTTACCTGAGCTGCCGTAGAATTCATATCTTTAGCAAAGGTAATAATCTCGTTGCAACGATTGACCTCCTGAATCGCATTATACTGGTAAATGCCTAATACAAAGAATATTGCGGTAACAACAAAAAAGCCTAAAAGCAATTTGCTGCGTATACTCAAATTATTTATTAAATCTCTCATGTCAAAATCCGATTTTCAAGCCGTTAAAATTAAAAAATGTTTTTTGTTTTTCCAAAATTTTTATAAATATTTTTTCAACAAACAATGTACCGCTTTATAATATTTAGGGCTTTTTTTTTAAAAAACCGCTTTGGCCACTTCCCTGACGTTTTCCGTTCTGCCGACACTGAAATAATGTACGCACGGAACTTTGTGCGCAATCAGGTCTTTAGACTGCTGAATCGTCCATTCAATACCGATTTTGTAAATTTCAGAATCATCTTTCGCTTTAAGACAAGCCGAAACCAAATCCGAAGGCAAATCAATATTAAAAACCTGCGGAATCGTTTGAATATCACGAAGTTTGCCAATTGGTTTTATTGCCGGAATTATCGGACAAGTAATGCCTGCTTCACGACAGCGTTTCTCCCACGAGAAAAATTTCTCGTTATCGAAAAACATTTGTGTTACAATATATTGCGCACCGGCATCTACTTTTTGCTTTAAGTATTTCATATCATAATCATCATTCGGTGCTTCGATATGTTTTTCGGGATAACCTGCAACTCCGATAGAAAAATTCATACGGTCGTTGTTTTTCAAATTCTTGTCCAAATAAATACCGTTATTCAAATCAATTATTTGTTTTACCAACGAATCGGTATGCGGATGTCCGTTTTTTTCTGCAACAAAATAACGGCTGCCTTTAGGAGCATCGCCTCTTAATGCCAAAATATTTTCAATACCCAAAAAGTTCAAATCAATAAGTGTATTTTCGATGTCCTGTTTTGACATTCCGCCGCAAATAAGGTGAGGAACGGTTTCGATGTGATGATAACGGTTTTTGATAGCCGCTGCCAAAGCAACCGTCCCCGGATGTTTCCTTACAAGTGATTTTGTAATTACACCTTTGCCATCCTCTGAATAAACGATTTCGTCCTGATGATAAGTTATGTTGATATTCAACGGATTAAACTCCACCAAGAGGTCAAGTTTTTCATAAAGTTTCTTTATGTCGTTACCTTTCAAAGGCGGAACGATTTCAAAAGAAAAAAGCGTTTTGTCTGTCGCTTTAAGTTTCTCTGCGATTTTCATATAGTACTTCTTTTTTAAATTTTCACAACAAAGGTGTAATTTTTTTCACTAAAAAAAAATATTTCTTAACTCCAAAACTATTTTTTTGTAAGCCTTACCATAAAAATATCATGTGAAGCTATTTTTGCAGTAACAGGCTTTTTAGTCGTAGTTTTCAAGTCTTTATGCTCAAACAAATCTCTGATTACGTATTCGGTTTTGTTAGCATCCAAAGTCTTATTGAAATCCTTATCAACGATAACATTAGCCTTGAAATCAAAATTCAAAACCTTTTCGTCTTTTGAAGTATTAACAAAACCTACCGCCCAAGAATCGTTTTCCAAAGGCTTTACCCAAATCGAAATACTGTCTTTGAACTGATATTCAAAACCTTGAATACCGAGTTTATCTTGGTCAACCTCAATCAGCTCTTTGTTAGTAATGAGTTTTTTAGTTTCTTCAGTACAAGTGCGGAGGTCGTTACCGAGAATAAGCGGAGCTGCGCTCAAACACCAAAGAGCAAAGTGCGAACGGTCTTCGGCTGCGCTCAAACATTTTCCGATTTCCAACATATCGGGGTCGTTCCAATGTCCGGGTCCGGCGTATTTTCTAATGTCCTTTCTCATTCTCAAAATAGGCCAAACGCCCCATGCCGACCACTGGTCAGGCTCGCCTTTTTTAACAACATATTCGCAATCATAACAGCAATAAATATCACCCGTTGTGCGCCAGAGGTGTCCGATTTCAGCACCCCACTCCCACGGCTGATTGTCGCCCCACTCGCAAATCGAAAAAACAACCGGACGTCCCGCCGTATAAAGAGCGTCCCTCATCGTTTTGTAAGCCTCGGGAGCATACATTTTGCCGGTATTGCACCAGTCATATTTCAAATAATCAATGCCGTAACTTGCATAAAGCAATGCGTCTTGATATTCGTGTCCGCGTCCGCCCGGATAACCACCGCAAGTCTGAGAACCGCAACAGTTATAAATTCCGAATTTCAAACCTTTGGAATGAACATAATCCGCAACTGCTTTCATTCCGTTAGGAAATTTTTTAGGGTCGGGAACAAGATTGCCTTGTTTGTCCCTCTCCTTCAACATCCAACCGTCATCAATAACAATGTACTCAAAACCCACTTTGTCAAGACCCAACTCAATAAAAAGGTCTGCCATGTCTTTGACAGTTTTTTCGCTGATATCACAAGCGAAAGTGTTCCAAGAGTTCCAACCCATAGGCGGTGTTAATGCCAAGTTTTCAAACTTTTGCGCAGCTACATTTAAAGTAATACTTAAAGCCACTGCAAGCATAAAAATGTACTTTTTCATTGTAATTTAGTGTTTTAATTGGTAAAAAAAATATATAATTCCTTACAGCAATTTAGGCTGACAAGGTTCGTAACTTCTTCTATGCAACGGACAAATACCGTAATCCAATATCGCCTGACGATGCTCTCTCGTGGGATACCCCTTATTCTTATCCCAACAATAAACAGGATAATCCTTAGAAAAATTCATCATAATCTCGTCCCTGAAAGTCTTTGCAAGGATAGAGGCCGCCGCTATCGACAAAAATTTAGCATCACCCTTTACAATCGTTTCGTATGGTATATCCTGATACGGTCTAAATTTATTACCGTCAACAATAATAAACTCCGGTCTTACCGATAATTTGTCCAAGGCTCTGTGCATAGCTAAAATCGAAGCCTGAAGGATATTAATCCTATCAATCTCCTCGTTAGAACACTCTGCAACAGAGTAACTTACAGCATCTTTTATAATCTGTTCCCTCAATGCAAAACGTTTCTTTTCAGACAACTGTTTTGAATCGTTAATGTCATTATTAAAATAATCCGGCGGAAAAATAACGGCAGAGGCTACCACAGGACCAGCTAAACACCCACGCCCCGCTTCATCACAACCTGCCTCCGGATATTTTTTAAAAATCACATTCATTTTTTTTATTTCTATTTTCCTTCTTTTTCAAAAAAAAGAAAACCGAAATTTTTTTATATCAGCAGTTTAAAACAGAGATTTCTTTTAAAAAAAAAATCGGTTTTCCTTTTTTCCCTTACGGCTAAATCAACGGAATGTTAGCTTTAGAACATTCAAAACGCATTTCGTCAGACCAAAGAGACGATTGAATTTCGCCGATATGAGCTTTTTTAAGGAAGAACATACAAATACGCGACTGACCTATTCCGCCGCCTATACTTTCGGGAAGCGTACCCTCGAGAAGGCGTTTGTGGAAATAAAGTTTTTTACGGTCTTCTTTGTGTTCGATTAAAAGCTGCCTCTCAAGAGCAATTTTATCAACACGGATACCCATTGAAGAAATTTCAAAAGAACGTTTCAAAACAGGATTCCAAAGCAAAATATCACCGTTAAGACCGTTGAAACCTTCAGAATTAGGCGTTGACCAGTCGTCATAGTCGGGCGCACGACCATCATGTTTTTCTCCGTTTGAAAGTTTATCACCGATACCCATTACGAAGACTGCTCCATACTGCTTACAGATTTCGTCTTCGCGCTCTTTCGGAGTCAAATTAGGATAAAGTCTTAAAAGTTCCGTCGTACTGATGAATTTTATTTCTTTCGGCAAAATCGGTTTTAGAGCCGGATAAGCCTCGTAAACGACATATTCAGTTTTCAAAAGTACCGAATAAATACGTTCTACAATATTCTTCAAAAAGTCTAAATTTCTATCAGAGGGTTCGATATGACGCTCCCAATCCCATTGATCAACATAAAGAGAATGAAGATTATCCAATTCCTCATCAGGACGGATAGCGTTCATGTCGGTATAAATACCATAACCGCTCGGAATATTATAATTTGCAAGCGTTAAACGTTTCCATTTTGCAAGCGAATGAACAACCTCTGCCTGCTGTTCGTTGAAATCCTTAATCGGAAATGTAACAGGACGTTCCACACCGTTGAGGTCGTCGTTGATACCCGTACCTTTAAGAACGAAAAGCGGAGCAGTAACACGGCGGAGTTTAAGCTCCGCACTAAGACAACTTTCAAAGAAGTCTTTAATTTTTTTAATTGCGAGTTCCGTCTGTTGAAGGTCAAGGACGGGTTTGTAATTTTCGGGTTTGAATAATTGTCCCATGATTTTTTTATTGTCTGTTATACTTTTATTAAAAAAAACGGCATAAAATTATATTTTTTTCGGGAAAAAAAATATTTTTTTGTTTCAATTATTGATTTTTTTCCTGAAAAATTTCAACTTGCTCAAAACCTCAAACCACAAAAACGCTAAATAAAACAATATAGCGGCAATAATAGAAATATTAACTACCGTAGTGTGGCTTTCAGGAGCGTAAGAAAGCTCCACGGTATGCTGACCCGCGGGCATTTCAAAACCGGAAAAACCAACATCACATTTTTTTACGGCTTTAGGCTCAGAACCGTCGATACTGAATTTCCATGACTTATCAAAAGGAATGGTCAAAACCAAAAATTTATCGGTTTTAAGATTAATGTTTCCCTTTATATAAGAATGGTTAAATTTCGTAATATCAAGCGATTCTTCTTGATTGCGTTTTGTTGTTTCCAAAAACTGTTGAATCGACAAATCTTTCATAAAACAAATATCGGTACTATCTTTAACATCAATTTTCTTGTATTTTGATAGGTCAATATCCGAATCCTCATTATTGACAAAACCGATTAAAAGCGAATACATCTGACGGATATTATCAGAGGCAATCAGATAAATATACGAGGAAACCGTCGGTGCAAGCTGAGGGGGAAAATTCTCTGAAGTAAATTTATCAATCTCCTTCAACGAATGAAATTTCTTTCCGACAACATTCTGCAATTTCATACTGTAATCGTACATCTCGGCATTATTACCGTTGTTAATATTGCGGATAATGTTATCAACGCCTTCAGGAGTAAGCGTAAAACTCAAAAGAGAATCAAAATCCGATCTTTCCATGTATTTATCAAGTGCAAAACCCAAAGGCATTACGTAATCGTTTTCCAAAAGATAATGTTTCGGAAATTTCTTAACCTTAGCCATATCCCAAAACGCAGGATTTACTAAGGCCGAATCCTGAAGCTTGGTTATCAAATATTTAGAAGAGAAAAACGAATAAATGAACGGCATTTGCGGAATACCTTTAAGCCATCTCGTATCAGCCTCCTCGTAAGGCGATACGGCGCAAATAGAACGCAAAAACCTCACGTATTCCACCTGATTGAACGGTGAATAAGATTTTGAAGTAAAATAACCCAAAACCCTGTTGCAATTCATCGGGGCGTGCATTGTAAGTCCGGGATAATAAGTTACTTCAACTCTGTAAAACTTCGTAGTATCATTTTTTCTGATAGTATCCAAAACCTGAGAAATACCGTCGTCATAACCAGCCATATTAAGCTCCACATCAGAATATTTGATGCTGTCCCTACCGTCAAAAGCGGAATAACACATAATCGAAACCTCAATCAAAGGCAAAACGATAAACAAAATTTTAAGAGTTTTTCTCTCAATATAATTGATAAAACACAACAAAAGGACATAAATAACCATTGTTAAAACCGCGAAATACATAATTTCGGGTTTATTAATCATAAAAGAAAAAGACTCGTCGGTTGCAGTTTTCCAAAGCGAAAGACCCAAAACAAGGACCGTTCCAACCAGCAGCATAAAATTCATTTTCTTTTTAGCCGTGATAACGCTCAAGGACTGAGCCATTATCAAAATCATAGAAAACGTAAAGAAATAATCAATACCGTAACGGTAATAATCACCGGCATAAAGCAATATCGAACGTCTTAATTGCGGAAAAATCATAACGGCAAACCAAAACAACAAGAAAGCCGAATAGATTATCCGTTTCCCTTTTGAAAGAAACAGAAAAATTTGCGGAAAAATTATAAGCGTTAAAATTCCGCAATAAATTGCCGGTGCTTCCAAATAATTGTTCCAAGCCGAAAAACCGAAATCGTTGCCCGGAATGTTATGACCGAAAAGTCTGAAAAGCGTTGTCGCCGCCATTTCTGAGGTTAAAAACAATCTCGAATCAGCCACTTTACTAAAAGCAACATCCTCCATACGGGGAGCATTAATCTGAACCATTAAAGTAGTCCAAAGATTAGGCAAGTTCATCAAAATACCAACCAAGCCCGCCAAAAATACCCAAAGACAAGTATGAAAGATTTTCTTGAAATTCGGTTTTGCAACCAAAAATCTGAAAAGCATATAAACCGCTAAATAAAACGAGTATAAATAAAGGTGATAAGGCTGACTTGCAAGCATTGTAGCGGCAATAGCGAAAAACCACGGTTTATTTTTAACGAAAATCATTTCAAAACTAAAAAGATAAAACGATAAATAAAAACCGTAAATATCCAAACCCCAAGGAGCAAGCACAACAATCGAACTTGAAAACGCCATCAAAATTCCGGCGGTCAAAGACGAGGTTTTGTTTACGTTTAATAGCCTTAACCACAAAAACGTAAAAATTCCCGTTCCTAAAAACGAAAGCAAAAATTTAAGATAAAAATTATAAACCTCTATTCCTTCTACACCATACTTAGAAGCAATTGAAATAAAAGGGCTTAAAATCCAAGGCAAAGGGTCAAGAGATATAGCTCCCGAGCCGTAAACATCACCGGCTCCAAGATAAAAACTATAATTAGAGGGTTCGCTGAGCTGCCCCATTCTAACAGCATGAAAAACCCCAGCAAGATCGCCTGTATAACTATCTGAGGCTAAACCCGTAAAAACAAACATTTGCTCAAGGGTCAAAAACTGTCCTAAACTTATCATACCCGCTATGATAATCATAATCACAAGAACCAAAACGGGACGTTTATTTATAAAATCTAAAAAACGGTCTTTCATTTCGTTAAATACTTTTTTAAGGCACAAAAATAAGAATTTTTTCTTTCTCAAAAAAATAAAAAAGGAGTTGCATTTTCATAAAATACAACTCCGTAACTTCAAAATAATTTAAAAAAATAATAAAATGAAACAACAATTATAAAAAAAACTACATTAAAATTTTTATCCGCAAATGACAACAATGTTATGACTCTTATTGATATCGCAAATATATGTAATTTTTTTAACAATTTTTCGTTAGTCAGTATAAAAATGTTAAAATTAACACAAAATTAACATAACGCTTTTATACCTTTTTCAATACGTTTAACAGATTCCTCCTTACCGAGTTCTTCTAAGATATTGAAAATATGAGGTCCTTTGCATTCGCCTGCCAAAACTAAACGCATAGGATTCAAGACTTTACCGAAGTTAAGACCATTTTCTTTAATCCATGCCGAAACCTTTTCTTCGAGATTTTTTGCAGAAAAATCACTTTCGCCATTAAGGACTTCAACGGCTTTTCTTAAAATATCGGCAGAATCCTCTTTCCAGAATTTTTTGGTGTTAGCCTCGTTATAAGACTCAGGCGCAATAAAGAAATATGTGCTTTCTTTCCACAAATCGTGAGAAAAATGACAACGGTCTTTTACCAAACCGCAAATCTTAGCAGCTTTTTCCTTATCAACTATAACACCGTCTTTTTTAGCGTCTTCGATGAAATATTCTGCTAATTCTTCATTCGGTTTGAGTTCCAAATATTGCTTGTTGAACCATTTATTCTTTTCAGGGTCGAATTTTGCACCCGCCTTGCTGACTTTTTCAAGGCTGAAAAGTTTACAAAGTTCTTTTTTTGAGAAAATTTCCTGAGTCGTGTTTCCGGGATTCCAGCCAAGAAGTGCCATCATATTCAAGAAAGCCTCAGGAAAATATCCCGCCTCTTCGTAACCTTTTGAAACTTCGCCGGTTTTCGGGTCTTCCCAATGAAGCGGGAAAACAGGAAATCCTAAACGGTCGCCGTCACGTTTTGAAAGTTTACCTTTTCCGTCAGGTTTCAAAATAAGCGGTAAATGCGCAAATTCCGGCATCGTATCCAACCAACCGAAAGCCCTATACAATAAATAGTGTAAAGGCAAGGAAGGCAACCATTCTTCGCCGCGGATTACGTGCGAAATTTTCATCAAATGGTCGTCTACGATATTTGCCAAGTGATAAGTCGGCATTCCGTCGCTTTTATAAAGAACTTTATCGTCAAGGATTGAAGTGTCGGCTTTGATTTCGCCACGGATTATGTCTTTTAAAACGAGTTTCTCATCTTCCGGCATTTTGAAACGGATAACGTAAGGCGCACCCGATTGAAGCATAAGTTTTGTCTGCTCGCTGCCAAAAGTTAAAGAGTTTTTCATCGTCATACGGGTTTTAGGGCCGTAAGACTGAACAGAAGCTTTTTCCGCCTCAAGTTTTTTTCTCATTGCCTCCAACTCCTCAGGAGTATCAAAGGCATAATACGCAAAACCTTTTTCTACCAATTCCATGGCATATTTCGTATAAAGGTGTTTGCGGTTGCTCTGTTTGTAAGGTCCGTAATCTCCGCCCTTGAGATCGCTTTCGTCAATATCAAGTCCGATCCATTCGAGCGATTTTATAATATATTCTTCAGCACCCGGCACAAAACGGGTCTGGTCGGTATCCTCTATTCTGAGAATAAATTTTCCGCCATGTTTTCTTGCAAACAAATAATTAAAAAGTGCGGTTCTTACTCCGCCTAAATGCAACGCTCCCGTAGGAGAGGGTGCAAACCTTACTCTAACTTCTCTCATTTTTTAATATTTCGTTCCTCTTTATTAAAAATTATCCATATATTGTCTTAAAAAATATTCATCTTGTCTCATTCTCGAAATTACCGTTTCAAGCTCGTGAGGATGATTAACTGCTAACATCTCCTGCTCCGTAAGAGTCATCTTGATTCTCATGCCGTTTTCCAAAATTCGGTTAAGGTCAATATCCTCAGCCACCTCCAAAGGTGTGGGAAGCATAAGATTGAACTCATTCAAAAACCTGCGCCTGAAAACGTCAATGCCTACAAGTTTCATCCTCGGAAAACATACACCCCTTGATTTTGAAGGTATCGGCTCCCTCGAAAGGTACATTGCATTGTTGAGATTATCAGCAACAACTTTGATTTCGTTGCGGTCGTTAAAAATCTCCTCACTCGTAATCTCCGTCATCAAAGCCGTCATCTTGAGGTTTTTGTCCATAACCATAGGCGAAATAGCCCGTCCTAAAACATCAGGAGTAAGCATCGGCTCGTCAGGCTGAATCAAAACCACAAGGTCGTAAACACAATTATTGTCAGCCTCTATTCGTTTAACAGCCTCGGCAACCCTGTCGGTAGCACTGATACGGCTCTCCACGATTTCAATAACCTTCCCTCCTATTGAGGTTATGTAATCAATAATTTCTTTGTCGGCAGTGGCAACATAAACGTCAGAAAAGTCAGTACAAAGCCTCGCGCGGTTATAAACATGACCTATCATCGGCATTCCCAAAATATCAGCCATAGGCTTGTTCGGGAAGTTTTTCGATTCCATCTTTGCCGGTATAATTCCTATAATGCTGTTCTTCATAGTAAGATATTTTTTTTAGTCCGTAAAAGTAAAAATTATTTTTGTATCGGAAAAATAAAATTGACATTTATTAATTTTATCAGATATTATTTTTTGTTAATTTTCTTTTCTAAACTTACAGAAAGAAAAAAAATCTTTTGTTCATGTTGATTTAATGTTTAAATTTGGGGCGTTTTTTTATTAATCATTATTGATTTATTAACCTCAAGAATTAAAACTAAGGGTTAACAAACATTAACTCAACGTTTTAACAAACACAGTCAAAAACATCTTATGAACAATTCAAAATTAATTAAATTAGCAATTTCGCTGCTTTTTCCGGTGATAATTGCTCTTTTACCTGCGGGATGTTTCCCGTTTGAGATTACCGTTGTAGAGCAACGCGTAGTCGCAATATTTATTTTTGCCGCTTTAATGTGGATTTTGGAACCGATTCCGATTTGGACAACCTCGGTAAGCGTTATCGTATTAATGCTTCTGACAACTTCCACGAGCATGATTAAATTTTTGAAACAAGACGGTGATGCTTTCGGCAACGCAATTCCATACAAAGACATCATGGCGACATTTGCCGACCCCGTGATAATGCTTTTTATGGGCGGATTCGTCCTCGCAATTATCGCAAGTAAATACAAACTTGATGCAGGTATCGCTAAAGCAATCTTAACACCGTTCGGCAACAAGTCTGAAATGGTTTTATTAGGATTTATAGTCGTAACGGCAATTTGTTCGATGTTCATGTCAAACACCGCAACGGCTGCAATGATGCTGACAATCCTCTCACCCGTTTTGGCAACACTTCCGACTTCGGGAAAAGGCCGTATCGCTTTGGCACTTTCAATACCAGTTGCCGCGAATATCGGCGGTATCGGAACGCCTATCGGAACGCCTCCTAACGCTTTGGCTATCAAATATTTGAACGACCCTGACGGCCTTAATCTCAGTATCTCGTTCGGCGAATGGATGATGTACATGGTTCCGCTGGCATTAATAATACTTTTTATTACATGGATTATTTTGAGAAAAATGTTCCCCTTCTCTCAAAAAACAATCGAAATCCATATCGACGAAAATTTTTCTCCAAAAGATACTAATTCCAAGATAGTTTTAATCACTTTTATCGTAACGATTTTGCTTTGGGTGACTGACAAATTAACCGGCATTAACGCTAATGTTGTGGCATTAATCCCATTTGCAGTATTTTCCGTTACAGGTATTTTTACGAAAGAGGATTTAAAGAAAATTGACTGGGACGTTTTGTGGCTCGTAGCCGGCGGTTTTGCCTTAGGCGTCGGTCTTGACAAAACAGGTCTTGCAAAACACCTTGTAGAGGCTATCCCGTTCAGCTCTTGGCCTACACTTTTGATTATAATCGGCAGCGGTATTTTGTGTTGTTTGATGAGTACTTTTATGTCAAACTCTGCAACGGCTGCGCTTTTGATTCCGATACTTTTGGCTGTGGGCAAAGGCATAACACCGCAATTAGAGTCTTACGGCGGAATTTCAACACTGCTTATAGGTTTGGCTCTTAGTGCTTCGTTTGCAATGGCATTGCCGATTTCAACACCGCCTAACGCTCTCGCATACGCAAAAGGCTTTATTAAACAAAAAGATATGGCTACAATAGGTATTATTGTCGGTGTAATTTCAATCGCCTTAGGATACATTCTATTAATTTCTATCAAAGGTTTATAAATATTTGTTATTTCATAATTGTTAAACATTATTAAGGAAAGTTCCTTTAGGGGGGCTTTCCTTAATTTATTTTTAAAAAGGAATAAAAAATTTTATTTTCCACGAAATAATTCCTAAATTTGCGGCGTAAAATTTTAACGTTAAAAATGGAATACAATCATCGTGAAATAGAATCTTTCTGGCAAAAGTACTGGGAAGAAAATTCTACTTACAAGGTCAGCAATTTTTCTGACAGACCAAAATTCTATGTTTTAGATATGTTTCCGTACCCCTCTGGTGCGGGACTTCATGTCGGACACCCGTTAGGATATATCGCCTCGGATATTTACAGCCGTTACAAAAGATTGAAAGGTTTCAACGTACTTCACCCTATGGGTTATGATGCTTTCGGTCTGCCCGCCGAACAATATGCCGTTCAGACAGGTCAGCACCCCGCTGTTACTACCGAAAACAATATCGCAAGATACCGCTCTCAACTCAAAAAAATCGGTTTTTCTTACGACTGGTCAAGAGAACTGAGAACTTGCGATCCTAAATATTACAAATGGACTCAGTGGGCTTTCATTCAGATGTACGGACACTTTTATAATAATGACACGCAAAAGGCCGAACCGATTGAAAACCTTATAAAAGAGTTTGAACAAAACGGTAATCTTAAAATCAATGCCGCTCATTCCGAAGTGCCGATGTTCCCCGCTGAAGTTTGGGCAGGTATGGACACTTTGGAAAAAGATTCCGTTATTGATGCTTACCGTTTGGCTTACAGAGCTAAAACAATGGTTAATTGGTGCCCGAAATTAGGAACCGTTTTGGCTAACGACGAAGTAAAAGACGGCGTAAGCGAAAGAGGCGGTTACCCGGTAATCCAAAAACCTATGGTTCAATGGCTTTTGAGAGTTTCGGCATACGCTGAAAGACTTTTGAAAGGGCTTGAAACAATTGATTGGTCGGACTCTTTAAAAGAAATGCAACGCAACTGGATCGGTAAATCTGAAGGCTGCGAGATGTATTTCTCTATAAAAAATTCCGATATTAAACTAAAAATCTATACGACCCGCCCCGATACGGTTCACGGCGTAACATTTATGGTATTAGCTCCCGAAAGCGAATACGTTGATAAAGTTACTACATTTGAATATCAGGACGAAGTTCAGGCATATATTCAAGGCGCAAGCAAACGCACGGAATTGGAAAGAATGTCCGATACGAGAACCGTTACAGGACAATTCACCGGCGCATACGCTATCAATCCTTTTACGGGCGATGAAATTCCGATTTGGATAAGCGATTATGTTTTAGCAGGTTACGGTACGGGCGCAATTATGGCTGTTCCGGCTCACGACAGCAGGGACTACGCTTTTGCCAAGAAATTCTCTTTGCCGATAATTCCGCTTATCGAAGGCGCAGATGTTTCTGAGCAAAGTTATGATGCTAAAGAAGGCATTATGATGAATTCGGGAATTTTCAACGGCTTGAATGTTAAACAAGCTAAAGAAACAGCTATTCAAGAAGTTGAAAAACGCGGAATAGGTAACAGAAAGGTTAATTATAGATTAAGAGACGCTATTTTTTCTCGTCAAAGATACTGGGGCGAACCTTTTCCCGTTTATTATAAAGACGGCAGAGTTGAAGTTTTGCCTTTGGAAAAATTACCGTTGGAACTGCCCGAAATCGATTCGTATCAGCCCACGGAATCAGGCGAACCGCCGCTCAGCCGCGCTAAAAACTGGAAAACAGCTGAGGGTTATCCATACGAGACCTCTACAATGCCCGGTTTTGCAGGTTCATCAGCATATTATCTGAGATACATGGACCCTGAAAACGATAACGCATTAGTAGACAAAAAAGTAAACGAATATTGGCAAGATGTAGACCTCTATATCGGAGGAACAGAACACGCAGTAGGACACCTTATTTATTCAAGATTTTGGGACAAATTCCTTTACGATTTAGGATACGTTTGCAAGGAAGAACCGTTCAAAAAACTTGTTAATCAAGGTATGATTCAAGGCCGCAGCAATTTCGTTTACAGAATAAAAGATACTAACACTTTCGTTTCGTTAGGACTTAAAGATCAATACGATACAACAGAACTTCATGTTGATGTCAATATCGTTAAAAACGACATTTTGGATATTGAGGCTTTCAAAAAATGGAGACCCGAATATGCAACGGCAGAGTTTATCCTCGAAGACGGAAATTATGTCTGCGGATATGCTATTGAAAAAATGAGTAAATCAATGTTCAATGTCGTTAATCCGGATTCTATTGTTGAAAAATACGGTGCTGACACTTTAAGACTTTATGAAATGTTTTTAGGACCGATTCAACAGTCAAAACCGTGGGATACGGGCGGCATTGAAGGCGTTTACAAATTCTTGAAAAAATTCTGGAGACTCTTCTATTCGGATAAAAATGATATTTTCTCTGTCAGCGATGAAGAGCCTACGGAACAAGAACTTAAAGCTCTTAACAAAACCGTTAAAAAAGTTGAGTCCGACATTTTATCGCTTTCGTACAATACCTCTGTAAGTGCATTTATGGTTTGCGTCAATGAACTCCAAACCTTGAAATGCAACAAGAGAAAAATCCTTGAGCCGCTGACAATTGCTTTAGCACCGTTTGCGCCTCATATCACGGAAGAACTTTGGAAGCAATTAGGTCATACTGAAACAATTAACAACGCTTCTTTCCCGGAAGTTGATGAAAAATACACTGTTGATGCTACAAAATGTTATCCGATAGCTATCAACGGTAAAACTAAATTTACATTGGATTTGCCTGCTGATGCCGACAAAAACGAAATCGAAAAGCAAGTCCTTGAAAATGAACGTTTACAAAAACTCATCGAAGGTAAAACTTTGGTTAAAACAATAGTTGTTCCGGGTAAAATGGTGAACTTTGTAATAAAATAGATGTCAATAATACTATAAAAAATGGTTTCGAGTTCTAACATTAAAATTTTTTCGGGCACTACTTCGCTTTATTTGTCGAAGCAGATTGCAGCGAAATATGGAGTAGAGTTAGGCAAAGTAACGATGAATCATTACAGCGACGGCGAATTTCAGCCGTGCTTGGAGGAATCGGTACGCGGTGCATACGTGTTTATCATTCAATCGACGTTCACACCAGCCGACAATCTTTTGGAATTGCTCTTGATGATAGATGCCGCTCGCAGAGCTTCGGCTTATAAAATTGCGGCTGTAATACCGTATTTCGGTTTTGCACGTCAAGACAGAAAAGACAAACCGAGGGTTGCTATCGGTGCCAAACTCATTGCAAACCTTATTCAAAACGCTGGTGCGGACAGAATCATAACGATGGATTTGCACGCCGATCAAATTCAAGGATTCTTTGATATTCCGGTCGATCACTTGTATTCCTCGTCAATATTCGTTCCGTTTATCAACTCGCTAAATTTGGACAATTTGGTGATAGCATCGCCCGACATCGGCGGCAGCAAACGTGCTAACACTTATAGTCATTTCCTCCATGTCCCGATGGTTATCTGTCATAAATACCGCGAAAAAGCTAACGTGGTTTCTGAAATGACAGTTATCGGTGATGTTAAAGGTAAAAATGTTATAATCGTAGACGATATAATTGATACGGCAGGAACTTTAACAAAAGCTGCCGATTTGATGATGAGTCAAGGCGCACTCTCTGTCAGAGCATTCATAACGCATCCCGTACTTTCAGGTCCGGCATACGACAGAATAGTGAACTCTCAACTGACAGAGCTTTACGTTACAGACACTATTCCGCTCAAGAAAACACATGAAAAAATCAAAGTTTTGACAGTAGCGGATTTGTTTGCAGACGTTCTACAAAGAGTCGCAACTAATCAGTCAATTTCAGTATCATCTTACTTCAAATAAAAACAAAAAAATCCCGCTAAAAATGCTTTTTAGTGGGATTTTTATATTAGAAATTATATTCAAGATTTTCCCTACAACAATGACTAACTCTACAACCACTTACTTATTATTGTTCTGTTTTTTTTGTGTAATAACCGACTCAGTGTTTGCACAAAATGACAATCAAGCGGCATTATCAATTACCTCGCAACCTACAACAACTGTCGTACCCAAAAAACGGAACAGCCACTCTTTCATGTACTGCCGCAAAGGGCGATGCAGAAATCTCGTATCAATGGTATCTTCATACGGATGAATCAGACACTAAAATTGAAGGAGCAACAGAAAACACATATACAACAGAATTTTTTGCGGAAAAGGAAACCAAGTATTACTATTGCAAAGCCTCGTGCGGCAATGAAAGTATAACTTCGGATGTAGTTGCCGTGGCGTATACGGGGTTGGCGACATTGTATATTAACACTATAATTCCAACCAATGATATTACCAAAGAGGAATATGTTTTTGGTGATATAAAACTTATTTACGAATCAGGAGAGGAGGTCTCATATACATTCAAAACAGAAAAAAACGGAGAGAAAAAAGAAGGAATCAAAGGCCGTGGCAATTCGAGTTGGACAGACCCAAAGAAAGGTTACAACATTAAGTTTGACAAAAAACAATCATTTTTCAATTTACCTTCTTCAAAGAAATGGTGTATTGTATCCAATTATGAAGATAAGACACTTTTGCGAAATAAGTTTGCATCTCTTTTAGGAAACGAGATATTTAATTCGGAATGGAATCCGACGTTTATTAATATTGATGTCGTAATGAACGGCGAGTATATGGGTAATTACACCTTTATGGAGAAAAATAATATCGGAGATGGACGTATTGATATTCAAGATATATCAGACTGTACTACAAAGAAAATATCCAGCGGTGATTATACGGATCAAAACGGAGATGGAAAAATTGATTTGTGTGATGGTGGATTTGTAATAGAAATATGTGGACGTCTTGACACCGAGTTTTGGTTTAAAACTTCAAAACGAATACCTATTACGCTTCAAGACCCTGATGAGGTTTCTGAGAAAATACAAGAACATATAAAACTTGTTATTCAACAAGCCGAAGATGCATTATATTCAGATAATTTCTGCGATATAGATGAAGGATGGCGTAAATATTTTGATGAATGTTCTGTAATTGATTGGTATTTCCTTAACGAAATTGCAAATAATAGAGATGCAAAAAGTAGTTCATCTATTTATAAATATTATTCTCCTACAGACCAAAAAATTCATTTCGGACCACTTTGGGATTTTGATCGCGGTTTTGGAAATGACGGTCAGAATGGAACGATTGATCTTGGCAAATCAGATGTTTGGTACATAAAGGATGGTTGGTGGATAATTCGTATGTTTGAAGATCCTTTGTTTGTAAATAATCTAAAAAAGCGTTGGAATGAAAAAAAATCAGAACTATATACTGCTATTAATCGTCGCTTGCAACAACTTGCTGATATAAACGCATCATCAGCGGAGGTAAATTTTAAACGATGGCGAATTCTCGGTGAGTATGTATGGCCAAATCCTGCCGGAGCTGAAAACCGTACAACATATCAAAGCGAAATTGATTATATGAAAAATTGGTTGAACGATCGTTATGCTTGGTTTGATGCCGCACTTAATAACTCATACACAATAAGCTATGACCTTTACGGAGGTGCATTTATAACTTCAAATCCGGAAGTATTTATCTCGGAAAGTACAGACCCTTTTACTCTCAACAATCCCGAACGTGACGGCTATGTCTTTGCCGGCTGGATAGGCACAGGACTTGATGTTCTTACCGAGTCTGTTACAGTAACCGATGACCATCTTGGCGATAAAAAATTTACAGCCGTTTGGCGTCGGAATATTGCCTTCTGCGACATCAGCATGGAAAATACAAATCAGAATGAAGAGTTTTTTACTCCGAACTTTATTGTCAAGGACGGAGATCGTACTCTTGTGAACAATATTGATTACACGATTTCTGCGCCTAAAGACTACAATGCATCGGAAGAATATACTGTTACTTTTTTCGGTCAAGGCAGTTATGGCGGAAGTGTCGAAAAAACATTCTCAATTTCACAATTTACTCCCGTTCCAGAAATCACACCTCATAACAACATAAAAATCTGGTCGTATGAAAAGAGAGTATTCGTAGAAAATGCGGAATCTGAAATTATCATTGTTGATATGTCCGGGCGAATTGTAAATAGGATAAAACCAAACAACGACCACATGGAAATTCAACTATCCAATGATGGAATTTACATTGTAAAAACGGGATTGAATTCACAAAAAATTCTTATCAAATAATAAGTATTTTTTTAACGTCCAACAAACTTTGAGTTCCAGAGTCGAATAAATTGATTACAGGTTTTAAGCAATTTGACGGCTCTTTTCAAGGAGGTTTGGCAAGTGTCGGAGTTTAACATCAAGGAAAGATTTTTTTTGATGTAAAAAAAATAAACGGTCTTGAAACTAAATGCTTCAAGACCGTAAGTTCTTTCGGTTAACGTCGTGGTATTGACAATTAATTATAATTTGTACGTTTATACGTTGTAAGGGGCATAACAATAAAATGGCGGATTCGAACCACCGAAACAGCCCTCAGTTTCAACCTCCGTAATTGGGATGCAACAATGACTCTGTTTGCGTGAGTTTGACATTCACCCCGAAAAAACTTTATGTCTTTATTACAATAAATCAGCCGCCCAATTGGTCTGTTGAAGCTGATTGTCGAGCAGGCGGATACGTTTTGCTACTTCGTCTGCCTGAGACTGAATGGCTTTGACATCAACGGTACGTATTATCTTGATTTCGCTACGTGTGGCACGATTAGAAATGTTGCTTGCAGAACCTACCACTTCTTTTAGAATTGAATGTTTTTTCGTTAGGCAGTCTTTTTCGGCAATGATTTAGGTCAAAGTTTTTCCGTTGGTCTTGATAGTACAATTTGTAAGGTTGATATGCGCAACAAGATATTCAAGGCGGCTAATTGTTGTGTTGAGTTCAGATAAAAGTTCTTCTGGATTTTCCGCTGGTTGTTCGCCTTCTTGAACTGTTGTGTTGTTGCTAAGACGGTATCTGAGTTGGTCGATTATCTTGCTCAAATCGGCACGCTCTTGTAATGCTTCTGCTAATTTCATAGTCGTAAAAATTTAGTTTCTTACAATGCAAAAATAAATGTTTTGGATAAAATTTCAAAATTTAAAATTTGGAAAAATTTGAAAATAGTTTTAAATTTGCGGCAAGAACTAACTTTATAAAAAGTCATGTCAAAATATTTAAAACGAGAATTGAAACAAACATTACTGCATTAAGTCTTTATGTCTTTACCAAATAGGCGCGGCAGTGGAGTTGCAACGATGCGGTTATAAAATGGAAAAGGTGGAATAAAAAAATCAACCAACTATGGACATCTCACTACCGGAAAGAATAACAAAAAAAATTGCTAATCAAGCGCGGCTTTGCGTGGCATCGTACCTCAATAACGATTATCACCAACAACACACCGAAAGCAACGCTGAAATTGTATGCTACGAATCTATTGTGCACGATTTGGTGGATAAATTCCGTCGTCCGTATAATATTGAATCGCAGCAGAAAGGCAACCACGAACAAGCAATCTTACAGAGACTCAAACTACGTTATGGTAACGATGTTTCGTATGCTACAAAAGGCGATGGTTACACCCAAAAATACATTTGGGTATCGCTCGGAATGGGCGCAAAGATGTCGTTTCATTGGAATGAATACAGAAACAACATGGAAGTCGGGTTCCTTTATGGTTACATATACGAAGTAGATGTTGATTATAATGATTTTGATAATATAGTAGAAATAATCGACTATGCACGCTCCAACATTTCTACGTGGCAACCTTTGGCGGCAGAATGTATTCGCGACTTCCGCAAAAGACAGAAAATTTTGGAAATTAAACAAACCGCCGTAAAATCGTTTGCAACTCAAAAACTTGATACTTGTGGCCTGCCGTACCGCTTGGAACAAGGTAAATTGCGCGATAAGATTTTTTTCAAGGTTTCCGACAAGGAAATGGCAATGTTTTACCTTTCGCACAAAAATTTTGACACTGCAATCGACAAGATAATTGCCGCCGCCAAACAGATAATTGTTTTAATAAAAGAAACTGGTCTGCAACTGCAAATCAAAAAAATTGGCGATTACGACCATTTTGTCAACGACAAATAACATAAAAAAAATGATTAACATCAACACCACAGAACTAATTGAAATTCTCGACAAAACACCTGAGAATCAGAACATTATGCTTGTCGGTAAGCATGGTATAGGTAAGTCGGAGATTTTAACACAATATTACACTCAGAAGGGCTACAAAGTGGTAGCACTCTTTTTGGGTCAGATGAGCGACCCCGGCGACCTTATCGGTCTGCCCATAAAAAACGACAAAAGTCAGCGCACGGATTTTCTTCCACCGTATTGGTTTCCTCTTGACAATCAGCCTGTTGTGCTGTTTCTCGACGAACTCAACCGCGCACGTCCCGAAGTGTTGCAAACCATTATGGATTTGGCACTTAACCGTAAACTTGCCGGACGAACCCTTCCTAATGGCAGCCGTTTGATTTCCGCTGTCAACGACGGTGAAGAATATCAACTCACCGACCTCGACCCTGCACTTGTATCGAGGTTCAATATATATGGTTTTCGTCCCACTTACAAAGAATGGCTGCTTTGGGCTGAAAAACAGAAACTTGACACTCGTGTTACCGATTTCATAGCCTCCAATCCCGATTGGCTCGACGGTATTGCTGCCGACCGTCCGCAATTTGACACCGGCCTCGAAAAATATCCCGACCGTCGCGCTTGGAAAAAAGTTTCCGATATTGTGTTATCAATCAAAGAATTACATGAGATTGACCAAAAAATCATTGCCGGCGTTGTGGGCGTTCAAGCGGCACAAAAATTCTACGCTTCGGCATCAACGGCAAAAATTATCGGTGGCAAAGAGGTACTTTTGGACTTTGACAAGGTGAAATCCAAAATCGCAAAATACAAAGTTCACCAGTTTTCGGTGCTAAACGATGGCGTGTACCGTTTCCTCGAAACTGCTGACCTTTCAGCCGCCGACATCGCAACCGCTGCCGACAATCTGAAAAAATACATCGCCTTACTCGAATCGAGCAAAAACAAAGAAGCCATTGCGCATTTTGCTTCGGTATTTTCGCAAGGACTCTACCCAAAAGCAGTGGCGTATATGGTGTCTAACGCAGTAGAAGTTTATCAAAAACTGATAGATTTTGTAAGCAAATTGTAACATGGAAGAGGTTGTATCAGAGCGTATTAGCAAAATAATTTACGACAACTGGTTTCTCTCGGAACCGGCTTTGCACTCTGTTTTGTGTAGTCACGAATTATTAGAAAACCCAAAAATGCCGATTGCCGTGCGTTGTGGTCGTGGCAAAATAGAGTACAATCCCAAAATCATTAAAACTCTCAACAACAATAATTTAGAGGAAAGTTTTAGGGCTGAGGTAATACGTATTATGCTCAAACACCCTTATCAACGACAGCCCGAATGTCCAGCCGTCGTAAAAACTACTGCAAGCGACATTGTACTTTCTAATAATTACGTTTTCAAGAATATTGTAATTGACAAGGCTGCGGACTTTCAACTGCCTGATACAGAATATTTTGAATGGTATTGTGCCAAATTGATGAACGGCGGTTGGAGTGCGGACAGCTTGCCCGCTGATGATAGTTCGCCTGCTGATGCTGATGAAAGCGGGCAAGCCGTCAGTCCTCCAAATGGCGAAAACGGGCAGGATGTCCGCACTCCAAACGAGAGCCAATCTTCACTTAGCGAACTTTGGGAGGAAAACGATTTTGAATGTAGCCGCGTAAACGAAATCATCGAAAACACAACCTCGTGGGGCACATTGCCGGGCGATTTGGTGGAAAAAATCAAGGCGACTTTAAGAGCGCAAATCGACTATCGAAAAGTGCTTTCAGGTTTTAGGCGAGCGTGATAAGCAGCCGTAGAAACCTTACCCGAATGCGTCCAAACCGTCGCACCGATTTTCAAAACCTTGGCAGTGTTTACAAAATGCGCACCAACCTTTTGGTGGCTGTTGATGTTAGCGGCTCAATATCAACCAAGATGTTGCAGAAGTTTTATTCTGTTATCAACCGTTTCTTTAAATACGGTATCGAAAGTATTGATACTGTGCAGTTTGACACTCAGTTAGGGAAAATTATCCCGCTAAAAAAAGCCAAAACCGACATCAAAATAAAAGGACGTGGCGGCACAGATTTTCAGCCTGTTTTCGACTATTTCCGCGAAAGTAAATCTCACTACGACGGCATTATAATCTTCACCGACGGTTGCGCCCCCGAACCCGAAATCATTGGACGCAAGCCCAAAGTTCTTTGGATTTTTCCCGACAAAAGTTGCGAAAAATCTTTCGCCGAATCATTAAGAAAAATACGGAAGATATTGTGTGATAGAGTGTTGAAGTGTTTTTTTTGGGGAAATTGTAACGTTTAAACGCTTTCTGAGGGCTGTATAAATATCACGGCGACTCCTTCCGAAGCGAGGACAAAGGTAAGGAAAAGAATGCGAAAAATAAGAGAACAGCACGCATTTTTTGCGTTTTGTTACGCATTTTTGGCACTATATTCCAATGCCAACAACAATTCTTTTTTGTGTCTTGATTATGTCATAAAAAATGCAAAATATTTTTTTTTATCGTTGGAAAATTTTACATTTGTCGAAAACTTAAACGCTTATAACTATGCCAACAATATTCGTTTTTTTCGGGTATCGTTTTTTGTTTTATTCAAACGATCACGAACCTGTTCACGTTCATGTCGTCAAGGACGATTGTGAGGCAAAATATAATGTAGAGCCTATTGTTCAGGTTTATAATCACGGTTTCAAGAATCGTGAAATCGCGATTATTGAATCTATCATTGATGAAAACAAAGAAATTATCATTGAACGTTGGAAAAACTTTTTTAACAAATAGCTTATGCCACATAAAATCCACATATCTCACGTTTGGGTAGATTCAAATTACGTTTATGCCGCAACAGAAGATGGCAAAACCGCAAAATATGCTTTTGCCGATTGGAAGAGTTTTGCCAATTCAACAGAAGAACAGCGAAACAATTTCTATCTATCATACTCAGGCATACATTGGCGACAAATAGATGAAGATTTTAGTTTCAATGGAATGTTCAAAGATTGCGGAGTGTATCCAGAGGG
>JAFPYR010000111.1 GCA_017412115.1 Bacteroidales bacterium | reverse complement strand
TGCAAAGGGAACGCCTTGAGCAACGCACTGATCAATAATCAAATTAGAAACTTCTGCCAAACGATAAACGTTAGCCTCTCTTGCGCGGTAGTCGCCGCCCTTGATTGTATCGTAAAAAAGTCTGTAAACTGAGTCGCCGTCGTTAGGATAGTTTTTAGCAGCATTGATACCGCCCTGAGCAGCAATAGAGTGTGCTCTACGGGGAGAATCTTGGTAGCAGAATGCTTTAACCTTAAAGCCCATTTCAGCGAGAGAAGCGGCTGCCGAAGCACCTGCCAAACCCGTTCCGACTACGATAATATCTATTTTTCTTTTGTTGGCGGGATTTACGAGGTGTTGATGTTCCTTATAATTGGTCCATTTGTCCTTCAAATCGCCTTCGGGTATTTTAGAATCCAATTGTGCCATTTTTATTTTACTAAATTAATTTGTTAAGAATTATTATGATAATTCAAACTAAGATAACTAATTGTCTTATAATCTTTTACTTAGAGTGATTTAAAAAACTCGATAAGTACTGTAAGAGCAAAACCACCCATTACACATGATGTGAAAACGGTTGAAATCTTTTTAAGACGCGGAATCCACACAGTGTTGCTTGCACCTACGGTGTGAAGTGCTGACCAGAAACCGTGGTTCAAATGGAACCAAATAGCAACAAACCATACAAGATACAAAACTACAAACAGCGGATTGCTGAAATAGTAGTGAATCAAAGCAGCACCATTAGTCGGGGCAATTGTCTGACCATCAACAACGGCCTCACAGCCGGCTAATTCGGCGAACATCATTTTTGACCAAAAATGTGTCAAGTGGAGAACAAGACCTAAGAAAACAATTGCGCCGAGGGCGTACATGTTTTTAGAAGACCATTCAACACCTGCCGGCAAGTTTTGATTGTCATAGCGGTCATTACCACGCGCTTTACGGTTTTGGATTGTCAAGATTGTAGCATATACAATATGAACTACAAATCCAAGAGCCAAAATGCCCGTGCCTATAAGCGCGTACCAATTCGTCCCTAAGAACTCGCACACTTTGTTGTATGCTTCATCACTGAATACTACCACAAGGTTCATACACATGTGGAATACCAGAAACAATATCAGAAAAAGGCCTGATACACTCATTATCACCTTTTTGCCGATAGAACTTTTACTAAATCCTTTCATAGCAGATTGTTTGTTATTATAAAATTTTAATTGTTTAAAAAATAAAAGTTTTTCAACTTGCAAATTTAAGTTTTAATTACGAAATAATCCAAAATTTTTTCATAAAAAATTGCATTATTTTTATTTTTCTGATTTTGTGATTACCGGGCGAAAATTGCGTTTTTTTTACGATTTTCGCCCAGTTTTAGGTTAAATCATTGATTATCAGGGTTAATTTTTCATAAAATCCATAACGGCGATTTTCTTTTCGATACTGCTTGCATAACCTCCTTTCATAACTCCGAAAAACGTAATCAAAACAGGCCAAACCGCTGATTTTGTTTTAGTTTCGTCTCTGTAAACGGCAACACGGTTTTGAATTTTCAGATACTCTTCCTTGCTTAAAGAATATTCTGAAGCAGAAAATTTTATTTCACAAATATTGATAACTTTGTCTGCACGACTGATTACAAGGTCGATTTGAACATTCTTGTCTTCATTTTTGCTGCGCCATGAAAAATATTCCGTATAAATTTCTGAAATGCCCAAGGCTGCTTTAATTTGACGGATATGCGTTGTTACAACACGTTCAAACGCCAAACCTAACCACGTGTTTATTATAGGTTTTCCGTAATTTTGACTGAAAAAATTTTTACCTGCTGAGGCTTTGTCCTTAAAAGTGAAATAAAAAATCGTATAAAAATCAGTCAGTTGATAATAACATGACGTAGTTTTTAGCTTTCCGTCCCTACCCGTTGTGTAAAATTTCCGAATGAAATCGCAAGTTTCCAAATTGTCAAGAATTTTGGTCAAATGACCGTTATCAAGTTTGCTGACACCCTGAGAAATCTCTTTGCGATTAACACCCGATTTTTTTGTCGCTAAAAATTTCATTACTTGCATATACGGCAACGGCTGACGGAAAAGAGCCGCAAACATCTGATTAAATTCGTTTTGCAAGACTCCACCGTTAAAAAACAAACGGTCAACCGCTTCAGCAAAACTCTCGCCTTTGCGAAAATATCCCAAATAATAAGGCACACCGCCAAATGCCATATAAATTTGCAAAACCATCAGTTCTGAATATCCGAAATCCTGATTATCAAAGTATTCCTTAGTTTCTTTGAGAGTAAACTCACGCAAATGTATTTGATGTGTCAGGCGGTTGTAAAGTCCTGCATGATTGTTGATTAAATTATCTGTCATCCAAGAAGTTGCCGAGCCGCAAACAATCAACATTATATTATCTTGCCAATTTGCCCACGAATTCCAAAAATTAGAAAACGCTTTCAAAAAACTTGATTTTTGCGTTTCAAAACACGGCAACTCGTCGATAAAAATCACAACACGTTTTTTTGACTTTTTTACGACGGGATCCAACAAATTTCTCAATTCGCTAAAAGCTTGAAACCAATCCTTCGGAATTTCACCGTCATATCCTATCCGGCGCATTGCCGAAACAAAAAGTGCCATTTGCTCCTGAGCCGTGCCGTCAATTGCGCCCGAAACCTCAAAAGCAAATTCATTGGAAAAATATTGCCTTATTAAAAACGTCTTTCCAATTCGTCTGCGTCCGTAAACCGCTATAAATTCGGCTCTTTGCGAATTTACATAGTTGTCTAAATCCTCAATTTCAGACTCTCTTCCGATAAGTTTTTTCATGACTTTTTGCGTTTTAATTTCATCACAAAAATAGTCATTATAAAAGAAAAAAACAAATATTATCGGGCGAAATTTGCATTTTTTTTACGATTTTCGCCCGATTTAAAATTATTATCGGGCGAAAATTGCATTTTTTTCACGATTTTCGCCCGATAATCTCTCGGCATAAAAATTGCGGCATTATTAAAGAAAAAAATATTAATTAAAAAAAATAACAAATTATGAACATTTTGAAAATCAACTTTTTAATTATCGCTATTTTAATTTGCGGTTTCAGTGTTTCAGCACAAAATCCTTACCCGGGAGAAAACGAAACAGACAGATTTACTTGGTCTGTAAAATTTTCAGGCGAAAAACCTTCACTTAAAGATTTCGTACAATCGTACCTCGAGGAATGTGGAAGCGGAGATCAAGAACTTAACGAAATTGCCGAGGCTCTTGCCCCCGTTTGGGAAAAATATCTCAAAAACAAGCCGCAGGACAAACACGAAACTCTCATCGTTGATACTAAAAACGGTTATTTACGTTACGAAGGTGTTTACACTCACGACAACGTAAAAGAAAAAGACGTAATAGAAATGTGTTATTGGAATTGCTCTGACAACAAACACAAACTTTTTGCAATTTCGTACAGCAATTTTCAAAACGACAAACCCTTTAATACAGAATATACGGGTTTGAGTTTCGATATTTACAACAATGCTAAACGCAAAATGACCTCTTATTATGGAAGTGAACTCGGAATCGAATTAGAAAGCGATGACACTATAGTTTATTCGCTGCCCCGCGTAGGAAAAACACTCGTGGCAACAATTTACAAAAAATCAGGTCAAGAAAAAGTAGAGTTTGAATGGAACGGACTGAAATTCAACAAAAAATAAAAAAATCTCGCTTTTTTATACAACATTTTTCACGCTTAAGGAGTTTTAAGAAAATGAGGTAAAATTTTATTAACAAAAAAACTTAGAAAACAATGAAAAGACTACTTTATTTAATAGTGCTAATGCTGTTACCGTTTTTGGCTTGCTCACAATCGCAAGGAATAGAAATCGGTGACAAAATTTATGACATTTCAGGAGAAAACCCCGAAGGTCAAACTTTAACACTATACGATTTGAAAGGGAAAATAGTCTTAGTAGATTTTTGGGCTTCATGGTGTCCGCCGTGCAGAGCGGAAAACCCGGAATTAAAAAAAGCCTATGATGAATACAAAGACGCAAATTTCTCAAAAGGCAAGGGCTTTGAAATTTTCAGCATTTCGCTTGATAGCAAAAAAAATGACTGGACAAAAGCCATTGAAAAAGACCATCTTACATGGAATTATCACATCTGCGACTTTAAGGGTTGGTATTCCGCCTTGGCTGATCAATTTGAAATAGAGGCAATCCCTGCTAACATTTTAATTGACTCCGAAGGCATTATCATTGCTAAAAATTTAAGAGGCGAGGCTTTAAGTCTCACATTAAAATCGCTAAAAAGATAATCTTTATCTTTTTTTAAAGTTAGATTAACGATTAGAGTAAAAACTAAAATTACCTTTGCAGCGATAAATTAATTAAAATCACTTTAACTTTAAAAAAACATGAAAAAGATTTTTAAAACATTAGTTGCAGTAGTTGCATTTGCTGCCGCAACAACGAGTGCAAGCGCACAATTGTACATCACAGGAAAATTCGGATTGTCGCACAGCGGCGGAGAACAAGAAGTTTCTGCCGGCAGTACAACTGTTACTAAAGACAAAAATCCGGACAACAGATTCAATATCGGAACTGAAATCGGATATTATTTCACCGACAACATGGCAGTAGGTGCAGACATCAATTTCTCCCATTCAAAAAATAAAAATGCGGACAACAAAGACTATTGGAATGCTCACAATATGTTTCATTTCAACCCTTATTTCCGTTTTGACTTTGTTAATACCGAAAAAATCAGTTTCGGTGCAAAAGCAGAGGCAATACTCGGTTTCGGTAAAGACAAAAACCAAGATGACGTTACCGAGAAATATTCAGATTTCGGAGTTGCAATTATTCCCGTACTGAACTACAAATTCAACTCCAACTGGAGTGCAGGCGTATCTTTCGGAAGCTTATCTTGGGGAAATTCAGTAAGCAAGGACAAAGACGGAAACAACAAAGACACTGACACTTATTTAGGCGTTGATTTGTCATTGCAGTCATTAAACTTCAGCGTTGTATACACCTTCTAATAAAGGATTATAAAGCTTTAAAATACAAAGAGATGCAGTTTATAAAAAATTGCATCTCTTTTTTTTGTTAAAAAATTGCAAAACCAAAACTTTTATCATAATTTTGCATTTATTAACAACTCTTAAAAACTGGTAAACATAATGATTGGAAAAAAGATACTTACTTTAATTGCTGTTTCCTCATTTTGCGTGAATTCTTTCGCCCAAAAAACAATGACGGGAAAAATTACAGACAAAAACAACGAACCTCTCACCGGTACAATTATCGCTATTGAAAATACAAGAATAGCAACATTGTCAAATACGTTAGGTTATTATACACTTCACATTCCCAAAGAATATGAAAACGAAAACGTTGTTTTTGAATACATAGGCTACATTTCCCAAAGTATTCCGGCGAAAAACGGACAGATGGATATTATAATGGAAACCGTTGTTCCTAAAACGGTAGAAGACCTTCTTGTCAGCACGCAAAAAAGGCTTCAGACCTCAATAGAGGTACCTATTGCCATAACAGCATTCGATCAAAACCGTTTGGACGAACTCAACACTACCAAAATCGACGAAATAAGTAATTATATCGCCGGTTTCAACAACATTATCCAAGGTCAAAACAAAGCCGGATATTCTATTAGAGGCGTAACAAGCGACGGCATGGAAAGTTTTTTTCAACCGCGAATTTCTGTATTCTTAAACGGTGTTTCGATTTCAAGGGAACAAGTCTCTGCCTTAGAAACTTATGATATGGAACGTATTGAGGTCGCAAGAGGCCCTCAAGGTACGCTTTTCGGCCGCGGTGCTGAAATCGGAGCCGTTCACTTTATTACCAAACGCCCTGAAAAAGATTTTTCAGCACAACTGAAACTCAATTACGGCGGTTATAATCAAAGAGGAGCATACGGTTATCTTAACACGCCTATCAGCGAAAAAATCGCTAATCGTTTTGCTTTCGGTTATGATTATCACGATGGATACATCAAAAACTTAGCCGGCGGACGTCTCAACGGACAAAATACGATTGCTCTGCGCAATACGTTCAGCATATTCAACGCAGAAAAATCTTCATTTAGCATAATACTTGATTATCAGCGCGATATAACACCCGGTGTATCTTTTAAATCAAAGAAAATAGCACCCGAAGGCGGAGATATATCACCTTTTACGACAGCACATCTCAACGGTGGTGAAGATTTGGGCGTAGAACGTCATATAGGCGGTTTAACATTGGAATACGAAAGAAAAATCAATGATAATTTAAATATCTCCAATACATTCGGTCTGCGTTACGGCTACGCTAATGAATTTTTCGACGGCGACGGTACATATTATAATATCCTCGATGCTAACGAAAAAGCCTCAAATATACAATTCAGCGAAGAGTTTCGTCTTAACTGGACAAAAAGCGACCGTTTGAGCGGATTTGTCGGAGTAGGTGCGATGTACGAATATTGCGAACACTCGTTAAAACTCAACAGCGACCTTACTTGGATGTATCCGTTTTGTGTAACCCCGCAATTAAAACCGCAAATCGAAATGATTCCGCAAAAAGTAGCAGAAGGCGTTAAGAGCGGAATTGAAAACTTCAAAGCGCAATTATTGAGTCAATATCCGCCGGAATATGCCGAACAAATAACACAGGCTCTTGACGGTTTCAATGCAGCCGCTTATCCGCAGATATTAAATGCGATGAATGAAAATCTCAATACTTGGAACGAATGGTTAGAGACTCCGAGATGGGATAAAACCCCGGATTTTATCGGAACAACTAAAAATACGGTCAGCGGTATTTTGATTAACACTTTGAATGCGTTATTACAACAAATGCCTCAAGCCGCAGCACTTCTCAACGGAGCATCGGCAGAACAAGTTGTAGCGGGTATGAATATAGAAAGCGGTCTCAGCGATTTACAAAAAATCTCTAATGCCGAAATCTATAATGAATACGAAGAAAATCATACCAATTATTCGCACAACTACGAAACCGACATTTTCTCGGATTTAACGTGGAAAATAGTCGATAATTTATTTTTAACAGTCGGATTAAGAGGCACATACGAAAAACAAGAAACAGGATATTATTCTACCTCAATGACCGCACCGATAGTAGGAACGATGATTTATCAAAATTCCAACGGAAAAACTCATTGGATAGACGGAACAAACTATTCTTGGGTAGGACGTCTCGTATTAAATTATATGATTAACAAATACAACAACGTCTACGCATCGTTTTCCAAAGGCCGCAGACCGGGCGTAGTATATTTCAACTATTCGCCGGAAAAACCGATTGAACTTCGTCCTGAAGTAGTCCGCAATTACGAATTAGGTCTTAAAGGCTATATTATCAACAACAAACTTGCATACGCAACCGCACTTTATTATTATAAATGGTTGCATTTCCAAAGTTCGACAGCCTATACAGCAGAAGACGGTTCTCGCAAATACCACAGCGACGACAAAGGTCTTGCTAATTGTTACGGCGCAGAATTATCACTCAAATATTTCTGCAAACGCTTCGTAACAATCTTCGGCGATTACACATACTTCGGCGGAAAATTTGCCGACAAAGACGAAGATGGTCAAAAACAGGAATATGCAGGACACAAATTCCGCTTGAGTCCGGAAACCGCCTTCGATTTAGGCGCGGACGTAGTTATTCCTATCAAAGACAAATACGAATTATATTTCAGACCAAATATTTCATACAAAAGCAAACTTTACTTTGAAGACAAAAACGATATATCGCAAGATGAATGCTCTATCGTAAATGCTACTTTAGGCGTAAGGTTTACAAGAAAACGTCTGAATTACGATTTCGGTCTTTGGGGCAAAAACATTACTAACACCGAGTATTTAATTGATGCCGGCAACGCAGGAGATATCATTGGCTTTCCTACGTATGTAGCGGGTGCACCTCAAAATTTCGGCGTAAAACTTTCCGTAAGTTTTCGCTAACTGCCTAAAAAGGAACTTTTAAAGAAGTTTTCTAAGGATAAGATTTTTATTAAAAAAAGTTCCTTTTTAGTTTTCTTTTAATCCTAAGGAAGAAATATTGATGTGGTGATTAACATTTTAATAGAAAGAAATATGTTAATTGCCATGTCATATTTTTTTTAAGAAATAAAAACTAAAAAAAAGATTCGTCTTTTAATAAAAATTTGTTTTTCCTCATTTTTTAAACTTAAAGTCCAAGGCAGATATATTTAATTATCTATGTTCCAGCCTATTAACTAAATGCGATTCCGAGAACCACAAAGGCAATGAACAAGAAAGTTGCATGATGTCTGCTCATTTTATTTAAAGTTTTTTTTAATATTAACAAATCATTATCACTTCTCGTTAATACCAAAAAAATGCCAACTTTTATGATTTTAAGATTTTTTTTCAAAAAAATAACTACAAAAAAAATAAACGGCTAACTGAAATTACTTTCAGTCAGCCGTTTAAGCATTATCATTTATAATCTTTATTTCAGTACCACTACCCTATCTGACAGCCGTTCTCTAATTCTGCATCGGGATTAAGAAAATGCAAACTTCCGTCACCGCCGACTGCACAGAGAATCATACCTTTCGACTCTATACCTTTGATTTTTCTCGGTTCAAGGTTTACAATCATAAGGATTTTTCTGCCGACAATCTCTTTCGGGTCGTAATGCTCTGCAATGCCAGAAACCAAAGTTCTCTTGTCAATACCGGTATCAACAGTAAGTTTCAAGAGTTTTGTAGTCTTCGGAACTTTTTCGGCATCAAGAATCGTTGCCGTTCTGATGTCACACTTCTGAAAATCGTCAAAACTGATAAGCGGTTTTTGAGGTTCGGGTTGAAAATTATTTTTCATGTTTTCAATCTTCGTGCGGTTGAGTTTCTCGATTTGAGCCTCAACAACCTCATCGGTTATCGGTTCAAAAAGTAATGCCGATTTGTTGAGTTTATGTCCTGACTCCAACAAAGTTTTTTCACCGATAACGTCCCAATCCAAAATTTCAGAAAGGTTCAAAAACTCTCTCAATTTTTTTGTTGAATGAGGTATAAACGGTTCTAAAACAGTAGATATAGCAGCCGTTATTTGAAGATTTACATAAAGAATAGTTTTAACTCTTTCGGGATCGTTTTTGAAAACTTTCCACGGCTCTTGTTCGGTAATATATTTGTTTCCTAATCTACCCAAACCCATTGCATTGTTAAGAGCCTCACGGAAACGATAGTTTTCAATACTTTTTTCAACCTCGTCCTTAATTTTTGCAATTTCCGCTAACGCCTCTTTGTCAGAATCGGTAAAAGCATTAGGCGCAGGAACAATGTTAGAAAAATATTTTTCGGTCAAAAGCAACGTTCTGTTAATAAAATTACCCAAAACGGCAACCAATTCAGAATTGTTGCGCTGCTGAAAATCTTTCCAAGTAAAATCGTTATCTTTGGTCTCGGGAGCATTAGCCGTCAAAACGTATCTCAAAACGTCTTGTTTTCCCGGAAAATCTTCATTGTATTCGTGCAACCAAACAGCCCAGTTTCTTGAAGTTGAAATTTTATCGTTTTCAAGATTCAAAAATTCGTTAGCTGGAACATTATCCGGCAAAATATAAGTGCCTTCAGCTTTAAGAATCGACGGGAAAACAATACAGTGGAAAACGATATTATCCTTTCCGATAAAATGCACCATTTTACATTCGTCAGATTTCCAATATTTTTCCCAATCGGGCGTCAATTGCTTTGTAAACGAAATATAACCGATAGGCGCATCAAACCAAACGTAAAGCACTTTACCTTCCGCACCTTCAACGGGAACGGGAATACCCCAATCGAGGTCGCGACTTACAGCTCTTGGTTGAAGTCCTTGGTCAAGCCAACTTTTGCATTGTCCGTAAACATTAACTTTCCAATTTTTATGATCCTGAAGAATCCATTTTTCAAGAAATTCTTGATACTTTTCGAGCGGCATATACCAATGTTTGGTCTCTTTCAGAACGAGTTGAGAGCCCGAAATCGCTGATTTAGGATTGATAAGATCGGTCGGGTCGAGGCTCGTGCCGCATTTTTCGCACTGATCGCCGTATGCGCCGGGGTTTCCGCAATGAGGACACGTTCCGGTAATGTAACGGTCAGCCAAAAACTGTTTAGCCTCTTCGTCGTAATATTGTTTTGAAACTTTTTCTACGAAAACGCCCTTATCGTAAAGGGTCTTGAAAATTTCCTGCGAAGTCTGGGTATGAACCTCAGACGAAGTACGCGAATAAATGTCAAAACTTATTCCGAAATCCTCAAACGCTTTTTTGTTGAGGTTATGATATTTATCTATAATATCTTGCGGAGTAACACCTTCTTTGCGTGCTTTCATTGTGATAGCCACGCCGTGTTCGTCAGAGCCGCAGATATGAATTACGTCCCTGTGTTTTAATCTTTGAAACCTAACGTAAATGTCTGAGGGCACATAAACGCCCGCCATGTGTCCGATATGTATAGGTCCGTTAGCATACGGCAAAGCCGAAGTAACCAAAATACGCTTGTACTTACAATTCTCTTCTGACATATTATTATTGATTTTGTTTTTTAACAGCGCAAAATTAACAAAAAAAACTTTAAAAGACGAAAAAAAAGAGGTTGTCTTAAATAAAATTTTAGACAACCTCTTACTACTCAAAAATCAAACGTACAAGGAAAAACAAAAAAAATATCTTAACTAATTTTTCTAAAAAAAATCCTAAGTAAATACCACCGAGTACCCTATCTTATTGAAGGGCAACATAAGCAATTCCGAATACTCTTGACCCGTTTGCTGCATATCCTCATCGTCATCGGGATAATACCAGTTAAGAACGACATCGTTGCCGTTTTTGTACAGGGTCTCGAATTTCGTGAAGATTTCCAGCAAAATCTTACTTGATGCAGTATTAAAATAATCCAATTTAAGATTCAAGACTGTTTTACTGCACGGATTTTTACTGTATTCGTCTATCCATTCCACTACGGGTGAATAAAAAGCCGTTACGTCTGAGGGAAACGATTTGCCGGTAAACTCACAAACCCCTGTTGAAGGATCCATATCGATTCCCGGAGTATCTACACCTGCTTCTAATTGTATATGTTCTATCATGGTTTCTTAGAGTTTTTGCTTTTAATAATGAATTCTTATAAAATCTGACTGCAAAATTATAAAAATTCTTTACGTTTTCTAATCTTTATCTACATTTTTTAATGCAATAAAAATTATGCCAAACTTTGCAAGTTTACAACTTTTTTTTCAAAGTTTACAATTACTATTTTCAAAAATTCACAATGCTGTTTTCCTGACACATTTTATCGTTCAGGCAGAAATTTATTTCAATTTCCTCTCCGGCTTTTACATTCGGGACTGCATAATAATATACTACCGTCGCACGACGTGTATGACCGTCAAATTTCATTTCAAGCACAGAATCTTCGTTGATACCTGCAATATTAGGCTTAGCAACAAACTCGCAGATTTGTGACGGCGAATACAAATTTATCGTGTAGCATATCGTTTTGCCGTTAGATGAGTTGATAACGTTTATTTCACGTATTTTAATTGTCGCAGAATCAAACGTTAGCAATTCATTAATGCCGTAAGCACCCGTTAAAATTACAATCGTTATTATAATCAACAAATTTGCTTTCATCATGTTATGAGCCTTAATCTGAAAGAAAACTTTCACGGCTCAAATGTATAAATTTTTTCTGATATAAAACAAAATTTTTTCAAAAAAAATTTTTCATCTTTTTTTAGCCCAAAATTTAAGTCTAATAAAGAAACATTTGATTTTCAATTTGTTAATCCAAATTAATTGAAATTTCATAGTAAAAATAGTGCAATATTTATGCCAACTATTTTTATTTTACTTGTCCCGAAAGTACTTTTTTGTAGAGATTTTGGTCGTTTAAAACGTTTTTTGCCTTCTCTAAAAAAGAATCGTGTTTCAAAGTATAACGGATAACGCCTTCCTGATAATAATAACGGCTTACGATTTCGGTCGCTAATGCCGTTTTTATTTGCGAATAAAATTCAGAAAACTTTTTCTGCTTTTGTTTTTTGATTTCCTCTTGAATTTTTTGCACTTCCAAAGAAATCTCCGAGCTGGAATATTCAGCTTTTAAAAGGTTATTTAATTCTTTAATTAACCCGTCGCTTGATGTCTGATATTCAAAAAGTTTACTACCGGCAAACTTTTTAAAATCTTCCATATCGGCATCCGTTACTTCAAACTCTTCGGGGCTTGAAATTTTATCGTGCTTTAATCTAAAAAGTGTTGCATAATCGAAAATTATGTTTTCAGCAATCAAATTTGCAGTAATTTCCGCAACCGAATCAACATCAGCATTAATATCGGGCATAATACCGCCGGCATCTTTCACGGGGCGTCCGTTTTTGGTTTTAAAAGTTTTGAACTGCGATTCGCTAATTTGTGTTGCATTACCTTGAGAATCCTTGTGGGAATAATCAAGTTTTTGAATACAACGACCTGAAGGAATGTAATATTTAGCGGTTGTAATTTTCAGTTTTGAATTGTAAGTCAAATCCTTAGTGGTTTGAACAAGTCCTTTACCAAAAGTTTTTTCGCCCAAGATAACGGCTCTGTCCAAATCCTGCAACGCTCCCGAAACGATTTCAGAGGCAGAGGCCGACCTGCCGTTTACCAAAACCACAATCGGAATTTTGGTATCAACAGGATTGTTTTCCGCTCTAAAAACCTTGTTCCACTGCTCTACCCTACCCTTCATCTCAACTATACTCTCGCCTTTATCAACAAAAAGATTTACGATATTGACAGCCTCAATGAGCAAGCCGCCCGGATTATAACGCAAATCAATTACAAGTTTGTCGATTTTTTCATCGTTTTTAAGTTTCAAAAAAGCCGTTTTCAGCTCCTTTGAACAATTCTCTGTAAAACCCGACAAATTAATATAACCCGTCTTGTCAGCAATTTTGCCGAAATAAGGAATATTTTTTTCCTTAATCATAGCACGTTTTACGCTGACATTTTGCTCAACATTGTTTCTTAAAAAAGTCAAATTCAAAGAAGTTCCGGGCTCACCTTTTATTAATAGTGAAATTTCATCAATGGATTTATCTTTGATTTCGTTGCCGTTAATCCTAATAATTTTATCACCTATTAATATACCAGCTTTGTCGGCGGGAGATGCTTCGCTAATTTCAACTACCTGATACTCACCGTTATATTTTTCTAAATCGGCACCGATGCCGGCATACTCTCCCGTGTTGATAAACATTACGTCCTCAACCAAGGATTCGGGATAATAAACAGTGTAAGGGTCAAGATGCTTTAACATCTCGTCCATAGCCGTTTTTATCAACTCGCCGCTTGAGGTTTCATCAACGTACAAAATTCTTATATCCCTCATCAAAGTATGAAAGATTTCAAGATTTTTTATAAGTTCAAAATCGTCACCGTCGTCTTTAACAAAAGACGAAACTCCAAGCAACAAGGCTATTAACGGAATTATAATCTTCTTTTTCATAGTTTTTCTCTGTTTTTTTTTAAGTTATTTTTATTCGTCCGGTTCTTCTTCGTCCCAATATTCTAATTGAGCCGCTGACAAAACACCGTCAGTAAAAACAGCCATCAATCCTAAATCACTGTAATACAAGAATTTCTCACCCGTTCCGGGTTCCGTCTGAACCTCCGGCTCTGAGGCTTTCATGGATTTGGCATATTTCAAAAATTCCTCCTCCGTGGCTCCGAACTTAATTTTATTGTCGATTGTAGTCTCAGGCGCAGAACACAAAAACGAAGTTAAAACAAAATCTCCGTCCTCTGCCTCCTCAAACGTAAAATCCGTCATCATACGATCATAAAAAAGTGTCAGGATTTTATCGCCGTCCTCGGTTTCTGAAACTTCCTCGTCAGGTTTGCCGAAAAGTTCTATAATCTCGGATTTCGGCATTAAAAATTTTGCAGGGCCGATTCCCTGTCCGATAACTAAATTATTGATTTTATTCATTTTTTTTATTTTTTTCTTTATCACTTAAATTATGCATTATGAATTAATCATGAAATACTGTTTGTAAAATATCCAAACTCCTTATTTCTCTAAAATTTTCAAAATTATAACGGTAATAATCCAAAATTTTTTCAAGCAAAAAACTACGTTCACCACCGTTAAGTGGAATATCCTCACATGAAAGAATATCTGAATCAAGAATTTTGCTAAAAATTTCAGAGTACGGCGGACGAATAAAATGCAAACTGCCCCTTACGTCCTGACAAAACTTCGATTTTGAAATATCAAAACACGGGGTCTCTTTAGAAAACCTGTTATAAGGGAAAAATCCTATATATTTAGAAAGTTGCATCAAAAATTTCAAATGAAAATTTCTTCCTTTAAAACTTTCCTCGTCCAAGAGCTGAAGACTTGTAGAAAGAAACCCGTAAAGGTCTGAATTGCCTTCGGAATAAGTCAAAGTTTTCAAAAGGCACTCCGAAAGAAACATTACTACAGACATTTTAGCAGGACTTTTAGGAATCGAAACGTAATTGAAGGCAGGAGAAATGCTTTTAATTTTTTTAATTTCGGAATTTCCGCCCGTATATTCGATTTCGTTCTGAAAAAGCGGCTGACAATACGGCAAAACAGAAGCACGGTTTTTATTTTGAGAAATAACAACAGAAAACGACATTCGCCCGAATTTTTCGGAGAATGTGTTCAAAATCAATTTGTTATCACCGTATTTACGCGCTTGAAGAATTACCGCTTTTGTCTTTTCCGTCATTATTCCTTTGAATATTTGAGAGTTATATCATAAAGGTCAATATGCTTTTTCTCCGTCCCCGTGGAATGGTCAAGCACCCAACCTGTAAGATTTTTAAGCTTTTTACCCGGATTGGTTTTGATTTGAACCTCAATAGAATGTCGTTTGCCATCTTTTTCAATGCCGTTAAACTGATTCTGCTCGTTTGTTCCGTCCTCATAATTGGCTATAATAGTCATTCTCGGGTTTTCCGTTCTGTCGTCAGTATAAAAAACGGCATCGGCAGAAAGCGTATAAACGCCTGATTCTTGGGCTGGTATATCAAACGCAACGGCTTCTTTTTCGCCCTCCAACGGCAAATGCCAAGTACGTTTTTCTTTCCATAAATTAAGAGTGTCTGACTCTGAGGCTTTAGCAGCGGCCTTTTCCTCCTCCGCACGTTTTTCTTCTTGCGCAACGATTTTCATCACCTTTTCGTAAAGTTCCTTGTATTTGTCGGGATGCTGCGTATACCATTCGATTTCCTCAACAAACGTTTTACGGGTAATGTCATATTTTTTGAACAAATTATTATAATACGAAACGGAATCACTTTTAAGGTTCTTGTCATCAAACCTTGCAACATCGAGAACAGCGTCCGTAAAGTGCATATCATAAACGATTTGCGCAAATTTATCCATTTTAATCGACGGCTGAGGACCTGAACACGACGAAAAAAACGCCGCACTCATTACAAAAGCCGTGAAAAATTTTCTGTATCTCATACCTAAAATATATTTTTACGGTTGCAAAGTTAAATGTTTTCGTCTAAATATTTTTGGATTTTTTAGAAAAAAGCGTTTACTTTGTAAAAATGTTGTATTTAACGATGAACACGGAAAAAATTTTAGAAAAAGCCCTCGAATTAGAACCGCTGACAATTGAGGAAGGAGTATTTTTGTTTGAAAATGCGCCGTTATCGCTTTTAAGTTTTTGCGCCAACGAGGTAAAAAACAAACTCCGTCCTGTCCAAGATTGCAAAAAAGTCGGTTGGATAATAGACAGAAACATCAATCTGTCAAACATTTGCGTTACAAGATGTAAATTCTGCAATTTCTCACGCTCAAAAAATTCCCCTGAGGCTTACGTTACAACGATGGAGGAATATAATCAAAAGATTTCGGAACTTTTCAAAATAGGCGGACGGCAGGTTTTGTTGCAAGGCGGCATGAATCCTGATTTCGGTTTGGATTTTTATTGTAATTTGTTTTCGGATTTAAAGAAAAATTTTCCGGGAATAATACTTCATGCGTTAGGTCCGGCAGAAATAGTTTTTATCAGCAAAAAATCCGGCAAAAGTTATTACGAGGTTTTGGAAACACTTCATAAATCCGGACTTGACTCTTTGCCCGGTGCAGGAGCGGAAATTTTGGTTGACAGAGTAAGAAAAATAATTTCACCGGCAAAATGTTCGTCAAAAGAGTGGCTTGAGGTTATGCACGAGGCGCACAAACTCAACCTTCCAACCTCAGCAACAATGGTTTTCGGACACGTAGAAACCATACAAGAGAGAATGGAACATTTGGTAAAACTCCGTGAAACTCAAGATAAAAAGCCTGATTACAGCGAAGGTTTCATCACGTTTATTGCATGGCCGTTTTATTCTTTAGGAACACGTCTGGAAAAAGAATTCGGAGAATTTCCTAAAATTTCGGGTAGCGAATATATCAGAATGACGGCGATATCGCGTTTGATGTTAAATAATATAAAAAACATCCAAGCCTCATGGCTGACGGTAGGCAAAGCCGTAGGACAAGTTTGTTTACATTCGGGAGCTAACGATTTTGGTTCGATAATGATGGAAGAGCACGTTGTATCGGCAGCAGGAGCGAATTATTCTCTTGATAGCAACGAAATGGTACAAGCAATCCGCGAAGCCGGTTTTGAACCTAAACGCAGAAATTCAAGATATATATTCGAGGAATAATCTTTTCCCCTGAAAAAAACGCCGTATGAAGAAAATTTCATACGGCTTTTTTTTATTCCATTGTTAATTGACAATTGTCAATTGTCAATTGTCCATTGTCAATTATCCATTGTCAATTACTTTATCGTAACCAACGTCTTTTTCAAATCTTTATCCCTTGATGAATTACCGCAATAAATTTCGTAATCACCAGGTTTTATGCGCATTTCGTTAATATGCGAATCAAAAAATTCAAACTCTTTCGGAGTGAGTGTTATTGTTGCAGTTTTTTGCTCACCGGGTTTTAAATCCACACGGGCAAAACCGCGCAAAGAAATTCTCGGTCCTTCTGAATCTTGCAAATCTTTAATATAAACCTGAACGATTTCAGTTCCAAAAACTTTTCCGGCATTTTTTACAGGAATGCTAACAACGGAATTTTCACCATTTTTAGTAACCTTAGCTGAACCGATTTCAAACTTGGTATAACTCATTCCGTATCCGAATGCGAAAAGCGGATCGTTAAAATAACGGTAAGTTCTGCCTTTCATCGAATAATCTTCAAAATCAGGAAGTTGTGAAGAATTTTTGTAGAATGTTACGGGAAGTTTTCCGCTCGGATTAACATCTCCGAAAAGAACATCAGCAATTGCCGTGCCGCCTTCTTGTCCGGCGTACCATGCTTGAACGATTGCATCACAAGTCTTTGTTTCTGGCTCTAATGCGATTGCAGAACCCGAACAATTAACATAAATTACTGTTTTGCCGGCATCCTTCAAGGCTTTCAAAAAGTCCCTCTGAACTTTCGGCAATTCGATATTTGTGCGGTCGCCGCCTTTGAAACCGTCAGCGTTAACAGGCATTTCCTCGCCTTCTAATTGCGGAGAAATTCCACCTACGAAAACAACTTTGTTAATGCCTTTAAGTTTTGAAATAACATCTTGATAATCAATCTGATATTCTTTTGCGACTTCGATTTTGATGTTAGCATTCCATGTCGGAACATGAGCAAAACGAATTTCGATTTCAACCTTTTCGCCGGCTTTTGCGTTGATAACCGTGCGGGTAGGTGTCGTGCGCCAAATGTGAACTTTGTGCTTTTGTTCTCCGTTAAGATAAACCTCAAAATGTCCGCAACCTTCAACATTCAAAACGTATTCTCCGGCAGTTTTAGGACAGAAAACCGTCTGATATTTTGCCGAAAAGTCTTCGATTTTAACATTTTGCGCAAAAACGTGCATTCCCGCTGTCGTAACGTTTACGGGATTAGTATAAAATTCTGTTGCAACGGGTGCGCCTTCGGATTTTACATTATTCCAAAACGTACCTTTCAAACCTTTTTTACCCTCAAAACTACATTCGGTAGCAATGCGATTGTCAAGCACTTTGTCGTATGTCAAGTCGCAACCGGCATAATAAACTACATTTTTTTGTTTTGCTTTGATACCGTCCAAAATATTAACGGTGCTGTTAGGCATACCGTTGTAATTTCCCCACATCATCGGAGTATTGTCGGCATTAGGACCGATGACAGCGATTTTTTCAGCGTTCTTTTTAAGCGGCAAAACGTTGTTGTTGTTTTGTAACAAGACAATCGTTTGACGTGCCATTTCCAAAGAAAGATTTTTGTGTTCTTGACAAGAAAGTTTTGAAGCAGGGATTTTTGACCATTCAACGAGGTCGGGATTATCCATTTCGCCGAGGTCGAAACGTCCTTCTAACAATCTGATAACGTGCTTATTAACTTCGGCTTCGGTGAGTAAACCGCGTTTTACGGCCTCTGGTACGGATTTATAAACGTAATTATAACCGCATTCAACGTCCGTTCCCGAAACTACACCTTTATATGCTGAATGAACGGCATCAGAAGAACTTTTGTGAGTCGTATAAAAGTCAGTTACTGCGCCGCAATCGCTGACAACCAAGTATTTAAAGCCCCAGTCATCACGGAGAATTTGTTGTAACAATCTTGTGTTTCCACAGCAAGGTTCATCGTCAAGACGTTGATAAGCACACATCACTTCTCTGACTTTTGCATCTTGAACCAAAACTTTAAATGCAGGCATATAAGTTTCCCAAAAATCGCGCGGGGAAACGTCAGTTAAATTAGCAGTATGTCGTGTGTATTCCGGGCCTGAATGTACGGCGTAATGTTTTGCACAAGCCCAAAGTTTTCTGTATTTTGAAGTTTCTGGACCTTGAAGACCTTTTACCACTTGAACGCCCATAACGGAAGTCAAATACGGGTCTTCGCCGTAGGTTTCTTGACCGCGACCCCAACGTGGATCTCTGAAAATATTCACGTTAGGAGTCCAAACTGAAAGACTGTGAAATTTTTCGTCTTCGCCGCCGTTGAGCATTCGTTTGTTGTATTGAGCACGAAACTCCGTACTCGCAACGTCAAAAACTTTGTACAAAAGTTCAGGATTAAAACTTGAGGCCATTGCCACGGGTTCGGGGAAAACGGTAACGTTTCCCATATTCGCAGCTCCGTGCAAAGCCTCGCTCCACCAAAAGAATTTTTTGATTCCGAGTCTTGGTATCGCAGGGGATTCGTCAAGCATTAATTGCGCCTTTTCTTCCAAAGTAAGACGACCGCAAAGGTCTACTGCACGCTCGTGTGCGCTCAAATCAGGATTTTGGTAAGGCAGCAGTTGGGCAAAAAGACTATTAAAACCTAACACACCCGCCAATGTCAGTGTAAAAATATATCGTTTCATAAAAATTAAAAATTTAGTGGGATAAAGGTAAAGAGTTTTTATAACAAAATTTTACGTTTATGTTTCAAAAGTTTGATTTTTGGTTTCAGAGCTTTTTTAGGACTTGCAAATCAAAAATTCCATTCTGTAAAAAATTTTTTGCAAAAAGATTTGGACAATTGATTTTTTGTATATACCTTAGCGAAAAGTTTTTTTAATCAAACGAACATGGAAAATACAGAAGATATTAATGCGTTAAACGCTGAAATACAACAAAATAAAACAACTCTATTAAACCGTTACAACAACGAGGAAAAATATTTCAACGCCATAAAAGAGAAATATGCAGTTCCTTTCGTTTATAATTCGCTTGTGCTTTCGGGAACTTCGGTAACAAAAAACTCTGTAAAAAATACCGTAACGGAAGGTTTCGGCGACGAAGAAACAGAAACGGAAACGGCTAACGAGATTTTGGAACTTTACGAGGCCTATCAAAAAATTTTTTCGCTCTCCAAACAAGAAACTTTAACAGAGGAAAACATAAAAGGTCTTCACAAGGTTTTGTTTTCACGTTCGCCCGATGTTGTTGCAGGAAAATATCAAGCCGACAAGAGCAAAGTTATTGCTTTGAAAATAAAAGACTTTTTGGAATGGTTCAACAATTATAACGAGGACAACATTACGGAATTTGCAGCACTTGCATATCAAAAATATATTTATATTCACCCTTTCAAAGGCGGTAACGGCAAAATGGCAAGACTTATAATGAACCTTGCCGCTTTGAAAAAAGGTTTTCCTCCAATAATAATTCCCGCAGAGGAACAATCCTTATACGATAGTTTGATTAAGGAAAGTAAAGAAAATACGAAAAATTTTATTAAATACATTTCAAAATGCGCGTTAAACTCTATGAACATAATTCTCAAAAGCGACAAAGATGTTTACAGCAGCAACAAAAAACGCCATTTAAGAAACGTGGATTGCTCGGGAACTGTACTTAAAGCAATACAAGACACTCCCGGCATTAAAATCATGCAAATCAAAGAATTAGTTAGTCAAATAAGTTTTATAAAACTTCAAAGAATAATTGCTGATTTTAGGAAACAAGGATTGGTGGAATTTCGTGGTCCTTTGCGCAGCGGAGGATATTATTATATCAAAGAAGAAAAGGAAAGCTCTCAAGAATAAAAAAAGTCTTTTTTAAGTGATTTTTTTAGCGTTTTAAATTTCTTTTTTGACGTTTTTTAATTATTTTTGTGCGCTAAAAACTTTATAAAAATGACACTCAGAGAGCATTACGCAAAAAGCATAATGCATTTCGCATTGGTTTTTTTTGCTACTTTTTTTAATACAAACACCAACGGGCAGGACAGTAAATTTTTTTCGAGCGACAAATTATCGTCAAATAGTGCAACTTGTTTCTGCCAAGACAATTACGGCTTTGTTTGGATAGGCACACAATACGGTTTGAACCGTTTTGACGGATACAAATTCAAAACTTATCTTCACGATGCAGACAATCCGAATTCTTCCGTAAACGACAACAGCATTACGACCCTTTTCAACGACTCGCAAGGACGTCTTTGGATAGGCACACGCAAAGGTTGTGCATATTACGATGCCGAAAACGACCATATAAATTCCGTTATGGGCGCTGACAGTGCCTCGCTTGTCAATATTCCGAGAGTGGATTGTTTTTGCGAGACCAAAAACGGCAAAATACTTTCGGGCACTTCTGGGTTCGGACTATTTGAAATCAACAGAAATAATTTCGCAATCAAAAAAGTTTCATTTTTTTCGTTTGAAGACGAAAACGATTTCTACAAACTCGTTTTTCAAGACTCAAGAGGCAGAATTTGGAAAATTGACAATTTGGGCGTTATAAGTTGTTTTCCGCCCGAAAGCAATTCAAGATACATTTTAAGAGAAAATTCGCATTTGGGTTTACCCTCAGCGATTTTTGAAACGCCTCAAGGTGTAACCGTAGTCTGCAACGGCGGAATAATGATTTTCAAAGACAATAAATTTAAGGTTTTTCCCTTTGAAGGTTACGGCATAACCTGCGGCACAAAACTCAAAAACGGTGATATACTTTTAGGCACGGCATCAAAAGGTATTTTAAGAATGAGATACAAAGATGCAAGCGGAAAATTTGAAATCAAAGAAAATCTTTTTCCAACGGCACCCGTACAAGCCGTTTTTGAGGACAGAGATTGCAACATCTGGATTGCCTGCCGCAACAAAGGGGTTATATTGATCCCGGCAAAGGAATCAAAATTTACGACTTGGTATCTTCCCCCAAAAGGCACTTATAGTTTTTCATGTATAAATTCGGCAACATTGCTGCCCGAAGGAAAAGTTTTATGCACGCTCAACGACGGAACTGTATGTCAATTAGATACACTTGGTAATATAACAAATACCTTTAGGACAAGTTACGACATGGGGCTTATCTATTGCGCCCCAAAAACGGGCAATGTGTATTTAGCGGAAGGTTCGGCTATTTATCATGCTAACAATTTCGGAGAAAAAACTTCGTTCATCGCCAAAACCGACAAAGATTGGATTTCGTCAATCATAGAAGGTAAAGACGAAAAACTTTATGCAGGTGTCCATGCAGGCGGTCTTGATGTCATTGACCTAAAAACTCTCGCTGTCGAAAATCTTAATATGTATCAGAAAGACAGAAAAGGCGGTTATCTTTGCAACAATTGGATAAACGATATGTTAATTCAAGATTCCTTGCTTTGGATAGCAACCGTTTCGGGCGTAACGTGTTATAACACAAAATCAAAAACTTTTTCGGTAGGCGGACATCACAACGCTTTGGAAGGATTGAACTGCATTTGTTTTGAAGAAATGCAAGACGGTCTTATCGTAATCGGCAGCGAAAAAGGTCTTTACTTCTATTCAAAGGAGAAAAAAATCTGCGAAAAATTTCCCGGTGCTGAAGCCTTGGAAAATATCTCCGTCAAAAAAATCCTAAAAGATTCCTCAGGCGACCTTTGGATAAGCTCCTCAAGCGGTTTGTGGCATTATAAAAGTCAGGAAAAAGTTTTCATCGCACATATCAGCGACATCGGACTATCGGACAGAGAATACATTCAGAACGTAGGTTTAAAAATTACGCCGGAGTTGTTTCTCTTTGCTAATTCAAAAGGTTTTACGGCGTTCAATCCCTCAACGGCTGGCTTTTCTAATTATAACATTGACGTACCCGTTTTGTCAGGCGTTTATGTTAATGGCAAGAAAATCAGCCTCAAAGAGCAATCATCTCCCGTTTTGAAATATGGAGAAAACAATTTAAGCATGGATTTTACGGTTTTTGACTACGCCGAACCCGAAAACACATTTTTTGAATATTCGGTAAACGACAATCCGTCAGTAATTTTGAGCGGGGGCGAAAATACCGTTACTTTTTATAATTTGCCCGCTGGAAGTTACGATATGAAAATCCGTGCTTGTCAAAACGGCAGCTGTTCGGCTTACAGCAAATTTCATATAACCGTAAGACCGCCTTGGTATAGTTCAGGAGTTGCCATCATGCTTTATAATTTGGCATTTTTGGGAATTTTGATTTATATTTTGCACCGTTTAAAATTAAGAAAGGAACAAAAAGTATACGAAGAAAAAACCAAAGTTTTGATAAATGCGACACACGACATCCGTACGCCGCTTACGATGATAATTTCGCCTTTGCATCAACTTTTGGAAGAGGAAAAATCTCAGGACAAATTGCGTAAACTTCAAATTATCAACAGCAATGCTAACAGGATTTTGAATCTGGTAAATCAAATTCTTTATCTTCGCAAACACGACCGTCAGCAAATAAAACTTTATTGCAGAAAAACTAATTTAATAGAATATACGGAATCGTCAGTTAAAATTTTTGAAGATAACATAAAAGAGCGTAACATAAAGTTTTCCATCATCAAACCTGAAGAAGAACTTCAAATCTATATCGACACTGATAATTTCGATAAAGTAATCATAAACCTTGTTTCCAACGCTTTGAAATATACACCTCAAGGCGGAGAAATTACGATTAAAATTTCCAAAACCAATGTTGCAGACAAGGATTACGCACTTTTGAGCGTAGAGGATTCGGGCAGCGGACTTAGCGAAAACGATATCAAAAATATTTTCAGCCGTTTTTACCGTTCCAAAGTTCAGCCCGGCAAAAGAGCTGAAGGCACGGGAATCGGTCTTAACATCTGCAAAATGATAGTTGAGCAACATCACGGCACAATTACGGCTGCTAATCGTAAAGATGCCATAGGCAGTATTTTCTCTGTGATGATGCCTTTAGGCAAAGACCATCTCAAAGAAGACGAAAGAGAACCCGAAATTCAAGAAAGCGAAAACAAGGAAGAAAACACCATTAAAAAATCACAGACCAAATACCGTATTCTCATCGTTGATGACAATATTGATATTTGCAACTATATAAGTTCGGAACTTTCAAACATTTACCGTCTCTTCATTGCCCGCGACGGCGAAGAGGCGATTAAAATAGTGTTGTCAGAGCCGATAGACCTTATCGTAAGCGATATTATGATGCCCAAGATGGACGGTTTTACGCTGCTGAGAATGATAAAATCAAATGTTAATACGAGCCATATTCCCGTGATACTGCTTTCAAGCCGTTCGGAAATTGCCAACCGTTTGGAAGGACTTGACAAAGGTGCTGACGCATTTTTGGCAAAACCATTCGTAATCGACGAGTTACATTCGCAAATCGACAACCTGCTTGAAAAGATGAAAGTCTTAAAAGGGAAATTCTCAGGACAACACGATATTATAAAAACCGAAATCGAAACCAAAAATATCATAGACAACGACAAATTGTTGATGGAAAAAATCATGAAATGTATCAACGATAACATTTCAGACCCGGATTTTAACGTGGAATTTCTTGCAAAAAGCATTTGCGTAAGTCGTGCACAAATACATCGCAAGATGAAGGAAATGACGGGAATCAACATTTCGGACCTCATCCGAAACATAAGACTCGAACAAGCCGGACGAATGATAAAAGAAGGAAAAGCAAACGTATCGCAAGTGGCATATTCTTTGGGGTTTAATAATTTAAGCCACTTTTCAAAGGCGTTCAAAGACCATTACGGCATACCGCCTTCTGAATATGCTAAACAAGCATAAAATGAAAAGAAACGGTTTCGTTTGTTTTTAAATTTTAAGAAATGAGAAAAACTGCATTAATAATATTATTAGTTGCGTTTTTTTTCAATGCAAAAGCGCAACTAAAAACCATTGGCGATGCATACACCAAAAATTATCCTGCTGAAGTTTACGGCGCAAGTGCGCAAAACTGGTCTATTGTTCAGGATTTCAGAGGTTTGATGTATTTTGCCAACACCAACGGTGTTTTGGAATACGACGGCTCGGCATGGAGAATTATAAAAACTCCCGCTAACGCCGCCGTAAAATCTTTAGCGGCCGACCAAGAAGAAAAACGCATTTATGTCGGAGCCAAAGGCGATATAGGATATTTAAAACCCGATTCCAAAGGTCTGATAACATTTGTCTCGTTAATAGAAAAAATTCCTGAAAAATACAGAAACTTTGCCGATATCTGGAGGATACACATAACGGAAGATTTCGGCGTAGTGTTTGAAGCGACCTCCGGACTTTATTTTTACAAAAACGACACTTTTGAAGTTATTCCCGCAAAACATTCCAAAGGTTTCAAAAGGAGTTTTTACGTTGATAAAAAACTTTACGCCTATTACACAGGCATCGGTTTGATAAAAATAGAAAAGGACGGAGGATTTAAAATTCTCCCCGGCACTGAAATTCTTGAAAACCGTTCCGTAAACATAATCATCAAAAAAGAAAATTATCTTATAATCATAACCGACGGCGGGGGAATTTATGAATATTCCGGACAAGAATTAATAAAAATAGAAAAGCCCGAATTAGAGGAATTAATCGGCAACGATTTGTATTTTACGACCATGCTGAAAGATAAAAGTTTAGCTTTAGGTACTCTATCAAAAGGTCTTATAATTACGGACGATAGCCTTAACGTAAAAAAAATTATTAACACCTCAAACGGACTTATCAACAACCGCATTACAAATATTTATCAAGACAATTCAAACGGAATTTGGATTGCAACAAGCAACGGTATTTCGTATATTGACATTTATTCGCCTTTTTCGTTTTTTTACAACAAGAGGACGGGTATTTCAGGTACAATCCGTTCTATTGCAAAATCCGGCAATATGCTTTACATCGGAGCCGATGCCGTTTACGCCTCAGATTGGGACAAAATTTCAAATAATCAAACCTCAAAATTCGAGGAGCTAAGAAACCGCAAAGGACATTGTTCGATTTGGAAACTTGACACAACAACTACCGGCATAATCGGCGGCGGCGAAAAAGGACTTTTTTTAATAGAAAACAACCGCATCGAACTCATTGACGCTAATTCTGAACGCAATATCCGCACTTTTATCCGCCCCAGAGAAAATCCTAACGTCCTTATAGCCGGCGGAGGTTTAGGACTTTCACTTTTTATAAAAGAAAACGGTAAATGGAATTATAAATCGGGCATTAAAAATTTCAGCGAATATTCGCGGCATATCCTTCAGGACAAAAACGGAGATTTTTGGATTTCGGAAAAAACAAAAGGCATTTTCAGAATAAGGCTCAACCAAAATTTTGACAGCGTAATCTCATGCGAAACCTTTGACAAAAGTTCGGGTTTGCCGGCAAACATAGAAAATTATCTTTTCAAAGCAAAAGACGAATTAGTTTTTTGCACGTTAAACGGTTTTTACAAATATGACAGTTTAACTAATTCAATGAAAGAATTTTCCAAACTTAATTATTTTAACGAAAAACCCGTTGCGGATTTTCTTTATTGTGACGAAAAAAACAATATTTGGATAAAACACATCGAAACCTCGCCCAAAGATTCCGTTACAAAATTCTGGTCGCTTGAAAAACTTGAAATCCAAGGCGACAGCGTTTCAAGAGTAATTAAAAACCGTTTTATTCCGCTTAGAAACAAAATCAATTCTTTTGTTTCAATCGGCGGGGGTTGTTACATAATCGGCGACAAAGACAGATTCGTGCATTATGATGAAAACATCAAAAAATCTTTTGAAGAGCCTTATCCGGCTTTTATCAGAAGAGTGGAAACAATCACCGGCGATTCTGTGGTTTTTGAAGGCACTTTTACTGACGAGAATTTAAGAATAGTTACCAAACAAGAAAAACCTATCGTTTTGCCATACGAATACAACGGTCTGAAATTTAGTTTTTCGGCAGCTTGTTACGAATATCCCGAAAACATTTCGTACAAATTCATTTTGGAAAACAACGACAAAGATTGGAGCGATTGGAAAAAAGAAAACACGAAAGAGTATTCCAACCTTTGGCCCGGCACTTATACTTTCAAAGTAAAATCCATTAACAATTACCTTTGGCAAAGCACAGAGGCGGAAATCACCGTTAAAATTTTACCGCCATGGTATTTAACATCTTGGGCATTCGTATTTTACGCTATTTTACTTATACTTTTGGTTAAAGCCGTTGTAAAAATCAACATACGCAGACTTGAACGCGAAAAAGAAGTTTTGGAAAAAATCGTCAGCGAACGCACCGCCGAAATCGTTAAACAAAAGGACGAAATTCTAAAGCAAAACGATGAAATTCAAAAGCGTAATAATGTCATAACCGAAAAAAACAATGCCATAACGGCAAGTATCCGATATGCAAAACGCATTCAAAAAGCCATGCTGCCTCTGCAAAACGATATTGCTCAAGCTCTGCCGGAGCATTTCATTTTGTTTCGTCCAAGAGATATTGTATCAGGAGATTTTTATTGGTTCAAAGAAACTCCCACGCATATTATAATCACAGCCGTTGATTGCACGGGACACGGTGTCCCGGGAGCGTTTATGAGTATGTTAGGCGCAGAAACTTTAACAACGATAGTCGGCAAAGGCTTTTTGTCTGCCGATGAAATTCTCACAAAACAAAACGAATATATCAGAAAAGCATTAAAACAAGAAACTAACAACAATCAGGACGGCATGGATATGGCTCTTTGTTCGATTGACAAAAAACGCAGAGTCCTGGAATTTGCCGGTGCGATGAATCCTTTGGTTTATATTCAAAACGGTGAACTAAAAAGCATTAAAGCCGATTTGCAAGGAATAGGCGGAGTACAATACCATGAAAATTTCCGTTTCAACAAACACGAAATTCCATTAACGGAGACTCCTACTTGGTTTTATATTTATTCTGACGGTTTTGAAGACCAGTTCGGAGGCATAAACCATAAAAAATTCATGTCAAAAAACCTAAAAAAACTTTTGCTCGAAATACATTCTAAGCCGAAAGAAAAACAGCGTGAAATTTTGGACAATACGATTGAAGAATGGATACACAGTTCACCTCAAGAAGATAACGAACAAACGGATGATATTTTAATAATAGGATTTTGTATCTAATTTTTCGTCAAGAGGTTAATTTTTAATTATTTTATTTTTTTATTCAAAAAATTGCACTAATTTTGCGTTCTTACATAAGATATAATGTTTACTTTAAATTTAGGCTATGAAATTCAACTTTAAAAATATTTTATTTACACTTTTAGCGGGATTTTTGCTTCTCAAAACTATATCTGTCAAGGCTGAAGGCTCAGCTGAAATTGATAGTTTGATACGCGTTGCAGAAAACGCCCCTGAGGATAAAAAAAGTAACCATTATAATAATATTTGTTGGAAACTCAGAAATTTTAATCCCGGAGCTGCTCTTGATTACGGCAAAAAAGCATTAAAATACGCAGAAAAATTCAGCGATACGACACAAATCCTCAAAGCAGAAAGTTTTATCGGAGTATGTTTCAGAAATTTAAGCGAATACGACTCGGCATTTAAATATTATTCTGAAGGTTTGAATTTAGCTGAAAAAGTAAACGCCAAAGATCAAATCGCATATTCTCATATCAACATGGGAAATCTTTTTCTCTATCACGACGAATACACGAAAGCAAAAGCAGAATTGAACCAAGCCTTAGACGTAGCTCAAGAAATTCAGGATTCCTCAATATTGGGATACATTTACATCAACCTCGGACGCACACATTTGAGCTTAGGACATATCGACTCGGCAACAATATATTTGGGAGAATGTGAAAAAATCCGCATCGAAAAGCATGAAGATTGGGACAAAATTGCAACTACAAAGAAATATCTCGGCGATGTGTCAATGGCAAAAAACGATTTTTCATCGGCTCTGAAATATTACAAAGATGCTATCGGTAAAGACAACGATATCAAAGACATAGACCTTTTGAGCGACCTTTACGGTATGGTCTCAAGCGCGTACATGGGTTTGAATCAAAACGACAGCGCACTTTGTTATGCCCAAAAATGTCTTGAAATTTCAAAACTTTTCGGAATAGATTTTCGCATTAAAAACGCTTATAAATATCTCGGCGATGTTTATACAAAAATGGGTAATTTATCAAAAGCCTTTCAACAATACGAAAACGTAATGGCATACGCCGATACATTTCTTAGCGCAAGAAAATCCTTCAACATGAAAAGAATGGAATACCGCCTTGAACAAGTCAGAAGAGAAAACGAAATTACAATTCTCAAAAAAGACCAAGAAATCCAAAAATATGTACTTTTGAGTTTTGCATTGATTTCTATAATGATTGTCGGAGCTGTTATATTCTTGATTGTCAGAATTAAAAAGACGAAAAAAATTAATAATATCCTAAAGGCTCAAAAAGACGAAATCTCTGCAAGAAACGAAGAAATTTCCTCACAAAGGGATATTTTGCAAAAACAAAACAAACAACTTGCCGACCAGAAAAAAGAAATTACGGATTCGATAAACTATGCACAACGCATTCAGTTTTCGATGTTGCCGGAAGAAGAAATCTTAAAAAACTATTTCACTGACGGTTTTATTTATTACCGTCCGAAAGACGTTGTCAGCGGCGACTTTTTCAAAGTTTTTTACGACGAAGAGTATTTTATACTTTTGGCGGCAGATTGTACCGGACACGGCGTACCGGGAGCTTTTATGAGTATGCTCGGCATGACGGCTTTCAACGAAATCGTCGGCAAGGAAGGAGAAAGAACCCCTGCAAAAATTATGAACGCCATGAGGGAAATGATTAAGAAAACCCTCAAACAAAACATAAAAGACGAAATGAAATCGCAGGACGGTATGGATGCAGCCCTTATAATAATCAATAAAAAAACTAATACGCTTTATTATTCGGGAGCTCATATTCCGTTCCTTTGTTACAGAGGCGAAGAAGAAATAGTCATAAAACCTGTACACAATCCGGTAGGCGTTTATATCTGCGAACGCCCGTTTGTTACGGAAGAGCTCAAACTCCAAAAAGGAGATAAAATTTATCTTGCAAGCGACGGTTATCAGTCACAGTTCGGCGGCTCAAGCGACCGCGTAATGAAAACCTCTGGCTACAGAAAAATCTTAAAAGAAATCCGCTCTTACAATATGAGTTTTCAGAAAAAACTACTTGAAGACAAATTTCTTGCATGGAAAGGCAATACAAAACAGACGGACGATGTTTTGGTTGTTGGTTTGGAGGTTTAATCATTCTAAATTTTTAATAAAGTGAAAAGATGTTTTAAATTAATTTCGGTGTTGCTTTTAGCAGCATCGGTTATCAGTTCATGCGGTACAAATACCGCTCAGGAAAAAAGCGAAGGTTTCAAAATTAAACGCGGAACCAACCTCAGTCATTGGCTTTCACAAAGCACCGTTAGAGGCGAAGAACGCAAAAATCATATCCAAGAAGACGACTTCGCACGATTAGATAGTTTAGGTTTTGATCACGTAAGAATTCCTATCGACGAAGAACAGTTTTGGGACGAACAAGGCAACAAACTGCCCGAGGCTTGGAGTCTTCTTAAAAACGCCCTCAACCTTGCACGCAAATACAATATCCGTGCAATCGTAGACCTTCACATTATCCGTGCGCATTATTTCAACGCAGCAAACGAAGGCGGCAAAAATACACTTTTTACCGACGAAAAAGCGCAGGAAGGTCTTATTAACCTTTGGGGACAACTTCAAGATTCTCTTATAAATTTCTCTACCGATTGGGTAGCATACGAGTTTATGAACGAACCCGTAGCCGAGGAGCACGAACAATGGAACAACGTTATCGCAAAAGTTCATAAAGCTATCCGCAAACGCGAACCGAACCGTACCTTGGTTATCGGCTCAAACCGTTGGCAAGGCGTTGAAACGTTCAAATACTTGAAAGTTCCCGAAAACGACAAAAACATTATCCTCAGTTTCCATTATTACAACCCGATGATTGTAACGCATTACGGTGCATGGTGGACCAATTTGAAAGATTTTCACGGTAAGGTTACTTATCCGGGAATTCCTGTTTCAAAAGAGACTTACGAGGCCACACCCGATAGCATAAAACCTTTTATTGAGCAATACACAACTGAAGAATGGAACAAAGAAAAGATTTATTCTCAAATGAAAGATGCTATTGATGTTGCTAAAAAATACGGTCTGCAACTTTTCTGCGGCGAATGGGGAGTTTATTGCCCCGTTGAAAGAGATTTGGCATACGCTTGGACAAAAGATATGCTCCAAGTTTTTGATGAGTTCAACGTAGCATGGACAACTTGGTGTTACGATGCAGATTTCGGATTTTGGGATCAAGAAAAACATTGCTTCAAAGACAAACCATTAGCAGAAATGTTAGGAGGAAAAAATAAAAAATAAAACACTAAATAAATAAAGAAAATGCCGAAAAAAAATTTAATAAAAATTCCCGCAATACAATATGCGGTAAATTATTTTTTTGCTTTTGCACTTTTTTTCTTGTGCAGAATTATTTTTATAATCGCTAACAAAGAATATTATAGCGACACGGAATTTTCTCATTTATTGACACTTATATATGGAGGCTTAAAGTTTGACTTTGCCTCCATTTTTTACCTTTCGGCAGTAAGTTTTTTTATGATGATAATTCCCATGAAATTCTCACTTAAAAGCACTTACACCAAAATTGCGAAATATTTTTTTGTTATTCCTATTTCCATAGGACTTTTTGCCAATCTTTATGATACGGCAATGTTTCCTTTCAACGGAAGACGGACGAATTTTTCTTTTTTCAAAGAGTTTTCCAACGAAAACAATCTTTTAGGAATTTTATTGAAAGGTTTTGTGGATTTTTGGCCGCTGACACTTGCCGCTGCCGTAATGATTTTTTGCCTCGTAAAATTTTATTACCGTCCGAAAATCAAAGAAGAGGATTTTTTAGATAAAAAATACACACTGAAAGTACTTCCGATAACATTGCTTTTCATTTATTTTTTCATGGCGGGTTTAAGGGGTTCGTTCTTAATTGATGCCGATCACAGACCGATGAACATGAACAACGCTAACCAGTACATCAAGAAAAGCAACGAATCGGCTATCGTATTAAACACACCGTATTGTATTTTGCGCACGGCAGGAAAAATTTCGTTCAGCGACCCCGATTATTTCCCAAAAGAAGAACTTGAAACTATTTATACCCCGCTACACACGCCTAAAAAAGAAAAAGAAATGAAAAAGCTCAACGTCGTAATCTTAATTTTAGAGAGTTTCGCAAAAGAATATTCCGGCTTTTTCAACAATAACGAAGGCTATACGCCTTTTTTGGATTCGCTTTATCAACAAGGTCTTTCTTTCAAAAATTCCTTTGCAACGGGCAGAAAATCCATAGATGCAATGCCGAGTATTTTAGCGGGCATACCGTATCTGACCGATCATTTCTTTATGGGAATGTATTCTAACAACAAAGTAAACAGCATCGCCTCGCTTTTGAAAAACAAAGGTTATTATACGGCATTTTATCACGGTGCGCCAAACGGGAGCATGGGCTTTTTGAATTTTTCAAAATTAGCCGGCTTTGAGGATTATTACGGTATGAGTGAATATTGCAACGATCCCAATTTCAATGCGATGGAAGATTTTGACGGACATTGGGCAATTTGGGACGAAGAATTTTTGCAATTTTACGCCAAAAGCATGGGCGAAATATCACAACCCTTTGTTACAGCGTGTTTTACGGCAACATCACACAGCCCGTTCAGAATACCCGAAAAATACAAAGAAAGATTTCAAGAAGGCCCACAGCCTATTACAAAATGTATTCAATACACCGACAATGCGATAAGGAATTTTTTCAACACTATGAAAAAATATCCGTGGTACGAAAACACAGTTTTTGTTATAACCGCTGACCATACAAATCAGACGTTAAGCCACGAATACACAACAGACAGAAATGTTTTCAAAGTTCCGATTCTGTTTTATCATCCGGGCAGTAATATCAAAAATATTTCAGAAAAACTTGTGTGTCAGACAGATATAATGCCTTCGATTTTAGATTATCTCGGTTTTGATGAGCCGTATATCGCTTTCGGCAATTCGTTTTTCTCTCAAACCGACACTTTGGGATATGTCGTAAATTACAGCGAACCGCTTTATCAAATTTCCAAAGGAGAATTTTTTTTACAGTTTGACGGCGAAAAAGAAACCGGATTTTTCAAACCCGAAACGGACATATTCTTAAAAGACAACCTCATCGGAACATACAAAGAAGAGGAAGAAGAAATGTTAAAACTATTAAAAGCCGAAATTCAGCAATACCATGAAAGAATGATTGAAAACAAATTAACGGTTCAATAAACTTTTTTTAAAATTCATATCCGATTTTTCATCTTAGATATTTGCCGTTAATTAATATTTTTCTATTTTTGTGGTGTAAAAATTACATTTTTAAATTATAATTAATATTATGTTAAAAAAATTACTTTCATTATCGCTGACAACAGTTTCGGCACTGAGTCTTATGGCACAAGCACCTGCCGGCGGTAAAAAAATCAGTAACGAACTTATCGGTATATTTTTCGAGGACATCAGCTCCTCAGCCGACGGCGGACTCTGCGCTGAACTTATTCAAAACGGCTCGTTTGAATACAGCCCTATCGAAAGAGACGGTTGGGGTGCCGGTACTGCATGGCATTTTATTCGTCCGGGACATTCGCTCGGTTATATCGAACCGCGCCAACAAAACCCTATCCATCAAAACAACCCTAACTATATGCACGTAAAAGTTGAACGTGTAAAAGAGTATTACGATTATAACGGTTGGAAAGGTGCCGGTCTTCAGAACGACGGTTTTGAAGGTATATCTGTAAAAAAAGGTGAGAAATTAGACTTTTCAGCATTCTTTCGCAACACAGACGGTAAAGAAAAAGAAATCCGCGTAGTTCTTGCCATGCCTTCAAAAGAATGGGGCAAAGAACCTAAAGCAATAGGCGAGGCTACAATCAAAGTTTCAGGCAACGATTGGAAAAAATATTCTTCTAAAATCGAGGCTACAGAAGATTGCAAAAACGCTGTACTTCAGATTTTGTCATTAACAGTAGGAGAATTTGATATTGATATGGTATCGCTCTATCCGCAAGAAACTTTCAAAGGACACGGACTTAGAAAAGATTTGGCTCAAGCCTTGGCAGATTTGAATCCTAAATTCATGCGTTTTCCGGGCGGTTGCGTAGTTCACGGCGGCGGAGACGGTTTCTGGAATACTTACCGTTGGAAAAATACCGTAGGTCCAAAAGAGCAACGCAAACCCTTAAAAAACACTTGGGGCTATCATCAATCAATGTCAATAGGTTATTTTGAATATTTTCAGTTTTGCGAAGACCTCGGTATGCAGCCCGTTCCAATTTTGCCTTGCGGTGTAAGTTGTCAAGGAACTAACGGCGGTTGGAATATGTGGCCTACACAAGCTCAAGATGTCTGCCCGATGTCTGATATGGACGAATGGACACAAGATGCTCTCGACCTTATCGAATGGGCTAACGGCGATGTTAATACCAAATGGGGAAAAGTCCGCGCAGATGCAGGACACCCGAAACCTTTCAACCTCAAATATTTAGGTATCGGTAACGAGGAAAAAATCACTCCTGAATTTGAAGAACGTTTCAAATACATGTACGACAAAATCACGGCTAAATATCCTGATATTGTAATTGTCGGCACAGCAGGTCCGGGCTCTCACAAAGGCAATCCCGATTATGACGAAGGTTGGAAATTTGCCGAGAAACTCGGTCTTCCGATTCTTGACGAACACTATTACGAACAAAGAGATTATTTCTTGACATCACGTCAATACGATAGTTATCCGAGAAACCGTAAAACCAAAGTTTATTTGGGAGAATACGCTTCAAAAGATAAAAAACTTATTGACGCTCTTGCAGAAGGACTTTATCTTTTGCACGTTGAAAGAAACGGTGATGTTGTTGTGATGACTTCATACGCACCGCTTTTTGCCCGTAAAAATGCAACAAATTGGAATCCCGATTTGATTTATTTTGACAACGAAAAACCGTATTTGACTTGCAGTTATTACGTTCAGCAGATGTTCGGACAGTCTTCGGGTGATTATTACTACGGAGATTGCGTAACATTCAACCGCAAAAACGATAATCTTCTCGGTCAATCGGTAGTTTACGATTCAAAATCGAAAAAACTTTTCGTAAAAATCTGTAACGTAGGAAGCGAAACCGCTCAGGCTAATATTGATTTAACGAAATTCAAGATTAAAGGTGATGCAGTAAAAACCGTTATCTCCGGCAATCCTAACGATGAAAACAATTACGAAAAACAACCGATAATCCCAATAACGGAAAACGTTGTATTGAAAACAAAAGGTGTTGAAAAAATTGAGCCGTACTCAATTACCTTATGGACAATTCAGTTGTAGTTCTTAAATAACTTTTTAGTTTAAAAGAGGTTGTACAAAACATTGAAGTACAACCTCTTTTTTTATTCGGATAATTCCGTATTTTTATATATTTGCACAGTCAAACTAAAAAAATTTTTTCTTTAAAAAAAATGTCGCTCAAACAGCTTTTTATTAAAATAATGCCGTTTGTAAAGCCTTACAAATGGCTTGTTGTTTTAACATTGGTGATGACATTCATCGGGTCGTTGGCAGCGCAGGTAAATGCCGTAGTGCTTGATAAAACCGTAGATGAAGTCAACCGCTTATTGCACCTCGAACATTTTCAGTGGAGTCAGGCATCATACGTTATGGTGGTGATTTCGGTGATTCTACTTGGCAAAGAACTTTTGGTGCTGCTTATAAATTTCGTTCAAAAATACTACGGTGAAAGAATTAAAGTGCTGATTTCTCAAGACTTAGCGGCCGCCGTAATAAAAAGGGTATTAACGTTTAAAGTGGCATTTTTTACTCGCGATGAAAACAAGCCCGGCAAAGTTCAAACACGAATTGACCGCGGTGTTGATTTTATCACGATGACAATAAAAAACTTTTTCATCGATATTCTGCCTCTTGGCACAAGCGCGGTTTTGGCTCTGGTGTTGATGTTTGCCGCAAATTTTTACGTCGGGCTGACGGCATTGGTGATTGTTCCTATCTACTTTTATGTCACATACTTACAAGCCGGAAAACTCAAAAATTGGCGCACCAATATGCGTAACTACCGCGAGGCCAAAAGCAACGGCATTATGAATATTTTGCAAAGTATCAACGTAATAAAATCTTTCAACAGAGAAGAAATCGAATACAACAAACAGACTAATGTTATCAACAAGCTTACTGACAATCAGTTGAGCACACGCAAATATAGTTTTATTTACGATGGTATCAAGACGTTTGTAGAGCAAATCGGTACGGTTTTCATTATTATTTTAACAGCCTATCTTGTTTTAACAGACTATCCGGGCATGACAATCGGCAAAATTATGTATCATGTAATGCTTTTTGCAAACGTTACCGCACCAATACGTCAGCTTCACCGCATTTACGACGATGTAAACGAGGCTTTGATATATTCTGAAGGCTATTTTGATATACTTGAGGCTAAAGACAGCGAGGAGCAAAGCGGCAGTTACCGTCCTGAAAAAGTGCGCGGCGATATAGAGATTTCGCACGTTGATTTCACTTATCCCAACGGGTGCAAGGCGTTAACAGATATTAGCATGAGAATACCTCACGGCAAAATCACAGCATTTGTAGGGCTTTCGGGCGCTGGCAAAAGTACCGTTGTTAATCTCCTTGATAAGTTTTACGAACCTCAAAGCGGAACGATAAAAATAGACGGCGTAGACATCCGCGAATGGGACACGCAATATCTTCGCGAAAACATCGGTCTTGTGTTGCAGAAAAATCATATTTTTGACGGCACTGTGGAAGAAAATATCCGTTACGGACGCCCAAATGCCACATTTGAAGAAGTTTGCGAGGCTGCCAAAAAAGCTTACATCTACGACATGATAGAAAAAATGCCCGATGGTTTCAATACCAACGCAGCAGACCTTTCCGGCGGACAACAACAGCGCATTGCTATAGCCCGTATGTTTTTAAAAAATCCACCGATTATCTTTCTTGACGAGCCTACGGCAAGTCTTGATGCTATTGCTACCGAGCAAATCAAAAACGCCATCGATGCCATCAAACAAAACCGCACCGTGGTAATAATTTCACATTCAATATCTCAAATTATTGATTCCGAAATGATTTATGCTCTTAACAGCGGACGTGTGGAACAAGGCGGCAAACCCGAAGAAGTTTATAAACAAGGCGGCATCTACAAGAAAATTTTCGACGCCTCAGCCCGAAGCCTCAATATTGATAAGATTGTTAAAATGACGGAAAGGTAATTCCTATTAATTCATAAAAAAACCTCAACATAAAACTGATTTAGAGTTTTTTAGTTGAGGTTTATTATTTTTTATTTCAACTCAGCGGTACTTGGTTTGATTTTACCGGCTTTTTTAAGTTTTGCGAACTCATCTTTAGCTTTTGCGAGTTGTTTTTGAAATGCGTCGTTAGAGTGAAGTGCGGCAACGGTAGCAGCTGCCATTATGCGACCTGCTTGAACGTCTGTATCATAATGTGCGCCAACGATTTTACGGCTCTCACCTATTTCGTAACCGCGTTTTATGATTTCGTTTTGATGTTCGGGATTGATTTCAGCAAGGATTAACGCTGCTGCAAATCCGTAGCAACTATGTCCTGAAGGATATGAACCACTGTTACGCATGTGGTCTTCGTTGTCGGGGGTGCTTGTATTATCATTGAAAAATACAAAAGGACGGATTCTTTTATAATAATTTTTGGCCTTTTTGGGAGCAATTCCACCCGCATCACGACCGATTGAACGTACAAGCGTGAAAATTTCAGGAGTGTTTTCTAATGTGATTTCTGTACCGAAAACCTCACCGAAAGCGTTGTTCATACCTTGAAGACCGTCAAGAGTAGCGTCAGAGATAGCTTTTTCGCCGCGTTCAGTATTACGGATATTTTTGCCCCAATAATACTGATATTGGTCGTTAAGAAATTGAACGCTATTGAATTCAGGATATACAGGCAAAATATAAAGACTGTTAGGAACTTCCTCTACCTTCAAATATTCCTGCTGAACAACATCGGTTTTACCGGGGATTGACTTGTTTTGAGCTGATGCGCCTGTAATAGAAGCTAACAAGAGCATCGAAAATAGTATCTTTCTCATGTTTTTTAATTTTTTAATTGTTAAGGTGCAAAGATAGTATTTCTTTTGTTAAATACAACAAATCTTTTTTCATTCATAAAATTAAACTATCACCAAAATAAAGAGTCAAAAATAGAAATTTTTTCAAAAAAAAGACTCGAAACATGAACAAGATTTTAACGTTTGCAACTTGCGCCCTTCTCGCTGTGGGTATTAGCAGTTGCTGCAACAAAAACAGTTGCGAAAAAAATCAATCAGGCGCATCATGCCTTGAAGTTATCAAAAACCGCACAAGTATCCGTCAGTACACCGACCAACCAGTTGAAAAAGAGAAAATTGACCAACTCCTTAGAGCCGGACTTGCAGCCCCCTCTGCCATGAACAAACAGCCATGGAAAATTGTTGCTCTTACCAACAAAGAAAAAATCAAGGAACTCGCAGATTCAACCGGCAAACCGCCAATCGCAAAATCAACTCTTACGATAATTGTTTGCGGTGATATGACAAAAACCTCCGGCAACGCTGACGACCTTTGGTGGACAGAAGATTGCGGTGCTGTTACAGAAAACGTTCTTTTAGCAGCCACAGCGCAAGGTCTTGGTGCTGTTTGGTGCGGCACTTGGCCTGATCCAAACCGTTACAACAAAGCACGTCAAGTACTCGGACTTCCTGAAAACCTTGTCCCCTACTCTATGATTGCAATCGGTTATCCCGGTGAAAACCCGACTCCGAAAGATAAATTCACAGAAGATAATATCATCAGAATAGAATAATTTTTTAACAAAAAAGGGCGCTAAAAAACGCCCTTTTTTTTATTTTATTTTTTTCCTAAACTTTCCGCTGCCAATACTAAAAACATATAATTGGTAGACCCGCCACCAATTACGTATTCTGTTTGTTGCCAAAGATAAGGAAACTTTAAAAGTTCAGGGAAGTCCGGGCGAATCAACCCCGTACCCGAGACCACTCCGCCCGGAATATACGACCAGTCAGCACGATTAAGTCCATAACCTACCGTCGCAGACTCCGCTCCTACCCCGGAAGCAAATGAGGCACGGTTTAATCCCGGATGACAACCCAAAACAAAGTTCAATGCGTCAAAAACAGGTTGCGAAGAAAAAATTTCAGGATATTGAGAGGCAAGAAAATAATGTTTTACACCAAAACCTTGAATATCCCAACCTGCACCCCAAATATTAGGACGATACGGCACTCCGTAAGGATTCTCCGTTGTGGAGATCTTTAGTTTTTCATTATAGCCGTTTAAGGCCGAACGAAAAGCCTTTGAAAACGCTTTATAACGTTTGTCAGTCTGCTTAGAACAATATTTTTCGATTCTCGATAAATACCAACCGCAAAAACCGATATATTTATCAAGCGAATCGGTAAGCGTTAGGATTTTGTCCAAATAATCTTTGTTCTCTGTTGAAATAAAAAGTTCCGCACAAGCCTGAACCTTCGCAAACAAGGCAAAACCCGTAACGTTTTTGTTCTGATTATAAACATCCTGCGCAATTTCCAAACAACGTCTTGACAAGGTATCATTAAAACCTTTCAAAGTACGGTAAGAGGCTGCAAGACAAGAGGCCGTAGAAAGTTCCCTAAAAGGATTTTTTTCGGTGTAAACCCTACGGTCATCATTGTTACCAGAAATGTTATCCGTCATGGCTGAAGCATCTCCAAGCAAAACATATTGACGTAAATTGTTACAAATAATACCTCTGTAAAGCCTTCCTAATGCATTATAACCGGCAACAATACTCAACGCGCCATTTTCAATTTGTTGAAGAATATCGTTTTTACCATCGCCTTGATGAATCTCCACAACACGATTTTGCCAATCAATGGCGGTAACGTCGATTTCGGGTTTAAAACATTCATAAGCAAGTGAAAGATTATAACATTCATTAGCTTGAGATTCTATTCTGAGGTCAAAATCGCCGGCATCATGCCAACCGCCAACGTTAATTTTTTTAGGACTATCGGGGACAAGTCCCGGAAAACTTTCCGTCTGGTCATAACCGTCAAAAAGATTTCCCTTCTGAGCCACAAGAGCATCATCTAAATGACAGGCATCATGCCAGACTCTGTATTTTTCGTTTACCCTAACATGACACATCTGAACCGGCAAAAAATATTCAATCACAGGTTGCCAAACTCCGCGTTCATAAACATCGGAATCTATCTTAAAAACAACGGATTGAGAATTGTCATAAATGATTTTGTAAAGTCCGGGTTGAGTAATTTTAGAGAAATCAAATGTCAAATAATTATAACGCAAAAATTTGCCCCAAACTTTCGGCTCTTGCCTCAAGAGGATTTCTTCACCCTCGGCTGTAATACGGTAAAGAGCAGCCTCTTTAACATCTTTGTCACGGCTGTCGGTTTCAATAATTGCACGTTTGGGCTGATTAGGCAAATAACCTACTTGCGAGGTCTGAATTACGGGAGCATAACGCCATTGGCTAACAGCATTAGGAGTGATTTTCCATTTCAGGACATCGCCTTTTTTGCCGACGGGAAGTTCGCTGCGAAGTACAAACCAACCGTTATTGTGATTCAACCGTCCGTCATAAAGCTTTAAAGCTGCGACTGATGATTCTACAGTAATTTTTTTGTACCCGTCGTTAGGACAAAGCACAAATTTATTACCCTCAGCGTATGGTTTTGCAACAATGTCATCGGCAATAAGAGGACTATAACCGCTGCCCAAAAACTTCTGTAAATCAACGGTTGAGCCGTTTTCGCCCTCAAAATCACCTTTGTATTTGAAATTCGATTGAGAGGTTTCAAGCGGAGCATTAGGTTGCTGTGGAAAAATTCCTGATTTATTGTCCATTAACCACGGCTGACCAAACAATTCTCCGGGAAAAAATTCAAGATTAAAACCAACTTTTCCCTTATACTTTTCAGGAATCGGAGTATCAAGATTTACTGTAACTTCGATTGAAGCTCCTGCGGCTTTTGTTTCCACTGTGTAATGAAACGCTAAATCGGGATAAACCATAGGGTTAAAACCTTTCATGTGGCGGCTCGTGTCCGGGAAACACATTTCAGCGGTGATAACATTATCAGAAACTTTTCTCCCTACTTTTTTAGGAACAGGTTGCCATTGTCCCGGAGTTGGTTCGAGACGAATATCGCCATTAGTTGCTAAACGCTTACCGTTCATGATTATGCAAAGGCCGCCCTGATGTCCTTCGGGATAATAATCATCAAAACAAGCAACGTCCACGCCGTAATTATAAAAACAGCCCGCCTCATTAATTTTAAATTCTTGGGCATTGACAATAAGACAGTTAAGCATTAAAGCTGATACCGTCGTAAGTATTTTTTTTCTCATAATAAATGGTGTTTTTTTTTAAACGGTGGAAAGGTAAAAAGAAAAAACAGAATTACAAAATACATTTTCAAGGATTTTCGCAAGAAATAGCATAATATATCTTACAAAATTCCACAATTAAACAACAATCAATTTTTACTATGTTTTTTTCTATAGCAAGGGAAGCCGCATATTTTGTTAGTTTGATAAAAGAAAAAGTTAGAAAATCCCAAGTACTACTTTGGATTTTCAATGAAAATTACAAGTAATACTTGGGATTTTCAATGAAAATTGCTATCTTTGTAACCGTTAATTCTAAAAAAAATATCAATTATGCTCGACCGTATTTTACAGATAGTTAAAGAGTTAGATTCAAGTATTTTCCTTTTTGGCGCACGTCAGACGGGGAAAAGTACCATTTTGAGACAGCAGTTGAAAAATTCAACGTATATTGATTTGCTGGATACGGACGTTTGCAACCGTTTCAAACGCCGTCCCGGACTGCTTTATGATATGCTTATCGATTTGCCAGACGATTCTGTTGTTGTAATTGATGAAATTCCCGAAGTGCCGGAACTTTTAAACGAGGTTCACCGCCTTATAACGCAGAAAAATCACAGGTTTGTGCTTTGTGCGTCAAGTGCACGGAAACTAAAACGTAAAGGTCATAACACTCTCGGCGGACGGGCTTTTCCTGTGTATTTTTATCCGTTGGTTAGCGCTGAAATACCTGATTTTGACGTAGATAAGGCTGTAAATCACGGAATGTTGCCAAGACATTACCTTGCGGCTAATCCGTCAAGACTGCTCTCGGCATACGTAGATATTTATATCCGCGAAGAAATCAAAGAGGAGGCTTTGGTGAGAAATCTTAAAGCGTTTCAACGTTTTTTGGAAACCGCTGCTATTTGCGACGGAGAAATGATTAACTGCAACAACATTGCCCAAGACTGCGGCGTAAGCGCAACAACTGTAAATTCGTATTTTGACATTTTAGAAGATACTCTTATCGGTTACCGCATTCAGGCGTATACGAAAACGGTTCAGAGAAAACTTGTTCAGGCTCCGAGGTTTTATTATTTTGATGTCGGCGTTGCTAATCATTTGATGCACCGTCAAGGGCTCAAAAGAGGTACGCCGGAATACGGACACGCTTTTGAGCATCTTGTAATTCAAGAAATTATAGCGTATTTGGGTTATACACATAGTGATGAAAAATTAACTTTTTGGCGGACGTATACCGGTTTGGAAGTTGATGTGGTTTTGGGTGATGCCAAGGTCGCAATAGAAATAAAATCGGCGGAAGAGGTTATGACTAAGCACCTTAAAGGTTTGAAGGCTTTCGGCGAAGAATACCCCGAAAGCCGCCGTATTATTGTTTCGCTTGACATTTTTAACCGCCGTATGGGAGAAATTGAGTGTCTTTATGCCAAAGATTTTTTCAAAATGCTTTGGAACGGTGAGATTTTATCATCCCCAATACAAAATTGATTTTTGTATTAAGCACCAAAACAAAGCCAAATAATCTTCGGCAATAAAAAAAGCGGAATTAGTTATAACTCCGCTTTTTTGCCTAAAAAATCTTTCAAGAAAAAAATTTAGTTGAAATCGTAAACGTCAGATACTTTGTCGATGACATAAACCGTAAAACAGCCTTTCACTACTTCCGGTCCGCCTTCCTGAGGAACTTCTTTCTTAACAGTACCTGTCATATTACCATAGTCGTCATAAGTGTATTCCTCAATGTATTTAACGCTGTTTTTTATTTCAATCATAATTTTTACACTCGTAGATTGTGCGGGCGCAAAGTCAAAAAACGGGTGAACATACTGATTCTTGTCATTAAGGTAATCCTGAAGACAAGTCATGCCTTTTTTGGGTTCATTGCCTTCATCCAACTTGCCGGGCAAATCAATAATCGTTTGATTAGAGTTTAAATCAACGATTTTTACCTGAACCTCATTGTTGAAAACGGGCGATGCAAAAAACTGCAATCTGTATTCGTTACCTTTGGTAAGCGGTAATACAAATTCATATTTTTTGCCGGAAAAACAAGTAGCACTTTTTGATGCCGTATTGTATCTCCAAGGCTTTTCTGCTTTTCTAAAACTCAAAAAATCTGCACAATTTTGCGCCTGTGCTGCTATCGGCAGCAATGTTGATATTGCTAAACCGAGTATTATGTTTCTTAACCTTTTCATATTCTCTCAATATTGTTTTCCTATAAAACGCCGCAATTGTTTTATTATTTTGTATTTAAGCGTTTTTTTTACTTGTTGGTAATAAGTGCTGTTCTAATCTCGGCCATTCTCTTTTTTAACAAGTTGAAATTCTCTTCGCTGATTTCAATTTTCTTGCCGTCGCCGATAACGATTGCACCGTCGCTTGTAGTCGTATTTGAGGTTTGCTCCGTAAATACAACCGATAATTTGTTATAAGCCTCTTCCAAAGGTTTCAACTGATTGATAGTCTCTTCGATGCCCGGACGGCTTTTGTATTGTCCAAGATATGCCATAAGACTTTCAAAAACGTTTTTCTCGTCAGCAATCTGCTGAATGTTGAGATCCGTATCCGAAAAACTCTCGATAGAGTTTGTTATAATATACATACATTCGAGCCAACCGCCTGCCGAAATTTGAGCTATCGTAGCGTTTTTGCCTTGAGATTCAAGAGCCTTTTTGATGTCGATATAAGTATCGTTAGCAATAGCTTTAAGAGAATCTTTGTCTTCGATGTGTTGGTCTACTCTTGAAGAAAGTTTCTGATTGAAAACTGCTTCCAAACCTAATTTTGAAGAAAGCTCTTTAAGAGTTTTAAGATATTTTGCAGCATCCTGATACTGACCGTTTACAGCGCAGTATGCCATATCGGCACAATAAACACCGAAATTTACTTCCTGAGATTTGCTGTCTTGATAATTACCGGCGTTTTCGCTCGGATTGAGCAATTGTGAAGAAAATTTCAATTTTTCAGCCGAAAACGCAAAAATATCTTCAGGAGAAGGCAAAAGATAAAAAGTAGTAGGCTCTTCTACCTGTGCAAATCCGGATTCCTCCTGACCTTGGTTTTGATTTTTATTTTCGCTGCCGCTTCCCGAGCAAGCCTGCAAACTAAGTAAGGCACTTGCAGCTGCTACCATGCCGAATGCTTTGTAATTAAATTTCATAATTTTTGATAAATTTTAAATTTGAGTTATTTGATTAAATTTCACTGTATTAAACAAGGTTGCATTCACTTTTGCTTTTAGTCCATAAAAGTTTTTTGCCGAATCCGAAACGGTTGTCCGTCATCTTCAAAAAATCTATTTCAAGGCTCAAATATTCGCCCGGAACAGCTACGGCATAGGGAAATCTTTTAAGATAAATTTTCTTAATATCATCAAAAAAATTTCCCGTATGTTTTACGGCTAAAGCCGTGAATTGTAATCCCTGAATTTTGCCGATTTCATCAGTTTCCAAAACGACAGAACCTGCAACAAAAGGATTTTTAGCAATTTCCAAAGCATGACGCGTGGAATCGCTGCCTTTTATCACAAAAATATTTTGCTTTTCGTCGTATGCATAATAACAATTGCAACAATACGGACGCTCGCCGCAAGAGGTTGCAAGTGTCAATACATGATGTGAGTTAATAAACTCAACAATTCTTTTGTCAATGATGTCAGCCATCGTCTCTCTTTTTCAAATTACAAACGTAATTTTTATTCTTAAATATTTGGTTTAAAATATCTTTAACAAAACAATAATTTTATTCATCACCGAAAGGAATGCCGGTTTCTTTGTAATCGGTACGCACTACTTTGAATTCGGTGCGGCGGTTAAGCTGATGGCATATTTCCTTGTCCTGATTATTTTCAAGACGGTTGATAAAATTTTCGTCAAGAACATCGCCTTCTTTGAGGAAAGGATATTTTCCTGCTATTTTTTTGCTGACTTTCAATGGGTTGGTCTCGCCCATACCTCTTGTGGTAAGTCTATCCTCGCTGATTCCGCGGCTTATAAGGTAATTGACAACAGATTGCGCTCTGGCTTGTGAAAGTTCCATATTAGCATCATCAGAACCTCTAAAGTCGGTGTTAGCTCTAAGCTCTATCGTAATTGTATTATTTACGTTGAGAATATCAACCAACAAATCAAGCGATACTTTTGATTCTTCTCTCAAAGTTGCTTGATTGAAATCGTATTCGATATTTTCAATTTCGATAACGTTAGCAAGGGGAGTCATCAAAATTTCAAGATGCAAAACGGTATTTTCGGTAAGACCTCTCGTTGTTTCTTTTCCTACGCCCTTGAGGTAGCCCGGCTTTTCGGTTATAAACATATAATCATTGTTTTCGGTTAATTGAAAACGGAATTTTCCGGCATTATCGGTTTTGCCCTCGAGTTGAGTACCGTCGGTAGAAGTCATTTTGACCTTAGCATCAGTAACGACGACGGTTGTTTCTTCGTTTTTAACTATGCCTTCGATGCTAACCTGAATCGGTGGAAGATAAAATCCCCAAATATCATCGCTCCTTGAGCCGTCACGGTTAGAAGACAAATATCCTCTTTTAAAAGTCTTGAAAAAGCGTATTCCATAATCATCGGCAGAGGAATTAATAGGATATTTCATGTTTTCGCACAAATCCTTGCCGTCTTTGTTGTAAGACCTGAAAATATCCAAACCGCCCATTCCGCCTTTACCATTAGATGAGAAATACAAACTTCCGTCGTATGCAGCAAAGGGGAAAACCTCATCGCCTTTGGTATTAACAAGAGAACCTAAATTTTGCGGACTTGACCAAGAATTTTTGCCGGTGCGGGTTGACTTCCAAATATCTCTGCCGCCCAAACCGCCTTTAGCATCAGACGAAAAATACAAAGTCTTGCCATCGGGTGAAAGGCACGGATGACCAACCGAAACGCTGCTGTCAGCAAAAAGTACAACCTCTTCGGGATTGCCCCAACGGTTTTCTTCAAATTGTGAAACATAAATCTTACAGCCCAAAGACTGACCTTTGTAATTTTTGCACGAGGTAAAATACATAGTATTTCCGTCTTCGGTTACAAAAGGTGCGCCTTCGTCAAAAGGAGTATTAACTGCGCCTTCCACCGGTACGGGAAGCGACCATTTTCCTTTTTTATCCTTTGACGAATAGAATATGTCGGTGTAATAAAATCCTGAATTAGCATTTTTTTCGTTGCCGGTTGCAGCCTCTCTTGCCGAGGTGTAATAAATTTCGGTACTATCGGAGCCGAACGAAGGCGAAAAATCAGCCTCCTTATCGTTGAGCCAACGGGCATTCCAAACCTCATAACGGGTCGGAGTTTTTATCCAGTTCAATGAGGTTTCACAATCCTTTACGCCTTGCTCGCCTCTTTGGTCTTCGGGCATAAGGTCTTGAAACGAACTGTAAAGAGATGAAGCATCCTCGTAATTGCCTTTCATTTTCATTGCATCGGCCAAATAGAGGGTTGCAAGCGGATTGGAATATTTCGCCTGAACAGCCTTTCGATACCATTTTTCGGCATTGCGGGCATCGCTCAAATTTCTGCTGCATTCTCCAATATAAAAAGAAACCTGCCCTTTTGTAGGTCTGTCTTTGATCTTCGGAAAATATTTTATCAGCATTTCGCGACATTTCGTGTATTCGCCGCTGTTGTAATAAGTCAGTGCCTTATCTACTTTTTTGTTTTGTGCAAAAGACGGTAAGGCCGCAAATGCAGCTACCGTCAACGCCGTTGCTAAAATCAAATTCCGCATTTCACAATCTTTTTTATAGTATGTTCCTAAAAAAATAATCAGCAAATATTGTGTTTTTTTTTATCTTTAAAAAATATTTTTTTACTTTTTTAAACGAATAAACGTTTTTTTCAAAAAAAAATATTTACTTCGCATTTGTAAAATGTTCGTTATTCAAATCACATTAACAATGCTGAAAAAACTATTTTTTGCCGCCTTAATACTGATTGTTAACGTCTACAACGCTAATTCTCAGGCTATTGAACTCGATTACGGCGATATGGCCAATATCGGGGACGGATATATATATGCCGTAAAACATTTTAAGAATTCTGAAATGACGGTTTCAAAACTCGATGCCATGAACTGGGACATATCCGGTTTGGAGCCCGAAAGTTTTGATACTGTAAGATTTTATTCCAAAAATCGCAGTCGCTACGGCAATTTGTTTCCTAATGCTGAGATACTCAAATTTCAAACCAAAAAAAACATGGAATTTATCACCGTGGATTCTTCCAAAATAAAAATGCACGGAATTATCAACGATTATTTAGGATTGAAAGCCGCCGTCGTACTTGTTTTTCCGACGGAACTCGCACTTTATAAATTTCCAATCAAAGTAGGCAATTTTTTGAATGACAGCATTTCTAAGAAGTTTGTTTCAAGTTACGGTTTAAAACAATATGCCGATTCCGTACGCATAGATCTCGACATGAACAATTATTCCGAATTTGATACCTCAGGCGTCATAAAAACTCCGATGGATACTTACAACACAATCCGTGAAAAAAATACCGTTTACAAAAAAATCGTTGCATACAAAAATTCGCGTTTAATGGGTTGGATGCCCGCTCCTGAATTCTCGAGCAAAACGCATCAGATTTTTTACCGTTGGTTTTCAAAAAAATGCGGAATAGCCGTCATGGAAGCCGAGGCAGATGCAAACGGCAATATCACGACAATACGTTATCAATACCGTCAGCCGATGGAAGTAAATTTGGAAAAAACCGACGTTAATTGCAAAGGTAAAAATACGGGTTCGATTCAGGTTTTGGTCTCGGGCGGAACTCCCGATTATAAATTCAGATGGTCGAACGGAAAACGCGGCAGAAAACTCGACAGTTTGAAAGCAGGCGTTTATTCCGTAGAAGTAACTGACAGCAAGGGAACTAAAATTACCAAATCAATAGAAATCACCGAACCGGATGAAGAGTTAAAATTAAAAATTCAAAGCCGCAATATCCGCTGTTACGGCGAACACGATGCAACGTTAAAAGCTGAGGTAACGGGCGGAACAAAACCTTATTACATTGTTTGGTCTGATGATACCGAAGCCGATGAAATTACGAACAAAGGCACTGGAATTTACGGTTGCATAATCCGTGATGCGCAACGTTGTTTCGTTTGGGATTCCGTTGAAATCACCGCTCCCGATGTCCCGTTGATGTTTTCGCCGAAAGTGGAACATTCGCTTTGCAAGTCAAAACCTAAAGGAGCATTGATTTTTGATGTCAGCGGCGGCGGCAAACCTTATAAATATTTCCTCGAAGACAAAGAAACAACGGAAAAAGCCGAAAACCTTTTAGCCGGAACTTACAACATGAAAGTCATTGACAATTGGGGCTGCGAAATCTCACGCACAGCAACAATCCGCGAACCCGACAAAGAGTTAGATGCTATAGGCGAGGTCTCGCACGTTACTTGTTCGGGAGGAGAAAACGGCAGCATCACGATAAAACCTACGGGCGGGACTCCGGGATATAGTTTTCTTTGGAGCAACGATGCCACTACCAAAGACATCAACAATTTATCCTCCGGCGTTTACCGCGTTAAAATTTCCGATTCGCATAATTGCGCCATCGAAAAATCCTTCACGATAAACGCTCCGCAAAACATTTTGAAACTTGATTACGAAATCTCAGATGTTACCTGCAAAAACGGACACAACGGAATTATCCGCACCAAACCCTCAGGCGGCTCTGCGCCATACCTCATTACCTGCAACAACAAGCTCAAAGGCGAAAAATTTGAAAACCTAAAAGCAGGAAACTACGATTTAAAATTAACAGATCATAATAATTGCATTATAATCGAAACCGTAATAATTTCAGAACCCGAAGAAGAAATGACGGCAGAACTCGAAACCGAAAATTCTCCGTGCAGAGGCAAAGCCTTAGGAAAAATCAGCGTTAAAGCCGAAAACGGAAAACCACCTTACCGTTATGTCTGGGAAAACAATCAAACGGGCGAAACTCATGAAAATCTTTCAGCCGGAAATTATTCCGTAAAAGTTTATGATTCAGGAAATTGTATGGTTGAGAAAAAAGCTGTCATCACTTGGCCTGAAAAAGAGCTCGTAGTCGAGGTAAAAACTCAAAAACCCTCTTCAGGAAAAAGCGACGGCTCTACAATCATTTCCGTTAGCGGCGGAGCAATGCCTTACAATGTTATTTGGGAGGACGGAAACACGGATTTGAACCGAAGAGAAATGTCAAAAGGAAAATATTCTTTTAAGGTTGAGGACAAAAACGGATGCATTATTGAAAAAAATATAGCATTTTAAAGAAAATTTTATTAACTTTGCCCGCAAGAAAAAAAAATTGACTGGTATGGAATTAATTTTTGCAACAGGCAACAACAACAAAATTTCAGAAGCCCAAGCTATCATAAAAAATCATAAAATACTTTCACTCAAGGACATAAACTGTTTTGAGGACATTCCCGAAACGCACGAAACAATTTACGAAAACGCTTTGGAAAAGGCGGAGTACATTTGGAAAAAATACGGAAAAAGTTGTTTTTCGGACGATACGGGACTTGAAGTAGAAGCATTAGGTGGCAAACCGGGCGTATATTCCGCACGTTATGCCGGTCAGGATAAAAACCCTGAAAAAAATATGGACAAACTTTTAGAAGAATTGGAAGGCAAAACAAACCGCAAAGCACAATTTCATACTGAAGTAGTTTTGATTTTAGAAGGGAAAGTTTATAGTTTCCAAGGTTTTGTTCACGGTGTTATAACAAATGAAAAACGCGGTAATCACGGATTCGGTTACGACCCGATATTCTTGCCTGATGGTTTCAACAAGACATTAGCGGAACTTAGTTCTGAAGAAAAAAATAAAATTTCACACAGAGGCATGGCTTTAGAAAAAATGGGTCGGTTTTTGTGGGAGTATTAATTTATAAAAAAATTAAGAGAAAATGAGGAACTTTTCAATACTTTGCGTTGATGATAATCCTGTAAATCTGCAACTTTTGGATAGGGCATTCTTCGATGAAGGGTATATCGTATATATTGCAAAATCCGGACAACAGGCAATAGAGATTGCAAAAGAAAAAATCCCTGATTTGATACTTTTGGATATTGCAATGCCTGGCATGGACGGTTTTGCCGTTTTGCAAGAGTTGAGATCAATACCCGAAACCTCTGACATTATCGTAATTTTTGTTACAGCAATCGACGAAAACGAAGAAATGATTAGAGGACTTTCGCTCGGTGCAGTAGATTATGTGGTAAAACCTATAGATTTCAAGGAGTTTTTACCAAAAGTCAGCAACATCTTACAATTAAAAGCGCAAAACGAAATCTTAAACAAAGAAAAGAAAGCTGCTCAAAATATAATGAAAGTTCAGACTAAACTTTATACTTTTACTTTAGATGAACTTATCAACAAATTAATAAACAACGGTAAAGCGTTAGAAAAAATTTCTGAAGAAATTTCAAATATAAACACCAAAACGGAGATAGAAAAAATCAAAAACGATAATGCTTTTGTATTAAACCGTTTGGAAAAACTTGAAATGCGCTCCAAAATTATCAACAACTCCATCACGGCAAAATTTTCTAAATTCGACCTCGATTTGTTGATAAAAGCAGCCGTTGGAATTTACGCTCCCCTGGCAAAACAGAAATCAGTAACGATGATTTACGAGAATCCGGGCAATCATATCGTCTATGCAGACAGAAAACTTATAGAGGTTACAATTGATAATTTGCTCTCTAACGCGGTAAAATTTACACATCACGGCGGCGATATTATAATTGACGCCTCAGATTATCCGGACGACCCGAAAAGATATACTCAGATAACTGTTTACGACACGGGCTCTGGACTCTCGTCGGAACAAGTGGCAACAATTTTCAGCGATGAAAACTTTATGAAAGACGAAAACGGCAAAAACGGTTTAGGACTTGGTATAGCATATCATTTCGTAAAGCTTTGTAAAGGTAAAATCTGGGTAGAATCAATGCCGGGAATCGGTAGTGATTTCAAATTCACAATTCCCAAATCAGAAATATAACTTCTTGAATTTCAAAATTTTAAAAAAAATACAAAAAAAAGTCGTTTTATTTTTGGTAAAAAATTAAAAAAAAACTATTATCTTTGCAACTTAAAATAGTTTTTACAAAGAAATCTTAACTTTATGGAGAAGAAAAAAATTTTATTTGTTTCACAAGAAATAACGCCCTATTTGCCGGAAACGCAAATGTCAATAATCGGCAGATACCTTCCGCAAGGGATTCAGGAAAAGAAAAAGGAAATAAGGGCTTTTATGCCGCGTTACGGTTCTATCAACGAACGCAGGAATATGCTCCATGAAGTAATCCGTCTTTCGGGTATGAACCTCATCATTGACGATACCGACCATTCTTTGGTAATAAAAGTGGCTTCGATTCAATCAGCAAGGATGCAGGTTTATTTCATCGACAATGAAGATTTTTTTCAACGCAAAGGAATCGTTACCGACAAAGACGGAAAGTATTTTGAGGACAACGATGAGAGAGCAATATTTTTTGCACGCGGAGTTTTGGAAACGGTAAAAAAATTGCGTTGGTCACCCGATTTGGTTCATTGCCATGGCTGGATTACCTCGTTAGTACCGCTTTATCTGAAAAACGCTTTCAAGGAAGACCCGCTTTTCTCAAAATCAAAAGTAGTATATTCCGTTTATAATGACGGCTATCCGGGCTGTTTTCCGAAAAATTTTGCAAAGAAACTCAAAGTCGATGGTGTTCAAGAAAAAGATTTGGACGTTGTAAGAGAGACTCCCGACTTTGTAAATCTTTCAAAATTAGCAATCAATATGTCTGATGCCGTAATTTTCGGACACCCCGATATTGACCCTGCCGTAAAAGAATACACCGAAAAATGCGGCAAACCATTCTTACAATATCACGACATGGATACATACGTTGATGCTTATTCCGATTTTTATGATATGATTTTATCGGAAGGAGCTCCTCAAGAGAGCGAAAAAAAGACTAAAAGAAAATCAGCAATTTAGAAAAGACTACATAATGAGAAACGGTTTTATTCTTGCAGCAGCCTCGGTTGTTGTGTTATCGCTTACAAACGGTTGCGACAACGAAGAAAAAATGGGTGCAGATATTATTCCTGCCTCTGATATTGCCGCAATAAAAATTATTGATACCGTTACGGTAAATGCCTATACGGAAAAAGAAAGTGCTTTAGTTTCTTCAAACCAAAATTATTTGCTCGTCGGAATGTTGGAAGACCCTGTCTTCGGACAAACTCAAACCTCATTCGCAGCAAAATTTTCAAATACCTCTTACGGCTCTTACAAAGATAATGCTATAGTGGATTCAGTCGTTTTGAGCCTCGGATTCAATTTAAGTAATCCTTCATACGGTGATACGATAACTGAATGTAACATAGATATTTATCCGTTAGAGAAAAAAATTTATTACGACTCAACTTATTATTCTGATTTCGACATCAGCGGCTATTTGTCGGAAAAACCGGTAGGAAGTTTCAAATTTTCACCGCAAAACGCTAAAACGCTGATCAAAACGAATCTTGACGTGGAATACGGCAACAAAATTTTACAAGCCACACGCGATACGACCTTTGATGAGAATATTTGCGGATTGTATTTCAAGCCCACGGAAGGAAATTCTATTATGAGATTCTCATATTCAAGCTCTTACACCGGCTACACGGTTTATTATCATCTGCCCGATGAAGAAAACGCACGCAACGTTTCGTATTCTATTGCAAACGACGATGCAAGAATCAATCTTATAAACCACGATTATTCTTCAACAAAGTTCAACGAAGAATTTTCCAAAACCGAAACGGAAAGTCAATACGCTTATCTTCAATCACTTGTAGGAACAAAAATAAGAGTGGATTTTCCAAATTTGAAAGAATTGAACAAAGAAAATCTCAACGGGAAATATTATTCGATTTTAAGGGCACAACTAATTGCGCCGCTTGCGGAAAACGAAATAAGCAATCAAGAGAGCTTTCCAGCATTATCCTCACTCATTTGTGTAGGACGCTATGAGGGAGAAGAAAATATTTTTTATTTCCCTGAATATTTAAAAACACAAAACTACGTTACTACCATAGTACCGATTAGTATTGACGAAAAGAATCAACAGTATAGCATAAATTTAACGGCAAGAGTTGCCGATATGCTAAAAACATACTCTTTGGGTTCAACGCCGAAATATTCTGTGTACCTCTATCCGGCAAATCCCGTTACGGACTTCAGCCGGAGCGTTATTAATACAAACAAACATTCTGACAAGCCTATGAGACTTGTTGTAGAATACATAACTTACGAAAAATAATAACCATTAACATTAATTAATACATAAAAAAACTATGTGCGGAATTGTTGGCTATATAGGAGGCAAAGAAGTTTATCCTATACTAATTGATGGTCTTAAAAGACTGGAATACAGAGGTTACGACTCTTCTGGAGTTGCAGTTTTCTGCGCAAACGTGCCTCATATTTACAAAGTGAAAGGTAAAATTTCGGATTTGGAAAGATTCATCGGTGATAATCCTAAAAAAGGAACTCTCGGAATCGGACATACCCGTTGGGCAACTCACGGCGAGCCTAACGATGCGAATGCTCACCCGCATATCTCAATGAAGGGCAAATTCGTAATCGTTCACAACGGTATTATCGAAAACTATGCAAGTCTGAAGAAAAAACTCGTTAATAGAGGTTATACTTTTAAATCCGAAACCGATACCGAAGTTTTGGCAAACCTCATCGAATATATTTACGAGTTCGGAAAAGTTTCAGCAACGGACGCAGTAAGATATGCCTTAAACAAGGTTCAAGGAGCATACGGAATCGCCGTTATCTGTACAGATGAATGTGATAAATTAATTGTTGCAAGAAATTCAAGTCCCCTTGTTATCGGTGTAGGCGAAAAAGAGTTTTATGTAGGCTCCGATGCTACTCCTTTCGTTCAGTACACTAACAATGTCATCTATCTTGACAACGAAAATATGGCGGTTTTGACACGTAACGGCAAAGTCGATATCAAAACCATTAAGAACGACGTTATAAAGCCCGAAATTCAAACCGTAGACCTCAATTTCGACGAAATAGAAAAAGGCGGCTATTCGCATTTCATGTTGAAAGAAATTTACGAACAGCCGAAATCCATAAGCGATACTATCCGCGGACGTGTAGATTTAACTCACAATTCTATCGTTTTAGGAGGTTTGATGCCGGTAATGTCCAAGATTATGAACGCAAGAAGAATCATAATCGTAGGCTGCGGAACAAGTTGGCACGCCGGAATTATGGGCGAATACCTTTTTGAAGAATATTCACGCATACCCGTAGAAGTGGAATACGCCTCTGAATTCCGTTACAGAAATCCTGTTATCAATTCTGACGATGTAGTAATCGCTATCTCGCAATCCGGCGAAACGGCTGACACTTTGGCCGCCGTAAAACTCGCAAAAGAAAAAGGCGCAACAGTAATCGGTATTTGTAACGTTGTAGGCTCAAGTATTTCAAGAGAAACACACGCCGGAGTTTATACTCATGCCGGTCCTGAAATCGGTGTTGCAAGTACAAAAGCTTTTACGGCTCAGGTCATGGTTTTGGCAATGATGGCTCTCTCTATCGGAAAAGCGAAATATAATATCGCTCCCGAGATGTACATGAGCCTTTTGAACGAACTTATCAACGTTCCGCAAAAAATTGAAGAATTTTTGGAAAAACCCAACAAAGTCAAAAAAATTGCCGAACTTTACAAAAATTCGCCTAATTTCATCTATTTAGGACGCGGTTGCTATTATCCGATAGCACTTGAAGGAGCACTTAAATTAAAAGAGATAAGTTACATTCATGCAACAGGTTATCCGGCAGCAGAAATGAAACACGGACCTATCGCCTTAATTGATGATAAAATGCCTGTTGTGGTAATTGCAGCAAACCGCCGCGGTTATGACAAAATAGTAAACAATATTCAAGAAGTAAAAGCCCGCAAAGGTATCGTTATCGCTATCGTCCGCGAAGGCGATGAAACAATATCAAAAATGGCAGACCACGTTATTGAAGTACCTAAATTTACGACAGCTATAGGCGCATTAATAACAATAATTCCCTTGCAACTTTTAAGTTATTACATCGCTGTAATGAGGGGTTGCAACGTTGATCAGCCGAGAAATTTAGCTAAATCAGTAACGGTAGAATAATCTTTTTTTTATTTAAACAAATAATTCAAATGAGGTTGTTTAATTCTCTATTAGACAACCTCTAATATTTTTTTAACGAATAAACTAATACCATGAAAAAACTTACAAATCTGCTACTGATGATTTTGCTGTTATCAACCGTAGCGTGTGATCCGTCAGATGACAATGACGAGGAGAATGACAACAACGAGAAAGAAGAAACAGAAGAATTTTTCACTCCAGAGGATAAGAAAGTCGGTCTTGTACTCAGCGGAGGCGGAGCAAAAGGCGCAGTAGAAATCGGCGCACTCAAAGTAATAGAACGCAACAACATAAAAGTTGACTATATTTCAGGTACAAGTATAGGTTCAATAATGGGCGCGCTCTATTCTGCCGGATATACAGCTCAAGAATTGGAGGATTTTTTCTCGTCGCTTGATAAGGAAGAAGCCAAAAAAAGTTCCGTAATCAGAGAAATTGTCGGCAAATTACTGGAAGCCAAAGGCGTTTCTACATTTGCGGACTTAAAAATTCCTTTCCGTTGCGTAACCGCCGATACCAAAGAATTAAAAGAAGTTGTCCTTTCAGAAGGCTCTGTACTTGAGGCTGTTATGGCATCCTCTGCAATTCCGTACATTTACGACAACGTAAAAATTGACGGTCATACATACGTTGACGGCGGTTTTTACAACAATCTCCCCGTAGATGTTGTTTTGGATATGGGCGCAGAATACACTATCGTAGTAGACTTGCGTCAAGATGGTGAATCGTTTGTACCGCCAGCGTTAGAACCCGCAGTTAAAGCACTGCTCAAACTACCGCTCACATCAGAAACAGTACTCGGAGAGGCAAGAGAACTTGTTAAAGTATATTATGACACCCGTCCCGACTTAGAAAAATACGAGCACAACAAAACTCTTGCAAATAATTACATACATCCCGATTTAACCGGTTTTAACGCATTGAGTTTCGGAGAGAACAATGTTAAAGAAATGGTAAAAATCGGCGAAAAAACCGCAGAAATTAAATTAAAAATACCTCAAGAATAGTTTTTATTAATTTCCCCGAAAAACATTTAAAAAAAACGGCTATACCCACAACTTTTATGGAGTACAGCCGTTTTTGTTTATTTTAAACCTTTCCATTCACCTTTTATCTGCTGACATTGAGTATAAAACGAAGGACAGTTATTCATTTTGTATAATCCTGATTCTTCGTTATCTTCAAACATCACGATTTCGCATTGACGTTGATGAGTATCCCAACCGCCACCAAGAACGTACATATAGTATACCGTTCCGTATTTTGGAAAACTCATCGGTTTGATTCCGTTAGCACTGCCCTGACATTTAATCGTATAAGGCTCTGTCGGAGCATAAGAATTGGTTCTAACAGCTCCGTCCATTAATGCCGCCGGAATATAACGTTGCGAATAACTTCCGAAATTTCCAAAACGGTCTTTGAGAATATTCAAAACCGAAGATACATTGTTAGGAGTGTTGATAAGACGAATACATTTTTCTCCTACGGTTTTGTCCCTACCGTACATCTCCATTGCCATTACCATCATTGCAGCAGTGCCGTTGATATGTTTACCGAGAAACTCCTTGTAAACTTTTTCAAATTCGGCATAATCGGAAGGAATGTTTGAAAAAACAACCTCGTTGAAATCGGAAGTTGTGATTTTATCCTTTTTAAAATCGCCCTTCACTTGGTACGTATGATCGCCGTAACTGTAAATATCGCCGTCAGAAGTTTTTTCCCAAGAAGTCGGAATTTTAGCAGCATTGCTAAAAGCCATGCTCAAAATTGCAGCAAAAGCAATAAAAATCAAAAATAATCTTTTCATTTTTTAGATAGTTTTAATTAGAAAATATTAGTTACCTTTGGGACAAATATAAAGAATAATTATTGAAATCTAAAAAATTATGTTTTTAAAATTAAAATAGGTTGTCTAAACCTGCAAAAAAAATGCAGATTTAGACAGGTAATCTCAGATAGGTTGTCTAAATCTGCAAAAAAAATACAGATTTAGACAACTAATATTTGGATATTTGAAACAAAAAATCTAACTTTGTCTCCAAAACAATTCCATTATGAAAACAGAAATCATAGGCAGAGAGACTGAGATTAAACGGCTATTAACGTTTTATAAATCAACCCAAAGCGAATTTATCACCGTTTATGGGCGTCGCCGTGTGGGCAAAACTTTCCTCATCAAACAATATTTTGAGGGGCAATTTACCTTTGAAACATCAGGCATCATCGACGGCACCAAAGATATGCAGTTTTTTACATTTTTTAACTCTTTAAAAAAATACGGTTTTGAGGGTAACCCGCCCAAAAACTGGCTGGAAGCATTCGACAATTTGGCACAATTGATCGAAAAATCAAATCAAGAACGCAAAGTAGTTTTCTTGGACGAAATACCAAGTTTCGACATTCCCAAGACCTATTTTGTGAAGGCATTGGGTTATTTTTGGAACTCCTTTGCCGCCGACCGCCGCGACATACTTCTCATAGTGTGCGGCTCCGCTACATCTTGGATTGTGGGCAACATCATCGACAACCACGGCGGACTGCACAACCGCACAACGGGCAACATATATTTGCAGCAATTTTCGCTCGCCGAAACCGAAAAATTTCTCAAACACAAACACATACAATGGCCACGCAAAATGATTGCCGAGGCTTATATGGTATTTGGCGGCATACCTTATTATCTCAACCTTTTAAACAAACAAAACACCCTCGCCGCTAATATCGACAACCTATATTTCAACCCTTCGGGCGAACTGCACCGCGAATATTTACAACTCTACAATTCGCTTTTCCGCAATCCTGAGCCATATATAAAAATCATCGAAACCCTCGCTAAAAGCAAAAGCGGACTCTCTCGCACCGAAATTGCCTCCGAAACCAAACTTCCGCAAAACGGCAAACTCACTCAAATACTTGAAGATTTGGAACATAGCAATCTGATAAGGTGTTTTTATGGCAAGTCGCGCGGCAAGGTAAAAAAACGCGACGCTTACTACCAACTAATTGATTTGTTCACACTTTTTCATCTAACATTTTCGCAGAAAGCGAGCAACAAAACCTTTTGGCAAGACCGTCAAAAAACATCATTGCTCAACACATGGAACGGATTGGCATTTGAAAGAATATGTCTCTGGCACATTGAGCAAATACGCAACGCATTGGGTCTCAGTCGTGTGGCTGTGGAATATTACTCTTGGCGCAGTCGTACAACAGAGCCCAAAGCACAAATAGACCTAATAATAGAACGCGCCGACAAAATCATCAACATCTGCGAAATCAAATTTTCCGACGGACCTTACGCCATCTCCAAAGAAGAAGATATGGCAATGCGCAATCGCATAGAATCGTTCCGCTTTGAATCCACCACCACCTCTGCCCTCATCCCCGTTTGGATCACCACCTTCGGCTTGAAAAATAACACCTACTCCACCGAAGTACAATACGAGGTTACATTAGATGATTTATTTAAATGATTTAAGAAATCGGTTGTGAATTGCTTTCAAAAATTATTAACTTTGCAATGTCAAAAACAACACACGTCCGATTGTTTTTCGTGTGTGGGTTAATTTCACGAACTTAACCTCCGCGCCGATTACGATAAAACAAATTTTTTTGAATTTCTTTTTGAATTTCGGCACAGCAGAAAAACCCGATTTTCAACGGGTTGGAACTCTTAACACAGATAATAAAGAACTAACCATCCCCGGCAATACTACCGTCCCGAAAAGTTTTGATATAGAAGTTCCGTGGCTCAATTTGGGCGCGGTGGCGGTTTCGATGTTTCAGGGATATTTAACCGGGCAAGGATTGAAACTCCCTAACACTTGTAAAGTTGAGGGACAAATAAAAGCGTTAGGCTTTTCAATCCCGGTAAATTACGAAATCCCGTTCAGTTCAGAACCAATTGAAAACTAAAAAACAATAAAAAAATATAACAAAATCGGCGCACAGTTCGCAGCATGGAGCTGCATATATAATAAAAAAATATAACAATGAGCATTTTTGGAAACATACAAAACGGCGTTTTTTCAGGATTCGGCAAACCTTACATTAAGTTAGAGTTTGACGATAATACGGCGTTGTTGGATTTTCAAAAGCGCATGAACGAAAGCGGAGAAGCGGCTAAGGCTGAGTTCCGGGACGGAGAGTTTCAACCGATTGAAGGAGGGGAGGTTTTGTCGCATGATGATTTTTTTAATATCATAACACAAAATCCTGCGTCGAATATGGATTTTTTACAGCAGACAGAAGAAAATTTTTTTAAATTATTTCCTTACTCTGTGTATGATAGTAATAATAAAAAATTTTATGTATTAGAAACGCCGTTAAAAGATGAGTTTAAAAATGTTTTTTTGTCCGCACAAAGATTAAGAAAACATATAAAAAACAGCCAAAAACACAAAAACGAGCACGCATGGGCATATATAAAACAAACTTTAAAAGACCCTAATTTGATTTATAAATATAATAATGCTTATGTTTTTTTAAAACCGTTTTTGACCGCAGAGGGCAAACCTTTTATTTTATATTTGTCGCCTATTGCTTTAAATGATACAGACGAACACGAAAAAGGCGAGGTTTTATCAATGTATATAAAAGACAAAGGGAAAAAAGAAAGGTTTGAAAATTTATACACTCAATATATACAAGGCGGCGGACAAACCGTATATTCGCGCGCTTTTCAGTCTGCAAATACCAAATCCCCCTTTAACCTCAACGGAGTTAAAGGAGAGGTTTGTCCCTTTGTTGTTGATTTCCGCCTTTATTGCGACAAAGTTAAAATTAAAAATTCAGATAACCAAATTTTTAACGAAAAAAATTTAGGTGCGGCTGGTGATTTATACCTCGTTAGGGATTTAAGAACGCGGGCGCGAAAAGAACCCGGCGACGTTAAAACAAATAAAAATTTAAACTTTATAAAAATTCAAGGCGAGGAAATCAAGAATTTTAATAAAGATTTTTACGACAAAACGTCATATTGGAGTATTGGAAATAAAATTAATGGCTATAAATACATTTCTTTTATTGCCGATAAAGACGGTAAAAATTTAATTGATTTTTCTTTTTATATTCCTACGAAACGTGAAAAGAATTGGGGCGACAACTCTTTAGGCGGTTATTGGAGAAATCAAAAAGTTGAAATTGATTTAAAGAAAATAATTAATATTCAGATTTCAAACTATGACGCAAATTTGAGGAAAAACACATTACAGCGTATTGAAGAAGACGGAAGAAAGGAAAAAATTTATAATACATTTATTGAAAGCACAGTCAGAAACGAAAAAGATTTTAAAGGCTGGATAACAGATAATTATTATAATGAATTACGAGAAAGGGCATTTTCTATTCTTTATAATCAATATCTTAATTTAGACGAAAAAAATTTTTCAAAGTATCAAAAAAAACTTTTAACGGATTTTTATTTAAATCCTAAAAAATACGAAATAAGGCTTTTAAATTCATGGGGCGATTCGTCAAAAATAAACGATGAAACGCGCGACGAGTTCGTGGGACTTTTAAAAAAATCCGATTTAGGCAAAACGGCGAACCCTTATCTTTATAATAATAATGAAATTATTGATTGTAGAGGATTAAAACCGACGTACATAATATTAGACAATTACGACAATTTTTTCGACGTTGCAGACACAAAAACAAGTTTTGCAGGTTTCGGACTTACAGACACAAAAAAATTAATTTCTGAAACTTGCAGGGCGCATTGGAGAGACTGTAAAAAAATTGCAGCACATTTAAAGGGTGATTCTCTTTTACAATCGTGTTTTAATTTGTGGCATTGGTTAAGATTTAATATTCGGTATGAATACGACAAAGAGGGACGGGAAGAAATAAGAACCCCGCTCCGAGTTTGGCATGATAGGGCGCAGGGCGTTGATTGTGATTGTTTGAGCGTGTTTTCGTGGTGTGTGTTGCGCTGTATGGGGTACGACCCGGTCTTTGAATTAGTGGCTTTTAAGAACCGACCGCAGTTTTCGCAGTTGTGAATTGCTTTCAAATTTTTTAAATTTGCAACGTTGAAAACATTCATAAAGCGAAATCGTAACAGGTTCGGGTGGTTGTGATTTGCTTTCAAATTTTTAACTTTGCAATGTCAAAAACAACACTTCATTACGTCCGTGTAATCGTCATCTTGTTGTGAATTGCTTTCAAATTTTTAACTTTGCAATGTCAAAAACAACCAATCCTAAAACGAGGGCGTTAAATTTTCTGTTGTGAATTGCTTTCAAATTTTTAACTTTGCAATGTCAAAAACAACTGATTGTGGGTTTTTGACTATAAAAACGACGTTGTGAATTGCTTTCAAATTTTTAACTTTGCAATGTCAAAAACAACCATTTTGTTGGAAAAGGGTTTGCTTTGAGCGTTGTGAATTGCTTTCAAATTTTTAACTTTGCAATGTCAAAAACAACTTTCCAACGAAAATATCAAAACCGGGAATGTTGTGAATTGCTTTCAAATTTTTAACTTTGCAATGTCAAAAACAACTATAAATAAAAGCCCTATAATTGCCGCTGGTTGTGAATTGCTTTCAAATTTTTAACTTTGCAATGTCAAAAACAACTGTATTAAAAAGAATATCGAAAACAATATGTTGTGAATTGCTTTCAAATTTTTAACTTTGCAATGTCAAAAACAACTTGAGAAACACAGAAATTGAAATTCTTTGCGTTGTGAATTGCTTTCAAATTTTTAACTTTGCAATGTCAAAAACAACGTTGGTATTGTCGGAAAGGGTAAAACAATTGTTGTGAATTGCTTTCAAATTTTTAACTTTGCAATGTCAAAAACAACTCACAAGGAGAATAGGTTTCAGGTACGATGTTGTGAATTGCTTTCAAATTTTTAACTTTGCAATGTCAAAAACAACGTTCAGCCGAAGCTTTAACAGCGGGCGTTGGTTGTGAATTGCTTTCAAATTTTTAACTTTGCAATGTCAAAAACAACCATTTTTTTGTAGATGGATTCGCTCTAAGTGTTGTGAATTGCTTTCAAATTTTTAACTTTGCAATGTCAAAAACAACAGCGCACCATCTGGCTGAGTGAGGATTTCTGTTGTGAATTGCTTTCAAATTTTTAACTTTGCAATGTCAAAAACAACAAAATATGGGATTTCTGGCGATTGGCTATGTTGTGAATTGCTTTCAAATTTTTAACTTTGCAATGTCAAAAACAACTGTCCCTGAAATTGATTACATGTGTGGCGTGTTGTGAATTGCTTTCAAATTTTTAACTTTGCAATGTCAAAAACAACTATAATCGTTATTATAACTCGTTGTTTTTCGTTGTGAATTGCTTTCAAATTTTTAACTTTGCAATGTCAAAAACAACCGCGCCGTCGCCGAAAAGGAGCTCACGCCAGTTGTGAATTGCTTTCAAATTTTTAACTTTGCAATGTCAAAAACAACCGGTTGAAGTCATAAAACCTTTGCGACTTGTTGTGAATTGCTTTCAAATTTTTAACTTTGCAATGTCAAAAACAACAGCGCACTAATATAATAATAAAAATGGAAAGTTGTGAATTGCTTTCAAATTTTTAACTTTGCAATGTCAAAAACAACAATAATTTTCATAATATTTTAGGAAAAAGTGTTGTGAATTGCTTTCAAATTTTTAACTTTGCAATGTCAAAAACAACAAACTCCCGACCTTCGAGGAGGCTGTAAACGTTGTGAATTGCTTTCAAATTTTTAACTTTGCAATGTCAAAAACAACCTTTGGCTCGGTGGCACTGTTTTAAGGTATGTTGTGAATTGCTTTCAAATTTTTAACTTTGCAATGTCAAAAACAACTGGAAGATATGGACGGAGACCACAAACCGGTTGTGAATTGCTTTCAAATTTTTAACTTTGCAATGTCAAAAACAACAGCGCAAAGCAAATCAAAAACATCACCGTGTTGTGAATTGCTTTCAAATTTTTAACTTTGCAATGTCAAAAACAACGAGTTGTCTAAGCAGTTAAATCTACGTTCTGTTGTGAATTGCTTTCAAATTTTTAACTTTGCAATGTCAAAAACAACCCGTAAGAGTAGATAGTTTGCGGTACGTGGGTTGTGAATTGCTTTCAAATTTTTAACTTTGCAATGTCAAAAACAACGTCTAAGCCGCCTTGCTTGTCGTAATGCAAGTTGTGAATTGCTTTCAAATTTTTAACTTTGCAATGTCAAAAACAACAATCATTTTTGACGAAGTAAAAAAGAGTGCGTTGTGAATTGCTTTCAAATTTTTAACTTTGCAATGTCAAAAACAACAAAGTTGCGCGGCGAGATTGATATGGTGTAGTTGTGAATTGCTTTCAAATTTTTAACTTTGCAATGTCAAAAACAACAAAGTTG
>JAFPYR010000110.1 GCA_017412115.1 Bacteroidales bacterium | reverse complement strand
GAATTGGGGTATTCCTTTTTCATTCAGAATTACGGGTTATTCAGACGTTTTGGGAATCTGTCATGGCTACCAACACGTTTACACGATAGCGCACTGCAAAGGCGAAAACGTGATTTGCGACCCGGTTTATCATTTGTTTAATGCAGAAAAACCTTTTGAAATCCAAAAAACATACGCGATGAGTTTGAATGGTTGCGATATATACGCCTTGTCGGGTATTCCTGACGAAGATGAAGAATTAGGCGTAACGGAATATTATGAAACTCCGGACGGCAGTTTAGGTGTCCTTAACGGAAGAGCAAAAAGAAAAAAGCGCAGAGCTGAGCGTAAAAAAAAGAAAAAAGCACGTAAAGAGGCTCGTAAAGAGAAAAGGGCAGCTAAAAAAGAGAAAAGAAAGGCTAAAAGAGATATGCGCAAAGCACGCAAAGCAGGTGATAAGCAAGCGTATAATGAAGCAAAAAAGCGCAAATTAGCTGCAAAAGATAAAATTAGAGCTGCAAAAGATAAAATTGATGAAAACCGCACAGGCATCGCAAAAGCTATGTCAAAGGGCGTAAAATTCTTGAAAAAAGGCACTATGTTAGCTGTGCGTGCACCGTTCTTGCTATTAATGCGTGTGAATTTCCGTGGCATGGCTACAAAGTTCTCACAAAATCCCGAAGCGTTAAAGAGATTTTGTACTACGTGGAGGCGTGTTTTTGGAGGTAGTGAAAAAAAACTGAAAAAAGCTATTGAAAAAGGCAAGAATAAAAAAGCCGTGTTTGGTAAAGGAAAAGGCGTAAAAGGTCTTATAGGGCTTGAATATGAACTTGAAAACCTTGGTAACGTGCTTGAAAATTACGGAGTTATAACAGAAAAAACATTGCGTAATGAGGGCTTGGGCTTTGCGGATGGTGGAGTCGGTGAGGCTATGGCACTTGCAAGTTCGGTGATTGCAGCGGCGATGAGTGCTTTTGAAGCTGTAAAAGCTATTATTCCGTCAAACAAGGAAGAAGCTGAGGAGCAAGGTTTAGATGCCGAGGAAGTAGACGAAGATACGAAAGTAAATTATCGTCAAGAAGATATAGACGAAGGCGAAGAATCTGAGGAAGAAAGTGAAGAAATGGAAGGTCTTGGCGGATATGAAAACGGATTTTACTTTGTCAGTGAAGATAACAGAATTTACCGCAGACACCCTGACGGCATGATTACAGTTTTGGGTGCGCTGAATGGCAAGAAAAAAGCAGCTCGCAAAGCAAAAAGGGCAGCTAAAAAAGCAGCTCGCAAAGCAAAAAGGGCAGCTAAAAAAGAGGCTAAAAAAGCTAAAAAGGCAGCTCGCAAAGCGGGTATGTCAAGAAAGGAAGCAAAAAAAGCATATAAAGCAGCAAAAAAAGAAATTAAATCAGCTTTTAAGAGTAAGAAAAAAGAGATTAAATCAGCTTTCAAAGAGGCTAAAAAAAGCGGTGATACTGAACAATTAAAAAAAATCGCCGAAAACACAACCTTTGATGTAAAAATGCCTGTTGTTGCTGAAAAAAATATTGTGGCTGAAAATCCGATACCGTCAGAAAGCGGCATTGTTGAAAACGTATCTTTTGATAATGTATCAAAAGATACTGCCAGCAGCATAAATGATTTTGCGCCGTCTGTTGTAGATGTCAATGACGCATCAACCGAGGATTTTTTAGTCATCAAAAATGATGATGATACGGCGAAGTCGGACAGTCAAAGTTTTGACACTGAGGACGGAAACAGCGAAAACGACATCAGCGATGACGAAGACAGCAGCAACGACAATAACGAAGAAACACCGATAACGTCAATAGGAAAACGTGTCGCACAAAAAGCGGACAGTGATAAAAAGAAAAAACGCAATAAATTGTTGGTTGGCGGTTTAATTGCCTTAGCAATCGGCGGTGCTGCAATTTATTTCTACAAGAAAAAAGGAGGCGAAAATGGCAAAAAATAAGGCTGCGAAAGCAAAACTTAAAGCAGGTAAACGACAGCTACGAAAGCAAAAAAAATATGCTAAAAAGCAAAAAAAGCAAAGCAAAAAGCAAGCAAAAGCACAGTTGAAGCAAGAGAAAAAGCGTATTAAGCAGGAGAAAAAACAGTTGAAGCGACAATTAAAGCAGCAAACTACCGCTGATTTCGATGCTCCGGCAGTTCCCGAAATTCCTGAAATTCCGTCTTTGCCGGGCAGCGGGGAAAATGAAACCTCAGCTGCTCCAAAAGAGAAAAAAGGCAGACTGAAAAACTTTTTCTCAAACGCAAAAAATAAAGTTGTGGAATTTGTGCAAAACGCACAGCAGAAAAATATAAATAACAGTAACAATAATATTAACGAAAACGAAAATATGGATAACAATGCGTCAGATACTAACAGCGGCAATTTTACGCCAAATGCGGTAAAACCAGAGGAAACATTTCTTCAAAAACACGGAACAAAGCTGCTTATCGGCGGCGGAGTTCTTGCGGTTGGAGCAATTCTTTACTTCGCGCTGCGTGGCGACAAAAACGATGAGAAAAAAACGAAAAAGGGCATGGGGTATATTGAGCCTATTGACCTTTCATAAAAACGAAAATTAATAAAACAAACTAATTTTTAAAAAAAATGGCAAATTTGACAGTTGGTAACGTCTTGGAAGGCATGAAAAACCCGGCTATTGTCGGCGGCGGATTCCTTTTAGGTATTCTCGCGCAAAAGTCCATCAACAAGATGTTAAATTCGGAAACGGTTGTACAGGGCTTAGGTGCTGACACCGTATTAAATCTTAAAAATTATGCAACACCGTTCATCACGGCGGCGTTGGGCGTTGGAGTGTCAATTTCAAGCGACAATCCTATTGTTAAAAAACTTGCTACGGGTGTAGCTATTTCGGGTACTGTGAACGCTGGTATGCAGTTCTTTTGGCAGAAAAATCTTTTGTCGGGACTTTCAGGCGGTATGCTCGGCGACATATTCGGCACTGACGATGATATAGACGAACAGGACGGATTCACGGGTTATGAGGATTTGGACGGTTACGAAGAAGATGATGATTCTTTAGGCGACTTGGACGATTACGATGAAACCCCCGCGATTAGCGCAGGTTCGGCTACGGGTACTTTGGATATTCCTTTTGCGCCACCAGCTCTTAGGGATACTGAGTACGAAAAAGAACCTATTTCGGGTTTTGGATTCGTTAATGACGAAATTATTTAAACCTCTCTTTAAAACGAAAATTTAGTAATTAACTTTAAACAAACGAAAAAATGGCTTTATTAGGATTAGGCGACCTCGCAGGCGCACTTTTAACAGACAATAACAGGGTTGCGTTAGAAAGTCTTTCTGACGATTCTTTGTTGGGAATTTTGGGAATGATTGACGGTCTTGGTGCAGCTCCCGCAGCAAAAGACAAAGCACGCAAAAAAGTGTTTAATGCAATCAAACACAAATCAAAAAACATTAACCGTGAAACTAAAGACCTTACCGCAAAAGCGTTGTTTGAACAACGTTTGGCACAGTTGCCCGCAGAGGCTCAGGCAAAACTCCGCAGCGGTCAGTGGCAACTCGTTCCGTTTATCTATTACGCAGTAAAAGACATTTCTGGACAAAATCACGCAGACCTTTTCAAGAGCGGCGATAACACCGTAATCGGTATTACAAACGTAGTTCAGGGTCGTATGCCCGCAGAGGATTATTTCCTTTGCACGAAAGTAAGATGTGTAACTTCACAGGGTTTAACGGGTGTTACCGAAGCTGACCTCAAAGGCGCAATTTGGGACAAACCCGCTCCGGCAGTTATCAATGGTGAATGGAAAATGGGACAGGAATCTACTGTTTACATTGACAAGTCGGCTGCATCAGTATTCAGCCATGACGGTATCACTACTCTTGCAAACGGCGAGTTTGAACTTGATACGCCTAAAATGTTCTATCCGCAGCGTACAATCAACGTTGAGTTTGATTTCGCGGGCGCACCTGCGGCAAATACCGCTATGAGATTTGAACTCTACGGCGTAAAGACAACGAAAGCGTAAGAAGGCAATTTTTAGCATGTTTTAGTTGTGTTATGTTCATAAGGCGGTTTTTCGGAAGATTGAAATTCCGCCTTTCTTTAAAAAAACAAAAAATCAAAAATTATGACTGACGAACTGCAAGAATACTATAACACGCTTGTTTTTAAGGATAACGCACAGACCAAGTATTTTTTTGATATTTACGGCGTTACTTCGGCTGAGGACGGCACGGAAATACAATATCCGGTCGTTACGATTTCGCAAAACCGAAAAAACGCTACGGGTGCTGATGTGTTCAAACAGGCAGTTGAGCAACTTGAAAAAAACCAAGGCATGAACGCGGTTTTGGTGAAAGAATACAGCGGTTTTTACGATGATTCAGAGCCTATATCCGAAAACACATTTCCACTAAAAAAAACTAAAAAAATGAAAAAATCAGGCAGTAAAAAAAACTTACCACAACAGCCGCAAGGCGGTTTGGGCGCAATAAGCGATGCTATAAGTAATTTTGGCAGCGCACTTGGCTTGATGGGTTTTCAGGGCGGTTTAAGCGGTATTATTACCGCCTCAGCGCAGCAAATAGCAACGCAGGACAGGCTTGAAGCTGCTAATCAGAAAATTTCGGAGTTAAATACTGAAAATGCGCAGCTGAGAAGCGAAGTTAATGTACTGAAAGGAAAAAATGAAATGTTAAAGGATTCGTACAAGAAAATCGAAAATGAAATGTACGACCTTAAACGTGATTTTAAGTTCAAAGAAGAGCGGTGGCAGAATAAGCTAACGCTCGGCAGTATCGGCGCAACGACTCTTTTCGGATTTTTGGGTAAAAAGCTGAAATTAGAGGAAAAACTTGCCGGACTTTTGGACGATGAAGAAACGGCAGCGGCACAGCCTCAGCCGCAAAATACGGCTCAGCAAACAACTGACGGGTTGAATGATATTCAACTGAATAAGGTTAATTCCGAAACGGCAGCGTATATTGAAGATATTAACCGTTATTTAAAAACGCTTGATATTAGCAGAATTAAGGCTGTTACTGCAATTTGTCAGTACGTTTCTTTGAGCGATAAGAATTTGAAAAGGGTTTACGGTTTTGTTACGAAGCCGCAGTCGGAGCAAACATCACAACCCGAACCGACATCTACAAACGAAAATAAGGAATAATTATGACACAGACATACGAACATAATTTTACAATTAAAGCAGATTCGGAATATGCCGCAAGGGTCAAAATAGCGGTTGTTCAAAATCTGTTAGGACATTTGAGCGATGACGTATTTGTCAATACTCTTTTCCCGAAAATTAAAAAAGATAGTGATTTTTTTGTAAAAATAGCGGATAATCCGCTGTTAAAAATGTTATAAAAAATGGCAGCAAATTATTATAATCAATTTGGCGCAGCGGCGGCGCAAAACACGCCGACACAGCAGAGCGCACAGACACAACCGCAGCAAGGTAAACCGTCTGAAAATGGCGATATATATCCGTTTCCACTAATGGACAGGGTTGTTGCCGGAGGCGTAAACGTGCGCTACTTGGAACTCAACGGCGTAAAACTCAAACATCAGATTATCACTATTCGTGTAGACGCAGCGGGTAAAAGATTTGCATTTGAAACGCAGTCGCAAGTTACAAACGACCGTATTTTGGGTATTATGCTTACGACGACCGAAACGGCGGACGATGTTTACAAAAATATCAACGATTCCACAATACAACTGACGATTGATAATGAGGAGATACTTCCTGACGGTTTCGATTGCAGTCTGATTTCTCAGAAAATCGGTAATGCCTTTTATGACAATGTTTATCCGTGCAACGAAAGGGCGGACGGGTCATTAATAAAAGGTTCGTTTACAAGCGGTACGGAGAATTTTGTTAATCCGTATGACGTGAAATTGTACTTATGGTGTGTATCAAAACCTCGTAAATAATGGAACGGACACGGGTATATTTATATCAGACTACTTTTAACACTTCTTATACGGACAAAAGGGATTCTATTGTACTCCCTACAAACGTAAAGAAAGTTGTCGGGATTTGCCCGAATTTAACAAGAGGGACAGGGTATATTTCCGTTGTGAACGAAAAGACTAACGATATACTTGTTAATCAAGCCCGTGTTTCTGACGATAACGGGCATTGGAACGAGAAAAATATACCCGTTCTTAACCGTCCCGAAGCAAACAATCTGTTTTATGTTTTCCGCATGATAAACGGAGAAAAAGAGCGTAAAAATGATTGTGTATTAAAGATTTATGTAACGTACTTGGAGGAGTAGAAATGATAGAAATTAATGAACTTGTAAAGACAGAGGCGGCTTCTCGTAACATAAAAAGGTACAAAACGCAGACTGTTTTTGTTGATGTCATTAAGCCTAACATGATTATTGACCTTAACAAATATCCGTACCTTTTTTGCTCCGAAAGTTGCGACACTAAAATACATACGAAAGTAGAGTTAATTTCTTCGGATAACTACTTTGCATTTACAAAAACGACCTTGGAAGATGCTGATGTTTCGCAATTTCAGTTTTTTACGTCAGAATTGGAAATTAAAGTAAGCAATTACGGCAAACCGGGTTCTTTTATCCCGTTTCGGTTAGAATTTTTAAAGATTATTCCCGAAACAGACGAACAAATTTTAAACTCTGTAAATTAAAAAAAGAAAAAATGGCAGCACCAATAGTAGCCGCAGCCGCTACAAATATAGTGGACAATATGCAAAAAAACGCACAAATTAAGCGGCAAGGAAAAGAGGAACGTAAAACACAAAAACAAGCGGCAAATCTTGAACTTCGCAATAAGATTGTAGATGTCATGTTGGAAGATGAAGATACGCGTAAGGCTATGGCGGACACGGTTCGACAAGGCGGTTCTTTTGCTATACAAGCAGCAAAAGTAATAGGTATTACTTTGCTTGCAGGTGTAGGAGTATATTTTATATACAAAGGAATCAAATCTATTGCGACTACTGTGTCAGAAAAAAAAGAATTAAATAAAATTGTCGGCGACTACGATAAAAAAGAACTTTCATTGTCCCCTACTGATATATCAAGGATGACGGAAAAAATTTATGCAGCGTTTGTTGATGGTGTATGGGGGTATAAGTATGCTGATATTGTTGATGTTTTGAGCAAAGTTCAAACCAAGGCGGATTGGGCTGCTCTTTGTGAAAATTTCGGGAATAAACCCGTAAAACGCAATGATGAAAGTTCAGAAAAGCATAATCTTGTTTGGTTCTTGAATGATACTTATCTGACATCAACGAAAAAAGAATATGAAAAGATATTGACAGATAAAGGTATAGAAAAACCTCTCGGCTCTTTAAGTGGCAGTCGCAAACGTAAAAAGAAAAAAAGAAAAGCTCTTGCAACCGCTACATCTGCGGTTGTAAAAGATACTTCCGAGGGAAAGAAAAAATTACGTATTCGTCCGTTGTTCAGACGCAAAAAAAACAAAGAACTAAAACCCGTTGCAACAACTGACTTAAATGTTGTAACTCAACGCGTTGAAACAGTATAAACTACCGTAAAAAATGAACAAAAAACTGAAAATAGCATTAATCGTGTTAGGTGTTTCGGCAGCTGTAACAACGGGCGTAATCTTTTTTAAGAAAAAAACAAAAAAAGTTACGCAAGCAACGGCTGTGTCTGACGGAAAAGTTGTTACAATAGAACTTAACCCCATTCAGTCCGCTATTATAACTGAGGCGGAAAAGTGGGTAGGTCAGGAAGAAATAGAAAATAATCAGGGTTTTAAGGATAAAAACTTTGAAAAGAAATTAGCCGCGATTGGTTGGTATAAACCGTTGCCTTATTGTGCAGCATTTGTAAAGGTAGTTTTGCTCGCTGTTTCAAAGGGGGCTGCAAAAACATTTTTTCAAAAAAACACGGGGCTTGGGGCTGAAAATAATTTCAGAAACCTTGCAACGAAAAACGATTATTCTGAGCAAATTAAAACTCCCGAACCCGGCTGTATTGTTTGCTATACGCATCATAACGAAATATGCGTAGATTTTGACGGTAAAGAAATGACTGTAATTTCTGCAAACGGCAGTTTGAATGACGGCAGAAAATACGCAAGCGGAAACCCCGTTGAGGGCGTTGCTAAGAAAAAACGCAAACCGAACTCTGATATAGATATTAAAACAAATAACACTTTTTTAGGCTATATCAGGATAAAAAAACTTTCATAAACAATCGGAATTATGATATTGCTTTACAAATATACGGAAGAAATATTTGACGAGGACGGAAACTCACAAGGTTTTAACACTGAGGGTGTTATATTCCCTAATACGTTTTTCCTTACTCCTGATTTGGAATTTGATTGGGACAAATATATTGTTATTTACGAAGGTAACAGATATTATTTCGGTCATTTGATTGAAACTTTGGAGAAAGTTCCGCCAAAAGAGGAGTGGCTCGCAATGCCCGGTAATTCTATTGATTTGGAATATTACAAAGGGGTTGCAGCTGAATATTCGGATAATCCTACGGGTAACACAAAGAACGTCAAGAAAATGGTTTACAAAACAGACGGCGTTCCGAAGTTTACTATCAAAATGCGCTACAATGACGTTGATAATGTGGTGCAAATGAAAACACTTTCAGAAAGCAACAAAGAGGCGGGTAGCGGCATGAATTACGATGAAGAATATACGGCAGAGCAAGATTTGACGAAATTGTATATAACTCCGTTTTTCGGCGTTACGGTTGATAATAATACCGTAACTGTGGCTAAAACAAACAACACGGTATTGGTTACTGCTTTTCGCAGCACTACTCCGGCTTATTCTGACACCTTGAAAGTGTCTGATAAAACAGCAATGTTAAACATTGCATATACCTCTGATAAGTGGAATCTTGATGTGTATTTGTATGATAAAAACAGAGTTTTGATTGCTCAGACGGCAGCGGAAAACAAATCCGTAACAGTAAACAATTCTGAGAAAAAAATAAATTTTGTTGCGCTTGTCTTTTCAAAAACAGACGGTAGCAGTATATCGGGCGTTCCTATTACGGAAATTTCGCAGGAAAAAATAGGATTGACCGTAACGGAAAAGGATACAATAAAACTGACAAAACACAATACAGACAGAAACGATAATACTATTGTTTCTTATTATGTTTCAGGTTCAACGGTTACACTTGACGCATTGCAAGATACCGAAACGGAAAGATTTTTGGGTTGGTACGACGGCGAAACCGAAACAGCCTCACAAATCACCGAAATTGTTTTAGACAAAGATACGGACGTATGGGCGCGTTGGCAAGCACTGAAATACACGCTTACGTATCATAACACTGACGGTAAGCAGAATACCGAAGCGGTACAATGTAACAACGGAGAAACAGTATTGCTTGAAAATCTTGAAGATATTGAGGGTTATTCTTTTGTTGGTTGGTTTGATTCGTCAGACAGCGAGGCGCAAAAGATAACGGAAATTACAATGAATAACAATAAGCACGTTTGGGCGCATTGGGAGAAAAACGATACTCAAAACAACGAACAGGAGGGTGATTAATCATGTATGAATTTAATCCTTTGTTGGAATTTGATTTTCAACGGCGTAATGATGCTGAAACGAACAACACGGGCGGTAATGGCTTGGACGGCTGCACGTGCGAGGAGTTATTAGGGCTTATCAGGCAGTTGCAAGAGCAAATTAATACTTTAAAGCAATGTACTTGCACGCCTATTGTCGGCGGTGTCGGAACTGATGTTGTAAGGGGCGAAACCGAACAAACTGTGAATATAAAGTTCGACCCTAATATTTTTGAGATTGACTCTCTAAACCGTCTTACGTTGAAACCCGGTGTAGAATTAGTTCGGAAAGATGATTTGTATTGGGAAGATTTGAATGTTAATTATGATAATCCTATACAGCCGTATTGGGAAGATTTGGAAAATCCTTATGAAAACCCGTTACAGCCGAATTGGGAAAATCCTCAAAATTTATAAATATGGCAAACGTTACAGAAAATTTACACAAAATTAAGTGGCTATTCATGGACAAATGGGAGGATTTTGAGCCGTATAAAAACGAGCATTTTTATACGGTAGTATTCTTCTCGGATGGAACTATTTGGACACAAAATAAATTTATCGGCAAATTTGTTGCAGGACAAGGTATTATCATTGATGAAAACAATGTTATATCTGCTAATATTGCAGTGAAAGATATTGTTGGATTGCAAGATGCAATTAATAATGCAGTAAAAGTATATTCAGCTGGTCAAGGTATTAATATTGACGAAAATAATATAATTTCTATTGAAGTTGATAACGAAACTATTGTTTTTGAAAACGGAAAGTTAAAAGCAATAGGCGGAACATCATCGGCGATTGTTATTGATAAAGTTCTTAGTGAAACCTCTCCAAACGCCTTAGAAAACAGAGTTGTTTTTGAAAATATTAAATGGTTGCAAGAGAACATTAATGCAATTAACGAGGAATTGGCAGAAAAAAACGCTGTGCAAGCATCGTTAGAACTTGACGAACAAACAGCTAAATTGCTGTTGAAACATGGCGATACTAATTCTGAAGTTGATTTATCTTTCTTGTTAAAAGACGGTATATTAGACGATGTAACATTGGAATACGAGCAAGAGGACGGTGTAACTATTCCTACACCATATTTTAAATTTTCTTTTAATGCCGCAGCAGACAAAAAAACAATACGAGTTTCAGCTTCAGATATTGGACAAATCGCTGACGAAAGATTGTCTTTAACTTCTAAAAGACCCGTGCAAAACAAAACTTTAACTTCTATTTTGAAAAACAAAATAGATAACGGAGGGGGGGTATCCAAGGAAATTGCTCTGACTTTAGAGGAATATTACAATATGTCCAACAAAGACGAAGATACGCTCTATATCATAACAGATGGTAATACGAGCGAAGAAGAAGCTCAGGGTGATAATGTTGCTATTTATAAAGGAATTAAGTTTGTGGATGCAAGTTCTGTTTCAAACCTATCCGATTTGGTTGTTGAAAAGAATATAGCGTTAAATGATATTGTTATTGTTACAAATATGGGAGAAACCTTATCATATACGCTTAACGGCGAGGATAAGGCGATTTCGGGAGTTGATAACTTCGATGTGCCTTTTAGGTACGTAGGTAACAACGAATTTAAGCCTATTGCTTTCCCTTTTATATTCTAAAAATATGGATTTACAAGAAATTAAAGAAATAAGGTTAGGAGGAAAAGTTGTTCGCGAAATGTATTTGGGCGATAAAAAGGTTTATCCTTACAAAAGCGGAGCGTTTTACGGAGAATCGAATCCTAATGATTATATTTATTCGCTTACTAATGAGTTCTTTGTGAATAATCCAATTTTTATTAGTAACGAAATGACGGGGCGAAAAATTAGTATTGAGTTTGAGTTTATGCCACAAGAAAATGGTGAGCCTTATACATGGGTGCATATTTTTAGCGGAATTGCTCCTATTTACGAACAGGGCGGTTATCGTGATTATTTATTCACGATATTCAGACCTACGGGCGGACACTATCCTAAGTATGAAGTTGGGTGCGGTAGTTATTGGCGTTTCCATTTTTCGGACATTAATAATCCTCAACTTTATGCTGTAAACAAACGTCTGAAATTAGATTTAGTAGAAAGGATAAATGTTCAAAATGGAAGTTCTTTGAATATCAATAATACGGTTGTAGGTATTTTCTCCATTGGGAATGTTAATAATATTAGTCCGTCAATTAAGTTATGTCCTGTGATTAAATATTACAAGGTAATAGTAAGTAATCTTGACGGAACTATGACGAGAATATTAGTACCTGCAATTTCCAAGGGTGTGGTAGGATTTTGGGATAAAGTTAATAATGTGTTTATCCCCGCAAACGAAGGTAATGTGGTTACAAATACTAACTTTCACCCCTTAGGTGATTGAAACTTTTAGAGGAAACTCCGACTTTGATTTAATGTTTAGGTGCGCAACGAACAACGAATTTAAGCCGATAATGTTTTCTCCGATAGTATAATTAACTTAATTACAAACAATTTAAAATTTCAGTAAAATGGCAGACGAAGTTTCTAAAATTTATGCCGTTGAAAAAGACGGTGGAAATGCAATGTCGTTAGCGGCTCTTATGACCGCTTTGAATAATGCTAAAAGTAATCCCGCAGAAATGATGGCGTTGCTTAATTCCAACGGTGTTGGCGGAAATAACGCCCTGTGGATTATCTTTATGTTTATGTTGTGGCAAAACAACGGTGGTTTCGGTGGTAATGGCAATGGTGGCGCACTTCAAGCAATGAACGTAGATGACCAACTTAACGCTATCAGAACCCAAATCAACAACAACAGTAATACCGACTTGCTTAATCAAGCAATTAGAGGTAACGCAGAAGCATTGCAGCAACTTGCACTTAATATTGGTGCTAATTACACCGCTGTTTCTAATGCTATTTGCGGCGTTCAGAACGCTATTACAAGCGTAGGCGGCAAGATTGATTTTAACGCAGAGCGTACAATTAACGCCTACAATCTCGGTAATTCGGCAACACAAAATATTATGCAGCAAGGATTTTGCGGCATCAAAACAACGTTGCTCGAACAATCAGCACAAGACCGTTTGGAGGGTTGCCAACGTGCTAATGCGACACAAAACACAATCACACAGGCATCTACCAATATGGGAATTGCAATGCAAGCAGGTTTTACGAACATTGCCAACCTTATCCGCGAAAGTATGCAGAATGACAGCCAAAACACACAGAAAATTTTGGACGGTCTTTCTCAACAGACGATTCAGGATTTAAGGGACAAACTTGCAAAATCCGAAAACGACAAAATTCTTGCTGCAATAGCCGCAATCAAAGGTACGACAGCAGCCGGAGCGTAGGTAATCCACAATACTTACATATTTTTTCATTTTTTTAGTTTTTCCTGACGTGCCGTTTTACGGCGGTACGTCAGTTTTTAAAAATATAAAATTATGTTTTTCAAAGATTTACAGAAAAATTCTCCTTTCTTTGTTATTGATAACAGTGAG
>JAFPYR010000109.1 GCA_017412115.1 Bacteroidales bacterium | reverse complement strand
GAGCGACTTTGCGACGATTCGCAGAACAAACAAATATTATGTGGATAAGACAATGTTCATACCTGCACTTGAAGAGTTCAACTATCAGATGTTTCTTCGCCCGAGGCGGTTTGGCAAAAGCCTTATGCTCAATATGTTGGGTGCGTATTACGATGTTGCAATGAAAGACGATTTCGATATGCTTTTCGGCGATTTGTACATCGGCAAAAATCCTACGGAAGAACGTAACAAGTATTTGATTTTGAAATTCAATTTTTCAAAAGTTGACCCTGACCCCGAAAAAGTCAACGAATCATTCAACGACCTTGTGCTTTTAACGATGAGAAAGTTCATAGAAAAATACAAGGATTTGCTGCCCGCAGGGACAACAGAAAAATTCGAATCACAAAACAATTCCAACACTGCTTACTCTTTGTTGCTTGATATTGTTCAACTTGCCGGACTGTATGTTTACGTCATTATTGACGAGTACGACAACTTTGCCAACACTATGCTTGCCGACAATGAGAGCAACTATAAAGATTTGACCCACGGTGACGGTTTTTTCCGTCTGTTTTTCAACAACTTGAAAGCCACCACCACCGACAACAACGCGCCTGTTGCAAGGATTATGATTTCGGGTGTTACACCGCTAACACTCAGCGATGTAACGAGCGGTTACAACATCGGAATGAACATTTCCACAGATTTTCAGTTCAATACGCTTGCTGGTTTTACTGAGACCGAGTTCCGCCAAATGCTTGAATATTACCACGATGCGACGGGCATTTTTAATCATTCTGTTGACGAACTTATTAAAATCACCAAGCCGTGGTATGATAACAACTGTTTTTCGACGGATTCAGTTAGCAACGATCGTATGTACAATTCGGATATGGCGTTGTATTTTCTTAGAGAATACATCAAAAATGATGGCAATATTCCCAATGCTATTGTAGATGACAATATCATCACCGATTACAACAAGATGGCGAAACTAATCCGTTTTGAAAAACAATTCGGCGAAAAAACATCTCTGATTCAGCGAATTACCACCGATGGAGAAATTTATGCAAGAGTAAAAACTACCTTTTCGCTCAAAGACCTCACGAGTTATGAAAACCTTGTCAGTCTGATGTTTTATATGGGTTTGTTGTCGGTGGCTGATTACGATATGGGCGACACGTTGCTGATAATTCCCAATTCTACCGTCCGTCAACAATACTTTGAATATATGAAACGGTCGTATGAAACGTTAATTTCATGGAAAACTGACGATAACATCATGAACGACCTCGGACGTGCATTTGCCAAACGCGGTGAACACGAACCTTTTTTGCGCTATATTGCAAGTTGTATGAAAGAAACTTCTAACAACCGTGATTTTATCAAGACCGGTGAGGCGTTTGTTAAAGGTTTCATTTTAGGGCAGTTCGGCACAAACCTCAATTATTACCTTGCGCACAGCGAATATGCGCACGGACATTGTTTTAGCGACATCTACCTTGAACCGCGCCTTGACACGCCGTACGCCTATGTCATTGAGTTGAAATATTGCCCAAAATCATCTAATGAAAAGGACATTGACGCCCTTCTTGACGAAGCCCGCGTTCAATTGCCCAAGTATATCAACGACAATCATTTGCAAACCTCCGCAAAAGACAAAGGTTGGACTTTGACGGGTATAATTATGGTCTTCAACGGTTGGGAGTTGGCAAGGTATGAGGTGATGT
>JAFPYR010000108.1 GCA_017412115.1 Bacteroidales bacterium | reverse complement strand
TTCGATGTTTGGCTCGTTGATTAAAACGGGCTGAAATCTACGTTCAAGAGCCTTGTCTTTTTCAAAATATTTTTGATATTCGTCCAAAGTTGTGGCTCCGATTGCTTTGAGTTCGCCACGTGCAAGAGCCGGTTTTAAAATATTTGCCGCATCCATTGCGCCGTCGCTTTTTCCTGCGCCGACAAGGGTGTGAATTTCGTCAATAAAAAGTATTATTTCACCAGCCGAATCCGTAACTTCTTTAACGACAGCCTTTAACCTTTCCTCAAATTCGCCTTTGTATTTTGCGCCGGCGATAAGTGCGCCCATGTCGAGGGAGTAAAGGATTTTGGTTTTAAGGTTTTCGGGCACGTCGCCGTTAACGATTCTGTGCGCAATACCTTCTGCGATAGCGGTTTTTCCGACACCGGGTTCGCCGACAAGAATCGGGTTGTTTTTGGTTCGGCGCGATAGAATCTGCAAGACGCGGCGTATTTCTTCGTCCCTGCCGATGACGGGGTCGAGTTTGCCTTTAAGTGCCTGAGCGTTAAGGTTTATTGCGTATTTTGACAAAGACTGATAAGTATCTTCTGCGGATTGGCCAGTAACTTTTTGTCCGCCTCTTAATTCTTTGATTGCAAGTTCAAGGTCTTTTTTAGTGAAACCTGAATCCTTCATCATCGCCGAAACGTCATCGCCGGCATCAAGCATTGAAACAAAAATATGTTCGAGGCTGACATAATCGTCTCCGTTTTTTTCTGCGATGTTTTGGGCTTCGAGGAGTACTTTTTGAGAGTTTGCGCTCAGAAACGGCTCACCGCCCTGAACCTTCGTATACCGCGAGCAAATAGCCTCTAACGCCTTTTGAAAGGTTTGGAGGTTGATGTTGAGTTTTCGGAAAATAAAGTTAGTGATATTTTCGTCGGCTCTGATTAAAGCAGTTAAGAGGTGTCCCGTTTCGATAGCCTGACAGCCTGAACGCTGCGAAATCGAAACCGCCTCTTGAACGGCTTTTTGCGATTTGATAGTAAATTTATCGAAGTTCATAATCGTTAATTAATTAAGTTTTTCTAAAACGTAAATTTACAAACTATTTGCCAAAGCACAAAATATTTTTTTTGCGGACATTTTGTCAGAAAATACTGACAAAGTGTCGTAATATGTGACAAGATGACAGAAAAAAGAAAATTGTTGTTGAAATATGTAGATTGATGAAATTGACGAAGTCATAGGTTTTACTAATATTCTGTCTTGACGGACTGAAAAAATAATCAGCACGCCGAAAAATTGGTGGGCTTTTTTGTGAAATTGATAGAAAAACTTTATCTTTGCCAATAAAATTGTTTTCAAAAACAAAAATAAGCTATGCAGTATTACGACCCCAAAACCGACGTTGTTTTCAAAAAAGTGTTCGGTGTGCATAAGAATTTGACAATCAGCCTTTTGAATGCTGTTCTAAAATTAGAAGGCGACGACCAAATAAAGGACATTGAGTACTTACCGTCAGAAATTATACCTTTTACGGACGGCAAAAGGCGCAGTGTAGTTGATGTTAAGTGCAAAGTTGCCGAAGATACATATTTCATTGTTGAAATGCAAATGTATTGGTCAGCAGACTTTTTGCGCCGTGTGATGTATAATTGTTCAAAACTTTACGCAACGCTT
>JAFPYR010000107.1 GCA_017412115.1 Bacteroidales bacterium | reverse complement strand
TTATCTCGAATGGTATCGAAAATAGGAACCGCCGTATGCCGAACGGCACGTACGGTGGTGTGAGAGGTCGGAAAACAAAGTAGGAGAAAAACTACTTTGTTTTCCTCCTACTCGATTACTATTTGTCAATGTTTTATTTTTTTTTTGTTTTTTTTAATATTTTCCAAACGCCTTAACAAACTCATAAATCCGCTCAATTTCTTCGGGAATATAGATACGTTGCGGGCAGTGTTTCATACAGTTATGCTCGGTGCAAGTGAGGCTGTGATGATAGGTTTCACGAAGATCCATATTGAGTTTGTTGATTGCCCAAAATTCCTTGCCGAGGTTGTAATAATTAAACTGACGGACATCTTGGTGCGCACAATCTCCGTGCTCGACTCCGGCACGTGGTGCGCTTTGTTTTATTTCAGATACCGCCCCGTCTTGGAGCGGTCGCAATGGATGATCTCTTGCGGGGTGCCTTGGAATACGACTTCGCCGCCCGAAAGCGTGTCGGTCTTGCGTGAAAAAGAGAGGTAGCCGATACCGACATCCACCATTTTCCTTAAATAAGACGATACTTACTTTGCAATTGCGATTCCGCCGGGAGTAAGTTTTTTGATTTCCGTTTTGTTTGTTTCGTTTTCCATAGTCAGTTAATTAGTTCGTGATAAATAAAATTGATAAACTTGCAAATCAATATCATTTTTATTTTGTTTTGCATATTCCGAATAATGCAAAGGCTTGGATAAAAGTTTTACTTTTTCTTTGAATTCTGAATTGATAACATTACAAAACCTTCTGTCACGTATTACTTCAAGCGTAAATTCGATAATCCATTCCATTTTGAACTATAAAAATATTTCGATGCTGTTGCAGTCGTTTTCTCGAAAAAATCCTTTAATTTTACAGTGTGAAACAATACGCGGCGGCCCGACGAATGTCTGTTGTAGGAGGGCGCAAACGCGATTTTCCCGTCGATGGAATATTTTGCGGAGAATTGGGACGGCGTGAAGGCGGATTTCGGTTGTTAAGAAAGGATGCGTGAATCTTTTATGCGTTTAAAAAACGTATTTTTATTCTGCAAAAAATGGAATTTTACTCTTTTTTTGGTGTTTTTTTACATACCCGTAATTCAAAACAAAATATAATTCTTATTTTCAAATAACGATTGGTCATATTTTCTGTAATCTCTAATTTCGCAGCATAAATTTATTAAAAAAATGATGTTTCACAAAACAAACAAGAGGTATGTACAGGATTACAGAGAATTTAATTGACAATGTGCTGTCGAATCAGCAACAGATCGAAAAATATAAACGTGGCGAAATCAACTCCGCAGAATTGAAGTCGGGCAACGTTAAAGTCGGCGTTTACGAACAACGCAAAGACGGAACTTTTATGCTCAGGATACGTTGTGCAGGCGGTTTTATAACACCGAAACAATTAAAAGACGTGGCTCTGACCGCAATCAAAAACAAGGCGTCGCACGTACACCTGACAACACGTCAGGAACTCCAAATACACGGCGTCAGCATCGACAGCCTCAGCAGTATGATGCTTTACCTCAAAGATTCGCAACTATCCACTCTCGGCGGTGGCGGCGATACCGTACGCAATATCATTGTCAACGAACTTTCGGGCATTGAGGCATCGCAAGTCTTTGACACGTATCCTTACGCCGTGGAACTCACTTCAAGGCTCACAAGCGAACCCGATTCGCTGACCTTGCCGCGAAAACTCAAAATCGCATTCGACATCAACGAACAGACCGCCGACTCGTCTCTAATTCAGGATTTGGGATTCATACCCGTGGAGCGCGACGGCAACAGAGGTTTCAGAGTGTTGCTCGGCGGCAGCGTGGCGTCAAATCCGCACAAGGGATGGCAGATTTTTGATTTTCTGCCCGAAAAGGACGTTTTCAGGGCGGCAAAGGCTGCCAAAAATTTCTTCAATCTGTACGGCGACCGCGAACACCGCAACAAGTCGCGCATCAGATACATTTTCTACAAATTCGGCGACGAAGAGGCAAAACGCCTTTATTATCAGGAATATGACAAACTTCTAGGCGACAATACGTTGGACTTTCAGCCGACAAAAATCGAATTTGAATACACGACGCCCGGTTTCGCCCCCGAAAACGATTCCGAACCTAATTTCGCCGTTTGGAAATCGCGTTACGCGGTGCGTCAGACTTTCAACAACGAACGCAATTTTTGGAGCGTCCACATCCCCGTTGTCACCGGCAATATTGATGCTGAAACGTTGCGGCTGATTGCAGATTTTCTAAGCGGTTTCGGCAACGACGTCGTCAGGTTTACATCACGTCAGAATATACAATTGAGGAACATTCCCGAAGTGTATCTTCCCAACGTTTACCATTTCTTGAAGGCGGTTGGTTTTGAAGTTGATTCGCCGCTAATTATCAACAATATAACATCTTGCACGGGTGCGGCTGTGTGCCGGTTGGGAATATGCCGTCCGTCGGGACTTGAAAAAGCCATAATCAACCGTCTGTTGAACAGCAACATAGCCCTTGACGAGATTCCGCACTTGAAAATCAACATCAACGGCTGTCTAAATTCGTGCGCTCAAAATGCGTGGTCTGACTTGGGATTCAGCGGACGCATTGGTCATCTCAACAATCACGCTTATCCCGCCTACAATGTTTGGGCGAAGGTAGGCGGCGAATACGAAATCGCTGAAAATCTTGGTTTCCTGCCGGCGAAAAACGTTCCGGAATTTGTGGGAAGTTTCCTAAAAATCTATCTCGACAACAAGCAAAACTATGCAAGTTACGGCGATTTTATTGTCAGGGACGGTGCTACAACGATAAGACAACTTATCGGTCAACTCTCTCAACTGCCTGATTTTGAGGATGACAAGAATTATTACGTTGACTACGGAGCCGAGGAATTTTTCGGCAAAAAATGATTAAGATATGGAATTTTTGCCTATTAACATAAGGATTTCCGACGCCAAGATTCTCATTGTAGGAGGAGGTAAGGTGGCGACGCACAAAGCGTTGATACTAAGTCGTTTCACCAACAATGTAACAGTTCTTGCGCCCGAAATTTCCGACGAAATAAAGCGGCTGCCTTTCACGAAAATCGAAAAGGAGTTCAGCGAGAGCGACCTCAACGGCGTAAATTTGTTGTACGTTTGCACGGGCAACCACGCCCTCAACCGCGAAATCAAGCGTTTGTCCAAGCGTCGCAACATTCTCACGAGTGTCTGCGATTCGCCCGTGCTGTGCGATTTCACTTCGCCCGCCATTTATATCGACGGCGATGTTACCGTTTCCGTGGCTTCCGACGCCAAGGACGTAAAACGCAGCATCCGCATTCGCAACAATATTCAGGACGCATTTTCAAAACATTATCTGCACGCCCGATGAAAAACAATGACACAAATTCTCCGCGCCATGGCAAAGTGACGCTTGTCGGGTTCGGTCCGGGCGACCCTGATTTGCTCACCGTCAAAGGCGAGCGTGCGCTACGTGCCGCCGATGTTGTTTTTTACGACGACCTCACCAACGCGGACTATCTCGACAGCCTTTCCGCCGAAAAAATCTATGTCGGAAAACGTTGCGGACACCATCACAGCGAACAAGACGAAATCAACAATTTGATGTTGCAATCAGCACTCGACGGCAAAAATGTTGTCAGGCTCAAAGGCGGCGACCCGATGCTTTTTGCCCACGGCGGCGAAGAGGTAGATTTCCTTCGGCAACACTCTGTGGACGTGGAAGTTGTGCCCGGAGTTTCAACGGCGTTTGCAGCGGCGGCATCGTTGCAGATTTCCCTGACGAGGCGCAAAATAGCATCGTCGGTGTCGTTTGTCAACGGTCATTCTTCCACGCCGATAACACCTTCTACCGACACGATTGTTTATTATATGGGAGCCGCCCGACTTGCCGAAATTTCCAAGTCGTTGATAGAGAGCGGACGTTCACCCGACACGCCCGTCCTGTTGGTTCACAACGTGTCGTTAAAAGACGAGAAAGTTTTCACCACAACGCTCCAAAATATGTCAGGCACATATCCAACGCCTTTAATCGTAATCGTCGGCGAAGTGTGCAGAACCAGAGAATGAGCAATATTGTCGCGACGCAAACAACGGACATTATTTCAGTTACATAATGCAGACCAAGGGCGAAACTGACCTCTGCCTCCGTCTCAAATATTGGGGTGTTGGCGAATGGAAAAGCCACGAGTTTGACATCTTCATCAACGACGTTCTTGTAAAATCGGTCAACAACACCGGCAAATACCGCATTTCGGAGTTTAAATACGAAATCAACGACATCCCCGCCAACCTTCTCGCCAGCAAGACACAAGTATGCGTCAAGTTCGTAGACAAGCCACACAAACAAATCGGCGAAATCTACGGTGTACGTCTGATAAAACAATAGGATAATTATTTACCAAACCTACGGATTGTGCTGTGGGTTTGGTATTTTATATGCGGTTAACAAACAACATCTCCGAGCAAAAAGATGCGCTTGAACAAACCTATATTTGCATAGACTCCTCCCATATCACTTAGTAAAATCCGCAAAGTCATCCTAATACGCCTTTCCGAACCCCGTCACCATCCTGTAAATCCGTTCAATCTCTTCGGGGATATACAAGTGTTGAGGACAAGATTTCATACAGTTGTGCTCGGTGCAGGCAAGGCAATGCTGATAGGTTTCGCGAAGGTCCATATTCAGTTTGTTGACCGCCCAAAATTCCTTGCCGAGGTTGTAGTAATTGAACTGACGGAAAGAGGTGTGAATCTCGTGTCCGTGGGGACAGACGCACCGTTGACAGCGTGTGCAACCGATGGGTGCAAAGTTTTTTCGCAAACGCTGCAAAACCTCATCAAACGAAAAATGCAGCACCTTGTGTTCGTGTTCAAAGGCGATGGATTCCTGTTCAAAAGTGCCAATGCCCAAAAGTGCGCACGAAAAGGGATACTCCAAAATTCCGCCGATGAGTTCCGCCGGGGTGAATGGTCCAATCAAAAGTCCCGCCGCATAAACTTTGTTGAGTATCAATCCTTTGCCAACGAAAGCCGGTTCCTCTTTGATGCGCTCTAACATTCCACGTTCAAGGATGTTGCCGCTACCCTGCAACACGTCCACCCGCGAATCCAATGCGCCACGGTACAACACATTATAATAATGCGACGCAATGCCGGTAAAACCAATTTTTCCTTCGCGTTTC
>JAFPYR010000106.1 GCA_017412115.1 Bacteroidales bacterium | reverse complement strand
TGCGGCGATGGAAATTTGTCGATAAATTTTTCGGTGGAAGGCACTGTGTAATTGCCGTGCGCATCCTTTACGCCCATATCGATAAAGTAAATTTGGTCGCCGTTGGTGGAATAGGCGTAACGAATCTGCAACATTTCGGCGTACTGCTTGGCTTGCGGCACGCCCACCGAAACGTCTGTTTCGTCTGACTTGGCTTCTACGACGGCAAGTTTTATGCCCTTGTATTCAAGCACATAATCAACTTTTTTGGGATTGCGGGCTTTGAGTTTTTCCACACGACCGGGCGCAATTAGGTATGCGCGTTGTTCGTTGAGAATCTGACTTTCAGGCACTTGCTCCCAACCCACGGCATAAAGCGCAGGGTCTATCTTCTTTCGGCGTGTTGTTGATTCGTCCATAATTTTGCTGTGATTTTAAAACTTCAATAAATCAGCGGATTATGTTATTTGTTAACAAACATTTTCTTTAAATTTCAACGGCAATATCTGTAAGTGTTTGCTTTATTGTGTCGTCAGAAGGCGGATTGTCAATAATATAATCCACTTGTTCGGTATAGTCCACATCATCGAAATAGCACAACTGAGAGCGAAACAATTTTTCAGAAAACAAATCTCCGAATATTTCAATTGCTCTTGTTGATATTTGTTTTATTGAATAATGCTCGGTTATGAGAAAAAACAAATCCACATAATCCTTCCACTTTGAACGGCGACCGAGTGCGTAGGCTTTCATTGCGGCAAGGTCTATTAAAGGCGGTATGCGGAAAATGGTTTCAAATTTTTCGGTTGCTTTTATGTCAAACGGATATTGGAAGAAAGTAACCTTTACGTCGTTGATAATCAAATTCATTTGCTCCTCAACGCGGCGCGTTACCACATAAGGGCAACCTGATTTGTTCAATTTGTCAAGGTTCTTTTTGTGATTTAATGGCGAAAGTTTAAACATATCGAAATCAATAGAACGCCTATGCCCGATGTGCATAGCGATTGCAGTACCGCCAACAAGGTAGTATTCTCGTTTGAACGCCTCCATTACAGGAAGCAATTCAATCTGTCTGTTGTTTAAGACTTCCTTATGCATATTTTTTTAATACTAATGAGAAAAAATGGTATATTTCGGGATAATAGTTCTCTTTTTGCCTTCCTTTTGCCGAAAAAAACACCTTGGCAACTTGCTTGCCGCCAAGTGTTGATATTAGTTGACGGCAATCGTCAAGCGTCCCCTCGTTGAAAATGGTCTCTATCAACAAGGAGTCGCTGATTTCTTGTTTCTTGCTTTCTGGCGTGTACCAAAACAGCGTCTTGTTTTTGTCTATCAATTCACTGCGTGTCATTTTATAAACCCTGTTTAATTTTTGCCAAATATAATCATTTTTTTCACCACTACAAAAATTATTTTTGCCAAATGGCAGACGAGCCGTCTGCACTCCAACATTTATCCAAACACCTTTTTCAACAACGCCTGTTTCAGGTCGTTGCAGAGGGTTATGGTTTCGGTGTAGTTCGTTTGCAATGCGTTCACATTGGCAGAGAGGGTGTCGAGGCGGTCGGCGATGCGCTGCTGCTCGGGAAGTGTCGGAATTGGTAATACTATTGCTTTCAATGATGGTGCATTTGTGTGTACAACTTTCAATTTTGTTTTGCCAAATCCTTTTTGTGCAATAGCATCGGGGGTTGATAGAGCATAAGCAAGATATTTAGGATTTTGATTGTGTTTCATAACAATAATATCTCCGCCTGCCAAACACTTATTATGTCCCAAATATGCAATACTTTTGCCTATATCTTCAACGCTTTCTCCTGTTATAGCAAACAAAATATCTCCGTGTTCAAAGTATTTTTTTGAATTAATAATTTGCTCATCTGTATGAGAAACACATTCTTCAAACCAATAATTATATGTAGTGTAAATTTCGCCATAACGAACACAAGGAACACCCTCTAACCTTATTTGTTCCCGAGTTATTCCCGAACCTCGATACATATCAGTTTGCAAAGAATCAATTGTTTTCATTTTCCATCCCTCTTTCGGTGTCAACAACTCTTTTAGAGCGGCTTGAAACAAATCTTTGGCGGCTTGCAGTTGCTTTTCGGCATTGGCTTTAAGGGCTTCTATCTTTGCAAACTCGGCATCAAGATAGGTAACAATGCGCTGCTGGTCAGGGAGCGGGGGAAATGCAATTTCAACTCCTGAAACTCTTTGTGTATTAAGGTTGCTTACTGTACTTCCTTGCGCTTTTTGCTGAAACTGCTTCTGAACT
>JAFPYR010000105.1 GCA_017412115.1 Bacteroidales bacterium | reverse complement strand
TTCGTCACATTCACAATGTTACAATCACTATTTTTTATACGGTAAGTTTTTATACTGCGACGTGCAAAAATTTCTGTGCGCGCTTCATCGTATAACATTGCTTCTTCGGTTTCGTGTACAGACCCATCAATTTCCAATACGGCGTTTAATTCAGCACAATAAAAATCAGCAATGAATCCATCTATTATTTGTTGACGCCGCCATTTAAGATTGCGTATTTTTCTGTTACGAATCATTTGCCAAACTGCATCTTCTGATTCCGTTGGATTTTTGCGGAACGAACGCGCCATCTCTAATTTTTCTGGCGTAATGCGTTGGTGGCGAATGACCTCAGCCGCGGCACTTCTGCTAAAAGACGAGGGAGATGATGGGCTTGCCGTATTGACCTCACCCCCGCCCCCTCTCCTTAAAGGCGAGGGGAGAGAAGACTGCATGGGGGACGAAGAAATGGGATTGCACGCTTCCTCCCCCTCGCTGGAATTAGCCGTACTGCACGCTTCCTCCCCCTCGCCTCTAAGGAGAGGGGGTTGGGGGGTGAGGTCAAACCCCACAATCACGCAATGCACGTGTGCCATTCCCACCGAATCGCTTTCCCACTTGAATGTTCTATATGCGAAAATAATTCTCAAACCGTCCTCCATCAATGGTTTCCAAAGGTTTGCCACCTGTTCGCCTTGGCAAATTGAATTGGTGGATACGAAGGCGCAATGTATTTTGGGATTATGCTTTATATAATCGAAAGCCTTTTTGTACCAACAAGTTACATAATCCATATTGCCCACGTTTTTCCAATCCTTGCCGAAAATATTGATAACGTCTTTTTTCTGTTCTTCGTTCATAATCCTTGCGCCCACAAACGGCGGATTACCGACGATATAATCCAAAGCCGCAGGCTTAATATATTCTTCCCAATTGATTTGTAAAGCATTGAGACAGTGGATAGTATCGATATTGCATAGCGGCAATTCAGCAAAATTTTCGCCGAGAATTTGCTGCGTTTCGTGGAGCATTTGGTTTTGTGCAATCCATAGGGCGGTTTTGGCGGTATCAACGGCAAATTCGTTGATTTCAAAACCGTGGAATTGCGACAATGAAACCCGAATGGACGACGATAATCCGGCGGTATGCAATTCGTAAAGAATTTTGTTTTCCATTCGGCGGAGTTCCATAAAACAGTATGTCAAAAAATTGCCCGAACCGCACGCCGGGTCAAGTATGCGGATTGAAGACAATTCGTCTTGAAGGTTCAACAATGCGTCGCGTTTTGTGTTGAGGTCGGGGATTTTGATTGCGTCGCTCAGTCGGGAGCGTAACTCGTCGAGAAACAACGGCGCAAGTGCCTTGTCAATATTTTCGGTGGTGGTGTAGTGCATACCGCCTTCGCGACGGTCTTTTGACGAAAGCGTACTCTCAAACATTGCTCCGAAAATTGCAGGGTTTATCGGACTCCAATCAAAGCCGAGCGAAAAATTTTGTGTTATGTTAAAAGCGATATTTTCGGACAACTTTGGCAGTTTGACATTGTCGGCAAAAAGTCCGCCGTTGGTGTATGGAAACTCATTGAGCCTTAAATCCTCACTGTCGCGCTCCGATGGCGGCGTGTTCAGTGTCTGAAACAACAATTTCAAATGCAGGCGGAACTCGTCGCGGTTTTTATTAAAGTTTTTAAGGTAAAGCCCAAACATATCTTTGCGGCTAAACACTAATGCGTCCTCAGCGTAAAGGCAAAACACGAGTCTAACGCAAAATACGTTGATGTTATGAAATAGTTCGGGCGTAATTTCTTCTTTGGAATATAGTCGCAGAATATCATTATAGAGCGAACCTATTTGTATGGCGGCTGCTTTTGACACGGCGGTTTCGAGAGCCGACACTGTTGAGCCTTGGTCTAAAAGAAATTTCAGGCGGTAATAATTTTTCGATACTCCGTCTTCTGTAACTGGAATAATAAAAGGCGGCTCCAACGGCTTGTTGCGGTCGTGAATTTCGATGGTGCGGAAGTTAGAGCATACGATATAACGCGCCTTTTCGTCCAAAGGCAGCCAGTTGTCGTAACGCTCAGCCTGTTGGAATGGCGTGAGCATATCGCCGCCCGACTGAGGCTCGGGTTTGTCGAGAGCGATGTTGCTGCTTTTTTGTTCAATAATAATGCGGGTTTTTGGGATATATGCGTCGATAAAACGAGTGCTGCCCGTAGCGGGGTCTTTCACTTGTTTTTCGTAAACGATGGTATTAGGTAAGTTGATTTGTGGGTCAAAACAGCGCAGAATCGAGTTCCAAAACTGTTGACATTGTCCCTTTTCGTATCCTTCCTTGTTGCTCCAAAATTTGGTTTGGATAATGAGATTTTGTCGTATGGTTTTGTCTTCCATTTTCGTATCAAATTAGCACACGCAAAGATATGTTTTTTTCTCGAAATGGAAAGAAAATGTTTACAATAAAAATGCACAATCCACAACCGCCTAATGGCATTATGAATTATTTATTTTCAATTGCTTTTCCATCCTTAATCGTGATAATTTTGTTTGCGCCTTGGACGGTGCGCATACGATGAGCGATTACGAGGACGGTTTTGCCTTTGATTAGTTTTGAAAGCGATTGTTGGATAAGTGTCTCGTTTTCAACGTCTAATGAGGCGGATGCTTCGTCAAGGAGAATGATTGGTGCGTTTTTGAGAAATGCACGGGCAATGGAAATTCGCTGACGTTCGCCGCCGGAGAGTTTTTTGCCGTTTTCGCCAATAATTGTATTCCACTTATCAGGCAGATTTTCAACAAATTCGGTGCAGTTGGCAAGTTCGGCTGCGGCTTTAACTTGTTCGTCGGTGGCGTTTTTGTCGCCAATGCGAATGTTTTCCAAAACTGTGTTGTTAAACAATGTAACATCTTGAAAAACAATTGAGTAAAGACTCATAAGAGTTTCGGTGTCAACTTTTGAAATATCCTGACCTCCAACTGTGATTTTGCCCGAATCAATATCCCAAAACCTTGCAGCAAGTCGCGAAACAGTGGTTTTGCCGCTGCCCGAAGGACCAATCAAAGCGGTAACTTCGCCCTGTTTTGCAGTGAACGAAACGCCGTCGAGAATCTTTTTTCCATCTTGATACGAGAACTTAACATCCTCAAACACAATGTCTCCGCCATTAACTTTTAGTTCCTCAGAGCCTTGAAGCTCCTTGTGAGAAAGAATTTCGTTGAGACGTTCGCAGTTGACATCAAGCGCAATGATTGCTGCAAAATGTTCGAGCGAAGTGGTGAGCGGGTCGTAAAGCCGCGAAACTATTATCAAAAACAGAAAGAACATCAACACGTTGATTTCGCCTGATTTTAAGAGCATTGCACCAACAAGTGCTGTGGTTGCAATTCCAAATTTCAGAAGCATTTCAGCATTGGTAACAAAAATTCCTGTGCCAAGTTCGTTCCAAAGCATACGTTTTTCAACCTCGTGGATTTTTGCCTTAACTTTCTGAAAATAACTCTCTTGCGCATTGTTTTGACGCAAATCCCGCACTGATTCCAAACATTCTTGAATTTGTTCGGTCATTTCGATGGCGGCAATGCTCTTTTTCTTGCCGAGTTTGTACTGAACTTTTCTTGATAATGCCACAATCACAAGGCTTACGGGTAGCACCCAAACCGCAGCCAATGCCATTTTCCAATTAACGAAAAAAAGACACGTCGCTAATATGCAAGTACTTATTATTGAACCTATTAACTGCGGAATGAAATGTGATGAAGCCTGTTCGATGCTTGCTGCGTCGTCCATCAAAGCCGAGGTCAGGTCTGCGCAGTCTTTTTTTGCAAAAAACGACAAAGGCAGTTTCCTGAGTTTTTCGGCTAACGTTATTCTGCGCACACCGCTCTCCTTGTAAGTAGAGAAAAAACACGTGTTGTACTGAATCATGGCTGTTACTATTAGCAACAAAACCCAAATGCAAATACCTGTCAGATAGAATGTTGCTTTA
>JAFPYR010000104.1 GCA_017412115.1 Bacteroidales bacterium | reverse complement strand
GTCCGTTAAGATGAAAATTATACGAAACACAATATTGCAGAATTTCCCAATCTGGCATTTTCTTCAAAAAAGAAAAAACTGCTTTATTGATTTCCAAAAGCATTTTATAATCATCGTCAGGGACATATTTCAAATAAACATCGCAATTTTCTCCTTTAATATCCTCTGGATTCAATCCGCACATTCTTGCAATATTGTCAGAAACTATGCAAACTTTTTTTATCTCATAATCCACTACATAAATACCGCACCCCAATACATCAATTATACCTGATGTAATTGTTAAATCAAGAGGTGATAATCTGTTGGTTGTTTTTTGTGCATAATCTTGTTCACAAAAAAAATCATTAGTCTGTTTTTTCATTTCTTTTGAAATCAATTTCCTACAAAAGTAGAAAAAATAAATTCTATATCTTGATTTTTTACTTTTTTTTATATATTTGCCTTGACAATATCATATAAAAAAACAAAGGAGGTAATTATGGAATTTGTAACTCTTTATTTATGGCAGCATATCGACAGTTTTTGGTTAGTGATTATTTTGATGGTATTAATCTTAGGAAAAGTTATATACGGTTTGATTGATGATTGGGCGAAAAAAGATATACGGAAAAATGCTGTAGCTGGATTCAATAAGAAGGACATAAAAAAACTGAAAGGTAAATTCATATCTTGGAAAGCATCAACGGAAATTGAAGTCGCTGACAGAGATCCAAGATATTCGGGAAAGGCAATCTATACTAATTATCATAAAGAATCTGCTGCCGATTACGAAGGGCATATAAAAACTCTTAAATATAGGCTCATCTCAACAGAAAGCTTAGAACAATATATTGATGAGGGACCGTATGCGGTAAGTTTTGAAGGAATTTTTGAATCTGACGGGGAAAAACATCATATCGTGATTTCTCCTAAAGATTTTGATACTGTTTATGACAGGGACAAAGTTGCTATTTGTCTGGAGGGTGCGGTAAAATACAAGGCAAAAACTATCAATGTAGAAGTTTGGTGTGTTGATAATAAGTATATTGTTTATAGTTTTCTTAATAAAAAAACGCTTGCATTTTACAGTCCTGAAGCGGCAGCCGCATACAGCGATTTAGAGCCGTGGTTTGACGGACTTGATGCATACGGCAATGTCGTAGCCGATTTTGACGAGAATAAAGCAATTGCAGAGTACGGTGAATATTGGAATATCGGTGCTGACAAAAACGGTGAGCCGGGCAAAGTTGCCGATGATGCTCTCCCGTTCAATCTTGAGGAGATAGCTAAAAGGAAAAATGGTTGATTTTTTTTATAAAAAAGGGAAAACTTTTTCGGTTTTCCCTTTTTTATTAGAAGTTTTTGTTTTAAAATTTCCCTGCTTAATTTGATGAAGGCATCAATTTGTTGCCGCCGATTGTAATGTAAGCGGGAGATTTGATGATAGAGCCGCCGATATTAAAAGACGGTTTAAAAGATACTTTTACACGGCTAACATCTGGGTTGCCGGTTGCAAGACCGCAGCCGAAACTGAGGATTTTGTCTTTGCTTTGACCTTTGAGAATTTCAAGAAGGTCTATCGAAAAGTTAAGAGGCATGACAGCGGTTTCGTTTTGAGCAACGGTTAAGGATTGATTCATAGAACCGGATGTCATTTTAACGTCGTCAATCCAAACGATGTAATCAAGACCGGCGAGTTTTGCGGTCGTGGGGTTAGGGTTTGTAACATTTACGTTTACGTTGAAGGTCAGCGGAAAACTTTTGGTAAGATATGCAGCTCCGAGTTTTAAAACATCAGTTGCCGATATATCGCTGAATTTGGATTTGTTGGTAAGGTTGATGCCGGCTACGGAAACGTCTGTTACGTTTTTCATGGCAAATTTACAACTTTTGAGGCTGTTTGCGCTTTTGAGTACGTCGCAGCCTGCAAAAAAAGTTAAAACGGCGAATAAACATAATAATACTTTTTTCATTTTTTTGAGCGTTTTATGTTAGTAAAAAATAATTATTTGTTGCGTTCTACGATGTATTTGCAAAGAAGTATCAATGCTTCTTTTTCTTCGGTGTCGGGATATTTTTCCAATAATGCAACGGCTTGATTATGAAATTCGTACATTTTGTTGTTAGCGTATTCCACTCCGCCTGAGGTTTTCACGAAATCTACGATTTGCGTTATGTCCTGATTCGATTTTGAGCGTTTTCTTAAAAGCCGCATTATTTTTTTCCTTAAAACTATGTTTGCCTTGTTTAAGGAATAAATCACGGGCAAAGTAAGTTTTCTTTCTTGAATGTCGTTGTATTTGGGTTTTCCGATTAATCCCGTTTCCTGATAATCGAATAAATCGTCTTTTATTTGAAATGCCGTGCCGATGAGTTCACCGAATTTTTTCATTCTATCAACATCTTCTTCTGACGCCCCAGAACTATAAGCTCCCGCCTGACAACAAGCCGAAATCAATGCACCCGTTTTTTTTCGGATTATAACGTAATAATCCTCTTCGGTGATATTCATCATGTTGGCTTTTTCCAATTGTTGGAGTTCGCCTTCCGACATTTCCCTTACGGCATCTGAAACTATACGCAGAATTTCCGTTTCGTTGTTTTTCAGACTCAAAAGAAGTCCCTGTGCCAAAAAATAATCACCTGTCAGCACTGCAATTTTGGCTTTCCAAAGTGCAAAAATCGAGAAAAATCCTCTTCTGTAAAAACTCTCGTCTACAACATCGTCATGGATTAGGGTCGCTGTATGAAGGAGTTCTATAAGCGCAGCGGCGGTCATGGTGCTGTCAGAGATTTTGCCCGTTAATTTGCATGTCAGAAAAACAAGCATAGGCCGCATCTGTTTGCCTTTGGTTTTAAGGCTATAATTGATAACAAAGTTCAGCAGCCGGCTTTGTGAATGCATTATATTTTTGAAATACGGTTCAAACCGTTTCAATTCTTCTTCTATCGGTTTTTTTATCTTGTTTATGACTGACATAAAGTGAAAAAGTTTTTTTTATTAGAAAGCAAAGTTATAAATTTGCTTTTTCAGAGCAAAAAAATATTTTAGAGAGAATGAAAATTTTTTTTCCTTATTTAGAAGAGTTTGTTTTTACTGCAACAAAGGCGGATTATTGTCCTGCGTGCGGGAGATTTCTCTACGGTTTTGAGTCTTATTGCCCGGAATGTGGAATTAATTTTGGTATTTTAACTAACAGTTCGAGCAATTTCAAAGATTATCTTTTGAAGATATTTTTTCGTGAAAAGCGTTAATTTTTTCCGTAATGATTTCGATTGCGTTTTTCAGAGTTTCTTCTATTGTGTCAAAATCGTTGATAACATTGGTTTTGTAAACGAAACCAACATTGAATGCAACCCCGCTTTTTTCTGAAGCCTCATAAAGCGATAGTTTGTTGAGTCTGTATGCCTCTCTTACAAGCCTTTTTAGCCGGTTGCGGTCAACAGCGTGTTTGAAATAATGTTTGCTGACCGAAACCAAAAACTGGTTTTTGCCGATTTCTTCCTCTCTGCCCAAACGGTAATAAACATTAAAGGGGAAAACCCTGAAGGATTTTCCCGTTGTAAAAAGTTTTTCCGTTTTGATTACGCTTTTCAGCTTTTCGCTTTTGGAAAGCCCGTATTTTTTAGGCATTTTTTTACTATTTCTTTTTGTTGTTGGCAGTGATAAATTGTTCTATTGCCATACTCATTGACGGATTTTCCGGCGTAGGTGCCTCAATGTCAAGATTATAACCTAATTTTTTGACTTCTTCCTGCGTAGAATCTCCGAAAGCGGCAATTTTAACATCGGATTGTTTCCAATCAGGGAAATTCTCTTTGAGCGAGCGTATTCCTGCCGGAGTGAAAAATACCAAAAGCTGATATTTCTCAAATTCGGATTTAATATCGGAAAGATCCGCACTTACAGTTTTGTACAAAACGATTTCTTTGTGGAAAATTTTCAGTTTGTCCAAAAATTTAGGAATCTCATCGTTTGAAACATCGGACTGAACAACAAGCGTTTTGGCATCGCTGTGTTTCTTGAAAGTGTCCGTTAAGTCGGAAACTGTTTTTTTGCCGTAAAAAATCTTGCGTTTTCTGAAAATGATGTATTTTTGCAAATACAAAGCGATAGCCTCCGTAGAACAGAAATACAGCATATCCTCAGGCACTTGAAATTTAATTTCTTTAGCAATCTTAAAATAAGTGTCGATTCCTACTTTGGAGGTAAAAACCACCGCCGTAAAATCCGGCAGATTAAGATGCTGTGCTCTGTATTCCTTAAAAGATACTCCTTCTACTTTAATAAATTGTCTGAAATCCAAATTAAGTTTGAGCTTTTCTGCTAACATAACATACGGATTTCCGTCTGTTTTTACCGGTTTCGGTTGCGAAACCAATACATTCGTTATCTTCAAAATGCGTTTAATTTTAGTATTTCTCTGTCCCTATTCTCTCTCTCTAAGCCGTTTTCCCTTTGTCAATGGGACAGAATTTTGACAAAGAGAATCGCTGGTAAAAATTCGACGGTGCAAAGGTACAAAAACAAATAAAAAATTGGAAATCGTTTTTCAATAATAATTGAAAAAAGTCGAAAAATTTTTAAAAATTCTGCTAAAACGCCCAAAAACACCGTTAAATAAAATACAAAATTGTGAATTTCGAGGCTTGTTACATAAAAAGTAAGCGCGTTTAGTACCAAAAGGCATATTCCCGCGGCTTGTAAAATGTATGTTGTATTCTTATAATAAAGCAAATAAATCTCTTTGCACGAGAAAAAATCACAAAGAATTTTCGTAATTATCTTTTTCATCTGATAATATCCAAACAATATAGCGGCAAATGTTATGTACGAGATGAAAAAATTTGTCAGCTGATAACCGTATCTGTATGTTATGGCAACAAGCAGCAATGCGGCACAAAGTATGTCGTTAAGAAAAAGTATATAACCTGCTTTGTCGGCGTTGATATTCTTTTCCGAGACGGCATTATTAAAAGCGTTGCGGTAAAAAATTATCAAAAACAATCTTCCTATGTAATCCTGTTGATAAAATTTTGCCATTAATACGAGCGTCAGACAAATTATTAACGGAATAATTACTTGCCAAGGAAATTCCTCATGAATTTTGTTTTTGTAAATGTCAATATGAAAATTCTCTTTTTGGGGAATTTCTATATTAACGTATTTTGCTTTTATGCCGAAAGAGGAAATCGAAAAGTTAGAAAGCGTTTTGCCCGTAAAAAAAGTAAACATATTGACAGAATCTTTTTTTTCGGGGGCTTTTCTTGCCTGAATGTAAATCATTGAGGTTTTGTCCTTAGGGATATTAACAAAATATTCTGTTCCCTCAAAATCTAAAGTATAAACCTTAGGCGCGAGTCTTTGTCTGAAATTCTCCGGCAAAGAGAATGGGGCAGGGGTGGTGGTTAAATCTTCTCTTTGTTTTTTTATCTTTTTTATGGAAGTTGTTTTTTCCCATTCCAAAAATGTTATTTTGGGCAAAACGTTTTGCTGAGAATAATAATAAATGAATGACGTACTGTCAGAGTGTACGAAATGATCTCCGCTTTGAGCAAAAGTGATTTTGCAAAGAGCAGAAAATACTATTAATAATATCGCAAACCGTTTTGTCATTCCTAAAGTAAAAAACGGTGTAAAATTAGAAAAAAAATCATTACATTACACAATCTTGAGATAATTTTATCTGAAAGTTTTTTGTGTTGATTTCTGCTTTGACTCCGATTGGCAAAGTACAACGGTCTGTAACGTGTCCGAAAGAAAAATCTTTTATAATTGGAATTTTCAGATCCTTGCAAAAATCTTCGATAACATAATCAAGCGTTAAGGAATTTTCGCCTTGAGCCTGACAGCCTTTCATTTTGCCGAAAATCAAACCTTTTAATGAGGAAAGATTTTTGGAATTTTTTAAGTGCGTCAGCATTCTGTCAATTTTGTAAGGCGGCTCGTTGATTTCTTCGATGAAAAGAATTTTGTTGAAAAGCGAAAAATCGTATTTGGTTCCGATTAAAGTTTCGAGCAGCGTTAAATTTCCTCCGAATAATATGCCGGAGGATTTTCCTTCGTTTAAAACTTTTACCTCATTTGGATTTTCGGGTTTTATTACAAAACCTTTTTTGCCGTTTGAAAAAATATTCCACATCGAATTTCTTGTATACTCAGAATCTTCAGGAATTAACATTGATGAATGAAAAGTAACTAAATGTGTTATTTTGTAAACTGCACATGCCAAGGCTGTTATGTCGGAATATCCGCCTAAAATTTTAGGATTTTCTTTGATAATCTCATAATCTATTAAATCCAAAATTCTTGAACAGCCGTAACCGCCTCTTGCAGCGATGATTGCTTTGATGTCTTTTGACTTAAACATTGAGTTTAACTGAAAGGCTCTATCTTTATCGGTTCCAGATAGATAACCGAGCCTATTGTAAATTCCTTCAGCTATTACGGGAACAAACCCCGCTTTCTCAACTTTTTTTGCAGCGTTTTTTATTTGAATTTCGCTGACATAACCCGCCGGAGCTACGATTCCGACCTTGCTGCCTTTCTCTAAGTGTAAGGGTATTAATGTTTTCATGAGTTTTTACAAATGTAAATTTTTTGCAAAGATAATTAAAATTGTAAATTCTTAAATTAAAGGGAGTTTGTGCAATCAAACTTTTTTGCTTAAATTTGCAATAATTTTCTGCTTTTTTTGTTTTTTTTTAGAAAAGAACAAAACGTAATATGAAACTGACATTAAAAAAAATAATTTTGTTTGCGGTTCTGCTTTTAATTTTTTCGAGTCTGAAGGCTCAAGTAATTTTAAGAGGAGACGACCTTAAAGATACGGCAAGACTGAAAAGAGCGCAAGTTGTTGCGGCAATTATTCAGCCTCCTGATACTGTTCTTATTGTCAGGCACAAGCCTATTGTGATAATGCCGCCTTTTGTTTTTACATCCAAACGTCAGCAGGATAAATATAATAAACTTGTCTACAATGTCAGAAAGGTCTGGCCCTATGCCCAAATCATAAAAAGAGTTTACCGTCAGCTTGAGGATTCGCTTAAAAAACTTCCCGACGAGGAACAAAAAAAAGCATTTATCAAGGGTCAGGAAAAAATTCTCAGGGCGCAGTTTGAAGACCAACTGATACGCCTTACGATTACTCAAGGTAGAATTTTGATAAAACTTGTGGACAGAGAAACCGGTAGTACGACTTACGAGGTTTTGAAAGAATTGAAAGGTTCTTTCAATGCTTTTTTGTTTCAGGGAATAGCGCGGCTTTTCGGCAGCAATCTCAAAAGTGAGTACGATGCTTTGGACGAAGACAGAATGATTGAAGACATTATCGTTAAAATCGAGAACGGAATGCTTTGAGAAATGTAAAAATGACAATTGAAAAAAATAGTAAATTATGTACGAATACATTACGGGACTTTTGACGGATTTGACTCCTTCGTATGCCGTTATCGAAACCAAAGACGGTGTAGGTTGGCTGATTAACATATCGCTTTCAACCTTTACTCAAATTGAAGGCAAAAAAGAGTGTAAGCTTTTTGTTTATCATATTCAAAGAGAAGATGCGCAAACGCTTTTCGGATTTTTTGACAAAACGGAAAGAGAGGTTTTCAAAATGCTTTTGGATGTTTCGGGAGTAGGACCTAATACCGCCCGGGTTATCCTCTCCTCAATGTCGGTGCTTGAACTTGAGAATGCCGTTTCAAGAGAAGATTCCAAAACGATTTCCCGTGTTAAAGGAATAGGAACAAAAACTGCACAAAAAATTGTTATAGAGTTGAAAGGTAAAATTCAAAAGATAGGATTGACCTTAGAAAATGTATCTGAGGTAGAAAAACCTTTTGGAAATTCTTTGGAAAGGGAAGAGGCTGTTTCAGCTCTTATTATGCTCGGTTATCCGAAATCGCAAGCGGAAAAAGGTGCGGATATGGCTCTCAAACAGAATCCTTCAATGTCCGCCGAAGATATTATAAAATTTGCACTAAGAAACGTGAAATAATAACGACGTGAAAAAATTAACCCGTACCATAGGCTTTGCCGGTGCTGTTTCGATATTTGCGGCTTCTGTTTTTACTTCGGGGGCGCAAAACTCCGATTTGCAATCTTTTAGGGAAAAGAAAAAAATCGAATCGGATACTGGAATACTATCCGATAAAGAACGAAAGAATTCTCCCATTCAGCTAAAGGAAAATTATATTACCGAAGAAACTCAATACGATTATTCCACCAAAGAGTATACCACGCAAAAAAAAATCGGGGGAATGGAATTGTCAAGACCCGTTTCGGAGGATGCCCGCACTCATGACAGCCTTCAAAACCGTCATGAATTAAGACAGTATTGGAAAAATCAAATGATGGACAATTACAGTCTTTCCGACAAAAATTCCCGCTCCGGCTTGGAAAAATATCTGAATCCGAGGATTAATGTTAATATCAAGGGCTTTGACAGAATTTTCGGAACCAACGTTATTGACATCAAACCTCAAGGCTCGGTTGATATTACTTTTGGTGCGGATATTTCGCGGATTGATAATTATACTTTACCTAAAAAACAGCGTAATGATCTCTCTTTCGATTTTGACCTTGCCATGCAGGTCGGCGTAACGGGTACTATTGGCGATAAAATGAAAGTTGCCGTCAATTACAATACCGAATCAACTTTTGAATTTGAAAACCAGCAAAAGGTCGAATACATCGGACACGAAGACGAAATTATTCAAAGGATAGAGTTTGGTAACGTTTCAATGCCTTTGGAGGGCAATTTAATAACAGGAAGTACGACATTGTTTGGTGTTAAAACCGATTTGAAATTCGGACGTCTTACCGCAACGGCTGTCCTTTCCCAGCAAAAAGGCGAAACCAAAACCATCGAAATCAATTCAGGGAGTGTCAGCAATGAGTTTTCGGTTCAAGCCTCCGATTATGAGGCAAACCGCCACTTTTTCTTAAATCATTTTTTTAGGGATAATTACGAAAACGCTTTATCGAATCTTCCCGTTGTAACCTCAGGCATTGTAATCACAAACATTGAGGTTTGGGTAACTAACAATAAACTCGCAACCGAAGACACAAGAAATGCCGTAGCGTTTTTGGATTTGGCAGAGCCGGAAAAAATTTACAACTCTCAAACCGTTCATTATTCTTCGTCAAAAATTCCGTGCAACTCCTCAAATACACTTTATAATTTAATCACGTCGGATTATAAAGCTGTTCGCAGCATAAATTCCGTAACAAGTACGCTTTCAGGGCGTTTCAATTCGGGAACGGATTATGAAAAAATCGGAAATGCAAGGAGGCTTACTCAATCGGAATATACTTTTAATCCGCAGTTAGGATATATTTCGCTTAATTCCGCGCTTCAGGACGATGAGGTTTTGGCTGTTGCTTACGAGTATACTTACAAGGGTAAGACCTATAAAGTCGGCGAATTTTCTTCAGAGGTAAATTCTTCCCAAACTTTGATTTTGAAACTTTTAAGGGGTACGTCCTTTTCACCGAGGCTTCCGAACTGGGATTTGATGATGAAAAACATTTATTCCCTTAACGCTTATCAGGTTTCGTCAGAGGATTTTTATCTTCAGGTAAAATATCAGAGCGATAAATCGGGAACGTTGGTAAATTATCTTAACGCAGGAAACATCGACGGTAAAATGCTTATTAAGGTTTTGAATCTTGATAATACCGATTTCCGTTTAGACCGCTCTCCTGACGGCAATTTCGACTTTATACCGGGAGTTACTGTTAATGCCGAAAAAGGAAAAATTATATTCCCCGTTTTGGAACCTTTCGGAGAATATCTTAAAAAACAAATCGGTGATGAGGTTGCCTCCAATCAATATTGTTATCCACAGCTTTATGATTCTACCAAAACTATTGCAAAACAAAACGCTGAAAAAGATAAATTTTATATCACCGGTAGTTATAAATCGAGTTCGGGTTCTGAGATTTCCCTTGATGCGATGAATATCGAAGAAGGTTCGGTAAAGGTTACTTCGGGCGGTATTACGCTTACTGAGGGAACGGATTATGTTGTTGATTATCTGCTTGGTACGGTAAAAATCGTTAATGAAAGCATTTTGCAGTCGGGAAACAAAATTTCAGTAACGGTTGAGAGCAATACTGTGTTTAATTCCACGACCAAAACCCTTATGGGAACGCATTTGAATTATCAGTTCAATGATAATTTCAATATAGGCGGAACGTTGATGAGGCTTTCCGAAAAAACGATGACAAACAAAGTATCAATCGGTTACGAACCTGTTAAAAATACGATTTGGGGTCTTGATGCAAGATATTCCGTTCAACTGCCGTATTTAACGCGGTTAATCAACAAACTGCCTCTTATCTCTACGACGGCGGAATCAAGATTGAGTCTTGAGGGGGAATTCGCACAATTGATTCCCGGACACAGCCGCAGCGTTGATAAAGCCGGAACGTGTTATATTGACGATTTTGAGGCAGCTCAAACAAAAATCGACGTAAAATCGGTTTCAAAATGGGTTTTGGCCTCTGCGCCTTCGGGTACGAAACGTTTTCCTGAGGCTAATCTTAACAACGATTTGCGTTACGGTTATAACCGTGCGCTTTTATCTTGGTACAATGTCTTGTCAGATTTACAAGGAACGAGCATTTCCGGTTCGGGCATAACGCCTTCTTACATTACCAAAGACGATCAATCGAATCATTATATCAGAGCCGTTTATGAGAAAGAAATTTTTCCTAACGCTCAATCTATAAGCGGAATTTCAACGCAGCTGACGATTTTGAACCTCGCTTATTATCCTCAAGAAAAAGGTCCTTACAATTTTGACGTTTCAGGTAAGGACGGAGTCTCTGCCGGTATGAATTCTGACGGAACGCTAAAATCACCGCAATCCCGTTGGGGCGGTATTATGAGGGATTTAACGACTACCGATTTTGAAAATTCAAATATCGAATATCTTGAATTTTGGATGTTAGACCCGTTTATTTACGAAAAAGATGATATGGGTGTGGATTTGTATTTCAACTTGGGTCATGTTTCTGAAGATATTTTAAAGGACGGACGCAAAAGTTTTGAAAACGGTATACCTTATCCGATGGACGGAAATTTCGTAGATACTACCTCTTGGGGCTTGGTCTCTAACAAAACATTTTTGGTTAATGCCTTTGATAATACAAACGGTGCAAAGGAAGCACAAGATTTAGGTTTTGACGGAATGGACGATATTTTAGAGCGTAGTTTTTATTCAGAGTATCTTAACGAATTATCTCAAGAGTTCGGTTCTAATTCTTTGGCTTATCAAAACGCTTACAACGACCCCGCCGGCGATAATTACCATTATTTCAGGGGTTCGGATTATGACGAGCAAAAACTTTCGATTGCTCAGCGTTATAAGCATTACAACGGTCCTCAGGGCAATTCTTCTGATTTTAGCAGCAGTTCGCAGTATTCCACAATTAAAGACCGTTATCCTGACATCGAGGATATTAATCTTGATAACACGCTTTCCGAAACCGAATCTTATTATCAGTACAAAGTCCGTATCTCTCCCGATGGAATGCAGGTCGGAAAAAATTATATAACGGACATAGTTGAGAGCAATGTTAAAACCGTAAATGGAGAAACCTCTTCCGTAAAATGGTATCAGTTCAAAATTCCGATTTATCAACCGGACTCTGTTGTGGGTTCGATTTCGGATTTTAAGTCGATACGTTTTATGCGAATGTATTTAACAAATGCCAAACGTGATATTATTTTGAGGTTTGCCGAGATGAATCTTGTAAGGGGCGATTGGAGAAAATATGCTTCGTCCATGACAAGTTTCGGCGAGGTAACCACGGATACGCAGTTTGATGACGGCGTTTTGGATATTACGGGTGTGGGCTTGGAAGAAAACGGTTCTAAAACTCCCGTCAATTATCTTTTGCCGCCTTCAATCGAAAGAGAAAGAGATTATCAGACCAATCAAATAATAGAGCAAGACGAAAAAGCAATGGCTTTGCAAGTTAAAAATCTGCCTGAAGGTCAGGCTGTTGCAGCTTACAAAACGGCTTTTATGGATTTGCGTCAGTACAAAAAAATGAAAATGTTTGTTCACTGCGAAGAAATTCCTGGTGAGGTTTTAAACGATAACGATCTTCATGTTTTTGTACGTTTGGGTAGCGATTACAAAGAGAATTATTACGAATACGAGATTCCTATGGTTGTTACTCCTGCCGGTTATTATCCCGATGATGACAACGGAAGACTTGCCGTTTGGCCCTTGCAAAACAATGTTGAAATCGTTTTTGAAAAATTACAGATAGTAAAACAACAGCGTAATAATGCAGCACGAGAGGCGGTTTCAAAAATTTCAACTTCGATGCCTTACAGCGTTTTTAATGACGATGGAAGTAAAATTACCGTTATGGGTAATCCTAATATTTCCAATATTAAAACCATTATGATCGGTATCAGAAATCCCTCTCAGGCAGACAATTCCGTTGAAGACGACGGACTTGTAAAATCTGCTGAGGTTTGGGTCAATGAATTGAGATTAACGGATTTTGATGAGGACGGCGGTTGGGCGGCAAGAGGAAAAGCCGAACTTCAACTCGCTGATTTGGCTACTGTAACTTTGTCGGGTTATACTCACACGCCCGGATTCGGAAGTATTGAAAAACGTGTTTCGGAGCGTTATCAGGATAGGGTTTATCAATATGATTTTTCAACGCTGTTTCAAGCGGGAAAATTTTTCAATCCTGATTATAATGTCAGAATGCCGCTTTATTACGGATATTCTGAAAACTATGAACTTCCGAAATACAATCCTCTTGACCCGGACATCGAACTTAATACTACGCTCAAAGATCCGAAGCTTTCAAAAGCTGAGAAGGACGAAATCCGCAGTCAAAGCATAACTTACGAGCGTAGAAAAAGTATCAACATGACAAATATCCATGTTGAGGGACGCTCTCAAGAGGCAAAAGCAAATGCAAAAGCCGAAAAAGAGTTCAAAAAACATCCTTCCGGCGAAAAACCTGTTCCCGAAAAAATTAATCCTCACGTAAAAAACAAGCAGAAACCTTTTTACCATGTTTCCAATTTTACGGCGGGGGTTGCTTATTCGGAATATTATATGCACGATATAACGGTTGAATCTCAATTAGAAAGGATTATAACGGCATCGCTTGAATACAATTATACTTACAATCCTAAAAATTACAAACCTTTGTCGGGTGTGAAATTCTTGTCGGGAAAAAATTTTGCACTTATAAAGGATTTTAATTTTTACCTTTTGCCGACGATGGTTGCCGTTAATGCCGAAATCAACAGAAATTATTCGACAATCCGTTATCGTAATATTGATAATCAGAATTTATTTTTGCCGCCTTCTTACACAAAAGAGTTCAGATGGCAGCGCAGTTACGAGTTGAGATACAAGCTTTCGCAAAATCTTACTTTTAGTCTTTCTGCTCAAAACCTTTCTAAAGTGAATCCCGATGGTATGATTGACGATTACACTTTGGAAAAAGAACGCACGCAAAGAGATACTTTGTTTTTAAGGTTTTTGGATTTGGGTAAAAATACTAATTATTCCCAGACGGCTAAATTCAATTATCAGGCTCCTATAAACAAAATTCCGGGTTTGCGTTGGGTAACTTTGAATGCCGTTTATAATGCTGATTATCATTGGGATTGCGGTTTAGAGCAAATGCAGGTTGCCTCTACCGATTTAACCGAAGGTTATACGATTAATCGTGGAAATACAATCAGCAATTCAGGAATTTTGACACTTAACAGCGGATTGAATTTTGAAAAAGTTTATAAAACGATACCTTATTTTAAGACGGTGATGAACCGTTTTTCAAAGAACGGCAGAAAAAATTCATCAACCGAAAAACGTGAAGTCGTTTACGAAAAATTGCGTTTAAGATTTACGAAATCCTCACCAAGGGTAATTGTCCACAATCTCGGGACAACGGACGTTAAGGCGGAATTTACGGATGCGGATGGAAACCCCGTTAAGGGTTCAACCGATGTAATAGACCAAAATAAAATTCGTTTTACATCTGATAATGATTACGATGGGTGTAGTGTTAAAATCACGGGACAAAAACCCGTTAAAGATTCTCCTTTGCTTGTGATGTCAGATTATATGTTGATGGGATTGTTTTCTATCCGCAGTGTTTCTGTTAATTATAGAAATCAACGTGCTAATACTACTCCGGGTTATTTTCCGGGAACAAAAATCTTGGGCAATGAATCTTTTGACAACCGTTTAGCACCGGGAATCGGTTATATTTTGGCGTTGAATGATGATGATTTTCATTTGGATGCCGCTCAAAAATCTTGGCTTGTAAAAGATTCTACGTTGATGGACCCCGTGCGTTATACCAAAGGAAATAGTTTTAATGTTAGGGTTCAGGTGGAGCCGATAAATACTTTCAGAATTGACGTTAATTTTGAGAGGACTATACTTTATAATACGGAAGAATATTTTTCTTGGACGGGCGACAATATTTGGCAGACAACCTCAAGGGTTAAAACCGGAAATTACAGAATTTCTTATAATATGTTGAGAACGGCTTTCCACAAAGTCGGTGATGATTATTCTCTTGATACTTATACTAAATTTTTGGAATCAAGAAGTATGATTGCCGACCGTCAGGCAAAAAGGCGAATTGCAAGCGGTGCAGGTTATTACGACCCTGCGCCTCAAAGGGATTCTCAAGGTAATCTTCTTCACGGTGATTATCCTGACGGTTATTCTCAAACGCATCAGGATGTTTTGCTACCGGCGTTTTTGGCTGCATACGCGGGCGGTGATGCCCAAAAAATATCTTTGAACCCGTTCTTAAAAATGCCTTTGCCGAATTGGAGAATCAATTATAAAGGCTTGGCAAACGTTGCATTTTTGAAAAATTCAGTTCGTTCTGCATTACTGACGCATACTTATCAATCCTCTTATTCGGTAAGCAATTTTAAAAACAATGCTGCTTATTCTTTTGAAGAGGAAGATATTTACGGACAAAGTTTTGCCCGTTACGATGCTAACAATTTGTTTATTCCTCAATATGAAATCTCTGCCGTAACTCTGGAGGAGAGATTTAATCCGTTGTTCGGATTGGATATTTCGTGGGTTAATATGTTGAGCACAAAACTTGAGTACAGACGAACAAGACTTATAACACTTTCTTTTGCTAATTCGCAGATAACGGAGGCTTATAAGAGAGAATGGATTTTGGGTTTAGGTTATAAATTTGCGCAGTTGCCGCTCAACATAAAAACCTCTTCGGGTTCAAAACGTATGAAATCGGATTTGGATTTGCGTGCGGATTTTGTTATCGACAACGACAAAACTATTTTGAGAGAAATTGAGGAATTGTACAATGAAATTTCGGCGGGTGCCAGAAGTTATTCTATCCGCACGACGGCAGATTATCAGCTTTCGCAGCGTTTTAAGATTCAGCTTTATTATAATCATCAAATAACTAATCCGCTTATTTCTACGAGTTATAGAACCTCTAATATAAAGTTCGGCTTTACGCTTTCAATGAGTTTGGATTAAAACACATAAAAAAATTGCCGCTATTTTACGCGGCAATTTTTTTTTATAAAAAGTTTTTATTAAAGTCCTGATGCTTTTAATCTTTCTGCGTTTTCGGCGATTTGAAGTTTTTCGATTATTTCGTCGATTTCGCCGTCCATTACAACCGGCAGATTATAAAGCGTAAGGTTTATTCTGTGGTCTGTTACCCTTGATTGAGGATAATTGTACGTGCGGATTTTAGCCGAACGGTCGCCCGTTGAAACCATTGTTTTTCTCTGAGAAGATACTTTGTCCAAATATTTCTGATATTCGATAGCATAAAGTCTTGAACGAAGTTCTTTCATTGCTTTTTCAAGGTTTTTGATCTGTGATTTTTCGTCCTGACAAGTTACTACAAGACCCGTGGGAATGTGTGTTAAACGGATTGCAGAATAAGTCGTATTAACAGATTGACCGCCGGGACCTGAAGAGCAGTATGTATCTTTTCTGATGTCAGACTCTTTCAAATCCACGTCAAATTCTCCTGCCTCGGGCAAAACAACGACAGAGGCGGCAGAGGTGTGGATTCTGCCTTGAGTTTCGGTTTGCGGCACACGTTGAACGCGGTGAACGCCTGATTCATATTTCATAATTCCGTAAACGCCTTCGTTTGCAGAGGATACGGTCATAACGATTTCTTTGTAGCCGCCCATTGTGCCTTCGGTAAAACGTGTGATTTCAACTTTCCAACGGCGTTTTTCAAAATATTTGACATACATTCTGTAAAGGTCGCCGGCAAAAATAGCAGCCTCGTCACCGCCTGTACCGCCGCGGATTTCAATAATTGCATTTTTGTCGTCCTCAGGGTCTTTGGGCAAGAGCATGATTTTTATGGTGTCTTCTCTTTCAGGAAGGCTTGAGGTGAGGGTTTCTAATTCCTCTTTTGCCATTTCACGCATTTCCTCGTCGGTCTCATTCTTGAGGATTTCTTTTGCTTCCTCAATATTGGCCAAAATATTTTTGTATTCAGTATATTCTTTAATTAGCGGCTCAAGGTCTTTGAATTCCTTGTTGAGAGCCACATAACGTTTCATATCCTGCATAGCATCTGGAGAGTTTACCAATGCGGAAACCTCTTCAAAACGCTGCTTAACACCTTCTAATTTGGTGAGTATAAGATTTTCTGCCATTATAATAACTAAAAAAATAATCAGTTGTAAATAAATTCGCCTTTATCGGTTTTTACCGTAACTTGTTTTCCGTCAAATTCTTCAACATGACCGATGATTTGAGCCTGAACGCCGAAGGATTCTGAAATTTTTATGATTTCATCAGCTGTAACTTCATCGGTATAAATTTCAAATCTGTGTCCCATGTTGAAAACTTTATACATTTCTCTCCACGGGGTTTTGCTTTCTTTTTGTATAATTTCAAAAAGCTTTGGAGTAGCGAACAAATTGTCTTTTATAACATTAACACCGCTGATAAAATTCAAAACTTTGGTCTGAGCACCGCCGCTGCAATGAATCATAGCGGAGATGTTTTTTCTGTATTTTTCTAATACTTTCTTAACAATAGGAGCGTATGTCCTTGTGGGCGACAAAACTAATTTGCCGGCATCAATACCCTCAAGGCCTTCTATTTTGTCAGTTAAGTTGTAAGAGCCCGAATAAACCAAATCTTGAGGAATCATCGGATCGAAAGTCTCGGGATATTTTTTAGCAACGCTTTTGTTGAAAACATCGTGGCGTGCCGATGTTAAACCGTTACTTCCCATGCCGCCGTTGTAAGAGCTTTCATACAAGGCTTTACCGAAAGAGGCAAGACCTACGATAACGTTTTTGGGTTTGATGTTACATTCAATAACCTCGCTGCGTTTCATTCTTGCAACAACGGTAGAATCTACGACGATAGTCCTTGTTAAATCGCCTATGTCAGCCGTTTCGCCACCGGTAGAATAGATTTCAATACCGCAGTCTCTAAGTTTTGCCATCAAAGACTCAGACGAATTGATAATCCTTGAAATTACTTCGCCGGGTACGAGATTAGCATTTCTGCCGATAGTAGAAGATACCAACATTCTGTCGGTTGCGCCGACGCAAATCAGGTCGTCAACGTTCATAATGAGAGAATCCTGTGCAATTCCGTCCCAAACCGAAAGGTCGCCGGTTTCTTTCCAATAAGCATAAGCCAAAGAGGATTTTGTGCCTGCTCCGTCGGCGTGCATAATTACGCAGTAATCCTTGTCTCCCGAGAGAATATCCGGGACAATTTTGCAAAAAGCGTTAGGGAAAATGCCTTTGTCAATGTTTTTAATGGCATTGTGAACGTCGGTTTTCGAGGCTGAAACACCGCGTTTTCCGTATCGTAAAACTTCTTCGGTCATCGTAAAAAAATTTTTGCAAAAATAGTCGTTATTAATCAGATATGCAAATTTTTTTTGCCGGCGTTTTATTTTATCATCAATAGTTTTTTTATTGTGGTGTTTTTAGAGTCTAAACCCGTTATGAAAATAAGATAAACACCTGTTGCACAGCGGTTTGAATTAAGGTTTTTGCCGTCCCAAGAAATTTTGCCTTCTATGGATTTCGTTTTGTAGACAAGGTTGCCTGCAATGTCTGTTATCCTAATATCGCAGTTGTCCTCCAAGCCTGAAATAAAAATTTCTCCATCGTAATCCTCTCTGACGGGATTAGGATAAATTTTAACATCTTTCAAATCCTTTTGCGTGTCTTGTGTATCGCTCATAAAAGAGGCGAGTCCGCAGGCAGTAGAAAAAAATACTTCTCCGCTCTTTCCGCAATACTTTAAATAATATACTGTATCTGACGGTAATTCAGAATTTTCTTTGTTGAATCTTAAAATTTCTTCGTTGCCCGAATCCGAAACTACGAAAACTCCAGAATTGATGGTGGAAATCCATTTCCTTGATTTTCCGTCACAAACTATGCCCGTAATTAGTTTCGTATTCAAAAGGTATTGAGAATAATCCTCTTGGTTTTCAAATGATTCAGTGATAATAGGTTTTACAAACGAAAAATTCTCTTTGAAAACATTTTCAGCCGATTCGATAGTGCAGATGCCTTTGTCGGTGCCGACCCAAATTTTGTTGTCAGAGGCTTTGCAAACCTCGGTTACGCAGTTTCCGATTTTTTGTCCTGAAGAATTTTTCGGATAAAAAATCTTTGTCTCATCATCGCTAAAATCAGTTGGCGTGGATTTCAAATCTACTGCCAAAATTCCGCCTTCTTGAATTATAATCCAAAAAATATTATCGGTTATTTTGTTAATTTTCAGAGGATTATAATTTTTAACGGCATCAAACGAATGTGCCTGATGCCATGTGCCGTTATGATCGAAAACTGCAACGTTGTTTTGTGTTAAAACAAACAAATCTCCTTCAGAATTACATTCCATATTCAAAATTTTGCCTTGAAGATATGTCGGGTTGTCATAAATACTTTTAACGCTAAAGTTTTGATATTCATAAAGTTTGCCGCTTGAAGTGCCGAAAAAAATGTGGTTGGAATTGTACGGGTTATAAAAACTGCAAGTAAACTCTTCGTTGTTTGGAGTTTCGTTGTTATTAACACCGCCTTTAGTAATTTCTGCCCAAAAATCTCCGCCCGTTGAAACTTTTCCGTCGTATGAGGTCGATAAAAAATTAATCTTATCGTTCCTTATTGTGTTTTTAATCAAGGAGTTATAATCGTTGATGTTTACGTTGAATTCCTTGAAACTAAAATCTTCAGAAATTTTCCACCGTGAAAAATCTTGAGGGTTAATATCTTCAATATCAATCGAATAGGTTAGGGTAGGGGTTTGCGCAAAAATTCTGTTATCATGGATTTCTATTTTTAAAACTTCAGAGGGAAAAACAGTATTTCCCAAAAAATCTTTTTTTTCTACTCCGATTAACGATACGCCCGTTTTGGTTGCTGCCGCAATTAAAGTTTCACTGCAAGAGATTGCATTTATTTTATTGTTGTATAGTTCGTTATTTTTAATTTGAAATCTGTCTTTACCCTCATAAAAAATGTCAATATCTCCACTGTTATAACCGATGCAAAAATATTTTCCGCTTTCCTCAGCACCGCCGCAGCTCAAATCCGCTGCACTTAATCCCGTTTTGGATTTGCTTAAATATTGAATTTCAAAATCTTCGTCAACCAAAAATGCGCAAAAATTACAAATACACAATTTTTTTTCTCCGAAGTCATGAACTTCTTTTACCGTATTAAACGACTGTCTTTGAGTAAATTGCGCAAAAACAGCCGTTTGTATTAATATCGCTAATATTATCGTTAATGCTTTTTTCATTTTCAAACTACCCGTTGCGGATTGTTTGCGATAAACGCTGCCCAAGAGTTACCGCCTTTAACATTAGCTAATGGGTTGCTTAGTTGATAATGATGACAAACGGCAGCGGCAAGCGCATCGGTAGCATCGAATTTGTCGGGGATTTCCGTTAAATTCAACATTCCGATCAACATTCTTGAAACTTGGTCTTTTGAGGCGTTTCCGTAACCTGTTACGGCGAGTTTTATTTTTCTCGGTTCGTATTCGGTAACCTTAACGCCGAAAGTAACGGCTGCCGCTATTGCAACGCCTTGTGCACGTCCGAGTTTTAACATTGATTGAGCGTTTTTTTCATAGAACTGCGCCTCAATTGCAAGTGCCTCAGGTTTGAAACTTTTGCAAAGCCCCGTAACTCTGTCAAATATCATCTTTAACTTTAGATACTTGTCTTCAACGTTATGAATATCAAGTACTCCGACAGCAAGACATTTTATTTTGGAGCCTAAGGATTCTATCACACCGTAGCCCATGACATTGGTTCCGGGGTCAATTCCGAGAATTATCATGATATTCTGACGCGTAATTTTTCAACAAAATTTTTTAAGACTGAAACATCGCCGTCAATGCTGTCAAGAATTTCAAAAGCTTCTTTGTAATAGGCGTTTACCAAATCCTGACAGTACTTATCAACTCCGTATTTTTCAAAATAAGTTTTTGCCTTTTGAAATTTTTCGTTGAAACTAAGGTTTTTAGAATTATAAAAATCTTTCCATTCCTGTTTTTTAGAATCTTCCATAACGCTTAAAGTGCGTGTGTAGAAAATCGTTTTTTTGCCTTCGTTGACATCGCCGCCGATTGGTTTGCCGAGAATTTCAGGCGTTGAATAGTTGTCAAGATAGTCGTCCTGAAGTTGAAATGCCAAACCGATTTTTATTCCCGCATCGTAAAGTTTTTGGGCTTCGGTTTCGTTTGCACCGCCTATCAGCGCACCTGTTTTCAGGCAGGCGGCGGGCAAAACTGCCGTTTTAAGCCTTATCATTTCCAAATATTGCTCTTGTGAAACGGAGTCTGAGGTTTCAAAATCCATGTCGTACTGTTGTCCTTCGCAAACTTCGATTGCCGTTTTGAAGAAAATTTCAAGTACTTGGTTTTTAACCTTTTCCGGACTTTGCGCAATTAGTTGCGAGGCTATGTAACTCATGCCGTCGCCGCTTAAAATCGCGATGTTGTTTCCGTAAAGTGCGTTTACGGTCGGCTTTTTGCGTCTTAGATTGCTGTTGTCCATAATGTCGTCGTGCAAAAGCGTGAAATTGTGGAAAACTTCCATGCCGAGAGCCGGTTTTAAGGCGTTTTCAATTTTGTCTGAAAAGATTTCGCACGCCATAAGCGTAAAGACGGGGCGCATTCTTTTGCCGCCGAGCGAAAGTATATATTTTACGGGTTCGTAAAAATTTTTCGGTTCTTTAGGAAAATTGAGATTTTTAATCTCATTTTCAACGAGTTGTAAAAGTTCTTCAAATGTTTTCATTTTTTTTGTGAAAAATGTTTTATTTTTTTCTCTGCAAATATAATCATTTTTTTTTGTTAAAAACAATACAGCATGAAAAATGCTATACCATTCCGAGTATTTTTAAAACTATTTGAGTGCAAGCGGCTGTAAATATGCCGTTTAGTGTTAACCCTAAACTTGAATACGCTCCGTAATGATAGCCGACTTCCAATGCTTTTGACGTGCCGACCGCATGGGCTGCCATTCCGATTGCAAGGCTTTGTGAGATAGGGTTTGTAACTCCGCACCATTGCAAAATTTTGAATCCGAACATTCCGCCGAATATTCCCGTAAACACCACGGCGACAGTTGTTAACGATTCTATGCCGCCCAAAAGTTTTGTGATTTCCATTGCAATCGGTGTTGTTACGGATTTGCTTGCAAGCGAGAGCGATACGGCATGACGCGCTCCTAAAATGTTAGCAAATACCACTACGGATATTATTCCTAAAACGCACCCCACGAATGACGATGCTATTAGCGGAAAAATCTGTTTTTTTATTGATGTAAGTTGCTTGTAGAGAGGCACTCCCAAAGCGACGACCGCAGGTTTTAGCCAAAATTCTATCATCTGTCCCGATTCGTGGTAAGTTTCGTAGTCTATTCCGAATACTTCGAGATAAAGTATTATCAATGTGATACTTATCAGCAGCGGATTCAGCAAAACGGAGTTAGTCTTTTTTTGAAGTAGTTTTGCTAAGTAATAGGGCGCAAATGTAATGAAAACTAATACAAAACTATTTTTTAGAAGTTCCATTTTTCTCCTCCTTTTTGTTGAAAAAATGTTTTCTGAAAATTTGATGAGTCCAACCCGATGCTATCAAAACTACGATTGTGCTGATGACGGTTGCTAAAATTATCGGCAGCCATTCGGCTTTTATGATGTCGAAATATTTCATAAGAGCCACGCTCGGCGGCACGAAAAAGAACGCGAGGTTTTCCAACAAAAAATTGCTTATTTTGTTTACCCATTCGTATTTTATGAGTTTGATTTTCAGAAAAATGGTGAGTAAAATCATTCCGATAATACACGAGGGGAATTTTATGCCGGTAAGCCATACAATAAGTTCGCCTAATGCAAGGCACCCGAAAATAATTATAAACTGGATTAACATAACAACATTATTTTTTTTCGTTGCAAAATTACTCAAACGATGTTTAATTGAGGTTAAGTTAATGCAATGTTAGTTTTTTTATTTGAAATAATGTTTTGCCGATTACCTGAAATGGATTACTTTTGCGTGAAATATTAAAAACTACAATAGATGAATGTACCTCAACATACAATAATTAACGGTGATAGCCGTAGGATGAGCGAGTTGCATGACAAAAGTGTGCATTTGATTGTTACGTCGCCTCCTTATTGGCAATTAAAAGATTACGGCAATGACAATCAAATCGGGTTCAACGATACATACGAACAGTATATCAATAATTTGAATTTGGTTTGGAAAGAGTGTTACCGTGTGTTGCACGATGGTTGCCGTTTATGCATCAATATTGGAGATCAATTCGCAAGGTCTGTTTATTATGGACGTTACAAAGTAATTCCCATTCATTCCGAAATTATTAGATTTTGTGAAACGATTGGGTTCGATTTTATGGGACAAATTATTTGGCAGAAGACCACAACAATGAATACAACAGGCGGTGGTGCTGTTATGGGCAGTTTCCCGCATCCTCGTAATGGTATTGTCAAACTTGATTTTGAATATATTTTGTTATTCAAAAAGCAAGGCAACGCTCCCAAACCTACTTTGGAACAAAAAGCACTATCAGCGATGACAAACGAAGAATGGAATACCTATTTTAGTGGTCATTGGTATTTTAATGGGGCGAAACAAGACAAGCATTTGGCGATGTTTCCAGAAGAACTGCCCAAACGCTTGATTAAGATGTTTTCGTTTCCGCAAGAAACTGTGTTAGATCCATTTATGGGAAGTGGAACTACTGCATCAGTTGCAAATACGCTCGGAAGAAATTCAGTTGGCTATGAAATTAATCCAGATTTTATTCCCCTTATCAGGGAACGCATAGGTGTTTTCAATACTATTAATTTTATCAAACAAAACAACAATACTGATTTTGACAAAGAAATCGACAATCTTCCGTACCGTTTTAAAGATGTTCACAAGACTGACAAAAAGATAGACGTTAAGAAACTTCAATTCGGTTCAAAAATTGACATAGGCAGTAGCACAGAAAGGGAAGAATTATTCAGTGTGAAGCAAATATTTTCGCCTGAGTTGATTTCTTTGAATAACGGATTGATTGTTAGATTAATAGGCATCAAACAAAATCCACAAGTCAATGGAAAAGCAACAGAATTCCTTTGGTCAAAATTCAAAGGGAAAAAAGTCTTTTTGAAATACGATAATGTCAAATACGATTCTGATAATCATTTGATGGTTTATATGTATTTGGATAATAAGACTTTTATCAATGCCCATCTTTTAAAGAACAAATTGGCACTTGTTGACGAAAGTATTGACTATAAATACAAATCTAAATTTTTGAGTTATGGCGAATGATATCGTAAAATATTCTATGGATTTCGGCAAAAAAGAGCGTGTTTTGAACTATGCTTGTCAGACTTACCAATTGTCGAGACCAAACAAAGTAGGTGCTGTGATGGCTCTGATTCGTGAATGTCAGCCTCAGACCATTGACGAATGGGAAAAATGGTACTTTGAAAATGCAATGACTGACGGCAAAAAATCTTTTAAGATTACCCGTGATAGTCTGAATGAACTTGGCAATCGTCTGTACGAAAAAATCACCGAAGTTGTGATTCCCGAATGGGAAGATGCTTTTAGAAATTTGACGCAGCAAGATTGCATCGACTATATCTACAATCTGACAATCAACCGCACATACGACGGTTATTTGCGTGAAAAATCTGTCATTAACGACGGATTGGCAAAGTTGTTTCCCGAACTGACTTTTGAAGAAACAGCCCCTGAATTAGACCACGCCGGAGATATTGACTATATTGCAAAAATAAATGGCAATGCTATTGGTTTTCAGATTAAGCCTGTTACAGCAAAAGCAAATTTTGGTTCATATTCGTTAACTGAACGAATGAAAGCAAGTTTTGAGGATTTTACAGAGAAATTTGGCGGCAAAGTTTTTATTGTTTTCAGTTTGGACAAGGCTATCGCCAACACAGAAGTTATTGAAGACATTCGGAAAGAGGTGGAACGGCTGAAAAGAAAGTAATATTAGTTTGAATTCATAACATTGTGGCAGTTTGGGACAAGGCTTTCGGCATATCACCCGAATATTCGCAACGTACAAATCCCGACAGGATTATGACTACACTGAAACTCGAAGATTTGTTGGCTATTTCTGACAATACTGTGGAGAAAAACGAAAATACTGTGGAGAAAACAGACAATATTGTGGAGGAAACAGAAGATACTACACAGAAAATTACATTGAAAAATGGAAATATTGTGGAGAAAAACGATGGTACTGTGGAGAAAACTGTGGAGAAAATTCTTGGAATAATAAAAAATAATCCAAACATTACCGTTAAAGATTTGTCTTTTTTATTAAATATCACTCGTAGAGGTGTGGAAGAAAGTATTAAGTCTTTGAAAACCAAAGGTCTTCTCCGCCGCATCGGACCAGACAAAGGCGGACATTGGGAAGTGATAACAAAATTCTAAAAAAAAAGAAATTGCCCTTTCGGACAATTTCTTTTTTTTATTTAAGTGTGTGTGTATTTTAATTTATCAAAAATACTTTTTCTTTTCCGTTGTAAACGGCTTTTACGGTTGCTCTGCCTTCAACTATTTTGCTGACAGTGATTTTCACGTCGGGATTGTTGCAGGTTGCTTTCAAATCCGATTTGTCAGTCATAGGACCGTAAACCTGATAATGGTCGCACTCCGTATAACCGTTGAAATTCGTGAAATATACCGGCGTTGCGGGAATCGTCAAAACGTTGCCGTCAACGGTGATTTTCATCTGCGGTGTCTTCGGTACGTCAAAATTTTGTCCTGCTTTTGTGAAGCCGATACCGTGAAGGTCAAACAAACCGTAAGGAGTTACTTGACGTTTTTCCCAAGGATTTTTGGGTTCGGGTTCTTTTACCTCAGGGCCTTCGCAAACCAAATAAATAGCGTGTTTACCGCTAAGACCTTCTACCTTAGGAACTTTTACTGAATAAACGGTCGGAAATTTCGGAGCATTTTCGGGAACATCAATAACAGCGATTTCTTTTCCGTTCCATGTTGAATTAGCGTACGGTCCGTCCATCATCACGTGAATCTTGAATGCACCGTGTCCTTGCGACGAAAGGTTAAGGTTGAGGGTTGCGCCGTCGCCTTGTTTGATACCTTGAAACGCTTTTACGCCTTTTGTGTCAGCAGTCAAACCGCCAAAACCGAAATATTTGAAACCGACTACACCTTTATTAGTAATTCCGGCAACGTCCATGCTGTTGTTCCAAACGTCGTGATTGTCTTGCATCCAACGGTTTCCTGTCATATAACAAGCATATCCTGCTGAATAATAGTTATAAGGCGGAAGTCCGAAAATTTGAAAACCTTCGCTCGTGATTTCTGCGCCGGTGTAATGATTGCCGTCTTTGGCTTTTGCTGACCATTCATTGTCGGCTGCATACGGGTCGTAAGCGGTGATTTTAACTTTGCCGCCCTCAGAAACTTTCTTTTTGTCCCAAGTGATTTTAACGGGAGCAACCATTGCTTGACGTGCATTTCCGAATCCTCTTGGCGGACGGTGATAAAATACATACCATTGACCGTTGATTTCTTCAATAGAGCCGTGAGTGTTGTGGCTTGCGTTAGTTGTTGTTAAATGCGAACCGTCTTCGTTGAGCACAACTCCGCGAGAATCCACCAAAACACCGCCTGCACGCCAAGGTCCGAGCGGAGAATCACCGTAAGCATATCTTAAAGCCGAGTTTGTGTTACCAACACCGTATTCTTTTCCCGAATAGCCTGAGAAAACCATAACGTATTTGTTGCCGACCTGACGAATTGAAGAAGCCTCAAAGAAGTTGAAGTCGAGCGGGTCTTGGTCGTCAGCAATAGCCTTATATTTGGTGACATTCTTGTCAAGAAGTTTTCCGTCCCAACTGCTTGCCGGGATAAACGGGTCAATAAGTTCTGTTCCCGGACGTTTAGAATACATTGTGTTTTGGTCTAACTCGCAAGCCGTAGAGTGTTGAAAACCATAAAATACGTAAGCGCGGAATCCTTTTTTATAATCTTTGTCTTTTTTGTCGTTGACGGGTTCAATAAAAACTGACGGGTCAAAATCTATTAACGAACCTTCAAGACAAGCGTGTCCGTCAGGCGTAAGATTTATCGGCGTAAAAGGACCGTCAGGACGGTCTGATTTACAAACCATCGGAACTCTTCTCCAACCTCTTGAATGAGGATAAAGATAATAAGTGCGTTTGCCGGTTTCGCGATCGTTTACTTCCACGAGGTCGGGAGCAAACATCGTGTCCCAATGTCCGTCAATAAAATACTTGAAAATAGGACCTTCGTCCCTCCAGTCTGAAAGGTCTTCAACAGGTGCTGACCACATACGAATATCGTTTCCGCAATATTCGGTGTAATGAGTGTCGTGCGAACCGATAATGTAAGCACGATATTTGCCCGGATTGTCGGGGTCTTCAAAAACGCGGGGTTCACCATCGGGAAGATGTTCCCAAAGCGGTAAATAAGGGTTTTGTGCCGCAGCACTCAAAGCACAAACCGCAAGTAAATTTAAAAACAGTTTTTTCATTTAGTATTTCTAATAAAATTTCGTTTGAAAACTTTCCGTAAAAATACGCCATTGAAAAGAAAAAACTGTTAATTTTTGGTAGAAAAAATTTATTAATTGGTAGATTAATATATTCAATATGTAACTTTTTTTATAAATTTACTTCCGATTTTGGCGGCAACTACAATTCCGGCTATCAAAACTATTACTGCTAACCAATAAACTTCCGTTAAGCCTACCAAGCTGCTTAACAAAAATGCCAAACCTATCAACGCCATTAATTTTGCAAATTGGCGGGCGTAAGCTTTTTTGTCTTTAATTTTTGCTGATACCAAGTAATGATCCGGCATGAGCATTTCACCGCTTAAATACGCAAAAGCCGACCACAAAAGTATGCCGATGCCCATAGCGGCCATGATAATTGAATAAATGTTATCGTCCATAGTTTTTGTTATTATAAGGTGTTAAGATTTTTGCCAAATATAAAAAACAAAAACTTATTTTGCAAGCAAAAAAATATATTATATAGAAACTTGACGGTAAATTTCGTTGTATTTCATCGCAATAACGGTCTGAGAAAAATTAGCCTCAACTTTGTTGCGTGCGTTATGGCAAAGTTCCGTATAATTTTTGTTGAGAATAACATTCAAAATACATTCTGCCAATGCGTTAGAATCTCTTAAAGGTGCGAGATAACCGTTTTGACCGTTGTCAATGAGTTGAGGAAGGCCGCCCGTATTGAATGCAACGCAAGGCACGGCGCACGAAAGGGCTTCCATTACGGTGTTAGGAAGATTGTCCTCAAGGCTTGGTATAACGTAGACGTCAGAGGCGTTGTAAACCAAGGAAATATCTTTCTCACTGCCGATGTAACCCGCTGATTTGCAAGAAAAAGGCAAATCCTTGACAGCCTGAGAAGTACCGCTGCCGAAAATCAAAAGTTCAATGTCTTTGGCAATATTCGGATTTTTCTCGTGAATGGTTTTCAAGGCTTGAGCCAAAAAATTGAAACCTTTGCGTTTGTCAGTAATTTTTGCCGCTCCGAAAAGTATTACGTATTTTTTTTCGATGCCGAATTTTTTTCTTGCCAAAGCTTTGTCTGAGGGTTTAAAAACTTCCGTATCAATGGGATTCGGTATCGAAAAAACTTGAGAATTACTAAAGATAAGCGATGATTTCGCAATGTCTTTCAGCCAGTTACTGCACGCTATAAAAAATACTTTATGACGATCCGGCAATTCTAATTTCTTCTTGAAATATCGTTTTGACAAATCGTTTTCCTCTTTGCCGAAATTCAAAAACTGACAATTTCCGCAGCCCGTTTTGTAATTTTCACATTTGCGGGCATAATGACATATTCCCGTAAAATAATGCATATCGTGCATCGTGAAAACGATTTTTTTGTTATTAAGCAAAAGTTTTTCAAGTTGTTTTAACGACAAAAGCCCTTGACTCGTCCAATGAAAATTGATAACGTCAGCCTCTTTTATAAGTGGATTGTCAAGTAAATTTACCGCACCGAAATTGTCCAAGGAAATGTGAAAAAGATATTTGCGGCGGAATTTCAAATTGAATAGTATCTGAAGCCTTTCTAAAGAGAAACTCATAAAGTTGAGTATCTTATAGAAAATATTCGTGTTGAGGGTGTAAACGTCTTTGTCTGAAGAGATTTTGTCTCTTACCAACATTTTTACATCCGTGCCGTTTTTTTTTAGTGCCTGAAAAATTCTCGAACAGGCAATTGCAGCTCCTCCTTTGCGGTCTGAGGTAGATACTAAGACAATTTTCATAGGGGTTGTTCCTTTTTTTAGCTTGTGTGGCAAAGTTAAATTAAAAATTTTAACAGAATTTTAAGCGATAGTTAATGATTAATAAAAAAAATGCTTTAATTTTGGGGCATAAAAATAATCGGAAAATTTTATGAACATTACTATTGTAGGCTGCGGTAATTTAGGTTTTTCAATTGCCAAAGGCCTTGCTAACAAGCAAAAAGAATTTAATCTGAACATTACGGCTACCGACCCCGAGGCCGACCTCGAAAGAATTCGAGCAATCGGTATTAATGCCGTAAGAGATAACGTTCAAGCCGTTAAAAACAGCGAAATCATATTTTTGTGCGTAAAACCTTGGGTTGCAAAAGATGTTATCGAAGAGATAGAGCCGGCTCTCAATAATTCTCAAGTTTTGGTATCGCCGGTTGCGGGACTGAGTATCGACCAAATCAACGCTTATTCGTCCAAAAAAGTTTCTGTCTTTAGGATTATGCCCAATATTGCTGCTTCAATCAATCAGTCAGTAACTTGTGTTAGCCATGATGCAGAGGATGAGGACATCGAAAAAACTCTTAAAATCCTCAATATTTTGGGCAAAACAATCGTTGTTGATGAAAACAAAATCAACGCCGCTACGATTTTAACAGGTTCGGGTATCGCATACATTTTAAGATTTTTGCGTGCAATGACCGAAGGCGGTATCGAAATCGGTTTTCCGAGCAAGGTCGCTCAAGAAATTGCTGCTCAAACAATGAAAGGCACGGTAGAACTTTTACTTGAGGAAGGTGTTCACCCCGAACAACTTATCGACCGTGTTTGCACGCCCTCAGGCACTACTATCAGAGGTCTTAACGAAATGGAGAAAAACGGTTTTTCTTCGTCGGTAATTCAAGGTATTTTATCGTCTTACGGCAAAATAGCAAAATAATATGTTTTCAGGAATAGTAGAATGTACCGGCAAAATAGTCGGAATTAGAGAATATCAAAAAAACATAGATTTTACCGTAACTTGTCCGTTTGAAAAAGAACTTACAATCGACCAAAGCGTTGCTCATAACGGCGTTTGTCTTACCGTTGTAGAGAAAAACGAAAACGGATATGTCGTTACAGCCATGCAGGAGACTCTTAACCGTTCTAATCTCGGAGTTTTGAAAGTTGGCGATTTAGTAAATCTTGAACGCAGTATGAAACCCGATTCTCTGCTTGACGGTCATATCGTTCAGGGACACGTAGACCAAACGGGCGTTTGTACCAATGTAGAAGATGCTGATGGAAGTACTTATTTTACAATCGAATACGATCCAAACCAAGGAAATATAACGGTTGAAAAAGGTTCGGTTGCCGTAAATGGAGTAAGTCTTACCGTTTGCAATTCCGAAACGGGAAAATTTCGTGTTGCAATTATTCCCTACACTTTTGAACATACTAATTTCAAAAACTTGAAAAAAGGTGATAAGGTAAATCTCGAATTTGATATTATCGGAAAATATATTCAAAAAATAGCAAGTGTGTATTTAAAAAAGTAAACTTAAAACAAAATCATCATACACAAAAATTAAAAAGCCGACTGAAATTTTTCCAGTCGGCTTTTTATTTTTCCGCTTCCCCCTTGCAACGAAAAGCGGAGAAACTTTTAGTTTAACCTAAATCTTATTATGAAAAGAGTTCTGACATTAAAAAAAACCTTGTCTTCACAGATGAGGAATCTTTACACTTAACTTATACGAAGTCAATAAAAAAAGGTTTCAAAAAAAAGTAATTTTTTTTTGTTTTTTTGAAAATTTTTTATAATAAAACACCCGCCGAAGAAAATTTTTTTCTTTTGGCGGGTGCGAGATGATTGATGTACTGTAAAACTGTGAATAACCCTTATTGTTTTGTTACACTTGCCGTAGCTTTTTCGGGGTCAAGTGAAATTTTGTAAGTTCCGGCTGTAATCGGAATGTTATCTCCGTCTTGTGCGAGTGCTGATAATTCACCGCCGAAATTCTTGTCCCAACCGCCTGCCCAACGGAATTTGAAAGTACCGTCTTTTGCTGTAACGGTTTTTGACCAAGTTTTGGTCGTAGCATCGTAATCCATTACAATACCTTTGTCCCAACCAAATTCCATAGCATCTCCGATTAATTCCCAACCGGTAGCGGTAACGCTTGCCGTCATTTTCTTCAAATCAACATTGAAGTTGTAATAACCTGCTTTTTCGAGTTTGATGTTATCGCCGTCACCTATTTTGAAATTACCTTTTTCGTCAACTTCTCCCGCAATTCCGAGCCATGCGTCTTTGTCAGGATCAAAGAATTTGAATTCAATATTGTCCTCAGGAATATAAACCGTTGAACTGAACACAAAATCACGGGCTTTCGATACTACTCTGTATTTTTCCGTTTCTTTATCCCAATCATTGAAACTGCCCGGAAGCGTAACGTATTCGCTTGAAAGAACGATTTCCGTTTCTTCTAAAGCGTAAGTATACTTGCCGGCGTGGGTTATATCAAGAGTAACGATGTAGGCGTGGCTTTTTTCGATTTTGATATTTTTCCCGCCGGGAGCAAGTGTTTCGTCTTTGTCGTCAGTCCAACCGAAATCTCCAGCATCCCAATTGTCGTTTGCACGGAATTTCAATTCGCCTTCAACAAGCGGTGTTATAACGCTCCATTTGCGGGTTGTTTCGTCATATTCCATTTTGGTTTCTTTGTCCCAACCGCCTGAGGTTGCACTACCGATTATAGTCCAAATAGTAGTATCGGCTACCGTAGTTTCAGAACCGTCGAAATTAATTTTTGTAAAACCTGCTTGCGCCTCTTGTACGGCATTTCCTTCTGAAATTACCTTTGTGAGGTCTTTGCCGTCAAGAATCGCAAAATTTACTGCATCTTTGGGTAATTTTACAAAACCTTCGAAAGTACCGTCTTCGTCGGGGTCGCCGATAAGATAAGATTTTTCAAAGTTCCAATCGGGATAGTTTACCGCAACGTATGCAAAATTCCAATTGATGCCTTCTGTTTGCGGGTCGTATGCTGTTGCTTTGAAAGTTATCGTATTGCTTGCTTCGTCCGTTCTGTATTCTTCTGATGCCGTACTTGTTAAACTAATAGTGTATTCCGTCGGAATACCCGGATTAGCTCCCGTTTGAGCAAAAAGACTGTTAATCTCGTTGTTCTTTATGTCAAACGAAGATTCCAAAGTTTCTCCTAAATCTACGGTTTTGCCGGTTGCATTGTTTTTTAACGTTAATTTGTATGAAACGGCAGCACCGTTATAATCGGCTTTTGTCCAATTGATTTGAGGAAAATCTTTTGAATAGTTTTCCTTGTTGAGCGTTATTTCCGACGACGAAAGTTCGTTGAATGCAGCAGGACTGTTGAACTGCAAAACAGGAGTTTTGTCGTCTTCGCAAGCGGCTAACGTGAAAATTAACGCAGCCGGTATAATATATTTACTAATGTTCATTTTCTTACAAGTTTTTAGTTTTCTGAATAACCTTCGTTTTGTTTAAGATTTTCGTTGCTGCCCAAATCGTCTGAAGGAATCGGGAATACTTTGTAGTAAGCTGCAACGTCTTTACCTTCTGCAACACCGCCTTTCCACGGCCAATTGTAACCTGAAGTGTATTTGTTGAAACGGATAAGGTCGGTACGGCGTTGAGCCTCAAAAAAGAGTTCGCGTCCGCGTTCGTCGCAAAGGAAGTCAAGCGTGAAATCAATTTCCGTTATTTTACCGCTTATGCCGGCGCGGTTGCGGATTTTGTCAATGTAATCCATAGCCTCGGTTTTTGTGATACCTTGTCCGCCCCTTAATTGTGCTTCGGCAATGTTGAGGTAAATTTCACCCAAGCGGAAAAGCGGAAAATCAGTGTAAGCCTCGTTTGAAGGAGGTAATGTGCCGTCTTTGTAAACGTTGTAGAATTTCGTAACCGGAGTTCCGTTGTTTTTGAATTGTGTTTCGTCCGTAATTTCTACATTTTTGGTTTCGTCGGTGCGGAACATTTTCATACGCGAGTCGTTTGCAGCGTCGTTTTCACGGTTGAAAACATTAATTAACGAAGATTTTGCTCTTACACCCTGCCATGCACCTTTGGCATTAGTTTCTTCCTGAAAAGCACTTGCACCCCAGCATAGGAGAGCTGTCATGCCGCCCCAAGTCATGGTTTCTTCGCCTTCGTAACGGACGGGGAAAATCATTTCTTTGGACTTGTCGTTGTCAGCTTTGAACATATCACCGTAACCGGGTTCGAGTTCATAACCGGCATCAATTACTTTTTTTGAGTAAGTGATACAATCGTTATATCTGTTTTCGCCGATGTAAGTTTCAGCATTGAGATAAAGCCTTGAAAGTGCGCTCCATGCAGCGGCTTTGTTGGCGTGTCCGTAGTTTGAATCAAAACCGGGAGTTGCCGGTAACATATCCTCAGAACATTCAATAAGCTCTTTCTCTACGAATTTAAACAAGTCGGCTGCCATGATTTGCTGAGGACGTTCGCTGCCGATCTTACTATTTTCATCAACAAAAGGTACGTTTCTGTAAAGGTCAAGAGCGTAAAGATACATTAATGCACGCAAGAAACGGGCTTCTGCTCTGTAAGTTTTTACGGTGTTGATAACCTCTTGCGAGCAACCTCTTGAAGATAAAGTTCCTTCGTCTGTTTCTTTCAAAAATGCGTTTGAAAGGTTGATTTGATAAAACAATCTGTAATACGAACCTTTTATCCACGGACTTGAAGCCGACCATGAAATATGGTTGAAATCAGGAATGCCGGGGTCGTTCCAACAGCAGTGTGCAATATCGGAGGTGAGCTCCTGCATATTCCACAAAACGCGAAGGAATGATGACTGCGAACCACCGTCGATACCTACAACGTCCTGCTCTGAATCTCCGCCTTTGTTGCCGCCGATGGCAAGTCCGGCATAAAGTTTTGCTATGGCAGAGGTGTACGAATCCTCACTGCTTGTGAAAACTACGTTTGATACGAGTTCTTTCTCGTCCAACGGCACTGTGTCCAAATCTTTTACGCAACTTGAAATACTCAATGTCGCACTCATTAATGCCGCCGGAAATATGTATTTGAATTTAAAATTTTTCATAATTGTTTTTCTTTTAAATGTTTAAAAATTAAGGTTTACACCTAAAAGGAATGTTACGGGGCGCGGATAGATGTTGTTGTCGATACCTTCGCCCTGAATTTCGGGATCAAGTCCGCTGTATTTTGTTATTACAAACGGGTTCTGAACCGTGAAATATACTTTTGCGCTTTGACGGCTGTTGAAAATCTTGTCGAAATTGTAGCCCAAAGTTATATTGTCCATGCGCAAGAATGATGCGTTTTCGATGTAATAACTTGAAAGATATTCTCCGTTTTGGAAATTCGTTTCTTTTGCAGAGTTAAGTCTGTTTTTTAAGAATCCTGACGGGTCAAACATTTGTGAGCCAGCCCAAGCCTCGCGGTTGGATCTTGCGTTGTTGTAAACGTAGTTGCCCAAAGATGCTCTCATTGCAAAGTTGAAGAACCAATTTTTGTAATTGAATTGCGAAGAAAGACCCATCAAAACATCGGGAGTTGATTTTTTGAAAATCGTTAAGTCGTCTTCGTTGATTTGTCCGTCTTTGTTTTGGTCTACGTATGCTTTTTCTACCGGGTTACCGTCTGAGTCGTACATTTGCTCATAAACATAGAACGAGTTGTAGGGATGATCAACCGCATTGATTTGGATATTGTAGCCGGTTGCACCGGAAATACCGCCGTGAATAACGCCTTTGTAAGAAGGATCGTCGTTGAAAGTAAGTTTTGTGATTTCGTTTTTGTTGTACGAAATGTTATAACTCAAAGTCCAACTCAAATCGTGTTTGCTGATAGCGTGTGCTGTTAAACTAAATTCAATACCTTTGTTTTCCAATTGTCCGACATTGGTAAGTATTTGATTGCTGAAATTGGTTCCCGCCGGAGCTGTAACGGTATTAAGAAGGTTGTCCGTAACACGTTTGTAGAGGTCTAACGTACCTTCGAATCTGTTCTTTAAGAAACCGAAATCCAAACCGATGTTGTAAGTTGTGGTTTCTTCCCATTGAAGTTCTGCATCGTATGCTGTAGGAGCGATAAGGTCGTATCTCGTGTTGCCGAAATAATAACTTGCACCGGCTTGAGAGTATTTGTAACGTGCCATGTACGGATAATCGTTAGGATTGCCGTCGCCGGTAAGATTTTGCTGTCCGGTGATACCGTAACCTAAACGTATTTTGAGGTCGGAAACAAAATCAACATCTTTGAGGAAGACCTCGTCTTTGATTTTCCATGCGAAAGCGGCTGACGGGAAAAGTCCCCAACGGTTGTCTTTGTTGAAACGGGAAGAACCGTCGTTTCTAAGGGTAAATGTCAATAAATAACGCTCTAACAATGTGTAGTTGATACGTCCGAAGAATGATACGAGATAGTTTTCCGTTTCGTAAGAATATTTGTCTTGGTAGAATTCGTTGCCTGTTTCAGCGGCTTTTGCTGCCGAGTAAGGATATTCCGTCCATTTGTAAGAGTAAAAATGCTGCCAAGAATAACCTGCCATAACGTCCAGCGAATGAATGCCGAAGGTTTTGTCGTAGTCCAAATAGGTTTCAAAAAGATGGTTGCGTTTGAGTTGATAGTATTCGGTGTTTTCACCGAAACCTGTTTTGTAATTGCCGGAGCAATAAGTTAGGGGAGAATTGTCGTCGATGGTTTTGTCTCCGTTACTTTTTGATACGTCGTAACCTAAATTGGCGTTTATTCTCAAATCAGGTAAGAAATGGAATTTGTAATCTGCCTGAATGTTACCGATACTACGCAAAACATCAGATTGGTCTTTTTGACATTCAAGTGTTGCTACCGGGTTTACGATAGCAATGTCGATAGGGCTACCGTCTTCTTTTGTGTACGTAAAATAACCGTTGCCGTAGTTGTTGCCTTCTTGGTAAATTGGTTGAGTGGGGTCAAATTCTGTTGCCCTGCCTACAGCATCGGTAGAGGCAAAACGGTTTTTGTTAGCGATACCTTTTACGTTCAACTGAATGTTGAGTTTCTTGTCGAAGAAAGTCGGATTGAGGTTGAATGCTGCGGTATAACGTTTGAAGTTAGAGGTTTTGAGAATACCGTTTTCGTCGGAATAACCGATGGAAGCGCGGTAAGGAGTATTAGGTAATGCGCCTGAAACGCTGATGTTATGGTCAGTGCTTACCGAGGTGCGGAAAATTTCGTTCCACCAATCGGTGTTAGCTGCCCCGAGGGCTTTTACTTGTTCTGATTCTGCCTCGAATTTTGAAGTAACGAAATCTCTGAATTCTGATGCGCTCATAATATCGAGGTCGTTACGTTTGGTGTTGATAGAAACCGAACCGGCATAGCTGATTGAGGGAGCACCTTGTTTACCTTTTTTGGTTGTGATGATGATGACACCGTTGGATGCTCTTGAACCGTAAATAGCTGTTGCAGAGGCATCTTTGAGAACAGTGAAAGTTTCAATATCGTTAGGGTGAATGGTAGCAAGTGGGTTTGACATACCGTCGATGTTAGAGTCGTCTACCGGCACTCCGTCGATAACGATAAGGGGGTTGTTGGAAGCTGACATTGATGAGCCGCCGCGGATACGTATTGTTGCACCTGCACCGGGAGCACCGCCTGAGGATATAACGCTCAAGCCGGCTACCTTGCCTGAAAGCATATCAGAGGCGGAGGTTGCCGCGCCTTTAACCATTTTGTCAGCACTGATAGCCGTTACCGAACCCGTGAGGTCGTTTTTCTTAACTTTGCCGTAACCGATTACGACTACTTCTTCCATTTCACGGGTATCTTCTTGCAAGACTACATGTAAATTAGAACCCGGTCTTACAATCGTTTCCGTATAACCGATGTATGAAACGGCGAGACTGTCTTTCATATCGGCTTCGAGTTCAAAATTACCGTCAAGGTCGGTTATTGTTCCGACGGTAGTTCCTATGATTCTGACTGTTGCGCCGATAATTTCGCCGCCCGAAGAATCTTCAACATGACCTTTTACAGTAATTCTCTGTGCAAAGGCATCGCCGCAGGCTAATACTGAAAGAAGTAAAGCCAATAATCTAAGCGGCGTAGAAAAATTAAACTTGCTTTTCATTTTTTGTATAGATTTAAATTAAATAAAAATTTGTCGATGACGTCGCAAAAATATATTCAAAAAAAAAGTTGGGTCTTTTTTTACGTGAAAAACGGATGTTAATTATCTGCAAACGAAACCGCAAACGAAACCGCAAACGTTTGCATTTTTTAAGGTTTATTTTTATTTTTTTAGAAAAAACGGACTTTTATTGTTATTTTTGCGTTAAAAAAATAAGAGAAAATGATGAAAAAAACGTTTTTTATATTTGTTTTTGCTTTTTTTTACGATGTTTTAACAGCTCAAAATGCAAACGATATTATCAAAGAAATTCTTCAGGAGACGGCAGAAACCGAAGATGAGGAGTTTTCCTCTTCCGTGGAAAATTTAGGCGAATATCTTGAGAGACTTTCAGAGGAAAAAATTTCCGTTAATTCATGTACTTTTTCTGATTTGCAAGAATTGCCTTTTTTGACGGATTTTCAGATTCAGGACATTTTGGATTATAGGTTTGAGGTCGGGGAAATTTTTTCTTTAGGCGAGTTGAAAGGTATTGAAAGTATTAACGAAAGGGAATTGAATTTTTTGAAATATTTCTTGTATGTTTCTGATTCTGAGGTTTATAATAAAGAAAAAAATAGTGTAGCGAAAAATTCTATTACATTTGTTTCAAAAAATCTTTTTGAAAAACAAGAAGCGTATTTTAATCCGAAATCTTATGACGGCAACCGTTTTTTGATGCGTTTGAAATATTTTTCTAAACCCGTAAAACGAATAACTTTCGGCTTTTCTTTAGAAAAAGACCCGGGCGAGAAAATTGCTTTCGGACACAAAAAATACGGTTTCGATTTTAATTCGGCTTTTTTAAAAATTCTCGGGAAAGGAAAATTAGAAAAAATTATAATTGGTGATTATACTTTGCGTTTTGGTTTAGGTTTGAGTTTAGGCTGTGGTTTTTCGAGCGGAAAATATATTTCAACGGGTGAGGATTACGGAAATTCTTTGACGGATTTAAGGGAATATTCTTCTTTTTCGGAATACGGTTTTTTGAGGGGCGCGGCCACTTCTATAAATCTTAAATCATTGAAAATCACAACGTTTTTAAGTTATAATGCTGTTGATGTTTTGGGTGAAAAAGATAGTTTTTATAGTTTTAAGACCGACGGTTATCATAGAAATTCTAAGGAGTTGGACGACAAAAATTCCTTAAACGAAAGCATTTCGGGTTTGACTTTGAATTTTAGAAAACGGATATTTTTCTTAGGGCTTTTAGGTGGTTATTATTGTTTTGATAAAAGTTTTCAGCCGAAAAACGATTTGGTGAATTTGGAAGATTTTAGAGCAAGTAGCGGCGGATTTTTTTCTATGAATTGGGGTTGCTCCGAGAAAAAATACGGTATTTCAGGCGAATTGGCTTTCGATAAAAATTTTAATCCCGCAGTGATTACTGTTTTGGGTTTTAGACCCTTACCGCAACTGAAAATGAGCGTTTTGTATCGTAATTATTCCAAACGGTATTTTTCTTTCACGGCAAATCCTTTTAGAGAAAATTCCAAAATTTCAAACGAAGAGGGCTGTTATTTAGGACTCGAATTTTCGATGAAAAGGTTTTGGATTTTTGAGGCTAAAACCGATATTTTCAGTTTCCCGTGGCCGACTTTTCAAACTAAAAAACCGTCTTCTGGTTATGATTTTTTGTTGCAAAACACGTTTTTGATTTCAAAAAGATTTTCTGCCTCTGTTCGTTTTAAGGACAAAAACAAAGAATTTAAGGAAAAAATTTTCAACAGAAATTCCTATTTGAGATTTATTTTGAAATATTCCTCTAACGATAATTTTTCGATTTCGGAGGTTTTGCAGTGGAGTTCTTTTGAAACTGACGAACTTCTTGAAAAAGGTTATCTTTTGTCGCACAGCTGCCTTTGGAATTTTCAAAGTCTGCCGCTTTCGCTTGATTTCGGTTGTGCTTTGTTTTCAGCACCTTATTCGGCGGCTATTTACAATTATGAAACCGATGTCAGAGGTTTTTACGCTTTGCAACGCTACTATTATAAAGGTGCGAGATATTATGCGGTTTTGATTTGGAAAATTCTCAAATTCATGGAGTTGCAGACAAAATTATCTCAATGGCAATATTTTGACAGAAAAACTTTAGGCTCAGGAAAATCCAAAATCAATTCTGATAAACGCACTGAAATGAGTTTTTATTTGCGTCTGAAATTTTGATTGCAAAAGTTTGCTTAAAAATTTTTACCTTTGCATTCTGAAATAATAAAAACGATGAAAAAAATATCTTTTGCTGCTCAGTACGTTATTACAAATACTTCTGAGCCGATAAAAAATGGTGTTGTCAGCCTTGATGCTTCAACGGGTGAAATTATCGAGGTAAAACAACTTACAAGAGAAATTCCTTATACGGAGTTTTATAATGGGGTTTTAATTCCGGGGTTTGTAAATGCGCATTGTCATTTGGAACTTTGTCATTTGAAAGACAAGGTAAAAAATCCAAAAAGTCTGATAGATTTTCTTCTTGCGATGTTTCGCTTAGATGCAAATTCTTACGACGAAAAACTTACTTTAAAATATGATTCCTTGATGTACTCTTCAGGCGTATCTGCCGTCGGGGATATTTGCAATACTTCGGATACGGCCAAAGTTAAAGCGAAAAGCCGGATACATTATAAGAATTTTGTGGAGTTAATCGGGACAACTCCGGAGCGTTGTCAAAAGGATATTTTGCAGTTTGAAAATGTTAAAAACGATTATCTTTCTTTTGGTATTGATGCGAATGATATTTCAGCCGTTCCGCACGCACCATATTCGGTAAGTCCTGAGCTTTTTTCTATAATTAATCGTCTTAATGAAAACAGAAAAGAGATAATTTCGATTCATAATCAGGAGAATTTTAACGAGAATTTCTTATACGAAAATCACAGCGGGGAGTTTGTTGAAAGGTTTCCGCTTGATTTGTCATTGATTCCTATAACGGGAAAAACTTCGTTGCAATCCATGAAAGAGCTTTGTGAAGGCGGTTATGAAAGAACGCTTTTGGTTCATAATATTTATTCTTCAAAAGAGGATTTGGAGTTTGCTGCTAAAAATTTTAAAAATCCGTTTTTCGTGGTTTGTCCGAAATCGAATATTTTTTTGGAGAACAAGATAATTGACGTTAATGTTTTATTGGAGAGAAATTTAACGGTTTGTATTGGGACGGACTCTTTGAGTTCTAACAACAACCTTTCAATGATTGAGGAGTTGATAGTTTTGTCAAAGAAATTTGAAAATTTAAAATTGGAAGATTTAATAAAATTTGCTACTTTAAACGGAGCAAAGGCTTTGGGGCTTGAGGCAAAGCTCGGAAGTTTTGAGAAAGGAAAATCCCCGGGCGTTGTTTTGTTGGAAAACGTTGATTTGCATAATTTCAGATTAACGGACAAAACTTTATCAAGACGGCTTATTTAATTTTTTTTTAATTGAAAGAAATATATCCTATTGAAGAAATTTTTGATGAGGTTTATCAAAAATACCTTGACAATCAAGTTATTATAATAACTGCGCCGACCGGCACGGGTAAGAGTACGGTTTTACCGTTGGAGATTTTGAAACGTAATTCTGATTCTCAAAAAATCGTTATGCTTGAGCCGCGCAGACTTGCTGCAAAGGCGATTGCCTTTAGAATGGCGGATTTGATAGGTCAGAAGCCCGGCAAAACTGTCGGTTATACCATTAGATTTGAAAATTGTGTTTCAAAGGATACACGTTTGGAGGTTGTAACGGAGGGCGTTTTAACGCGCAGAATACTTGCTGACAACGAGTTGAAAGGGGTTTCGACCGTGATTTTTGACGAATTTCACGAGCGCAATCTCAATACCGATTTAACACTTGCTTTGGTAAGAGAGGCTCAGCAAATTTTAAGGGACGATTTGAAAATTATAATTATGTCCGCAACGATTGATGCGGAAAATCTTTCCAAAATGCTTAACGCTCCTGTTATCAGCGCAACGGCAAAAAATTATAACGTTGAAATTTTTTATGAAGGTTGCTGTGACGAGTTTTCAGTATCTCGTCAGACGGCTTTAACCGTTTTGAAGGCTTTGGAAAGGCATCCAGAGGGCGATATTTTGGCATTTTTGCCCGGTGAAGGCGAAATCAGAAAATGCGAAGAATTTTTGAAAAGCTCTGTTCACGGCGTTTTGATAAACCCTCTTTACGGAATGTTGCCGCCTAATCTTCAACAACAAGCTATCATGCCGGACAAAAACGGAAGGCGTAAAATAGTTTTAGCAACTTCCATTGCCGAGACTTCGCTTACGATTCAAGGTGTTAAAATCGTTGTTGATAGCGGATTGTGCAAAATTCAGCAGTATTCTCCAGATACAGGATTGTCGGGATTGAAAACCGTAAGAATATCTCTTGATATGGCTCAACAAAGAGCGGGCAGGGCGGGCAGAGTTTCAGACGGTTTTTGTTATAGGCTTTGGGATTTAACAACTCAGGACAGAATGTTGAAAAACCGTTTGCCGGAAATCGAATATGCCGATTTAACTCCGCTTATGTTGGATTTAATAAAATGGGGCGAACCTAATCCCGAAAATTTAACTTGGCTGACTCCGCCCGATAAAACCTCCGTTAATCTTTCAAAGGAACTTTTGAAAACTCTTGAAGCCGTAGATGACAATTATTTTTTAACACCTCTTGGCGAAGAGTTAAGCAGAATTCCTTCACACCCAAGAATCGCAAAGATGTTGGTTCAAGCACAGAAATATTCTCTTTTGCCGCTTGCCTCAGACATTGCCGCAATACTTGACAACCGCGACCCTTTGCCCAAAGATTACGGGACGGATATTAATTTGAGAATCGAACGCCTAAGGCTCAACCGCAGAGAAAAACGTCATAACAAGAGTTTTGACAGAATAGAGCTTTATGCTATGGAATTAAGAAAAATGTTCAAGGTTCAGGAGGATAATTCCGAGTTTGACAGTTATGATACGGGGCTGCTTTTAGCGGAGTCTTTCCCCGAGAGAATTGCCTCTGCTAAACTGGGCAACAATGCTCAATTCATGCTTTCAAACGGTACGATTGCGATGTTAGGATACGAAGACAGTTTGGCGGGAGAGTCATGGCTTGCCGTCGCAGCCTTAAACGCAAAGGAAAAAATCGCAAGGATATTTCTTGCCTCTCCTCTTAATCCCGTTTCTTTGAAATCCATGTTGAGAGAAAAAGAATCAGTTCTTTGGAATACTAAAAAAGGCGGAATCGTTGCCCTGAAACAATTGAAAATTGGAAGTATGGTTTTGCAGGAAAAGAGTTTCACGCCCGATTCTCAAGAGGTTGAGCAAATAGTTTTGTCAGCGGTAAAAAAAGAAGGCGAGGTGCTTTTGGATTTTAATGATGAGGTTATAAATCTTCAAAACCGTATATTGTCGTTAAGAATTTGGAACGGTGAGGATTTTATGCCCGATGTTTCAACTAAAACTTTAATTGAGACTGCTCAAGATTGGCTTTTACCGTATCTTAGCGGTGTTAATACTGTTGAAAAACTTAAAAAAATAGATATTTTTTCGGCATTGAAATATTCTTTAACACCTCTTCAGCAGCGGGATTTAGAAAAACTTGCACCCGCTTTTCTTGAAGTGCCTACCGGTCATAAAATAAAATTGAAATATTCTCCTTTAGGTTTGCAGCCTGTTTTAGCGGTAAGGCTTCAGGAGGTTTTCTCTTGGCAGGAAACGCCTAAAATCAACGGTGGAAAAGTTTCTGTTTTAATGCACTTGCTTTCTCCCGGTTTCAAACCCGTTCAAGTAACCTCGGATTTGAAATCTTTTTGGCAAAACGCATACAAAGAGGTCAGAAAAGAATTAAAACGCCGTTATCCAAAACATCAATGGCCAGAATTATAAGCAACAAAAAAAACGAATTGAAAGAAAATTCAATTCGTTTTTTTGTTCGTTAAAAAAAGATAAATAAGAAAATTTTATTTTCTTTGAGAATTCTTCTTGTTGTCTTCCAAAAGTTTTTTCATTTTTATGCTTATTGCCTCGGCCTGTTCGCCGGCTTTTTCAGCAAAGTCGCTGCCGTTTGAGGCATAGATTATTCCTCTTGAAGAGTTTACTAACAAGCCACAAGTTTCGTTCATGCCGAAAGTAGCAACGTCTTCCAACGAGCCGCCTTGTGCACCGACGCCCGGAACCAAAAGAAAATTGTTTTTGGCAATTTTTCTGATTTGTTGAAATTTATAAGCTTGTGTAGCTCCGGCTACATACATTATTCTGTTTTCATCGCCCCACAACTGACCGAATTTCAATGTCTTTTCAAACAAAAATTCATCTGTTTCCTTTTCTTGGATAATCTGAAAATCCGAAGCCGAAGGATTTGAGGTTAATGCTAAAATTATCGCCCATTTGCCTTCGTATTCCAAAAAAGGAGAAATTGAATCCCTGCCCATGTACGGTGATAATGTTACGGCATCAAAAGGCATTTGCTCAAAAAACGTTTTAGCGTACATTTTGCAAGTGTTGCCTATGTCGCCGCGTTTGCAGTCGGCAATCAAAAATATACCCGGATAATTCTTTTTGATGTATTCGGCAGTTTTTTGGAGCGAGGTCCAACCTTTTGCGCCTAAGGCTTCATAAAAAGCAGTGTTAGGTTTGTAAGCTACCGCAAACTGTTGAGTAGCATCAACTATCCGTTTGTTAAACTCGAAAACAGGGTCTTCTTCATTTAACAAACATTCGGGAATTTTCGTGATGTCCGTGTCCAAACCGACACATAGAAAAGAATTCTTCTTTACTATCTTGTTATAAATGTCTCTATAGTTCATATTATTCCAAAATTTTACCCGCAGGATTTGTTGTAAAGCGTAGCAAAGTTAAGAATAAATCATTGAATTAAAAAAATTTTTTTAGTAAAAAGTTTTTTTTAACTTTACACAGCATTTTTTCTAATTATACTTGTATTTTGGTGCTATTTTTGCGTTATAAACCGTAAAAGTTTTTTTAGAAAAACGGCTGTTACAAAGATTATAAAGTAAGGAATTAACAAATTAAAAAATAATAAGAGAGGGTTAAATATTATGGAAAATTCAAACGCTTGTCCTAAATTAGAAAAGTGCCCGATTTTTAGAGAGGGAGTTTTGATGAATTCTATAACGGGCGATTCTTATAAGAATGTTTATTGCTTGAGAATGAAGCATTTGGAGTGCAAAAGGTTTCTTGCCTCGAAATTATATACAAAACCTATACCTACACAAGTATTGCCAAATTCTTTTATGTCCGTTGAGGAAATAGTTAAGCGGCTCAAAGACGGGTATTGGGGAAAATAATTTTGTGTAGAAAAAAAATTTTCTATTCCAAAAAAAAATTACGAACTTTGGCGAAATATTTTATCACGAAAAAATGGAGAAAATTGATTTAACGCTTCCTAACAAGGTCAAAGACATGACTTTAGCAAAATTAGGAAGAAAAAAACTTGAACTTGCCGAATCCCAAATGCCGGGATTGATGGCTTTAAGAGAGAAATATTCAGCCTCAAAACCGCTCAAAGGAGCAAAAATCACGGGAAGTTTGCACATGACCGTTCAGACTGCCGTTTTGATTGAAACTTTAACTGCCCTTGGTGCGGAAGTTCGTTGGGCTTCATGTAATATTTTTTCAACGCAGGACGAGGCAGCGGCTGCCGTTGCAGAACGTGGCGTTCCTGTTTTTGCGTGGAAAGCCGAAAGCCTTGAAGATTATTGGTGGTGTACTGAGCAGGCACTCACCTTTGGCGAAGGTGTAGGTCCTGATTTGATTGTTGATGACGGCGGCGATGCAACGTTAATGCTTCATCTTGGCGTTGATGCTGAAAACAACCCGTCAATCCTTGAGACTCTGCCCGAAGGCGAAGACGCAAAAGAACTTTTCAAACGTATTAAATTCGGTCTTGAAACTTCCAAAAACAAATGGCACAACATGGTTAAAAACGTTCGCGGCGTTTCGGAAGAAACTACAACCGGCGTTCACCGTCTTTACCAAATGTTTGAAAAAGGTACGTTGCTTTTCCCGGCAATTAATGTCAATGACTCGGTAACGAAATCAAAATTCGACAATCTTTACGGTTGTAGGGAATCGTTAGCAGACGGCATAAAACGTGCAACAGATATTATGATTGCGGGTAAAGTTGTAGTTGTTTGCGGTTACGGCGATGTCGGCAAGGGCTGCGCTAAAAGTATGAGAGGTTTCGGAGCAAGAGTTTTGGTGACAGAAATTGACCCGATTTGCGCGCTTCAAGCATGTATGGAAGGTTTTGAGGTTACAACCGTTGAAGATGCACTTCCTTACGGCGATATTTATGTAACTTGTACCGGTAACAGAGATATTATCACCGCAGACCACATGTCAAAAATGAAAGACAAAGCCATTGTTTGCAACATCGGACATTTTGACAACGAAATCATGATGGCAGACTTGGAAAAAGTCAGCGGTATTAAAAAAGTGAACATCAAACCGCAAGTAGACCAATATTATTTCCCTGACGGACATTCTATTGTTGTTTTGGCGGAAGGAAGATTGGTAAATTTGGGTTGCGCAACAGGTCATCCGTCATTTGTAATGAGTAACTCGTTTACAAACCAGACACTTGCACAACTCGATTTGTGGCAAAAGAAATACGAAATCGGCGTTTACCGTTTACCGAAATATTTGGACGAAGAGGTCGCAAGACTACATCTTGGAAAACTCGGTGCAAAACTTACACGCCTTACTCAAGCTCAAGCCGATTATATCGGTGTAAAGGTTGATGGTCCTTACAAAGCCGATCATTACAGATATTAAAATTGTATTTATTTATTGCCTGCTATACACGAATCCGCCTTGGAGAGATTTTTTAGATCCCGACAAGACGGATTCTTTTGTTTTTTCTAATTTCATTCTACAAAGTTATAAAAAAACTAATGCATTGAATTGAGAACGAAAATAATATTTTTGCATTGTTTTGCGTTTTAATTTTAAAAAAAAACATTATTGATTATGAAAAAAACTGCTACGTTGATAATATTTTTTTTATGCCTTTGTTTTTCTGTTAAGGCGCAGGACGAAGAAGGATTTACTACTTTCGGCGAAGATGTTATAGAGGATCAAAAAGATTTTTTGGGATTTATGCTTTTGCCGGGCAGCAGCGATTTAATGCGGTTTTATCAAGTTCATCTTAATAAGGACGGCTCGTTTAAATACACTCAACTTACGATGGACTCTTTTGTTAATCGTGCAGCCGGCAGAGAACGCACTATCGCTAATCCTAACGGTGTAAATTATTTTTCTCAGTTTGGAATTAAGAATCCCGGAATCGTCGGCGAATTATGGAAACTAAGATATAAGGAATATCCTTATCAGACCAAAGGTCAGCCCGAACCCGGATGGTCAAACAATGCTGAATATCCCGAAATGCCGAGTGCCGCACAATTTGAAATGTTGAAACAATTCGGTATCGAAAGGCTTAGCAGTGTGTGTTACGGCGATTTGTGTTTTATGCTTTTGGCTTGTATGGAAAATCATGATTGGGTTTCCCGTTATAAGGGACAAGCTTTGTCTAATGGCAGTGAAACCTCTTCCTTTGACGATGACGATGTTTTCGTAGATTAATTTGTTGATACAACTTTCAGCGGTTGGGCAGAATAAGTGTGCTTAACCGCTTTTGAAAGAAAATATTTGAAAAATTTTTGAAGGTCTTCCCCCGTAAGCTCCTCCGTTATTTTCTCGTAATAAGAATCGGCGTCGCAGTTAAAATTATATTTCTCGTGCATGACAGAAATCCAATAATTGTTTTTCAGAATCTCTTGTCTGTGCTCTTTTATAAGTGAGGTTTTGATGTTTTCCAAATCCTCTTTATCGAAACCGTTTTGGCTTATGTCTTGAATTATTGAGTTGATTTCTTTGTTTAGTTGATTGTTGCAACCGTTTCTTTTATAAGCTATTATGCTTAATGTTATTTCTGATAATAATTCTTTTTGTGAGTGCGAAAAATTTATGTTGCATTTTATGGTGTCAGCCTCAAAACTTTTTAAGCGTTTGTTAATGTAATTTTGGAGAGCTTGGGTTTTGATTTTGTTTTCGAGATTGTATTTTAGGGATTTTGAAATATAATCCGTCTGAAAAATATTTCCCTCGCATTGAATATGAAGTGTTTTTTCAAAAGTTTTGTTGTTGAATTCCATTTTGTTTTTCGGCGAGCCGCCTTTGGATTTTTTTTCGGGTAAAACTCCGATGTATTGACAAATATATTTTTTTAAAGTGTCAATCTCGAAGTTTCCGCAGAAATAAAACGTAAAATCTCCTGTCGGGGTTACACGTTTTGTGTAATTTTTAAAGAGTTTTTTCTTTTTGATTTTTTTTGTGTCTTCTTGTACGAAATGTTTCGCCTTTGGATAGCGGGTTAAAAAAACGGAATCCTCAAAAACTAATCCTTCATATCCGCACCTTTCTTTTAATTGCCTTATAATATGATATTTACAAAAATCGAAATCCTGACTTTTACAGCCTTTGGAGACAAAGGACGAATATATGATTTTGATTAAATCCCTTAAACCGTCTTCGTAGCAACCGCCTTGAAACCATACGCCACCGTTTTTAAGATTGTATTTTAAGACGGCAGAGGTATTAACTTTGTCGATAAAATTGTTGATAACGGTATTTTGAATTATTAAATCCTCGAATTTGAAATTATAAAAATCCCTTTCTTTGTTGTAAGCAATCCCTTTGCGTGAGTAGGCGAGAAATTCTGTTTTGTTTTTTGGATTGTCGGTTTTTTTGATAACGATTTTTGCTCCGTTGTTTAGGGTCAAAAACAATGCACCATACTGCTCGTCTTCCTTTTCAAAAACTATATGCCCATTTTTGCGGTTTTTTTCCGTTAAAGGACTTTCCGTTTGTGAAAACGACAGAAATGCTTGAAAAAATACTATGCAAAACAGATAAAATAATTTCATCAGATTGAGGACTTTGGGCGTAAAGTTATGAAAAAAAAACTTTTTAGCAAAAAAAATACAAAAAAAACATAGGGTTTATTTCTTTTTGGGTGTTATATAAGCAAAAATAAGAACTTTCTTTAAAACCAAAATTAATTGAAACAGTTTATATATAAGCATAGTATGTATAAGATTTAAGAATTTAATTTTCTAAAACTATTAACCGCCCCATAATTTTTATGGGGCATTTTTTTGAATTGACGTTTTATATTGTTAATTTTGTGCTCGAAAAAAAACTTTAGGTCAGTGGACATCAAGTATCTCAACCATAACGAAATTGATTGCATAAAATGGGAAGACAATATTGCCGGGTCCCTTAATTTATGTATTTATTCGCATTCATGGTTTTTGGATTCCGTTCAATCCGATTGGGGTGCTCTTGTTTGGGAGGATTACCGCGCTGTTATGCCGGTTTTTTCTTTAGGCAGCAAAATGTATTTGCCTAAAGGCGTTTTTTGGACGGGAATTTATTCTAACGAGATAATTGAAAGGGAAGTTTACGGAGAGTTTTTGAATTTTATTTCCCAGAAATTCACTTATGCGGATTTTAGAACGGATAAGTTTTTTCTTTATCCGGAAAAAACTTTAGGTAAGGTTTCTAAACATGATGTTTTTCAGTTTGATACGTTGCAACCGTTGCATGAAAGACTTTTTCTCAGCACTCCGGATCTGAAAAAATATATGGTTGCCTCGGATGTTAAGAATTATAAACTTGAAAGGATAGCCGATGCTGATACGTTTATTAAATTTGTAAAACTTAATCCGAATATTTGTTATAATGATTTCCACGGTTTGGAAAGTATTATAAGGTGTGCCGTTAAGAAAAAAGCCGGTGTTGCCTTTTGTTTGAAAAATTTGGAATCTCAAACGGTAGGTTTTGTAACGGCTTTGTTTTCTGATAATTATGTTTTTATTCCGTTCCTAAAAACTACCAAGGGCATTGACTCGGAAAACGGAAGATTGCTTTTGATTTATCATTTGCTTTCGTTTTTGGAAGGTTTTCCCTCTACGGTTGTACTTGATGCCAAAGAATCCGGTACCTCGTATACGCTTTTTAAGGATATGAGGGCGTTTAAGTCAGAATGTAAGAGTTTTCATCTTGACAGATTGTCTAAAATGTTGAGTTTTTTTTACAGAAGTTAAAATTATAAATTATGAAAATAGTATCATATAATCTCAACGGAATCAGAGCCGCCGTTACAAAGGGCTTGTATTCGTGGTTGAAAGACGAATTGCCTGATATATTGTGTATTCAAGAGACCAAAGCACAGGCAAGTCAGATAGACGAAGTGGAATTCAAACGTTTGGGCTACAAATGTTATTGGTTTTCGGCGCAGAAAAAAGGTTATTCCGGCACGGGAATCGTTACAAAACAGGAGCCTGATAATGTGGAATACGGAATGGGTATTCAAAAATATGATGACGAAGGACGTTTAATAAGAGCTGATTACGGTGATTTGAGCGTAATTTCGGTTTATCACCCTTCAGGCACGAGCGGCGACGAAAGACAAGCTTTCAAGATGCAATGGCTTGAGGATTTTACGCAATATGTTCAAGAATTAAGACAAACCCGTAATAAATTGATTATCAACGGCGATTTTAATATTTGCAGACTTTGGATTGATATCAACCGTCCTGAAAAACATCAGGAGGATTCTGGTTTCTTGCCCGAAGAGCGTGAATGGTTTCAACGTTTTGTCGATTTGGGTTATGTGGATAGTTTTAGGGAGTTTTCCTCAGAGGAAAAACAATATAGTTGGTGGTCGTATCGGGCAGGTGCGTATCAGAAAAATTTGGGCTGGAGAATTGATTACAACATGGTTACGGAAAATTTGAAAGGCGAATTGAAGTCCGCTTTTATCCGTCCTGAATTGCGTTATAGTGATCATTGCCCGGTCGGAATTGAGATTTTTTAATTTTTTTCTTTTCTTTAGAAAATGGAAGGTACAATCATAAAATCAACGGGCAGCAATTATTTGGTAAAAACCTCTGACAATACGGTTTACGATTGCAAATGTAGGGGTAAACTTCGTCTTGATATGTTAAAGACGACAAATCCCGTAGCCGTAGGCGATATTGTGGAGTTTGATTTTCTATCGCCCGGACCGGGAATGATAACTCAGATAAAGGACAGAAAAAATTATATTATAAGAAAATCCGTTAATTTGAGCCGTGAGGCTCATATTATTGCTGCTAATATCGATCAATGTATGTTGATAACTACGCTTATTATGCCGGAGACTCCGCTCGAATTTGTGGATAGATTTTTGGTGACGGCAAAAGCGTATAAAGTTCCTGCAATATTAATATTCAATAAGTCAGATATTTATACAGACGGACTTGAAGAAGTTTTGAGCGAGACGATGGAGATTTATCAGAAAATCGGATATAAATGTCTTGCCGTTTCTTCTGTTACGAAAGAGGGTATTGAGGAGTTGAAATCGCTGTTGAAAGACAAAACGACATTGCTTTCGGGCAATTCGGGTACGGGAAAATCAACGCTTATTAATACTGTTAATCCGGGTTTGAATCTGAAAACGGGTGAAATTTCCATGTATTCTTTGGCGGGAAAACATACGACTACTTTTGCCGAGATGTTTGATTTGGATTTCGGCGGGAGGATTATTGACACTCCAGGCATCAAAGGTTTCGGTTTGACGGGTATGACGGCGGAGGACGTTGCTCACAATTTCCCCGAAATATTTTTAAGACTGAAGGATTGCAAATTTTATAATTGTACACATACTCACGAGCCGGGTTGTGCCGTTAAAGAGGCAGTGGATTCGGGAGAGATTTCGCCTTTGCGTTACAAAAGTTATCTTTCGATAATTTCTCAGGACAACAATCAGAAATATCGTAATACTTCACGCGGAAGGGATTGATTTTTTTTCTTAGAAGCAAATGAATAGAATTGTCAAAATATTGTTAATATTGTTTTTTCCGGTTTTCAATTGTTATTCCCAGCGTTTTTTTCAACCTTTGGGAAGAGCTTTTGATATAGAATTGCAAGGAAAAATCATAAAAGATTCTATTGAATGTTTTTCTTCAATTAAGCCTGTTTTGTATTCTGAATATAAGATAGATACTATTGAAAAATTGAAGTTCCCGTTATGGCTGAAAAAACATTTTCTTGAAGATGATTTTTTGTGCTTTGCGGGCAAGGATTTTTCTTTGACGGTAAATCCTATTTTTAATTTTGTTCTTTATAACGATGATGATTTGAGCGGTGGAAAAAAATATTTTTGGAACAACCGCGGTCTTGAAATTTTCGGAAGGTTAGGAGAGAGGTTGCATTTTTATTCGGAGTTTTATGAAAATCAAGCCCGTTTTTTACCGTTTCAGGATAGTATTATAAGACTTAGAAAATCTGTGATTCCTGCCGGTGGTCATGCTAAAGCTTATGAAGGCGACGGTTTGGATTGGGCATACGTAACGGGAGGTTTCTTAGTTGATGTTACAAAAAATTTCCGTTTGAGCCTTTCTAACGGTAGATGTTTTATCGGCTCTGGTTATAGGTCGGTGATTTTGAGCGATTTAACGTTCCCGTTTCCGTATTTGAGATACGATTTGAAATTTTCAAAATTTTATTATTATATAATTCATGCTTGTTTAAAGGACGGAGTTTTTGCGTATTATAACGCCAAAAATTTGCAACCGAAATATTCAAGTTTTCATGTTGCGGGTTATAAACCTTTGAAAAATTTGGAAATCGCTGTAATCGAAGGCGTTATCTGGAACAACAGAAAATCTTCCGGAGAGTATCGTTACAAACCGAAAGCGGATATGTTGCTGCCGGTGATTTTATATCCGGCTCTTTCTTACGGTTTTAATGGCGAAAATTCTGTGTCTTTGGGCTACGATATTAATTATTCTCCATTAAAATTTTTGAAAATTTATCATCAACTGAATTATGCCGGCAAGAAAACCGAAAAGGACGGCTCTGAAACTAAACTTTTGAGTTATCAGTACGGTTTTCATCTCTTTGATATTTTTAGTCCGTGGTTTTCTTTTTTGAAAACACATTTTCAAGCGGAGCAGACAGTCTCGAGATCGGATTCTCCTGAGCAGGCTACTTCGTTTTGGAGTTATTGTTATCCTATTACGACTCCGTTTTTTATGGATAAAAATTCAGGAAAGGAAACCGTTGTCTTTTTTGAGGCGGAATATCAAGGCTTGGCTGCGCAATTGAAATTTCTTGAACGTAATTCCTCTTGTTACAAGGATTTTACGTTAAGATATTATTTAAATCAGAAAACTAAATGGAATATTTTCGTAACTTATTCAAAGCACGATTGTTCCAAGGAGTTTTACGGACGTGATATTTCTGAAGGTTATTTGAGTTTCGGATTGTCGATGTGTCCGTCAAATTTTTATTATGACTTTTAATGAAATAACAATTAATTAAATAAAATGTTTAGAACTAAACTGTTTTCATTCGTAACAAAATACTTTGATGCTTTGGAATCGCTTTTTATAGTGGTTTTGAGTGTTTCGTTGGTTTTTATGATAAGGACTACGCCTAATTCGCATTATTTTGTTTATGCTTCGCTTGGTTGCTTATCTCTTTTGTATTGGCTTATGGGAATAAGACCTTTTGAAAAAAAGGTTGCAGGTATTAGAATCGTGACTCGCAGAATTGTTTTCATAGCCTATCTTTTGAGTTGTCTTTCGATAATGGCATCGCTGAGATTTGACGGCGAGGTCAATCCGAGACCGTTGATAATAGCCTCGTTGGTCTTTTTGGCGTTGGCGGTCGGATTGCTGATTCTAAAAAAACGCAAATTGAAAGAACAAGATAGAATTACAAGTTTTATTGTAAGGAGTATAATTTTTGCTGCCGTTTTGGGTTGGCTTTTGTATATGGTTTATTAAAAAAAAGAAAGAAATGATAGAAGTAATGTCGCCGGTCGGTAGTTTTGAGACTCTTGCTTCGGCAATTCAGGCTGGTGCTCAGGCCGTTTATTTCGGACTCGGTGTACTTAATATGAGGGCAAAATCTACCGTAAATTTCACGGAAGAGGATTTGGCGAAAATAGTTGAGATTTGCAAATCGCATAATGTAAGGTCGTATCTTGCTATTAATACTATAATGTATGATGCTGACATTGAGCAGATGCACAGACTTGTGGATTTGGCAAAACAAAATGATGTTACGGCAATAATAGCCTCTGATACAAGTGTTTTGGAATATGCACTTAAACAAGGAGTTGAAATTCATGCTTCGACTCAGCTTAATATTTCAAACGTTGAAGCGGTAAAGTTCTTTTCTAAGTATTGTGATGTAATGGTCTTAGCAAGAGAATGTTCGTTAGACAAAGTAAAACATATTCATCAGGAGATTATAAGGCAAAATATCCGAGGTCCAAAGGGTGAACTTGTGCGTTTGGAAATGTTTGTGCACGGGGCTTTGTGCATGGCGGTATCGGGAAAATGTTATTTGAGCCTTCATCAAATGAACTATTCTGCTAATCGTGGAGCTTGTCTTCAGATTTGTCGCCGTGGTTATCTCGTAACCGACAAAGAAACAGGCGAAGAGCTTGCTATCGAAAACGAGTACATTATGTCTCCGAAGGATTTGTGTACGATAGAGTTTTTGAATGAGATTTTGGATGCCGGAGTTGAGGTCTTAAAAATCGAAGGCCGAGCAAGACCGCCTGAGTATGTGAAACTTACAACGGAGGTTTATTGTAATGCCGTCAAAGAAATTTTGGGTGGAACTTACACAAAGCAGAAGGCTTTGAAAGACAAAGAAAGACTTTCAGAGGTTTTCAACCGAGGTTTTTGGAACGGTTATTATCTTGGGCAAAGGCTTGGCGAATGGACTGATACTCACGGTTCTAAAGCAAAATATCATAAGGAATTTATAGGTGTTGTCAATAATTATTTTTCCAAAATTTCAGTTGCTGAGGTTTACCTTAATTCGGGAAAACTTTCAGTGGGCGATACCGTTTTGATAATAGGTCAAACAACGGGAACATTGGAAACTGAAATCAAGGAAATACGTTTTGATTTGAAACCCGTAGAAACGGCTTTTAAGTCTCAGGTGATTTCAATTCCCGTTCCCGAGTTAGTTCGTCGTGGCGACAAAATCTATTTGCGGGTGGAAAATTAGTTATTTCCAAAAAACTAATCCGACCGCCGCTATCAAAAGTATGAACGCCAAAACGTGATTCCAATGCAGATTGAGCGAGCCGAAAAGCATTCCCGAGACAATGGTAAAAACTATTAGCGACAATGCCTCTTGAATTACTTTTAGTTGAATGAGAGAGAACGGTCCACCATTGTCAATAAAACCGATTCTGTTGGCGGGAACCTGAAAACTGTATTCGGCTAATGCAATCAGCCAACTTAAAATTATCACACCGTAAAGCGGCAGGTTGGAATACTTAGGAATTTGTGCCAGGCGCAAATGTCCGTACCACGCTAAAGTCATAAACGTATTGCTGACAATTAGCATAATAATTGTTAAAATACCTTTTTGCAACATTATTTTACTAAAATAAAATTAGGGTTTTTGTGTTTTAATGTGTTTTATATTTTAAAACAGAGCGCAAAATTAAACAAATTATCAATAACAATGTTCAAGTTGAAGTTGTTTTTATATTTACAATTGATTATGGCTGTTTGTGTTGTATCTTCATGTTCTATGGACGATGAGGATGCCTCTGAGGGGGCTAATAATAACTCTTTGGGAGGTTTGTATACCAATCCGGACGGTTCAATGACTTATTATGCCGATTTTTTGATAGACGTTTCGGGTTTGAAACCGCTTGTTAATAAATTGGATTTTATATCTCAGCAGGAGGATACTATTAAAGAATTTCCTACTGGAGAAACTTTTTTTACGGGTGTTAAAAACTGTATTTGTAACGCTCATGACAGGGCTTATCAGATTATAAACATACTTTTTTATTCAAGCCAAAAACAAAACTCGTGGATGAATTTTTACGAGCCGTATCTTGCAACTTATGCGTCTTCATTGGATTCTCGAATTAAACAATGGGAAGTCATTGAAGACCAAGAGTTTGAAGGTGTTAAATATAATTATTCCCTGAAAATTTCAGATATGCCTGAGGGTTCGGGTCTGGAGGTTTCTAAAACCAATGCACTTGAATTTTTTTACAACAAAAATTTTGAGGATTGCGGTGTTGCTGTTTTTTCTCCCGTTAATTTCGATAAAGTAAATTATCCCGAAAAAATTTACGGTCATGACATTATGTGCAAATTATTTTTCAAAGAATATCCTAACGATTCTCTTGTTAATGAATTGTACATTACCTCAATGGCTGAAAACAAAAATTCGGTTTATTTTATCAATAATTTTTATTTGCGATTAAGGCGGAATTTTAAAAACAATACCATTGATTTCAAAGCTTTGATTGATATGCCAAATCTTTGGTTTGATGATAAAACTAAAGCGGGGTATTGCGTAAGTTGTGTCGGTACGCTTGATGATTCCAATAATTCTGCCGTTATGCACACGGGACTTGTTAAAAATACCTTAGAAGTTTCAAATGCAAAAGTTCTTATCAATGATAATGCCGCCGGTGATCTCTTGACCGAGTTGTATCCTTCGTGGTTGAAACTTTTTGAGAAGGAAGACAAAGACAAGAAAGAAGGCAACGACGAAAAGGAAAATGAAGATAACGAGGAAAAAGAAAAACTTTTTGAAAACCCTGCATTTTTTTCTTCGGGAAATTTTTCCGGCTGCGGAGCTATTGAGGATAAAAGTCAGTATCTTAAAGCATTAAACTCAAGTCTTAGTGTTTTGGAAACGGATTTTGCAATTTCACCGCTAAAAAATTCCATTTATCAGATTTCTTGGTAAATATATTTTAACAGATTTTAACGATATTGAAGTTCCTAAATTTCCTAATTTGGTTTAAATTTAGGGACTTAAAAAAACATTATTTTAGAATTATGGCAGATGATATAAAAACTTATAAGGCGGAAAGATATAACCGCCGGACAATAACCCGTATTTTAACGGACGTTTTTAAGGACAATCCGATGAAGGATTATTCCTTTGAGGATTTGGCTGCATTGCTGGGAATTGAAGATTCGGGCTCGAAAGAGATGTTACAGTTAGTAGTATCTGAGCTTGAGTCCTCGGAAAGAATTACGAAAAATTCTTCCGGAAATTATCAGGCGGTAATTAAAACGGGCGTTGTAATCGGTGTTTTGGATTTGTTGCGCAAAGGTCAGGCTTTTGTTTTGCCAGAGAATAGCGATATTGAAATTTTTATTCCGACGGAAAATCTTCATAACGGTCTTCACGGCGACCAAGTCGAGGTTTCGCTTTATGCCGGCTCCAAACATGGCAAACAGGAGGGGGAGGTTGTAAGAATTATTAAAAGAGCCCGTACCACTTTTGTAGGCACGATAGAGAAAAACAAGAATTTTGCGTTTTTGATTGCCAACCATAAAACTATGCCCTATGATATTTTCATTCCTTTGAACAAGTTGATGAAAGCTCAAAGCGGTGATAAAGCGGTTGCAAGAATAACGGAATGGCCTGAAGATGCTAAAAATCCTATCGGTGAAATTATAGAAGTCCTCGGCTCAACGGGCGACAACGAAACCGAAATGCACGCTATACTTTCGGAGTTTGAACTTCCGTACAATTTTCCGAAAGAGGTTTTGGAGGAGGCTGACAAATTGGACTCTGGTATTACGAGCGAAGAGATTGCAAAACGCCGTGATATGCGTGATGTTACGACCTTTACCATTGACCCCAAGGATGCAAAAGACTTTGACGATGCCATTTCTTGTCGAAAACTCAAAAACGGTAATTGGGAAATAGGCGTTCATATTGCTGATGTTTCGTTTTATATTGAGGAGGGTTCAAAACTTGATGAAGATGCTTTGTCAAGAGGTACGAGCGTTTATCTTGTAGACAGGGTTGTCCCGATGTTGCCCGAAAAACTTTGCAATGGTATTTGTTCTCTTCGTCAGGATGAGGATAAACTTACTTTTTCGGCTGTTTTTGAACTCAACGACAAGGCTGAGGTCTTAAACCAATGGTTCGGAAAAACCGTTATAAGAAGCAATAGACGTTTCTGTTACGAGGAGGCTCAAGAAATTATCGAGGGTAATGACGGCGATTTTAAAGAAGAAATTCTTCAGTGTTGGAAATTAGCCAAAATTTTAAGGGACGAACGTTTCAAAAATGGTTCAATTTCTTTTGAGAGAAGCGAAATTAAATTCGATATTGACGAAAACGGTAAACCTCTTAGAGTTTATTTTAAGGAAAGTAAAGAGGCAAATTGGCTTGTTGAGGAGTTTATGTTGCTTGCTAACAAGAGCGTAGCTGCTTTTATCGGAAAACAAAAGGATAAAAATCATCCTCCTAAGACATTTGTTTACCGTATCCATGACGAGCCGGATTTGGAAAAACTTTCTAATTTCCAGAAATTTATCGGAAAATTCGGCTATTCTATCAACATGAAGAGTGATGAAATGATTTCACGCACTTTGAATGAACTTTTAACGAAGCTGAAAGGTCAGAAAGAGCAAGAAGTTATTTCTTCGTTAGCGATACGTAGTATGGCAAAAGCCATTTATTCTACCGATAATATCGGACACTACGGTTTGGGTTTTGAATTTTATACGCATTTTACCTCGCCGATACGAAGGTATCCCGATTTGATGGTTCACAGACTTTTGTTTTCTTATCTTAATGGTGAGAAATCTGCTTCAAAATCTTATTACGAAGGGCTTTGTAAACATTGTTCGGAGCGTGAATATTTAGCGGTTCAGGCCGAAAGAGCGAGCGATAAATACAAAGAGGTTGAGTTTATGCGTGATCATTTGGGCGAACAATACGATGCTTTGATTTCCGGCATTACGGAATGGGGTATTTATTGCGAATTGGAGGAAAACAAAATCGAAGGTATGATTCCTATGAGGGATTTAGACGATGATTTTTATATGTTTGACGAAGAAAATTATTGTTTGATAGGACATTATACCAAGAAGAAATATCAGTTGGGCGACAAATTGCAAATTAAAATTGCTCGTGCTAATCTTGAACGTAAACAATTGGATTTCGTACTTGCAACCTCTGAAAAGCATATTGAAACCGATCCTGACAAAGCGGACGAACTTGCACGCAAGAAGAATCCCCGCAATATTGCCTCTGTTGCAGAGCCTAAAAAGAAGAAAAAGAAATCAGGCAAAGGTAAAGGCGGTAAGGCGTTGAAAAAAATGAAAAAACACTCTCACAAAAATAAACAGAAAAAAGCGGAATAAAATCCGCTTTTTTCTGTTAAATTCTGTATCCTCCGACTAAAATGTCGTCCATTTGTTGAAAATCGCCTTTTCAGTTTTCAAAATCTTTGGGGCGGGGATGTGTACCTACGGGAGTTTTTTACAGATTTGTATTCCCCGAAAAACTTAAGGTTGAGGTTTTTTCGATTTCGCCGGAAGAGTTTATGTATCTTAACGACAAATGTATTTGTCGGTAGTTTTATGATAAAAAATTTCTCATGCTTTTTGTTTTTTATTTTTTTACGCAAGAAGGTAATTATCAATTTGCGAAGTTAGAAAAAAAATGAAACAAACCCAAGGTTTGACGCGAAATAAAAAAGGCTGACCTCTAAAAAAGTCAGCCTTTTTATTAAAAAAACTATGTGTGAAAATTATTGTTTGAAATTCCATTTAGAATTGTCGCTTTTGAAATCGTATTCTCCTAAAATGGGATTGCTGTCGCTGATAGAATAAATAACGTATTTTTTGTTGATACCATCAACGCCGGGTACTTTTTTCGGCATGATTCTATACGTCCCGTCCGTTAATTGTTCTATTCTCCAAAGTTGATAATCCGAACCGGAGAATTTTTCCTCAGCCGTTATTGAAAATCCTTCAGAGGCTGTAAGAGCTCTGTCTGTGCCATCAATCGTTATTTTGAAATACGGCGAGCCTAAATATCCGCTTTGAGAAGTAAGAGGCTCAATTTTCCATCTTTGATGCGGACGGTTCATGTAGTCGCCCGCACGGACTGCGATTGTACCTTTTGACCATTTTTTTTCTACATCGCTAAGCTTTTGTGCTTCAAGTGATTTAATTGGTTCATCGGGATTAATTCTCCAAAAGAATTGTCTTTCTTGTTCCAATCTCTGAAAATCAACAGCTAATTCCAAAGCGTAGCCTCTGCGTTCCGATTCTATTTCGTAAACGCCTGATTTAATTGGTGTTCCGACTTTAGGCCAATTATTAACCCAAATCAAAGGTTTTATTGCTAAAACGCTATGTCCGCTCATGTCAAAATCGGCTTCCCAATGGAACGACATAAGTTCAACGCCTTCATCAACGATAAATCTTCCGAAATGTCCTGCACCTACGGCACGGTTTTCGGCTGCAACAACCATTTTGCCGCCGCCTTGTTTCATGTCGCGTCCGAGATTGTCCAAATAAGGGCCGGTAACGCTTTTAGACCGACCTACAACGATGTTGTAAGTAGAATTAACACCGTCGCAACACGTGCCGTGAGTTCCGAGTAGATAATAATATCCGTCGCGATAAATCAAATCCGTTGCCTCGCAGTCAATTGCGATGTCCAAAGCTTGATTGCCGGCTTTACGTTTTCCTGTTTCGGGGTCCAGCTCTATTAAGCGGATATTTCCGAAATATGTTCCGTAGCTTACCCACAAACGTCCTGTTGTCGGGTCTAACAAAACGCCCGGGTCGATGGCATCGCAGTCTTCAAAACCGTCAGAGGCGGCAACCTCTTGAGCCGTAGTGAATTTAAAATCAGGTGATTTCGGGTCTAACGTTTTGTTCCACATTGTCATGATTTTGCCGTAATGTCCGCCGCCGAGTCCGCCGCCCGTTGAGCTGTAAAGCACCAAATAGCGGTCTTTGATTTTTATGACATCGGGAGCAGCACCGCCGCCCGGACGCTCTGCACCGCCTTTCCAAACGTAGCCGTCCTGAGAAATCAATCCGCCGCCACCCGTTCCGAAAGTATAATATTTGCCTTCACATTCGGCTATCGTTGAGGGGTCGTGTATGTACGGTGCGCCTGTCTGTGCCGACAAAACGCCGCTGAGCGACACCGTTATAATAGAAAATAAAAATTTTTTCATCGTTTATTTAATAGTAAAATCAGTTATTGCATTACCTTTTTTATCAACAAATCTTACGCAAAAATCGCTCATTCCGGGGCCGTTGATAATTGCTCCCCTTAAAACGTTAACGCCTTTTTTCAAAGTAACAACTTTTGAAGCGCAGTCGTCTTTTACCATTCTTCTATCGCCTGACATCAAAAGTATTTCCTCTCCGTTGAGATACCATGCCGAGGCCGAATTGCTGCCCGCTAAAAGTCGTACATCAGCGATTTCTTTGTCGCAATAGATTTCCGTAACTGCCGAAAACAATACGCCGTAAACGGGTTTGTTGTAACTTTCTGCAAAACGGAAAAGTTTTACGTTGTAGTTTTCACTATCGATTTTGTGCCAGATAAGGTTTTGATTGCCGTATTTAACTTTTTGATTATTAACGGGAACTTTATCAAACAATTTCAAATAGTTCGCCTCGTTGAAGGTTTTTTCAAGATAAGAGTCTACGAAAATTACGTTAGTATTAATACCGTTAGTAATTGGTTCCAACAATAACCAACGCTTTAAGAAACCGTCTTTATCTGGTTTACTTTCAGCGGCTTTGGGTTCTGAAAAATATTTTTCTTTGTTTTTGAACTGAACGTAATCAACCGTTACCGCCTCGCCTTCGCAGACAATGCAAATATCGGTGATGCCTTTAGGTGTGTATTTAAGCGGTGCTGTTACCGTTAAATATTGTCCGCTGTAATCTCTTTTGAACTGACCTTCGGTAATGCAAATAACATCGGCACCGGCAATGATTTTGCCCGAAGAGTTTTTCTCACGGATAGTGAATTTTGTGTTTTTGTTGGCTTTGACAGCTGCCGTAAAATAGCCGTCTTTGATGTTAGAAAAATCAACGTCGCTGAAAGTTACGTAACTTCCTTTTTTGTCAAGTGTAACTTCCCATCCTAAGAATCTGTCTGTTGTGTCTAAGAAGTTGATTTTAACATCGTTAGATGCACTTGAGTAACGGTCTACTTGAAGTTTTGAAAGAGCATCAACAATGCCTACTCCGCGCAAAGTCGGCTTTACTTCTTGGATTGTTCCGTCAGGATTGAAAAAGAGTTTTTCTATTCTAACGCTCCGTCTTTTGTCGTCTTGAGGCGAGTAGTCGTTGTGATGATAAAACAAATACCATTGACCTTTATAATTGATGATTGAATGGTGGTTTGTCCAACAACCCGAGGCGTGTTCTTTCATTATAAGGCCTTTGTATTGATAAGGACCCATCGGATTTTTGCTCATTGCATAGCCTAAAACTTCGGTATTTTCCCTAACGTAAGGGTAGGTCAAGTAATAATTGCCGTTGTATTCAAAAGCGAACGGGCCTTCGGCTTGTCTTGAGGGTGAGTCTTTAAGACAATTAACTCCGCTCATTTGAAATTCTCTGTCACCGAATTTGACGGTTTCGCTCGGGGTGTCGTCTTCGATTTCCGTCATGTTGTCTTTGAGTTTTGCGCAACGTCCTGGTCCCCAAAAAATGTAAGCATTGCCGTCAGAGGCTAAAAGTACACAAGGGTCAATACCGCTGATGCCTTTGATGTTGCTTTCAACGGGTTTGAAAGGTCCTTCAGGAGAGTCGGCTATTGCAACGCCAATACCGAAACCCATACCTTCTTTTACACCGTCGGGAAAATAAAAATAATATTTGCCGTTACGGTAGACACAATCGGGAGCCCACATACTGTAACCGTTAGGATTGCCCCACGGCACGTCTTTTTGATTGAGGATAACACCGTGGTCTGTCCACTCTGTTAAATTTTCGGACGAGAAGACGTGATAGTCTTCCATGCAAAACCAGTCTTTGCGCTGTCCTTGAGGTGCAGGAATATCGTGCGAGGGATAGAGATAAACTTTCCCGTTGAACACCCTCGCTGTAGGGTCGGCTGTAAATTGTCCGCTAATAATCGGATTTTGAGCTGAAACACCTCCCGCTAATAACATAAATGCAAGTAGTGATTTTTTCATTTGTAATTGTAAAATAAAATATTTGCTAAAATTATATCTTTTTTTGCATCGGAAAGTTATGTTTATGTTTCAAAAATTAACATTTTGGTAATATTTCTTTGTGTACAAACCGAATTTCTTAAAATTTGGGGCGAAGAAGTGTTGGTAATATTGAAAAAACATAAAAAAAGCGGTTGCCTAAAAAAACTTTTAGGCAACCGCTTTTTCTTAAAAATATAAAACGAATGTTTGATTAGTCAGTAATCAAATCGTGTCCTGTCATCTCTTTTGGCTGCTCCAATCCCATGATGTGGAGAATTGAAGGAGCAACGTCTGCTAAAACGCCGTCTTTAACCTTTGCATTTTTGTTTTCAGTAACATAGATGAACGGTACGGGGTTCAAAGAGTGAGCAGTGTTAGGCGTGCCGTCAGGATTCAAAGCGTTGTCTGCGTTGCCGTGGTCAGCGATGATAATAGTCTCGTAATCAGCAGCTTTTGCAGCCTCTACCACGTCTTTAACGCAGTTATCAACAGCAACTACAGCTTTTTCGATTGCTGAATATACGCCGGTGTGTCCTACCATATCACCGTTAGCAAAATTAACAACAATCCAATCGTATTTCTTTGTACCGATAGCCTCAACCAATTTGTCTTTTACCTCGTAAGCCGACATTTCGGGTTTGAGGTCGTAGGTTGCAACTTTAGGAGAGTTAACCAAAATTCTGTCTTCGCCCTCGTAAGGAGCTTCACGACCGCCGTTAAAGAAGAATGTAACGTGAGCGTATTTTTCAGTTTCTGCGGTGTGGAGTTGTTTCAAACCTTTTGACGAGATATATTCGCCAAGAGTGTTTTCAACATTTTCTTTCGGGAAAAGAATGTGAACGCCTTTGAAAGAAGCATCGTAAGGAGTCATGCAATAATATTGCAAATCCTTAATTGTGTGCATTCCTTGTTCGGTCATATCTTGTTGCGTTAAAACAACGGTGAGTTCTTTTGCGCGGTCGTTACGGTAATTGAAGAAAATTACAACGTCGCCTTCTTTGATAGTGCCGTCAATGTTAGAATTAACGAGGGGTTCCATAAATTCGTCAGTGTTTTTATGTTCCTCAGTGTGAGAATCATAACAAGACTGAACGCCCTGAACCATATCAGAAACTTTTCTGCCTTTGCCTTCGATTAACTGATCGTAAGCAACTTTGATTCTGTCCCAGCGTTTGTCGCGGTCCATTGCATAAAAACGTCCGATAATAGAAGCAATATGTCCGCAGCCTACTGTGTCGATGTGTTTTTGTAGGTCTGCGATAAAACCTTTTCCTGATTTCGGGTCTGTATCCCTACCGTCCATGAAACAATGAACGAAAGTATTTTTGATACCGTAAACTTTCGCAATATCAATGAGTTTGAAGAGGTGATCTAAAGAAGAATGTACACCACCGGTAGATGTTAAACCCATAAGGTGAACGCTTTTGTTATTTTTTTGAGCGTAACCGTAAGCGTTTTTGATTTCAGGGTTTTCCAAAATAGAATTGTCCTTGCAAGCGCGGTTGATTTTTACCAGGTCTTGATAAACGATTCTTCCACCGCCGATGTTGAGGTGTCCTACTTCAGAGTTACCCATTTGACCATCGGGAAGACCTACATTTTCGCCGCAAGTTAAAAGTTGTGAATGAGGATAATTTGCGTTAAGATAATCCATATAAGGGGTAGGCGTTTGATAGATAACGTCGCCTTTGCCCTTATTGCCGATACCCCAGCCGTCGAGTATCATTAAAAGTGCTTTTTTTGCCATTTCAAATTTCGTTTTAAATAAATTTTTTACGCTGCAAAGTTAGTAATTTTTTTCTATAAAGAAACCTCCCGAAATATTTTCGTAGAAAAAATATTTCGGGAGGTTATCTTTCTTTAGAAGAATCTTTTATTTCTTTTCAATTCATATAGAAGTTATGCCAGACTGCTGACATGATGCTGCAATTTTGATTTCAAATTACTTGCTTTGTTTTTGTGAATAATGTTCTTTTTAGCAAGTTTGTCAATCATTTTGAATACACCGGGAAGGCTTTGAGCAGCTTCTTCTTTGTTGTCGTTTGCACGCAATTTTCTTACTGCATTACGCATAGTAAGAGCATAATAGCGGTTGCGAAGTCTGATAGCTTCGTCCTGTCTGATTCTCTTTTTTGCTGAATGATGATGAGCCATTTCTTTTTTAACTTTTATCTTTTTTAACTTAATTAATTATTTACTAACGATTTAACTATTAAAAATATAGATACTTTAATAGTTTTTTTCAGTCTGCAAAGTAATAAATAATAATTCAATTAAACAAATTTTTTTTTAAGTTTGAAGTTTTTTTTTTAGAATTGCAAAAAAAATAGTTGTATGTCAAAACCGAAAATATCTGTTATAACTGTTGTCTTCAATAGCGAAAAATTCATTGAAGAGACGATTAAGAGTATTATAAATCAGGATTACGAGAATCTTGAATACATAATTGTAGACGGTAAAAGCACCGATAGAACGATGGAAATTGTTGAAAAATATTCTCAGAGAATTTCAAAAATAATTTCTGAAAAAGATTCCGGCTTGTACGATGCTATGAATAAAGGTCTTAGAATTTCCACCGGGGATTATGTAATGTTTATTAACAGTGGCGACAGACTTGCAGGAGAAAAAGTTTTGAGTGAAATTTTTTCCAATCTTTCTTTAGACGAAGATGTTATTTATGGAGATACGGATATAATTGATTTTCAGGGAAATATTATTCATTCCCGCCGTCATCGCCCGCCTGAAAACTTACGCAAAAAAGATTTCTTGAAAGGAATGTTGGTCTGTCATCAATCCTTTATTGCGCGAAGGAAACTTTGCGGGGAATATGATTTAACTTACAGATATGCAGCCGATTACGATTGGTGCTTGAGGGTTTTGGAAAAGTCCTCGAAAAATTTTAATTTTCATAAAACCGTTTCGCTTTTTATGGAAGGCGGTCAAACGCAAAAAACTATTGTCCCAGGTCTGAAAGAACGTTATAAAATAATGTGTAGGCATTTCGGATGGTTTAGAGCAACATTTTGGAACGGAATCTTAGCTGTGAAATTCTTTTGGTGGATTTTGTTTCATAAATGGTTTTAATTGTATCATTAACATTTATTATAAACAATTTAAACCGATTAACAAAAAATCTTTGTTATTTTGCAGCATCAAAATTTTAAGATTGTCTTTTCATAATATTGGTTTAAGTTGGTATTAGTAATTATTTATTAAAAATTAAAAAGACCGGTTCAAGTAAATGAGCCGGTCTTTTTTTTAGTATGCTCGGCACGAGCGAAGTCTAATGGGTGGAAGTCCCGAGTGAGCCCTGATAGTGGGAATCACATAGCCTAAGACAAGGGTGTCCGTCGCGAGGCGGAATCCGAAAGAAGTCGGCGGCAAACATCTGAC